>JBJEME010000020.1:22538-25133 GCA_051879515.1 Lachnospira sp. | reverse complement strand
CTGAAATACTACGGATTAAGGAATTTTATCATAGTAAGATAGGAGAGCTACAAAAGAAGGAGGCTTATGTAAGGCAACAGCTAAATATAGCAAATGGTATTATCAAAGAACTTTCATCAGATATAAATGAGGAAAGCAGAGATAAGGTTGAGTCATTAGAAAAAGAAAAAATAAGAACAAAAGGAAGTAAAGACAGCCGATAATTGGCTGATTTTTTTATGTCCGGAAAGGAATTATTATGGAAAACAAACGAATACCAATTTCTCAAAGCGACATTGATACTACGATGGATAAGCTTAGTAGAAATGGTAAATATTCAGCAGAAATTTTAAAGTTAGCCGAAGAAGATATGAAGATGGGGATAACCAGAAATGAGATAGAATTATATCTTACAAGAGGCAATGATATAAGAATAGCGAGGATAATATCTGACTGCCTAAGAAAAAATTACGGCTCAGATGTTTTGGATACTGTGTGTGCTGCTGATTTTAACTTTGCACAGATGCAGACTGCATATGCGATTTATATTGATTGTAATGATATAAAGCTTACCAAGGAAATTATTTCGGAGATGAAGGCTGTGCCTGAAAAAATGAAGGTGGCATATAAGAAGTATAAACAGAATATTGCAAAAACCAATGAGCAGGACAGTGTGAACTGTAAAACTCAAGGTGATGCAAGCACAAAAGATATCAATGATAATAGTGGTGATCTTGAAAGAATAAATAAGGTAATGGATAACTTTTTATCCACTGTTGATAAAATAAGTGAAAAACTGGCAGCTGATATGGATGTGATTGAAAAAAGGTTATCAGATATTAAAAGTATGTCAGATGTGAAAAAAGATACAGTTACAGAAAAAGAAACAAATGATTCTGATGATAAATTAAGGCAGAAGTTACTTGATGAACTTGCCCAAAAAGAACAGGAGATAATTTCAAAACAGGACGAGCTTACAAAGGCTATTAGTCAGGTAAAGAGTTTAAACAGAAGCAATGAGAAAAAGGATGATGAATTAAAACTTCTTAAGGAAACGGTAGCTGACTTGCAAAAACAGGTGAGAAAAAAGGGCGATGCACTTGAGGATGCAAATGCAACTATCAACAAATTAAGAGAGGCTGATAGGACAAAGCTATCTGAAGTGCAGGTGACGGGCGAGGATAATGTCAGTACCAAGAAAGAGGCGGAAATAAAGGAGGTCCAAAAAGTGGATAATATAATTCCAGTTTATTATACAATGCCTGTTGCAGGTATTACCATCGATAAAATTGAAAAAAGATCTAACGGATTAATAGGACTGTTATCAAAATTATGCTTTAGGAAGAAATCAAGAGTAGATATTATAAAGCTGGTTTCTGCAGGAAAGCTTTCAGTAGAGCAGCTTTCAATGATTAAGGTTGCTATTGAAAAACAGCTTACAGAAGGGCAACTTGTGGAACTTATCAATAATAATCTTGAACCATCAAAGATGAGGGAGATTATTGAGATAGCAGTTTTAGAAAACAGTTTACCGGATTAAGGAGGGAGGTGAAATAATATGGCAGAGGAAATTGCAGAAGCAGTACAGATTATAAGGGTTGCATATGATGGAATAGACATAGTACTTAAGGTTGGCAGTGGCACTATTAAGTCTATGCAACAGGCAGTGGAGTTTTTAAAAGGAATGCTTGATTATGAGAAAACAATGGGAAAGACATCTATGAGAAAGCTCCTGTTAAAAGGCGGAGACCTTCAGGTATTGCAGTTTAATACTGAGGATATGAAGAAGGTTGAAAAGATGGCAAAGAAATATGGAATACTTTATTCAGTACTTCCGGACCTTGACAGAACAGATGGTAAAAGTGAAGTGATATTTCATTCTGAGGCAGTTCCAAGAGTGAATATGATGCTGCAGAAATTGAAGTTTGGTAGAATCGCAACATTTGATGATTATTTAAAAAATGGTGATGAGGAGCAGCTTGGAAAGCTTATGAACTTTCTTAAAAATCAAAAAGAAGTTACTCCCAGAGGCAGTGAAGAGCAAAGAGTAAATGATAGTCTCGATGGACTCATTGAAAAGGTTGGTATATTTGCCAGCGAAAAGCAAAGTATCAGTGTTGAACAGGTAAAAGAGAATTTCTCTATTAACCATGAACAGGCAGAAGGTGTAATTAAGCAACTTGAAACAATCGGATTTCTTGGGCGAAAAGACGAAGAAGGTATGCACAAGGTCATAATGGATAAGGATGCATTTCTAAACAGAGTCAGAGGATACCAGGAACTTGCCAACAGAATGAAAATGATAGCTGCAAGTAAAGATAGCAGTCTTTCTGATATCACTATCAGTAAGACACTTATCAAAGAGGAAAATGACCACGCAGTCAAGACAAGAGTACCAGGCACTTATGGTGATAACGCAAGATATATCTGGGTTAAGAAGGATAACATTATGGAGATTCATAATGGAAAAACGATTCTGACATTCCTTGATAATAATAAGGATTACAAGCTTTATGATGATGCAAACAGGGTGGCAGAAACCAAGCGAGGAGAAGAACTTTACAGTCATTATGATAAGGTTGAGTCAACTGTAAGAACCAGATATGAAAAGGCACA
>JBJEME010000020.1:0-22438 GCA_051879515.1 Lachnospira sp. | reverse complement strand
ACAGTCATTATGATAAGGTTGAGTCAACTGTAAGAACCAGATATGAAAAGGCACAAGCAAAGAAGGCACCGTCTCAAAAGCCGAAGAGAAGGTAGGTGTTAAGCATGCAACCTAAAAAGAAAAAGGTACCCTGGATAATGCTTATTATTGGTGGAATCCTTGCAGCATATTTGGGATACCTTCTTGGTGGAGCTTGGCATCAGGGAATAGAGTTTAACGAGTTTTTTGAAAGATTCAATGAGGTATTATCAAAACCATTTGCAAATTATTTTAATGCAAATACACCTAAGATGATAGTTATAGTGGTAGTGACTTATATAGTGGCACTGTTAATGTATTACACCAGCAGGAGAAATCTTATGCCGGGAAAGGAATATGGTACTGCTAAAATTGAAAATCCTGCTACAATAAATAAAGTAATTCAGGATAAAGATGAGAATTTCAACAGAATCCTAAGTAAGAATTTAAGGATGAGCCTTAATTTTAGAAAACTAAAGTTAAACGGAAATATTCTTATATGCGGCGGTTCAGGAGCAGGAAAGACTTTTTATGAGGTTAAGCCAAATCTTATGCAGATGCCAAGAAACTGTTCATTTATATGCACTGATCCAAAGGGAGAGATTCTTAGAAGCTGTGGAGAAATGCTTAAAAATAATGGCTATAATGTTAAGGTAATAAACCTTCTTGAAATGGAAAAGTCGGATTGTTACAATCCGTTTTTGTATATCAGGGAAGAAACCGATGTGGTAAAACTAATAACAAACTTAATAAGTAACACAACACCGAAAGGGGCTACGCCATCTGATCCATTCTGGGATAAGGCTGAGTCCCTTTTTTTACAGTCAATTTTCTACTATGTATGGCTTGAAGTTAAACCTGCAAAAAGAAATTTTGAGACAGTGCTTAAGCTTTTGGGCGAAGCTGAGGTAAAAGAACAAGGAAAACCGTCTGCACTTGATGTCAGGATGAAATTTTTAGAGGAAACCAGTCCTCTTGGTGCTAATCATCCGGCGGTAAAGCAGTATAACAAATGTATGAGGGGCGCAGGTGATACAGTACGTTCCATTATTATCAGTGCCAACTCAAGATTAGCCTTTCTTGAAAATAAGAAAGTACTTAGATTGCTTTCGAAGGATGACCTTAATCTTGCAGATATTGGCATAGGTGTTAATGGCGACGGTGAGACAAGAACAGCACTTTTCTGTGTTATTCCGGATAGTGATAAATCTTACAATTTCATTATCGGTATGCTTTATACTCAGATATTTCAGGAATTGTATTATCAGGCAGACTTTAACTGTGGTGGCAGGCTACCCATTCATGTAACTTTTATGTTGGATGAATTTGCAAATGTCGCATTGCCCGATGACTACTGTTCATTGCTATCAACAATGAGAAGCAGGGAGATTTCAAGCATTATTATCATACAGAACTTTGCTCAGCTTAAGGCTTTGTTCAAGGATACCTGGGAGACTATCCCCGGCAACTGCGATACCTTTATTTACCTTGGTGGCAATGAGCAGAGTACCCATAAGTATGTCTCAGAGCTTCTTGGTAAAGGAACTATTGATAAAAAGTCTACGGGTGAGACCAAAGGCAGACAGGGAAGTGCATCAAGAAATTATGATGTATTGGGTAGGGAGTTGTTTACACCTGATGAAGTAAGAAAGCTTGATAATAAGAAGTGTATTGTTTTTATCAGAGGTTTTGATCCTATTGTTGATGATAAGTATATTCCGTTTAATCATCCGAGGTTTGCAGAAACAGAAGATGGTGGAGGTGTTGCTTTTGTAGGTAGTGTAAAGACTGAGGAAACAAAGGCAGGTCCTCCATTTGAGTTGTTATCTAAAAAAGCTCTGAAACATTACGAGATTCTTAAAGAAAAAGGTGCAAATATTTATATTGATTCTTTGAAATATGAGGAATTTATGTTGCTTGGAACGGATGAAATGAATAAAAGATTTACCCGTATTGATGAGAAAGAGCAGAAATTCAAACATTATGAGGAAAGCGATACGGAACTTGAGTATCCTGATGAATCACGGTACAGTGATGAGAAATTTGATCCAAAGGTATGCCAGGAAAATGATGAAAGTTCAAACTCAAATGGTGGAGGAAATCAGATAACAAGGACAAGAGCCGGTATTGACTGGGAAGATACCATATCAAACAGAATGCTTCATTGGAAATATTCCGATGAGCAAAAAGCTGAATTAAAGAAGGCTATTGATGCAGGTGTACCAAAATCAAGGCTGCTTGAGTATTTTTATCCTGAAACTACAATAGAAAAAATGGAAACGGAAAGGATGAATTATCTTAGTCAAAGGAGCGTTAAGGGAGGTGGTTAAAGCAAAACACGTCGGGGAAAGCCCGACACTAAACTAAATAACAGACTTAGGTCTGATAATCATAAATTTGCCGGTGTGAGTAATCATACCGGCTTTTTCAATCAAAAAGACAAATTGTATTTTATTGGAGGAAACGAAAAATGAAGAGATTATTTAAGAACATTAAGAGTAAAGCAAAGAATGTGCTGTCTATTTTTACAGGTGCAGCAACAATGACTATGATGATGACTAATCAGGTCTTCGCAGCATCAACTACAACAGGTAGCAATACGGGAGGAACATCAACAGTTACTCAGCCACTTGAAAACCTTAAGACACTTATAATTGCTGTTATCGGTGCAGTGGGCGTAATTATCCTTGCAAAGAATGTAATGGAATTTGCGCAGGCCTATCAGCAGCAGGATTCTTCAACTATGAATTCTGCACTCAAAGGTATTGTTGCAGGTGTAATGATGGCAGGTATTTCAGCAGTGTTGACATTTCTTGGTTTCTAAGAAGGAAATGTGAGAAAGGAGACAGGCAAGTATGGATATATTCAAACTTGGTGACAAAATTCTCTCGCTCCTTGAGGTTGTAATCGGTTTTTGGAACAATCAGATATCACTTGTATTTACGATGCTTGGGCAGACACCGGTAGAGTTTAAAAACGGTGGTCCATGGGCGGTAATTGAGAGCATAGAACCTATCTTTGTTGCGGTAGGTTCTTCTCTGGTTGTCTTGTTTTTTGTCATAGGCTTCTGCTCGGAAAGTATTGATGTAAAAGATGAGATGAGATTTGAAACGATTCTTAGGATGCTTATAAGGCTGGGACTTGCGGAATGGTTTGTAGCTAATAATGTGAGTATTATGAAGGCATTTTTTACTTCGATTGGGAATCTTGTAAAGCTGTTGACTGCAGGTAATTATACAACACTTTCTATAGACAGCACACAGGCAAGTATTATTAAGAATCTTGGATTTGGTGAAAGTCTGGTAATGCTGATTTTATCGGCACTACTTGCAATTATCATTATTATCTGTGGATTCTTTATTATTTACACGGTATATTTCAGATTTTTAAGACTTCTTATTATCGTACCAATGGGAGCAATAGCATTTTCAACCATGGGTGGTAACAGAACGGTAAGTCATACGGTAGTAACTTACTGTAAGTATTTCTTATCTGTAACATTTGAAGCAGTTACGATGGCTCTTGCAATTATTGTATGTAATGCATTTATCAATGCAGGACTACCGGCATTTACCGGTAACTATACAGACTGGGCTAAGACGCTTATATATCTGTGCGAAATGACATTTACCATTGCTATGACAGTTGGAAGTGTAAAGGGGGCACAGTCTCTTACAAGTAAGGCATTTGGTTTATAAGGAGGAGCTATGGAAGAGAGAAAGACTTTTAAGCTTGAAACAGGCTGGGGAAAGACTGAAGATGTGCAGCTTGAAATGAATAACTATGTCAATAACAACGGAATGTATATAGGACTGATATGCCCTTTAGTGGAAGGTGGTTATGAGCCTTATGGTGACATTACTGTCAATCTGGGTATAAAAGCTCCGGATTACTGTGCATATGTAGATATCAACAATATGCCTGAACTGGAAAAATTTATTGCAGATAACAACTTAGGAGAGTTTACAGGTTTAGTACAGCGAAGCGGTTTCGTTGAATATCCACTTTATATGTTCAATGTTGATGAACTTAGAAAGGTATGTCCGGATGGTATGGCTTTGTATGAGGCTAATATCGGAAGAGCAAGAATGCCAGAGAACAAGGATAAGTTAAGGTAGGTGAGAGAATGGTTATTGAAATAAATAAAGATATTGATAAATATCAGGAATCGGTAGTTATGGGATTAACAGCGAAACAGTTGTTGTTTTCCATTGCCAGCGTAGTTGTTGGAGCAGGAATTGTGCTACTTACTTATAAGTATATTGGCCTTACAGGTTCAGCGTATGTAGCAATACCATGTGTGGCTCCCATTGCTCTTGGTGGATTTTATTCCTACAATGGAATGAGTTTCTATGAGTATATGGGTAAGAAGTTGCACTTTATGTTTGGAAACAGGCCACTTCTTTATGTTTCTACTGAAGGAGAGCCTGCAATCAGACAAATGAATATGGAGCAATCACTAAAGAAATCTAAGAAGCATAAGAAAAGTTTAGATGAAGTCAATACTTCGACGGATAAAGCTTCAGTTATGAAGAAACAGGAAGAATTTGAGGCTTCAAAACAGAAAATGAAGAAAATGCTTATGGGACTTGTAGCAGTAATCGTGCTTGTTGTAGTGGGATTAGTAGCATATAAGTATTTTCGTTAAACTGAATAACTGACCTTTAAGGTCGGACAAGCCAGGAGACAGCCAGCTTGTCCGGCTGTCTTCAATTATGAAGAAAGAAGGTTATAAAAATGGGCTTATTTACAGACGGATTTAAGTTGTTAAAAAAGGCAAGTGAGCCTTTATATAAATCACCTAAATCCATTCAGGAAACAATAGAAATAATGGCAATAGCTGAAAATGGAATATTCGAAGTGAGCAAGAATCACTATTCCAAGTGCTATCGCTTTCAGGACATTAATTACACTACAGCGACAGAGAATGAGCAGATTGATATATTTGAAAGGTACTGTAAGTTCTTAAATTCACTGGACTGTAATTACAAAATCACAATCAATAACAAGAATAAGGATATGAGTGAGCTTCGTACCAAGGTGCTGCTTCCGTTAAGTGATGATGGATATAACGATTATCGTCAGACTTACAACGAGATTATCGAGGAGAAGATAATTGAAGGCAGACAGGGGATAGAACAGGAAAGGTATCTTACACTTACTATTGAGAGAAAAAATTTTGAGGAGGCAAAGGCACAGTTTGCTACACTTGAAGCTACGATTCATAAAGCATTTATAGAGCTTGGTGCAGAAATCGTCCCTCTTAGCGGAAATGAAAGAATGAAAGTTTTATATGACTATTATCATTTAGGTGATGAGAGTAGTTTTAACTTTGATATCAAGCAGGCAAAGAGAGTTGGAGCCGACTTTAGAAATGACCTGTGTAATGGTATGATTAAGTTTTTTCCAGATCATTTCGAGGATGAATCAAAATATTGTAAGGCACTATTTATCAAGAAATATCCAAGTTCACTGTCAGACAGATTTATCAATGAGATTACCTCATTACCTGTTCATTCAATAACAAGTATTGATGTGGTGCCGGTTCCTAAAGATTTGACCACAAAGGTTTTGCAGAAGAAATATCTTGGTATTGAATCAGATATCATCAAACAGCAGAGAATTCGTAACAAGAATAATGATTTTTCTTCAGAAATCTCTTATGCAAAGAGAACTGAGAAGAAAGAAATTGAAAATATTATGGATGATGTAAGAGAAAACGACCAGTGTCTTTTCTTTGTTGCTGTAACTATTATTCTTATGGCAGAAAGTAAAAAAGAATTGGACAGTGTGTGTGAAACTGTAGAGACAATCGGTAAAAGAAACAGCTGCACTATTGACACTCATTTTCTTAAGCAGAGGGAAGCACTTAATACAGCACTTCCTATTGGTGTAAGGCAGGTTGAGACTATGAGAACACTGCTTACCCAGAGCCTTGCGGTTCTTATGCCATTCAATGTTCAGGAGCTTAATGACAGCAGCGGTAATTACTATGGTATCAACCAGATTAGTAAGAATGTAAATATCGGTAATCGTAAGAAACTCATCAATGGTAATGGATTCGTATTCGGAGTACCAGGTTCAGGAAAGTCCTTCTTCTGTAAGATGGAAATGGGCTCCGTATTCTTATCGGGTAATGATGAAATAATCGTTATCGATCCGATGAATGAGTATTTTGATGTGGCGGGGACTTATGGCGGTACGGTTGTTAATATGTCCACTTATACTGATAACTATGTAAATCCGCTTGACCTTGATGTCTGGAGTCTTGATCCAAATGATTCTAAGGGGCAGATAAGAGAAAAAGGTGAGTTTATGCTTGGTCTTTGCGAGCAGTGTATGGGTGATTCACTTAACAGCAGACAGAAATCAATCATCGATAGATGCGTAAGAAAAATGTATACGGATATAGCAAGAAGCAGGGAAAAATATATCCCTATTATGAGTGATTTTTATGACATTCTTATGCAACAGCCGGAGGCGGAAGCAAAGGATATAGCATTATCATTAGAGCTATTCGTTAATGGTTCTCTTAATATCTTTAATCATCAGACAAATGTTGATGTTGATAACAGATTTACAGTATATGGAATCAGAGACTTAGGTACAGAGCTTAGCCCTATTACAATGCTTGTAATGATGGAATCAATTCAGAACAGAATTGTAGAAAATGGTAAGAGAGGAAAGGCAACTTGGCTCTATATTGATGAGTTCCATGTTTTGCTTAATTCAGAGTATTCTGCTAAGTACTTACAGCAGCTCTGGAAGAAAGTAAGAAAGCAGGGCGGTTTATGTACTGGCATCACTCAGAATGTCGTGGATCTTTTGCAGAACTATACAGCTACGACAATGCTTGCAAACTCAGAGTTTGTGGCACTTCTTAAGCAGGCAAATACAGACAGTGCAAAGATGGCAGATGTTATTGGTGTATCAGAGGCACAGTTAAGATTTGTAACTAACACAGGTTCAGGTATGGGGCTAATTAAGTGTGGCTCCGTGGTGGTTCCTTTTGATAATACTATCAGCAAGGATACAGGATTGTACAAGCTGTATAATACTAATATCCATGAAAGAATTGAGATGGCTGAGAAAGAAAAAGCTACTAAGTCGCAGAAAGACTGACTTTGTAGAGAAAATATCAATAGGAATCGGTTGTAATTTGTGGTATAATTGACTCAGATGTCCGAGAGGGCATCTGAGATTGAAAAAAATTTTTTATAAATTCTAATATCCGGGATATGGTGGTGAATGTGCAAGTGAAAAAAACTGAAGACGATCAGGTTATATATGAAGAAAATGAAGACGGAAGTATAAAAAAGTCTAATTTAGAGGATTATATGCTAGTAAGTGGAGTATGGGCATTGTATGGAATTAACAGGGAAACATCTAAACCTAGATGTTTAAATGTTGGAAAGTCAGCAAATATAGGAAATGAATTACTGTACGACATTGCGTGCTTGCATTTTCTTAAAGCAAGGGAAGATGGAAGTGAAGCGTATATAAGCCAGTTTGAAGAAGATTGTGGTTTTAAATATGAATCAAATCAAGTACAAGAATTTTTATATCCCCATATTGCTCTACAGTGGCATTCATTGAAATTTATATATATTCATAATGTATCTGATGAAAAAATAGAAAGAAAATACGCTCAGGAACATAATGCAAAGTACTGGAGAAATGGTAGTCCTTTTGGAGTTAAAAAGACATTAAATTTAACTAGTAAACGTATGCAAGTTATTGGAAATTTGTTTTTAGATGGTGGAGAAGTTTACGCTGAGAAAGAGTTGATTCGGATCATTGAAGGTGAGTTAGGATACGATATAAGTCAGTCAAAAAAATTAATTAATGATTGTGTAAATGCTGGTTTTTTAATTCAAATGGATGATGAATCATATACACGATAGCTTATCAGACCATAAGTTGTATGATTGGTCTATTTTATGGTTTGTTGAGATAATTAAACTAAGCTAAAATAGAAAATTAGCATGTAGCAGGCTAATATTGATTAGTAAGTTAAAATCATTTATGCACACATTATTTTAATATAGACCTACCATGTAAAAAATTAAATGTAAGGAAATATATCATGAAGAACAAATTATTTGTTATAGGAAATGGCTTTGATTTGGCACATAATCTTCCTACTAGATTCGATCCCCACTTTAAGAATACTGTCAGAAAATATGAACAAGATAATTTTTGGGATTTATATCAAACTTGTAAAAATGATATCTGGTCTGATTTTGAAAATTTACTTGGATGTCCAGACTTTAACACTCTCGAAGAAATCTTTTATGGTTATGAGCCAGATTATTTATCAGATAGAGAAAGTGACCGTGATAGCATTATTTGTCAGGTGGAATTGAATGGAAAACTACGAGATGCATTATATGAATTTGCTGATAATGCGGAAAATGCTTTGAGTCATATACAAGTTAATGATTATTTAGAAGAAATTCTTGATACAGATGGCTATTATATTACTTTCAACTATACGCATACTTTGGAAGATATTTATGATATACCATGGAAACAGATTTTACATATTCATGGTGAAGTAGGAAAAAACAATTTGGAGTTAGGATATCCAAAAGGAAATTTTACACCTGAAAAATATAGCTATGATGTAAGAAAAAAAGGAAGGGGTTCCTATATTGAAATTGAAATAGAAGATTATGTCAACGGCATTGAGGATTATTATGTCAGGACAGCATACGAAGAGTTGATTGATAAGTGCAAATCATTTTACAAAGAAATCAGAATTGATTTGTTAGAAGACTTTTTGAATAAAAATGGATGTGAAATTGAAGAAATTATTGTTTATGGACATTCTTGCGCAATTGATTTTGATTATTTCAGTTATATAAATACAAGATATTCAAATGCATACTGGAAGTTTTATGTAAGAGGAGAAGAACAGGAAATTAATGTTTGCCATCTTATAAAGGAATATGGTATTAAGAATGCTGAAATCGAAAAAGTATAGAAATGTCAATACTGTTAATGACGTTTGCAATTTCAATTTGTAGGAACAACAGAATTATTTGATTACAAAATAGGTAGTAAAATTGGATAAATAATACATAGCCATTAGGAAGGCAATACACCTTTTTAATGGCTTTTTCTATGCCCAGAGAGGAGGTGAGATTAAGATGAATATCAAGAAAGTGGATGATAAGCCAATGGTTATTCATACCAAGAAAAAGATGGAGTTTCATACAAAGGAACCAGATAAAAGGTCTTATATACAAAAAGACATAAAAGATTCTGCTAAGAATGTTGTAAATAACGATGAAAATGCAACAACTAAGGGCAAAAGATTTTTTAGAAACAGGATAAATGAGGCGAACAGTTCAATCAAAATTAAGTCTCAGAGGCTTAAAGTTGCAGGTGTTGCAGGTGCCGGGGTAGTTGCAAATCAAGTCGAAGGCGGAAAAGAGGTTAATGAAGCTGTAGGAGTAGCTGTTGCAATTTCAAGTCCGGTTATTAGGGGAGCAAGGATGTCATCTGGGCTAATAAGAGAGGCTGGTATGCAGATAAGAAAGCAAAAGCTTAAGAAAGTTGAAACGGGGAAGAAAATTGCAAGGCGGGAATCAAAGAGAGTTGCAAAGAGTTCTGTTAAAAAGGTTACTAAAGGTACAGCAAAAAAAGTTGCAAAGGAAACTGCAAAAGAGAGTGTAAAAGTGGCAACTAAGGTAGGAACTCAGGTGGCTACTACAGCAGCAGGAAGTTCAGCCGGACCATATGGTATGTTAATTGGTGCGGCAGCAGGAAAAGCTGCAGGCGACAAGATTGACAGTATAGACAGAAAGGCAACATCAAGAATTAGAAAACTTAAGTTTCTTCAAGATAAGCTGCAGGAACAGGATAAGCAGAAAGACAGTATCGGGAAACTGGTTAAAGACCTGATGATGGGTAATGTAAAAAATTTAGTTAAAAAAATTCTGGCAATATTAGCTCCGATACTGATGATGTTATTACCTTTGATAATTATTGTAGGAGCGATTGTAGGCATTGTAATGGCAGTTATTGCATTTATCTACAGTACACCTCTTGCATGGTTCTTGCCGCCACTTAATAATGGCGAATCAGTTAACGATGTTGCAAGCGGTTATTATTCTGATTTTGTCAGAGATTATACGGATGTGGCTGATAAACATACCAATTACCAGATGGGAAAGATTGTATTTGAAGGAGCAAATGATAATTTTAATGATGTTGTAGCTGTGTATATGGTCAAGTATGGTGTGGGCGATACGGCAACGGATATGACGGATAAGAATAAACAGAATCTTAAAAAGGTGTTGGATGACATGTGCTCATATACCACATCTACGGGGACAGAAACAGTTACAGAAAATGGACAGTCTGTAAGCAAAAGTTGTTTGTATGTAAATGTCAAGCTTAAGACTGCAACAGACATGGCTAGCGAGTACAACTTTAGTGATGAGGATAAAGAGTGGCTTGAAAAACTTTTAAATCCGTCACCGTTGTAGTCGCTGTGTTAATTTTGGCTGTTATGAGGATTACCTTGTGACAGCTTTTTTGATTGGAGGAAATTATGGAAGTAACAGATATTGTACTGGTAATTGATAACTGGAAAGGAATGGAAGTCAATTATGTAATGACTTTAGATGATTATATGGCTCATCTTGATATGTATGAATTGTTGTCAGAACCGGACTTTTTGAAAGATATGATAAAGCTTGGAAAAACAGTAGCAGAGGAATCTGCTTGGGTCGAGAACTATGTGGCAGCAGATAAGACTGTAATGGCAAAGTTTTGTAAGGACAGGGAACAGCTGTCAAGATTTATGAATGGCTATTATAACGATAGCAATAATGAATGGCGATTTGATAAGGACGACAGTTCCAAAGAATGTGAGGATATCCTTAATTCTATTTGCCTAAATATGGATGGTTCTTCAAAGGAATTAAAAATGCACTATGAAGATATGAAAGTAAAAAATTATCCGGGGGAGATTGTTCATAACTTCAATGGACACAGTTACAGGATATTAGAAAAAATAGCGGATAAAAATTATGTATTGCTTGACCTTAACAGTGGCTGCTTTGCGGTTGCCATAGGGCTGAATACTTATAAGAGGTATCCGTCAGGGAAAGTGCCAACATCTGAAAACAGTGTTGTTGGCGTAAGCTGGGACCACGGAGTATATCTTCCTTCAATTCCATCGACCATTGATTTTAAGATTCTAAAAGAAAACTATGGCGAGCAAAAAAAGGAAGAGGAAATTGATGAGAAGAAGGAGTTTGATATTGAGATAAAAGAGATTTTATCAAGAGTTGAAAGGGTAGAGGCAGATTGCCTTGGAGATGCCATTGATAAAGCAATGGAAATGTATTATTCAGAGGAGATTGTTCTTGATGCAGATGATTTTAAAAGTGTTGATTTTAACAGATACACAAATGAAGAGAAGAAACGATAACAGGAGGAATGTTTAAAATGACAAAGGCAGCAGAAAATGATTTTGAGTTTCTTATCAGCGAGCTTGGTAGGGAATGGTCATTATCAAAAAGAACTAAAAAGATACTGGAAATGTCAAAGGAGGAGATTGCAGTTGTTGGAAACTGGCTGGAGAATCAGATTAAGCTTATGAATGAAGCAAGAGAGGATGAAACACTGACATTTAAGTGCTTTATTAAAATTACAAGAAAAGCAAATATAAATCTCAGAATCATAAAGAAACTTGTGGGGCTTAAGCCGGATGCGGAGGGGATGATTTGTCTGCCACTTGATGCTGAGGAGTATGCGGTAGTGCAGGAAATACTTCCAAAGTAAGGAGGTTTACAGGTATGACTAATAAACAGAAAGCACAGGCTATTTATGAATATGGTATGGCTCATTTAACGGAGTCCGAGGAAAGATATAAAGGACTTTTAAAGCTTACCGGTCATATGTACAGATATGAATTTGACAATATTCTTATGGTTTATGAGCAGAAACCCCGTTCCACTCTGGTAGCTGATTACGATACCTGGAAGAAGGTTGACAGATTTGTAAAGAGAGGATCTAAGGGAATGCTTATTTTTCCGTCAAGAGCACTTAGGACCGGTGAAAGATATGTATTTGACATATCAGATACAGGGGGCAGGGCGGCTAATCTGACATGGCATATTGATGAAGGAAATATTGCTGATATCGTTAATGTTCTTGAAAGAAGAGGCGATATAAGAGCACCTGAGAACAACGATATTGTGACAATAAAAAACACATTTAAGGTATTTACAGAGGACAGCATATTGACTATAATGAAGTCAGAGTTTGAAGAAAGACTCGACGAATTATCGCAGCTATCAGGTAGTGTGATTAAGGAAGAAAGCGAAAAACGTCAGGGCTTATCAGATGCTGAGAACCTTGTATTTTCAAGTGTTAGGTATGTGGTAGGAACAAGGTGTGGACTTGAGATTTCCGGCAAAGAACAGGATTTTTCTATAGTCGTAGGTATTAAGGATGAAGAAATTCTTTACCGCCTTGGTTCTCTGGTATGCGATGTCTCCTGTAGCGTTCTTAAAAGTATCAGCAGATTGTGCAAAGAAATAGAACAGGAAAGGAGAATTGCATATGGAAAATCTGACTTATCACGAGGTGGAAGGTCTGTTGTATCCGGATATAGAATTGCCGGAGAATCAGGATCAGGAATTGTTGAGGCTGGGCAAGTATGGAAGGATGGCACTTCATTATCTGGAGGAAATGGAGCCGGCGAGGTACAGGACACTGTACAGGTTTGGAATGCTTTCGGAGAGAATGAAGGAAGTGGATACAGAGGCGAACCAGTTGATGGAAGAGCTTCAGAACAAGTATCTGTTAAGCCACAAGCCACAGAATCCATCATCAACAATGGAAATCTGGAAGATAAGGGAACAGGCGAAGATGTACGCCGAGGAGATAGTACTCCACCAGATAGTGTTGAAGTTTCATTAAAAGATGAAGCAGACGAAGAATTAAATAGTGAACTTGATGAGATAAATTCATTAGGTATGAGTAGGGAAGCCGGTCAGACATATCGACAGGCTTCCCTTTTTGACTGGCAGGAAAAGGAAACCGGAACCTATACAAGACTTAATCCTAAAAAGGAAAATGAAGTGCCACATGAATTTATAAGACAGGTAGTGCTTAGGGGCACAGGCTTTGTAGATGGTAAGACCAGAGTATGTAAAATATACGAGGATTATAGCGAGCCAAATGAAAGAATTAAGCATCTTAAGAAGGAATTTGGTTTAGGTGGTGCAGGCTGGCCGCTTGAAGGCTATGGACTGCATGGCTATGACACTTTTAAGAGCAACGGCATCAGGTTTCAGTGGAGAGATGAAGAGGGCGAAAAGGAAGGCTATGTTTCATGGAAAGCCATTGAGAGTGAGATAGGTGCGCTTATTCTTACCGGAGAATATGTTCCGGAGGCTGTAGAAAAGGAAAGACAGGCTAAAGAAATACAGGAAGCAAAAGAGGAAGATTTAAGTGAAAATGCTGATGAGGTCCTTGATGAGTATGCTATTCCTGATGAAGTGGAAAGCTATAATTCCACAGAAAGAAATATTATTCAGGCTGAAAGAGATAAAGAGATTATTGCAACAGATAATAAAGACAGGTCTGAGCTTCAGTATATTACACCTATTGATTATGCAAAGGTTGTAGCTGAACTTGATGAGGACTTAAGAGATGCCCTTGAAATATTGGTGAGCGAGTGTAGCTGCTATACACCATTTAAGGCATTTCTTATGGATCTGGTAGCTAATGAATGGCTTACTATGCCGGTTAAATTAGAGTATCTGTCCAATGTTGTTATAGGCGATAAGGAATCAAGAAGTGCATTTTGTAACAATCAGTATGGACTTATATCTTATACTCTTAAGCCGTTTGAATTTGAAGTGAGTTTCAAAAACAGACGGGGAGAGAGGGTAACAGAGAAGTGCGATTACAGAGTGCTATATGAGATTTTAACCTATATGGTAAAGCAGCCATATTACTGTGGTGAGGATCAAAAAGAGTATTTTAAGAAAATGATGGAGGGAGACAGAGAGCTCAGGACACCATTTTATAATGCTTATATTGATAAGACTAATTCTTTTATAGAAAACAGAAAGAATTGGGAGCGAATTGTCGAAGAAAAAGGCTGGAATAAGGCAGATACTACGCAAAATGATACGCAAGGTATAATTGCTAAGACAGGTGATAAGCACAATTTTCATTATGACTTGTGGGAAGTGGAAACCGGTGGAGCAAAGACAAGATTTAAGTGGAATGTGGATGCTATAAAGCTATTAAAGCAGATAGAAGCTGAGAACAGGCTTGCAACCATAGAAGAACAGAAGGTATTAGCAAAGTATGCAGGATGGGGTGGTATCTCACAAGCCTTTGATGATAAGAATGAGTCTTGGAGTAAGGAGTATAAGGAACTTAGAGAACTTCTTACAGAAGAAGAGTATGTAGCTGCAAGAGCTACAGTTAATAATGCTTTTTATACAGCTCCTGAGATAGCAGCCTGTATTACCGAAGGACTTGTAAACTTTGGATTTAAGGGTGGAAATATCCTTGAGCCAAGCTGTGGTATAGGAAACTTTTTTGGTAATCTCCCGTCTACCATAGGTAAAAGCAATCTTTATGGTGTAGAGCTTGATGATATATCAGGTAGAATTGCAAAGCAGCTTTATCAGACTGCCAATATCAGTATTACGGGGTTTGAAAATACTGATTTTCAGGACAACTTCTTTGATGTTGTTATGGGAAATGTACCATTTGGAGATTATAAGGTATTTGATCCAAAGTATAACAAGTACAATTTTCAGATTCATGACTATTTTGTGGCTAAGGCACTTGATAATGTTAGACCTGGAGGAATGGTTGCTGTTATTACCACAAAGGGAACACTTGATAAGGCAAATCCGACCATCAGAAAGTATCTTGCAGAAAGAGCAGAGCTTGTTGGTGCTGTAAGACTTCCAACAAGCGCATTTAAGGACTACGCAGGGACAGAGGTTACAACAGATATTTTATTTCTTAAGAAAAGGGAAAAGCGAATAGAAGTAGAGCCTGACTGGGTGCATTTGGGCTATACAGAGAATGGCATAGCAGTCAATTCCTACTTTGCAGACCATCCGGAGATGATGCTTGGACATATGGAGTATGACAATAGAATTTACGGACAGGACAGCAGATATACAGTCTGTGTAAATAATGAGGAGGATTTTGATTTGTATTCAGCACTTAATAAGGCGATAGGCTATATCAAGGCTGAGATAACAGACTTTGAAAGGGTAGCCGATGAAAATGAGGTGGCTGTTGAAACGATTCCTGCCGACCCGGATGTTAGAAACTTCACTTATGCATTTGTTGATGGAGAGCTTTATTACAGGGAAAATTCCCAGATGATAAAGCAGGAGGTGTCTGATACTGTAAAGGAGCGAATAAAGGCGCTTGATGAAATAAGAAACACTATGAGAGAACTCATTGACATTCAGATGGAGGGATGCAGCGAGGAGGAGCTGGTTGCAAAGCAGTCAGAGCTTAATAAGAAGTACGATTCAATGGTTGAAAGGTATGGTTATATTACAGGCAGAGGTAATTCACAAGCGTTTAGAGATGACAGCGATTATCCTCTTATCTGTAGCCTTGAAGAGATTGATGAGGAAGGTGTAGTTACTAAGGCGGATATGTTTACCAAACAGACCATTAAGGCAAAGCCAGTGGTTGAAAATGTGGAAACAGCAGTTGAGGCACTTAACCTATCTGTAAATGAGTTTGGCGGTGTAAATATTCCTTATATGCTTAGTATCTACGAGCCACCGATTGATGTGGTGGACAAGAGGGCAACACTTCTAAAGGAGCTTGAAGGTCTTATATATCTTAATCCTGAAAACTATAATGAGAATAATAAGGATGCAGGATGGGAGACAGCAGATGAGTATTTATCCGGTAATGTAAGAGAGAAGCTTCGTGTGGCTAAAGCTATATCACAGACAAATTCAGACTTTGGAATAAATGTGGAAGCGTTAGAAAAGGTACAGCCTGAAGAAGTCGTTGCAGCGGATATTGATGTAAAGATTGGTACAACCTGGATTGAGCCTGAAGATTATGAACAATTCATATATGACCTTGTCAACACACCAAGGCGGGCAAGGGCAGTAAGAACGCAATGGTACAGTTCAGGTATACAGGTTAAGTTAAATAAACTGAATATGGAATGGTTTGTTGAAAACAAATCACAGGATAAGCATTCAGTGGCAGCTACCAAGACATTTGGTACAAGCCGTATGGATGCTTATTCTATTTTTGAGGAAACACTTAACCTAAGAACTGTGACAGTAAGAGACAGAATTGAAGACGGCGATGGTAAGTATCACTACGAAGTTAATAAAAATGAGACTATGCTTGCAAGGGAAAAACAGAATCAGATGAAGGAACGCTTCAAGGAGTGGTTATTCTCTGACCCTGAAAGAAGGCAGAAATATGTTGATTACTACAATGAAACCTTTAATAATATAAGGCTTCGTGAGTATGACGGAAGTCATTTGCAGTTTCCGGGTATGAATCCGGGAATTGAGCTTAAGCCCCATCAGAAAAATGCCATAGCAAGAATCTTACTTGGCGGTAATACTCTTTTAGCCCACTGCGTAGGTGCCGGTAAATCATTTGAAATGATGGCAGCCTGTATGGAACAGAAGAGATTAGGACTTGCCAATAAGACTGTTATGGTAGTTCCAAAGCCACTGATAGGACAGACTGCATCAGAGTTTCTTCGTCTTTATCCGTCAGCTAATATACTTGTTGCTACGGAAAGAGACTTTGAAAAAAGCAGGAGACAGAAGTTCATTGCAAGAATTGCAACAGGCGATTACGACTGCATTATTATGTCTCATTCGCAGTTTGAAAAGATTCCAATATCATCAGAGCGAAAGCAGCGAATGATAAATGACCAGATAGAAGAAATCACTATGGCTATAGAGGATATGAAGGATAAAAATGGTGAGCGTTGGACTGTAAAGCAGATGGAAAGCCAGAAAAAGAAGTTAGAGCAACAGCTTAAGGAACTTACCGATGAGAGTGCAAAGGATGATTTAATCACATTTGAGGAGTTGGGCATTGATTCCATAATGGTTGATGAAGCTCACAATTTCAAGAACCTATCTATATTTTCAAAGATTAATAATGTGTCAGGAATAAGTGGAACCGGTGCAAAGAAAGCTACGGATATGCAGCTTAAATGTCAGTATATCACAGAGCTTAACGGAGGCAGAGGTATTGTATTTGCCACAGGTACACCGATTTCCAATACCATGTGTGAGATGTATGTAATGCAATTATATTTACAAAAACAGGCATTAGAACAGATGGGGATATACCACTTTGATTCCTGGGCAGCAAACTTTGGAGAGATAACCACAGCCCTAGAGCTTACAGTAGAAGGCAGTGGATTCAGATTTAAGAGCAGGTTTAATAAGTTTACTAACCTGCCGGAGCTTATGAACATCTTTAAGGATGTAGCAGATATTCAGACTTCGGATATGTTAGACCTTGATGTGCCAAAGCTTAAAGGCGGAAAGCCCATAATCGTGGAATCGGAGCCTGACTGGTATGTCAAGCAGGTAATGGAAAACTTTGTTGCGAGGGCTGAAAAAATCAGAGGTGGCGGCGTTGATCCAAGCGAGGATAATTTCCTAAAGATTACCCATGAAGCAAGGCTTCTTGGAACAGATGCAAGACTTCTTGAAAGGGACGCACCTAATAATCCGGATGGAAAACTTAATAAAGTGGCTGAGAATGTATGGAATGAATACAGTAAGGCAAAAGCTGATGGTCTGATAGGCTGTCAGCTTATTTTTTCGGATATTGGCACACCGGGAGCTGGTAAGGACTTCACTGTTTATGATTATCTTAAAGAGCAGCTTATAGCTTACGGGATACCGTCGGAAGAGATAGCATTTGTTCACGATGCTAAGACAGATGCACAAAGAGAGGCACTGTTTAAGGATATGAGAACAGGTAAGAAAAAGATAATGATTGGCTCAACTGATAAGTGCGGTACCGGTGTAAATGTTCAGACGCACCTTATAGCACTTCATCATGTGGATTGTCCTTGGAAGCCATCAAGTATTGAACAGAGAGAAGGTCGAGGAATAAGACAGGGTAATGAAAATGATGAGATTGCAGTTTATCGTTATGTAACCAAGTCAACCTTTGATGCTTATAACTGGTCTATCGTAGAGAATAAGCAGCGATTCATAAGTCAGGTAATGACAAGTAAGGCTGTAGGCAGAAGCTGTGAGGATATTGATGAGGCTACACTTTCTTATGCTGAGATTAAGGCTGTGGCTACAGGTAATCCATTAATCAAGGAAAAAATGGAAGTAGACAACGATGTGCAACGACTAAAGCTCTTAAAAGCATCGTATGACAATCAAAGATATACGCTGCAGGATAACTTTATGATTCGCTTTCCAAAGCTTATTAAGGCTGCGAAGGAAAAGTTAGAGTGCGTAAAGGAAGATGTAAGACACAGAGATGATGAACTGATTGCAAATCCGGAGTTTTCCATAAAAATTCAAGGTGTGACATTTACCGAAAGGGTTGAGGCAGGTACACAGGCTCTTTCTGTTATCAGTAAATGCAAGACAGGAGAGACAACTGCCATAGGTTCATTTAAGGGCTTTGAGCTTTTGGTAGAAAAGAATTTTATGGGATTTAACTATATCGTTCTTAAGGGAAAGTCAGAGTATAAAGCAGAACTGTCCACAAGCCCTGTAGGTTCTATGATAAAGATTGAAAATCTTTTCAACGGACTGGAAGAAAATGTGGACTTTTTGGAGAAGAAGATAGAGCAGTATGAGGCTGACTTAGCGCAGTCAAAGCTTGAGTATGAGAAACCATTTGCTTATGAAGATGAGTACAGAGAAAAGCTTGCAAGACAATGTGAGTTAAATGCTCAGTTAGACCTTGAAAATCAGCAGGTAGTTGATGCTGACCTTGGAAAATCAGAAGAATCTTTTACAATTGCAGAAGATGTGGCAGAACCAACATTAGATTATAGAACTGATGGCGGAAGAGGCAGGTAACAAATATTGCAAGCAAAAAAAATACAGTGAATAAGCCTTGGCAGAAATGTCAGGGCTTTTCTGCTTTGAGAGGAGGTGAAATCGGTGAGATATAGATTGTGTGAAGTTGAAGAAAAAGTTAGCAATATGGAGCTTGATACAGAGGATACGGTTGCAGAGATTGATGATACTATGCAGCTTGTCTTATATGGGTGGTGGGTATATATACCGGAATTAAATGTAAGTTTAAGACCGGGGACTATATGTATATGGGATGAGGAAGGCAGAATTTATATGCCGGATGTAGATGTAACAGTAGTCTATGAAGGAAGGGTGTTTCCTGAAGCTGACACATTGTATTACAAACAGGATAATTTTGTATCAACAATTGATGAGTGGCTTGGTGGCAGTCTTGATATGGACAGAGTAGAACAGCTTTGGTGTGAGCTTATCATACCGGAAAATGATTAGAAAGAATGAGGTAATGATTATGAAATATTCAATTAGAGTAAATGAAGTAAAAGGAAAGAGTGAGCAGGACAGTTCACTTAGAGGATTTGCAACGGTAGTATTTGGTGATTCTTTCAAGATTACCAATATTGCAATCCTTGAGAACAAAGAAAAAGGCGAGGTTTTCGTATCTATGCCAAGGTACAGAAGTAACGATAAGGATGAGAATGGCGGCACAATCTATAAGGATGTGTGTAATCCTATCACAGCAGAGTTCAGAGAGGAGTTATACAGTAACATTTTAGAGGAATACAAGAAGGTTGTTGCCGGACCTGAAAGAACAGACAGTGATGTAACAAAGGAAAACATTGAACCACCAAAGTTTTCTGTAACTGTAACGCCATATACAAAGGAAAACAGCAACATTAGAGGACTTGCAAGGATTTACTTTGAGGACAGCTTTATTGTCAACAATGTAAATCTGCTACAGGGTAAGGAAAAGGTATTTATTGCAATGCCATCATATAAGACCAAGCAGGTTGATGAGCAAGGCAGAGCAGTATATCAGGATGTATGCTATCCGGTAACAAAGGAGTTTAGAGAAAAACTCTATGCTGAAATTGAGAGAGCATATAATGAGGCACTTGATAAACAGAAGCAGGAAGCAGCGGAAAAGGCACAGAATGATAATGATAAGAGTCAGCAGCCAAAGACTTATGAAAATGAGTTTATTCAGATGGACTCCTCGCCAACACCCTTCAGATAATTAGAAAAAATTATAACACCAATGTAATAGGGGCGCAGGGTAGCGCTCCTATTTTGCGGAAAGGAATACTTATGGAAAATACAATGACAAATGATGAGGTAATGAAGGAACTTATCAAACTTCTTAAAACCAATAATATGCAAAAAGAAGCCAATGATACTTTTGAAATATGCACTTATATTGACAGTCTTCAGCAAAAATTAGCCGAAATGAAGGAAGAACTCAGTAATGTACAGAGCCAGCTTACGGAAATGCAGAATAACACATTTGCCAATAAACTTAAGGCACAGTTAACAAAGTCTGTCACAAGAATAAGCAGCGCATATATGACGATTAAGACGGATTTGTTTGTAGTAAGAGAGAGCATTAAGAGTAAGGCAGGAGAAATCGTTTCAGAATTCAAAAAGAAGGGTAAGGCTGCATTAAACAGAGTATACGAAATATTTAATGTTAAGGAGAAACTTGTGGCAATGCGAGAACATGTGAAGGAGTCACAGGAAGAAGTAGCTCACAGCCTTGATAAAATTGATGCTTTTAGTGCCGGTATGAGTGAAGCATCACATATATTCAAGAACACATTCAGGGAAGCATTTGGTAAACAGGCTAAAGATTACTCTCAGATAGAGAAAAAAATAAAAGCTGCGGATGTTTTTAGAAAGCCTTGGGAGGCAAAGGCTAAAGTACTTACCGGTATGGAAAAGAGATTAGATGGAGTTATTGATAAGGTAACAGGCATCAACCACGATGTAGAGTTAAATAAAATGATTAAGCTCTATGACAGACTGGAATCTAAGATTGCAAGCGACAGAGAAACGCAGACAAGTGTACAGGCTGTGGTTGCAGAACCGGGGCAGGAATATGGTGCGGATGCGTTTGAAAAGTATATGGTAGAAAATTCCAATATTGTAGCACAGTATAAAGAAAAGGCAGACAGATGGGCTGGAAAGGTTAGTGAGATAAGCGAGAAGGGGAGGAGATAAGGGACAATTCTTCTCAAAGGTGAACTTTGGTTGGAGATACATCTGGTGTGGTGGGCATACCGCACCAGATGTGTAATCAACAATCATTACAATACCGGTATTATAAATGCTTTGCTTTAGCTGCATTGGTCTTTATACGTGCATGTATATTATCAGATTGTTTCTCAATATAATCATCCAGCATATCTGCAAACATATCAATTATCCTTTTGCGGGACAATGCCATTACATTAGTACTGATTAAATAATCGTATGATATCTGAGCTATTGTATCAGTTGTTATGGAAAATTTTTCGTTGTCTGAAAGAGCAGAGAAATTCTCATGTTCATTTAGAATATAATTCTTCCCTTCCTCAAGAAAATGTTTCTGGAACAAATCCTCTCCGGATATTCTGCAATGATTACGGATGTAATCGGCGTATGAATCTATAGACATATCCATAGGAAAACATGAATAGTAATATTCATTAAACCAGTTTTCTATAAGCTTTATCAGAGAATCACTAAATGCTGTTTTAATTAAATCACGCATAATGGATGACATAGCAATCTGATTGCTGCATTTTACTATTTCTGAAAAAGAATCGCATTTGAGCAAATGATTTACAAAGGCGGCATTGTTAGGATTGGCATCAAGAGCATGTAAAGCGTTCGCATCAAGTTTAGTTGCAGTCATAATTGCATCAATATCTTTAGAATCAATGGTGGTTCTGCCAATAAGAGCATCAAAATCCATCTCTAAAACATTACATATGGTTAGCATATCTTCAATGTTAGGAATACTTTTGTTAGCCTGCTCCCAGGTACTGACAGTAGACCTTCCGGCATCCTCATTTATGTGTAATCCTTGAGCATTTCTTATTTTCTGAGCAAATTCCAATTGAGTATATTTATTATTGTTAGGATTGGCACCATCACGGCATTCTCTTAATCTTATTTTGATTTGTTCTTTGTCAAAAATATACTTTGTAAACATAGTATTCCTCCTGATATTACAGACAAATTTTCCTGCGAAAGACTAAATAGTAATGTACATAATCTCATACATTTATCTATTAACTATTATACAAAAGTGAATAAGACATGTCCATTGGAATGTACAAAATAAATGGTATAATTTTAAATGTAAGTAATACAAATTGCAATTTGACTTTACAATTTGAAAGGAGAATTGATAT
>JBJEME010000019.1:0-25153 GCA_051879515.1 Lachnospira sp. | reverse complement strand
GGCATCTGTAGGTTGAGTGCGCTGTATTTCTGATTTCATTATTATTCTTTTTCATTGTGAAAATCCTCCTTGTATTTTCGGTAATGCATCGTCAAACGATTACCATTATACTCGGAGGATTTTCTTTTGCTAAAGCTTTTTTACCCTCCCCCGGTTGAATCGGGGTTTATTTTCACGCCCTAAAGGGAACCAAGCAAATTGCTATAGGGAAAAAGTTAGTCGATTATTTAGTTGTATTTGCTGTTTTCTTTTTACGCTTTTTAAAGAACACTAATACACCAATACCAGCGATAATCATAATTATTCCGCCGATTGACGCGTATCTGAGTGGTTTATTTGCCCAGAAAATCAGGAAGGCGCTCGGTGTAACTGATACATTGGTAAACAATTCATCATATATAATATTTTTATCTTTACCGTAATCAGCCATATCGTCGCATACTATTCTTATATTCTGATAAAGACCCTCCGGAATCTGAAATGTTAGTTTTCCGTTTCCATCTTCAAGAGCATCTGCGAAATCTTTATCAGAAAGGCTTAAAAGTTCCTTGACTGTCTTGCCCTGCTGGTTTATAAGTGTAACAACAATTGACTTCAATTCACCGCCTGCATCAGTAGGAATTATTGTTACAGTCTGGTTTTCTGTCTGATATCTTCCATCGTTTGAAAGACCGGCGACGGTTACAACAGGTGCTGTACGATCTACTACAAATTTAACCGCAGCATCCTTTACATCACTGAAAGCATTATTCTTAGCTTTATCCTTTGAAGAAATAACTAGATTATATTCGCCTTCATCTTTAAACAACGATTTATCAATGGTATATGTGTATTTTTCCCACTCATTTGCGGAACTTAAATGTGTAACAGTATATTTAGAACTATCCAGTATTTTGCCGTTCAAGGTAATCTGTTTTTCTGACAATGGATCGGCGTTAATCTCTTCAATAACAATATTGTTGTCAACCTTCTGAACATAATATTTATCAAGAAGAACATTGGTTTTCTTATCAATATTGAAGCATGAACCCTCTCTGTTAACTGAGAATGTTAACAAGGTATCACCCTCAGAACGATTAACCTCATAAGTATTTTTACCCTCACGGTCACGTGAAAGCATTACCTTGGAATAAGCGTTACCAGCCTTATCCACAACCTTGCAAGTAATTTTATAAATACCATCAGAATCAAGATTGGTTACGGTATAAGCCTTGCCGTTTGATATATTCGACATTGAACCGGCATTAATAACTTTCTTTTCAAAAGAACTTCCATTTCTCACAACAGCCGTAAGAACAGGAGTAAACACATCAAAATTTGTATCTGTAGCTGTAATGACATATCCTATATTGCCCTTATCATTATTAGCAGATTTATCAACAATCTTTTTGATTGAAACTACAGGTTCTGTTTTATCAATGTAGAAGTCTTCCGAACGAACATCTTCCTTCAACGGGTTTCCCGCCTTATCATTATATTCAAAATCGAAAGTATAATGTGCATCGACAGAATAAGATATAGTAGCAGTATGCGTATCACCCTTTGATGTCCAACTGCTTACATTAGGAACACTTGCAGTTCTTCCATTATCGGTTGCTGTTAAAGGAATCTGTATTCTTGAGGTTTCAAAATTATGTTCAATAACCGTAAGTGTGGCAGTTCTCTGAGCCTTATAATAATTACCATTTAAGGCACTGTTATTATCATAGGAAACACTAAATACAGGTGCGGTTTTATCTATAGTGAATCTTCTTGGTGAAAGTCCTTTATAACCTACCTTCTTATTGACGTTATATGACTTATCAATAGAACTTATTCCGAATGTATATATACCGTCAGAAGAATATGTAATTGTTGCTGTATGAATGGTTCCATCGCCATTTCCGCTACCCTTTTTACTTTGCTTGTTTAAGAGCTTAGGTTCATACTCATTGCCATCCTTTGTTGATACAATCGTAACATCATTCCAGTTAAAATTGCGCTCTGTAATGGTAATTACTGCTGTACGATTTTTCTTGAAAAATGCTCCGTTTTTAGGATTACTAAAGGTAGCATCGCCGTTGCCATTGCCATCCTGATAGCTTACATTGATTGACGGTGCAGTAATATCAATCTTTATCGGTTTGCTAATGGTCGATGTACGCTCATTACCTGCGTTATCAATCGCATAAATCTCAACAAACACATTGTTACTGTTGAACTTATTAGCCAAAACCTTAATCTTACCATTCCATTCTTTAATCAAGCCATCGGTATCCTCTACAGCTCCTGTTGTAATATCGGAGTCAAGATCAAACAATGTTCCACTTTCTTCAGCGTTAATATCTTTTGCATAAATTTTATATGAAACTTTTTTAAGACCTGAATAGTACCCTCTTGAATCGGAGTATTCTCCATTATATTTAGGATCAACTACCTTCAAATCAACACTAACATTGGAACTATAATATCCATTATCATTCGCTGATTCTGGCTTAATATCGATTTCAGGTGCATATCTTTCGCCCTCAGGAGCTTTATTATCTACAACAATTCCGGTAGAATGAACTATCTCAACATTGCCGGACTTATCCTCAGCTCTAAAGTAAATAATAAATTTCTCGCTCGGCTTAACCTTAACACTTCCGTCATATGGCTTCCAAGGACCGTTTTCTGAATATGCGGCAAGGGAATCAACCTTTTGGTATGTTATGTTATCAAGCTCGCTTATGTCACAGTTTACTTTATACTTAACCTCAACCGCTGACTTGTAGAATTTTTCAAACGCTACACTGTCTTTTGCGAGAATTGATTTGCCATCAATGGTTATATCTGTTTCAGTCGGTGCTGATTTATCAATAACAAACTCTGTCGGTGCTTTTGACTCGCCATAATTGACGGATTTGTTCAGTCTGCCTGCCATATCCACATATGAAATACCAAAAGTATAATATGCTTCTGTTGCGAATGTAATATTTGCAGTATGTATATTTCCTGATGATTCCCAGTTTGCAGGGTCTGATAAATATGCCGCATAGTCTGGGATTTCTTCCACTTCCCTATCTGCAGTTACATTTACAACTACATCCTCAGCCTTAAAGTTATGCTCGGTGATAGTAATTGTTACCGGTCTGTCATCCTTAAAGTACTTTCCGTTTTGAACATCATTGTTGCCATGCATTATTTCAATAACAGGATCAATGTTATCTACAGTGAATGAATCCTCGAATTTACCTGCAGACGCTCCTGAAAAGTCCTTATAATCAACTGACCATGTGTAGTCAGCGTCCTCGTCAAACAATAAGGTAGCCTGCCATGTATCTTCCTCAGACTCGGATTTCATAAAAGGAGTTGTAAGATCGTCGTTCTTTATTATAGTAGTTGTTGTTGTTTTGTCATTAAACTCTTTTTTAACTGTGATAACAAGATGTTCATCAATTAAATCACTTGGATTTACAGCGATGTTTTCATGCTTTTCAAAGCTTTCAGGAAAGAAGTTTGCCTCATTAATCTTGATAGTTGCAGTTCTTGCATTCTTATAATAAGTGCCGTAATTTGCCGAATTATTATCATATGAAACTGTAACGCCGGGAGCTACATTATCAACAATGATAACCTTGCCGTCTTCATAGACTTCACTAGTGTTTCCTGCACGGTCTGTAGCAGTAAAGGATACCTTACCACGGAACTGTGGTTTAATATCGAATTTTGCCAAAGCGTGCCTTCCGCTGTCGCTGTATTCAATATTCTCGCTCTTAATAACAACGTCAGATTCACCTTGGTTTATTTTACTTGCATCTTTAGACACATTATATGAGTATGTGAAGTAGTCAACTCCCGATGTAATGTCGTCAGCTTCTATTGCAACTGTTACAGGTGCATTATAGAATCCAAATGTTACTGTTTCAAGAATTGTATCAAGAATTGAAGCACTGTAAGACACTTTCAAGCTATCTGTAGAAGGTGCGAGTTTATCAACACAGAATTCGTCTGTAATAGTAGCTACTTCTGTATTTCCGGCTAAATCCGAATAATTAATTTCAAAATTATATCTCGCATCAACATCAAATGGAATATCAAGTGTATGGGTATTGCCATTATCTGTCCATGTTCCTTCACGAAGCAATTCCTGATAATCCTTACTATAATCAACATCGTTGCCCTGGATATCAATTGCAGAAATAGATTTTACAACAATATCACTTGGTCTGAAATTATGTTCAACAACTGTAACAGTTGCTGTACGGTTTTCTTTATAATGGTCAGTATTTAACTTATCATTGTTATCGTAAGCAATACTAATTACCGGATTAATTTTATCAATAGTAAACGAATCTGTAAATGTTCCGGCTACATTGCCTGAGAAATCCTTATACTCAATCGTCCATGTGTAATCTACATCTTCATCAAACAGAAGTGTTGCAACCCAAGTATCCTCATCACTCTTCGTAAATGGAGTTGTCAAATCCTCATTCTTAAGAACATTTTTAACTGATACATTGTCATTATTAACCTTTGTAACAGAAATAACCAAATGCTCATCTATCATAGAGGCAGGATCAACATTTGTGTTTTCCACCTTATCGAAAGCCTCTTTGAAGAAATTTGATTCTTTGATTGTAATTGTAGCAGTTCTATCCGTTTTATAGAATGTATTGTTTGAAGCATCAACTGTATCATAGCTTACGGTTAATCCTGGAACAACATCATCCACGATAATAACCTTATTGTCATTGAAAACTTCGCTATCATTGCCGGATTTATCTGTCGCTTTAAACGATACACTACCTCTAAATTGTGCTGGGATTGTAAATGTAGCTGTTGCAGTTTTTCCTTTATTAGAATAATCTATATTCTCTTTAGAAATAACAGTATCTCCCTTTCCAACGTTTGTGGAACTAGCACCATCCTGTACTCCATATGAATATGTAAAGTAATCCACACCGGCTGTCATATCGTCAGCTGTGATGGTTACTGTTGCCGGAGCCTGATAAATACCAAAGGTAACAGCCTCGATTATTGTATCAAGAACTGAGGGACTGTAGGATACAGTTAGATTGTCGGGAGCTGTCTTATCTAAAATAAAATCGACTATTGCTGCGTTTTCCTGCTCATTCTCTGCAAGATCGGCATATGTAATCGTAAATTTATATTTTGCGTCAACATTGAACGGAATATTTGCAAAGTATGCATCTCCTGAATGTGACCACAAAGCTTTTCGCAAAAGTTCCTGATAATCCTTTGCAACGTCAACTGCATCGTCCTGAACATTTGTTGTAGACACAGCATCAACAACAATATCAGAAGGTCTAAAATTGTGTTCAACAATCATAACTGTTGCTGTGCGGTCAGCCTTATAATAGTTCGAATTAGTCGCTTCATTATTATCGTAGTATATGCCAATTGTAGGTTTAATCTTGTCTACGGTAAAGCATGTTTCGTACTTATCAGCAACATTACCTGAGAAATCTTTGTATTCAACCACAAAGGTATAATCAGCGTCTTCATCAAATAGAAGTGTAGCTTCCCATATTCCCTCGCTGATTTCTCTAAATGGTGTTGTAAGATCCTCATTTTTATATATCTTTGTGATTTCAGAACCGTCATTCAGCACCTTTCTCACCTTAATTACAAGGTGCTCATCAACTAAAGAAGCAGGATCTGTAGCAATATTCTTGACCTTGTCAAAGGCTTCAGGAAAGAAATTTGATTCGTTAATCTGTATTGTTGCTGTTCTGTCAGCAGAATAATATTTGGAATTTGTAAAATCATTATTATCGAAACTTACTGTTACTCCGGGAGCAATATCATCTACAATAACAACCTTGTCGTCATGCTTCTCCGCCTTATTCCCTGCTGTGTCTGTAGCTGTGAATGACACAGATCCCTTAAACTGTGCAGGAATACTAAATGAAGCTGTCGCTGTCTTTTTATCATTACTGTAAATAATGTCCTCGGACTCAATAGTTCCGCTAATATCTCCATATGTGTAGTTAAATAATGCAACATTGGAAATATCATCAACTGCTTCAATAGTAACTGTTGCCGGTGCCTTATAGAAACCGAAGGTACCAACCTCAAATACTGAATCAATAACCGAAGTGCTATAACTTATTTTAAGGTTCTTTGGGATTGACTTGTCAATGCGAATGTCATAACTCGGGATTGTTATTGCACCCGAAACACCTTCGTCATTTTTAAGATATACAGTCTTTTCATTATAACCTTCATCACTTACAACTAGGCTATCGCTCCACTGGTTTCCTGTTAGGGCGTTAGAATAACTGATTTGATATCCTTCGGCAGGTGTTATAGTTACATCCCCAGAATACCATCCACTATCGTTAATCTTTGCACCCGAAAGTGTATAGGACGTATCGGGAGATGGCAAAAACTCAACATTCAAACTGTAATCAGCACTAGTATCGTTATAGCAATCATCGCCTTCTTTGCTTGCTTTGATTGTAACATTTCCCGTTGCATTGTTTTTAAAAGTTAATTTTCCGGAATTATCTACAGAAACAATATTTCCGCCTTCAACGACAGAATAAGTTATCTTTGTTAGTGGAGCATATCCCTTGCCATCTGGAACTTCAGAATTCACCACCTCGCTTGCAGCGTTAGTGAATTCATTACCGTATATTATTGAAGTTGTAGTAGTGTCGGCAAAAGCAATGTACTGATTTGCCTTAGCAATAGTTACATCAATTGTGGCGGATGCAGACTCGTATGTATTTGTATCAGCCTTTGTAGCTCTAATCTTCACATCGCCTGCTTTGACAACTGTCGCCTTGTTACCGTTGATAGAAACTGCATCTCCGCTTTCAATGCTATAGTCAACAGCACCTGCTCCATTTCCACCAACATAAGACAGGTCAAACTTATTATCATTGTCATTATATGTTAGAGTAGTTGGCACGCTTGATCCAAAAGCAAAACCTGTCTGAGAAGCTCTGTGTATCGTGAGAGTATATTGGTTTTCTATAGGCTGATAGCAAGCGTCACCTGCCTTAACAGCCTTTATGGTAATAGAGCCTTTACCATACATAGTTACAGTAGCTGTATCATTATCAAAGGAGGCACATGGACCGCCGTAAGGCATTTCGCTGGCGGTACCAACAACACTGTATGTTACAGCACCTTTTGATTGCCCACCGGATAGAGTGTTTACGTAGGTATTTCTATCAGGAGACCATGTTTTGTTTACTGCATTGCCGTCAGCAAATTCAAAACCCGTTTGCTCAGCTTTATTGATTATCAGGGTGAATTGGGCTGTCTGTTCATTGTAATTGTCATCACCCGCTTTTGTAGCCTTTACTACTACACCGTTTTCATCACTTGCCGTCCTTATTTTGAGCACGCCGGTGTTTTCATCAATTTCAGCAAAATCATTGCCTGAAATAATTTCATAAGTTACAGCACCATCTCCGCTACCGCCTGAAATAGGATTGCTAAAAGTAAGATCAGGACTATAAACTATAGTTTTAAGAGTCGTTTCAAAATCCAACTTCGCCTGAGAAGATTTGATTATATAAAAATTATACTCTGCTGAGGTTTCTTTGTAACAATCATCTCCGGCCTTAACAGCCTCAATTGTTATAGGTCCACCAACCTTGACGAATGTGACGACAGGCGAGTTAGGATCTTCAATCTTCGCATATTCGCTTCCTGTTTTTACAGAATAGGTAATTTTTCCTTTTCCGCTGCCGCCGGTTGCTTTATTTGTGTATGTACTATTCGTTATATACTGATTTTCCGGCGAGAGAACTTCAAATTTAAAATCAGCCTGATCCGCTTTTTCAATAGTTAATGAATATGACACAGAGATTTCTGCATATTTATCGTCTGCCTCTCTTGTAGCAGTAACCTCAATTTCTCCGGCTTTAACTATATTTAGCTCACCTGTATTTTTATTTACGGTTGCAGCATCACCGCTTGTAACGGCATAAGTTACCTTACCTGTTCCATTGCCGCCGCTTGCTACATTGGTAAAGGTATCGTTTTCAACATATTTTCTATTAACAGGATTTGGATCTGCAAAGCTAAAGCCACTGTCAGGAGCACTTGTTACGGTAATTTCGTAGGTTATCTCAGACTCCTGGTAGTTCTCATCCTCAGCAAGAGTTGCTTTAATTATACTTGTACCTGCCTTCAGAGTTGTAATCTTACCTGATTCAGCATTTACAGAAACACTATCTCCTGATTTAACACCGTACGAAATAGCTCCTGTGCTTTTAGAACTGCTTGCTTTATTCTCATATGTATTATCACCATATTCAATATCCGAAGGAGAAGCCTCGGCAAATACAAATGTATCATCTATTAATTTAGCCTCAAGGGAAACATCATAAGTCGAATTGGAATCGAATGACAAAGATGATTTTGAGAAGGGCTTGTATCCTTTTTTAGTTACTTCTACAGAATAAGTTTCACCCTTATACAGGTTAGCCTCAAAAACTCCGTTTATTGTTTTACCGGAAACTGAGCAGTAACCTGTGATTGAGACATCTGCATTGGTAACTAAAGCCCCATTCAAACTGTCCTTTACCGAAACAGAAACAGAAACAATTTCCTTCTCAATGAGTGTTACGTCTATATTTCCATCAGGTTCGGTAATAACCTCATCTACAACATTTTCGTCATCATAACCAACCTTTGATACAACCGCACTTAATGTAATAACAGTATCAGGATTTGACATATCGATTGTATCCATGTTTTCTATTACGGCAATTCCGTTATCCGTTTTAACATTATCAGAAAACTGTTCAACTTCGTCAACCTTAACAGAATATACCACATTTGCCGCATCAATCATATTTCCCTCAGAATCTTTTACGGTAATCGTAAATTTCTCAGGAAAATCTTCAGTTGCAGCAAACACTGAAATTGCATTAATAGGTATCATAGCGAAAACTATTATTAATGCAAGTATTGCCGCAATGAATCTGTTCTGGATTTTTGCACCTTTTCTCATAACTCTTTTTTTCTCCTTATAATGTAATTTACATATATATAATTGATTCCATTTAGAATACAATGCATTCCAAATGCGAACACAAAAACTGCAATAACTAAAAACTGTAAGATTAAATTATTAGTCAGCCACCTTGTTAAAATGAAGCCAACTATTGATATCAGCATCAAGATGTCGACAATTATAGCAGGAATATTTTTGAAAAAATGTATTATTCCTAATTGCTTTAAATCGGAATGTGTATCTTTGAAAGATAAATCATTTTTTCTTGATATATTAATCTTTATAGAGGTTACTGCCACTCCGATAATTCCAATCCAAAATAAAGTTCCTGATAAATATACCGACAAATAAGTTTCGCCTTCTAAACTAACGCTAAACGGCATCGAAAAAATTGACACAGAAAGCATCAGCAAAAAGCAAATATAAATGTATAGAATAAATTTTATATTATTTTTGTGACCTATATTTCTCCTCATATACTTACATTTAATCCTCTCAATTTTCATACAATGATTTCATTCGTGTGAATAAAATTCAGTTCGTATTCGATGATAAACACATCAACATCACTTTGTTCAAGCACTGTTGTTTCTCCGTTTTCAAATGAATCCAAGACTGTTGTCTCAGCTAAATTGTTATCCAGCAATGAAGTTTCATAAGATTCAAGTGCTTCTGTTTCAAGACGACTCGTACTGATTTTTGATGTTGACATCGCACCGTTTTTTATATCTACCGAATGCTTAACCACATTTCCGGAGTTTGTCATTTTATCGGTGAGCATACCGCGTTCACGATTAACTCGGCTTGATTTGTAGGTTTTTTCTCCGCTTTTTTCGTTCTGACTTCTGATATCATCAATAGCTTTTCTAGCTGTAGCTCCTGTAAGATCGCCAATAACTTTAGGAATTTTAAGCACAAAGAATAAAAATGCCGCAATAATCAGACTTAACGCTGCAAGACCGGCACCGCCTAAGAATATGTATCTATAAATATCATATGACATTTCACAGTGCCCCCTCTTTACAAGATTCTACTTTTATTTTGGCCATTTTAATATTATCGTTGAGATTTTTAATGCTTTGCCGGAGAAAAGTATTCGTAATCTTGGAACTATTAGTCGATATATCTTCAATCAATTCAATAATATCATTCTTGGAAGTTACCTCGCAAAGCTGACTTGTATTATTGCGAATCATATTTATTATTTCATTCCAAACACGAAGTTTTAAATCCAGTGCCTCTGTATCGTTTCCAAAATTTTTAAGTGCATCTAAGTTTAAAGAAGTGATTTGATTCCACAATGTTTCATATTCCTCGTTAAGTTTTGCTAGTTGTCCCGCTTTTGAATATTTTGAAATATTCTGTAAGCAATCTGAAATATCACAATACATCTTTGCTATCGGATAATCTTCCTGAGAGTATTGGAACCATGTTGCGGCAGATGCATACTTGTCCTTCTCTACTCCGATATCATAGTAGAATAGATATGCCTCGCCGATTTGGTAGCATACCTGGGAGTATCCCTTTGGATCGGACTTCTGCAAATTGTCGAGTACCATAACGGTATTTGAATATCCATTTGAATTCACTTCATCCAAGCCGCCGCGCAACTGAGAGAGATACCCGTTTTCATCTGAACTCAATTTTCCGTCATTGATTAGAAATTTAATCAAGCCATCGTGATCTTCTGTTCCTAAATATGCTTCCGAACGAGATGGATCTGTTATGATTGCCGAATAATAATCTTCAATAGAATCAGCATTAGCTAATATATAGTCATAATTTTCTGTCTTTTTATTTTCTGCAGACACATAGCCCCAAAGAGAGGTTGCCGCAAAAACAAATGTTAATATAGTAGGGACTAAAAATGCCCACAGTTTCTTTTTTTGTTTCTTTCTATAGATATCATCTATCTCATTATAATGCTCCAACGCATACATCATTTCTGCAGCAGATTGATATCTGTCGTTAGGGTCTCGTTGTGTACATTTTTGAATTATCCGTTCAAGGCCGCTTGATAAGGTAGGGTTAATCTCACGAATAGGCTTAATTTCATAAGGTGGTTCGCAGGGGTTCATTCCTGTAACAAGATGATATAAAGTAGCGCCAAGACAATAAATATCAGTTCTTGCATCGGTTTGTCCCATTCCACCAAATTGTTCCGGCGCAGCGTAACCTACAGTTCCAAGGCAAGTTGTATCCGCCAGATTTTTCTCTTTAAATTCTCTTGCAGTACCAAAGTCAATAAGAGTTACATTACCATCAGGCTTAAGCATTATATTTGCAGGCTTCATATCACGATAAATGATAGGAGGCTGACGGCTGTGTAAATAACCCAATACATCGCATAACTGCTTTGCCCATTCAATTACATTTTCCTGGGGCTGTGCTCCAAATTCTTCAAGAGCTTTATTCAGGGAGTTACCCTGTATATAATCCATTATAATAATGAATGATTCATCTGTATCAATTACATCAATAATACTTGGAAGGTTTGGGTGATTGAGCTTTTTTAGAATATCTGTTTCTGCTACAAGGCCCTGTTTGACAGATTCAAAATCCAAAACTCCATCCTTGCGAACTTCTTTTACTGCCCATTGCTTATTTGCCTTCTCATTCATAGCGAGATAGACAACGCTCATACCGCCTTGGCCTACTTTATTAAGTATTTTATATTTGCCATCCACAAGTGATCCAATTTCAAGCATGCCTATTTTCCCCCTTAGAATGTCCTAATTAATGCAACAGTGATATTATCGCGCTCGCTTCTCTGTTTATTGAGTTCTATTAGTTCCTTAGACGCGTTATTCATCATTTCTTCATTAAGAAGCTTTTCCGGCTGAAACTTATCATAAATTTCAGTTGGAGTAATTTCGTGCCTAAAACCGTCACAACACAACATATATACAGCATTCGTCTGGACATCGCCAAAGAACAGATCAGGATAAACTTCCTCTGATGCTCCAATACATTGCAGAAGCACACTGCGGCGTTCATCAACCCTAGCCTGCTCCTCTGTCATATTTCCAAGCTCTACCTCTCGAGCAACAAATGTTTGGTCTCTGGTAATCTGTTTTATACCATTATATAATTCATAAGCACGTGTATCACCGACATTTACCACATAATAACGGTTTTGAGTTACGAGCATTGCAGTTAGAGTGGTTCCAAGCTTGATACCGAGTCCTGCTCCATATGCCTTAATTTTTATATTCTGCTCAATTACTATTTTTTCCCATTGTGAACGAATGACAGAATCCTCTAAAGGAGCTTCACACAATTTAGGCAACTCATTCCTTGCCCAGTCATCGAACGCACGGATTACCGATGCACTTGCGACTTCTCCCTTTGCTAAACCGCCCATACCATCACAAAGAACTACAAAAGCCATTCGTCCTTGCTTCGTGTTAATGACCTTGATTGATAAACTATCTTGGTTTGTTGATTTGGTTAAACCAATATCAGTATTTCCTGAAACAATAAAGTTCATAAAAAGCTCCTATAAATTCTGTCTTAAATAAATTATGTTCTGAACTTAATAAAGTTTAAACTCAAAATCTTCATTAGCCAGCCTGATTTTTGTTCCGTGAGACAATGCTGTTTCAACATTACTCTGAATCATTCCACCGTTGACATATGTATGATTTGTCGAATTGGTGTCAACAATAAAATATTTGTCATCGCGTGTTATAATATTTGCATGACTTCGACTTACTGCTGTGTTATCACTTACGAAATAATCAACATAGCTTTTCTCTTTTCCAATCCTAAATACAGGCTTGTCCAGATTAATTCTTTCGTTATTTTTAGTCCTAATAAGGTGAGGAGTGTTCTTAACTTCAGGTGAAGATGCACCTAATACAGTGGTTTCACCTATACCACCGCCACCTAAAACTGTCGTTTCTCCAAAATTCGCTGACTGACTCCGAGGAACTGCTAGTGGTGTGTATGTAGATTGAACGGACCGCTGAGCCTGAGGTATTGTATGCACTTGTGGAGTTGCAGAATGTTGAACTGGTTCATTCAATTGTGGCTGTGGCGGAGGGATTGGTTGACCAGGAATTGCGAAATCCACTTTTGTTGGCGCCCCCGGTACTGTAAAAGTACGCTGAGATTGTTTTTTTAAAGGAAGTTCTTTCCCTCCGTTTTTTACATTTTTTGACTTTTTTGTAGCCTTCTGTGCTTTATATTTTGCCACATTCTCCTTATTATAGTGTTGCATAAGATACATAAAAGTAATTTTTTCCTCATTATTATAGCCAGTCTTCACTTTAGACGAAGGATAATTATCGGGCAATCCTTTCTCTACTTGTCTAACGCTGTCTTTCGGAGGAATAAATTCTTTCTTTTCTTGCTTTACTATCGGTTGACTTACAACTGGCTGCTGGGTAACAACTGACTTCACTTTTGGTTGAGATAAATTAACTTTGTTAGCAGATTGACTCGTAGGTCTATTTGAATTATCTGTGTCAACTTTCTTTGATGAAACACTATCGAGAACTTTTTTAAAATCAACAGGAGAAAAAATTACCGCACTATTGAGATAATTGATTATTTTTGCTACATAATCACAATTCTCCGTTTGATCAAATTGTGAGCTAAACATAATTTTTTTTAAGAAGGACAGCATATCAACTTTTTCTTCCTGTTGATTTACAGGGAGACAAATAAGCACAGTATCACATGAGGATACATCTGCAAATATGTAATCTAAGTTTAATACTATTGAATTAATATCAATCATATAATCTTCGGCAGATATTAAGGCGTTCGTAATTCCGGTGAAAACACCAATTAATCTTTTTTTGTTCACTTGTCCTTCAAATAACTGTTTTACAGAAATTTTTGCAGTTACGTTATATTTTATATATTTTTGTGTATCCATCTGCGTAAAAAAAGCAGGAGCCAAGCCCGGTATTCTATTATTTGTAATCATACCTAGGCTGAGCGTGTCTAAAGACTCATTTTCTTTAAGATAATATGATAAAAAAGTGTTAGAACCTACATTTTCATATTTAAAACTATCCATAATTATTGCTCCATTTATTCTTTATTAATAATCCTTGTGACCTATCAGCATACTCATCAACTTCTGCCGCCTCCACTACTACCTGCACCGGAAGTTTCATTGTGAGCCTTGTATATTGCCTTTTTTTCTCTCCATAAATGAGATGTTGTACTCTGACCAAATTGCAACGGTTCTAACCCAATTGTCGGACAATCAAAAACGTAATTAACTCTATATTTTACTTTAATGACCAAATTATTGTTGTCGTCAATTTTACTTTCGCTGAAATCTAATCCACTGATACCATCCTCAATCCTAAACTGCTCTAACAAGTCTTTAGCGGCAGAATCAGTTCCTTCTGCTGTTAAATACGCAATAAACCTATCTTTTATTACACGCTGTAATTCACTATTTTCACTAGCCGAAGAAGGCTCCTTGTACCATTGATTGTTTCTTGTAACATTTTTTTCGTTAATTATTGATTTCTGCATTCCAAGCTTATCAACAAGATAAGGAAAAGCATCTAATTCTTCATCTTCATCAAAATCGACATAAGTTTTGTCAATATTAAACGAATCTAATGATAGGCTTTGTGAACACTGTAACAAAGTTGTGGAAATTTTCCCTTGTATCTCGAAGACCATGAAAAAACTATATAAAGTTAATACAAAGAAAATAAACAAAGTAAGTACAATACATGCCTCCAAGGTAATAGAACCACTATTATTACGAGACATTTTTGAAGTTTTCATATTAATAACCTCTACACTGTTGAATATCAATCTTATTAAAAGCGGAATACGAAAGCGGTTCCAAAGGAAGAATCGGTGAGAAATATGCCGTTGCATCCACCTGTAAATATGTATACGCTTTAGCTAATTCAAATGTTTTTCCTTTTCCTCTATAGTACTCCTTAGATTCAAGCGAAATTAAGTTCTTGTATCTCTCAAGTATTAATTCTTCAGGATGTTCTACATAGATAAACAAAAATAAATAAGTAGAATATTGTGCCTTAATTGAATCCAAAACACTTTTATTGTTTCCTTTATTTTGTACATCATTATTATCCTCTTCTGTCCGAGGTGATTCAGTAATCTCACTACTATTCTTATCAAATATTTTTGCACCCTCTTCCTTTATCTTCTTTTTCGTCTCAGAGTTTAAGCTGACTTTTGTAAACTCCTTGAGTAAATCCGGTAATCCTTCAGGAGTAAGATACAATTTACTAGGTCTTTTAATAATAGCTTGTTTATTTCCCATTGCTAATAATGTTGTATCTAAATATGGCTCGGCAAGTAGATATACAACATACACTATAACGGTACCTATACCAAAAGTACAACTTCCAAGTTCACTAGCTAGTTCTTGTACAAATTCATTCAAAAATACAGGCGCAATATTAATAAGGAATCTTAATGCATAAATTTGGAAAAATGTTCCCATTTGATTTATGATTTCAGACCTTCCTCCAATCAAGATATACTCAAGTTCTGCACCGGAGAAAACGTAGTCAGAAGCTTCCTGTTCCCGTATTGAAGAAATAACTGTTCTCAATTTTTTCATTTCAAACGGTTGTAATGTCCCCTCAAAATCTCTGTCAGTTCGTGCAATATCAGTATATTTCATTCCTGTTATTTCACTTTTTCCGGTATCATAATTTGTTCTATTTGGAAGACTGTTCAAAAGGTATAGCGACAGAACAAGTTTTGATGCAAATCTACCACTTGTCATGTCCTTTATTGAAGCAGAAAAATTATTCACAACATCTCCAACGAAACTCGACAAGGAATTAACCAATCTTCGTCCACATTCAAATAGTGTTTTAAGATTATCAAAGAAATGAATAATCTTGTTTATCCTTGCAAGAGGATGAATTATGTTATCTATTAAATTAGCAGCATTTGTCCCTCCCAAATTAAGATTATCGGCTGCATTTAAAAAGTCAGATATGTCAAAAGCAAGTTGTTCGAAATCTGATTCTCCGACAAAACCTTCCTTTATATAAGCGGTAAGATTACTGTTATAAAATCCGCCATCAGCAAATACGGATTCCAAAACTGCAATCGCTGCTTTTACCTTTTTGAAAACTTTGTCAAACTGTTTAATCCTATCCCAAAATACCTTTATAACCTCTCCAACAATTTTCGTGCCGGAATAAGACTGAGATAAATCATAGTAATATCTGCTTTTTTGTGAGCTAATATTAGTTTTTGAAGTAATATTATCAGCATTAAGATTATTAACATTTGTTTTTATTTCGATAAGTTTGTTACAAGCCTCATTCGCAATATTAACCATGGCTTCTGAAAATAGTTCCTTGGAGCTTTTATTATCCATAAAGGCATCGTAAGTTTCGACTCCCTTATCAACGCCTAACTGAATGTTTTTATATAGAGTTTCTTGATCTTTGATTTTAGTATTTAAATCACTAATCTTTTTGTCATATTCTTTGATTTTATCTTCGTTATTTTCCCCTTTTTTCTTTTTCTCCAAAACACCTTTTTCATCTTCCCATCCCTTTATATCAGAATCAAAAAAGGTTTGAAAGTTGGTGGCATTTTTCTGTGCTGCTTTTGCAAAAGCCGTACCTACTTCTTTTGTTTTACTGATCAAATCACTTAATTCGGATGAATACTTTTTTAAACTTCCTTCAGACGTACTGCCAGCAATCAATACATTAATTTTTTCAATGTAATCACTTTTAGCACTATTAAACTCATTTATAGTTGGCTGGATTTTACTTTCTGCTTTTTGTAAATCAGAACTTGCATTTGATAACTCTGTGTTAGCGGTATAATTACTATGTTTTTTTCCACTATAGTCCAAATCCTTTATGCTGTCTGAAAGATCCCAAAATCTAATACTTGATTCTTTTGATTTATATATATATTTAAATTCAGCATTTTTTTCAATATTATCCTTTATATAACTTTTTAAATCTGAATATAAAGAACTTTTTGATGGTCTATCCAGGATATCGCTGATATAATCTACAATCTTTGTTTTTGTCTCATCAGATAAATCTGAGTCATTCACTCCATTAATATAAGCATTTATTAAATTCTCACAGTCTAGTAAATTCTGTTTAGATCTATTAGCTGTGCTTGATTTAGAATTATAGTCACTTACAGCAGCTTCATAATCAGCTTTTTTAGTAACAAGGTTTTCTGCTGCGCTTATGAATGACCCATAACTTGATTTATAATTACTTATATTTTTTTCTAAATCTTCTGTAGTATTGTAAAATGTTTTAAATGAATTAAAAAGTTCAACAATTGAGTTTGAAATATTTCCTGCGGAACCCAATACTTCAAATAAAAAATCAAACTGTTTACCTAACTTACAATCTTTTATAGTTTCTAATAATTTATTAACTGTGTTTCCTGCATAATATGACGGTAACGAATACTTGGATGATTCCTCTATTTGGCGCATCAATATCTCGTCACCGTTTAATGCTAAAAGGCCCTTAACTGCATCCACACTTATATTCAAACTTGAAGCCATATCTTTATAGCACTTATCCAAATAATTTCTAATAACTATATCATAATCATTTTCCTGTGAAATAGCTAATAATCCAAAACGCTCAAGAAGATACTCATCGTAATCTGATAATGTTGACATTTCCGCATTAGCAACTGATTGTTCCGCTAAACTCATAGCTTCATTATATCGACCGCTTTCAACCATTAAATCTGCCATATAGGCAAAAGGAAGCATCATACATGCCAAAAAAATTGAAATTACACCTTTGGTGCCATTAACATATCTATGATTTTGGGTTGTGCAGAATTTTTTTATTCTTAAACAAAATGTCTTCATTTTGTAAATCCTCGTTCTTATTTATTAAAATTCCTTATAGATTGTATTACTTTCATCCATTCTGTAACTGCGTCAGCCACTTTTGAATCAATATATGACGGTGCAACCTCTGCAAATTTTACAGCATTTACATAATCCAACATATCAACACAGTCTGCGCTAGCTGTAGCTGTATATTCACGCTTTCCACTCATTCCAAACAATTCCAAGCCTTCAGAAAACGGTATTCTAAACGTAGCTTTAGCTGTAATTGAAATATGTTTTCTCGCATAACCATCTTTTACTATTTCGAAATCTATTGTAGGATCACCTATAGACTTCGCAAACGATGTTTTATTTAGTCGTTTTACCAAGTATTCATTAACACGTTTTTCGCTACTCTTTATATAGTCGCCTGCTGAACCAAAGAAACCTATCTGCAAATTCCTGTAACATTGCACATTCCGATATCCCTCCGCATTAACATTACCCGTTTTGTCATCTGCGTCTAATACAGCATATGTCCCCGCTATTTTACTTGCAGCATCATCTACAGCTATCTGCATATTCCAGTGTTGATACAATAAAAATCCTAAACTGATTAAAAAAAGTAAAACAAAAATGGTAGGAATTGTTACAAGCATTGCTTCTATTGTTATCTCTCCGCTTTTATTACTCTTTAATTTTTTTATAAACTCTTTCAACTATAATCACTTCCTACCTGTTAGTAAATCGAAGTAAGGAAATCTTAACCAATCATAATAATCGCTATCCCCTTCTTCATCCCTTGTTTTAACAAGAACAAAACCGTCGCTGTTAACATATCCAATATCACTAAAATTACCTTTAGCTATTATTTGATTACTTTTATTAATAATCATCCACGAATCAGACATACATACTGCCGCAAATCCATTTGAAAAGCTTTTGGCATTATCATATTCAGGATTAATAATCCATTTTCCGTCGATATCTACAAATCCCCATTTTCCTGACTTCTTTGCAGCGAAAATATTGTCATCAGTAATACGACCTATTTCTTGACAATCAAGACTGCAAATTTCCTTATTGCCGTCAGCACTGTATACATAATAATTACCATTCTTTTTGCAGATCACTTTATCTTTTTTATTTCCTGCTAGGCAAGAATCCCAATTATTTAAAACAATATCTTCAAACTTATTTTCTGTTATCTGGTTTCCTTCTTTATTGATTAAAGACCATTCTCCCGAATTTAACTGTACAGCAGCACAGTCGTTGTATAATGTTCCTGCAAACTTATATGAACCAAAAGTGTTTTTTCCATCTAAGTCAGTATAAAAATATTTACCGTTTACTTTTACGGGAATAAAACCCTCATTATATATTCCTGCTGTTTCGACTTTGTTTTTTATTTTGCCCCTAACAACTAAGGAAGTATCAATGAACTCACTTTTACCTCTCATATTTTCTGAAAAGAGGATTTCATCATATCCTACTCTACCGACATATGGATATCCCCTAATAACGTCTTTCTTGTTCTCCACATCGGCAACACACCAACCTATTTCTTTGTAATATGTATAATATCCGTTAAAAGGCTCTGTGTATTCTTTGTATCCAGCTCTTATAAGTTCCCACGATTGCTTAATTTTGTTGTATTGTTCAGCTAACTTGTCGCTATTAACATAGTTTTTTCGTGCCTGATTATAAGCTTTAAGGGCTGAGTCATATCTTGAATCTGAAAGCATAAGAGAAATTGCACCTTCATAATATTTACTGTTCTTATTGAACATATTATAAGCATCCGTATAAGCAGAAATGTAATCGTCAAAATCAGTATACTCATTTGTCTCTTCGTATCTTTTTTTATAAGCAGAAAGCACCTTATCCTGAACCTCTTCTGTTTTTTTTAGTTTTAGGGCATTTTCATATGCAATATACGATTCTTGAAAATGAGTTTTTTCAAACGCCGCATTTCCATCAGTGACATATTTATTATATTCTATTAATTCATCGCTAACAGATGAAATTTGTATATACCAAGATAACCCCAAAACCACAACCATTGCAATAACAAAAGTTAGTCTAACTGTTTTCATAATAATCACCTAAAAAGAACCAAGAATAATAGTAATAACAAAACCAATATATATAAAAGGAGCAAAAGGTATTTTGTCTTTTGCTTTTTTATTTCCAAATAAGAGCGCAAAAATAGAAAATAAAGCACAGGCTAACAGCCCATATAATAATGTATTAAAGGTACAATATGCACCTGAAATAAAAGTAAGAACCGTAAAAAGTTTTACGTCTCCCATTCCTATGCCACCACGAGATATAAAAGAAATTAACAGCAAAATGATAAAGCATATTACTGCACCGATGAAACAATCCCCTATATTATTCCAAAAACTTTTACTATCAAATAAATATTCAAATGGTATTAATAAAACCCTGATAGCAGAAAAGAAAAGCAATATTTTGTTTGGAATAATAAAGCATTTTATATCAGTTAAACAAAATATTATTAAAGAGCAATAAGCAAGGACAATTCTAAATAATTTTATAATTACAACAACTATATCTCTTTCCGGAAAAAATAAATGATGACAAGCAAGAGCACCACACACACCTGCTAATACAGCAAATGCCAATGAAACAAATTGATAACTGTATTTTTTCTCTAATAAAGTACTTTTGATTTTTTTCATAAAAGAATTATCGGTGTCATCTAAAGCCTTGCAATTCTCGTCTGTATCCATTCCATCTAAGTTTTCGTTTGCTATAATAAAATCTAGATTAAAAACAAACTTATAACATAATAAACTAGTAAAAAAACCTAAAGTGGTAAAAATAAACAATACAAAATAAATCATTTTTAATTACATAATAATAATTCTACAAATTTTTATAAACTACAAACATAATCTTATCTTCTTAGGGGGGAAAATCCCCCCTCGAAGATCATGAGATATTGTTTGATTTTCCTAACGAGTCTGCACTGAAACCACTAACAATATTCTCAATTGTAGTAATAATGGTGTCTTTAAAACCTACAAAAATACCTACAAGAATTATTACAATTCCAAGGATGATAATAATTGAAATAAAATTAGTATCTCCTTCTTCAGATTTGATTTGTTGAGCAAAATTCAACAAATTCATCTTTGCCATTTCCTTTTTCACCATGAGTTTAAGCATTAATTTACTCATATAAATTCCTCCTTTTATTTTACAGTTGTCATATAGACAATCCTGTTAATGCACACGATAATACTACCATTATTACTCCTACAAACATTAACGATGTAGGAACAACAAGCTTAGTTGCAGCTTTTTCACCCTTTTGCAACATTTTTTGTTTTTTTAGACTCCACAATTCTGTTGATTGCTGCATCATTATTCTTGATAATTCAGCATTACCTTTTTCCATACTTTGAATAATAGACATTGAAAATTTTCTTATTTCCTCTGAACCTGATTTCGTGCCAAATTCACTTATTGCTTCGTGATCGGATTTTCCATTTTCCATTGATTGACAAGAATTCATCATCATTTCCTTAAGTACTCCATTAGTACTTCTTGCAGAAATGAACCACGCTTCTTTTAATGTTGTTCCTGCATTTAAAAGTAATGCTAATTTGGTTACAAGATTCGGAAACTCAATTATACAATCGTCAGCACGTTCCTCAACTTTTTTCCTTGGTTCATCTATGTATATTTTTGCAACAAACAAACCAGCAATAATGCCTATTATACAGAATGCAACTCCCATTATTCCTGATAAGAGTGCTCCTATTATTGATAACACAGTCATTACAAAGTGGGCAAAAGTAATAATTTTCGCTAAATAAATCCTTGTGTAATATTCTGTGTATTTATCTCCATATATCATTTGAATGCTTGGCTTAATTTTATCCGATAAACTTGATCCGTAAGATAAGAAAGGTAACATATCTGACCAAGCTAATCCAACAGTATAAAGCTCCTTTAGTTGGAAAGTACTGTCATGGAGATTCTCAAGCAAATCATCAAATTTTTTCCCTTTAAACATTGCAAATATAAAAATAACAGTAAACGCTGTTGCTATAACTAAGCAAAACAAAGAATTAAAACTCATACAATCACCCTTTTACGTCAATAATTTTTCTTCCGTAAAGATAAGAGCCTACGAATATTGCCACTGCAACTGTCATCATAACAACTCCTGACGGAGAAGAAAAATTCTCAGAAAATTGACTTGATGAAAATCTTAAAAAAGCAATAATTACAATCGGCATTATACTCATTACGTTTTGTTGCATTTTATTTGAGGTTAATTTAGTTTTAATTTCCTCGGTAATTGCAATTTTATCTCCTATTAAATCATAGGTATTACGAATTACAGCTTTCATATCGCCACCCGTACGATAACATGTTTCAAACACATTAACAAAATTAATAATATCTTCAGAAACACTTCTTTCAGAAAAGTCCTTAAGCAATTCTACAATGGTATATCCATTATCCATTCCGTGAACTAAAACATACAATTCCTGAGCCATCATACTTTCCTCACCAAATTGGGAGCAAATTTCTGCATACGCATTATTAAAAGCTCCATATACGTTATCTCCGCTTGAAAGAGATGTAGATAGAGAAGATAGCATTTCTCTGAATTGGATAGTAAACTTTGTATTTCGCTTCTCATATAATGTTGTTTTTCTCATAGGTAAAAAAATCCTTAATGAAATACATCCAAAAAGCAAAAACACAATTAAATTGCTTATGTGTGTGGCAATCGTTGCTTCACCCTCACTCATAAATAGATTCATATAAAAAATCAAACCAACTATTCCTCCAACTACAAAAAATAATAAAGTGTATGATATAATCTCAACTTTTGTAAAGTGATATGTTTTGTAGTTAATTAGTAAAGTATTAACTTTTGAGTTTATATATTGAGGCTGATTATCTTTTTTGGGTATTAATCTCATTTTTCCTCCTATATTTTTGACTTAATGCCTGCTAATTGTAGCTTAAAATCATTAATAAATTTATTGTCTGTTCTAACCAAGGCGCCCGATACTCTTTCAAGCGTGCTGTTTTCGTCTTCTCTAAAAACATAAAGTGGATTAAGAACAATTTTGCCGTTCTCGTATCCAACAACCTCAGTTATTTCCATTGTTTTTCTAGACTTATCACGAAGTCTTGATAGATGTATAATAATATCTACTGCTGAAGCTATTTGTTGTCTTATAGCTTCAAGCGGAAGACCCGCCGCTCCTTGTAATACCATTGTTTCTAATCTACTAAGCATATCCTCTGTTGAGTTTGCGTGACCTGTAGAGAGTGAGCCATCATGTCCAGTATTCATTGCCTGGAGCATATCTAATGCCTCACCACCACGGCACTCTCCGACAATTATTCTTTCAGGCCTCATTCTCAATGAAGATTTTATTAAATCTCGTATTGTTATTTGTCCTGCTCCAGATGCATTTGCATTACGAGTTTCCAAACTAACTAAGTTCTCAATACCTTTTATCTGTAACTCAGCAGAATCTTCAATAGTAATTATACGTTCATCCTTAGGAATATAATTAGATAGAGCATTAAGAAACGTAGTTTTACCGGAACCGGTTCCTCCGCTTATAAAAATATTATATTTTGCCTTTACAAGCATCTCTAGTTTATCGGCAATATCCTGAGTAATTGAACCATAAGAAATCAATTTTTCAATGGTCATTGGAGTCTTTGAAAACTTTCGTATAGTTAATATAGGCCCACAAAGAGAAATAGGGGGCAATACAACATTTACGCGAGAACCGTCTGGTAGTCTTGTATCACAAATAGGATTTGCCTGATTAACCTCACGACCTGCCAAACCTACTATTCGCTGTATAATATCTTCAAGACGCCTTTGACTTTCAAATTGCTTATCTAACTTAAAAAGCCTACCGTTTTGCTCAATAAATACATTTTCGGGACCGTTAATCATTACCTCTGTTATGGTGTCATCACTAATAATAGTGTCAAGCAATCCAAAACCACGTATAGAACTGTAAACCTGCTGAACTATCGAAATACGCTGATCTATAGAGCAGTATATATTGCCCAAACGATCTATTACTATTTCTTCAATTTGTTCCTCTAGCTCATCATCCTCCAATCGACTTAATGGAAGATTCTCTGTTACATAGTGTTTAATTTCTGATACAAATTTCTGTTCCAGCTCAAAGTCCATATTCTCACCCCTAGAATATATCAAATAAACGCAATTACAAAATTTTATCAAACATATCTTTTTGAGCTACCTGCTCTAAAACCATTGCTGAAGTTGCATGATCGAAACGAGGATTTCCCCCGATATTTCTAATTCCAATGTCATCCAATGTTTTACATGTTTTATTGCTAAATTTGTTGTATATCAACACTAATCTGTTTGTCAGCGGTACATCTATTTTCTGTTCCATTGTAGACAGTGAGGTATATGCCCTATATAGTTTGTTATTTGAAATCTCAGAACCGTCTCCTACCCAAACTATTGCTTGGGTTTGTTCCAACATCTTGAAGATATTCTCCTCAATAGAAAAATCCATATCAATAATAATCACATTATAGGAACCTGTCAGTTTTAGCTCAGTAATAAGTCTAATAATGTCATCAATAGACAATTCCATCATATCTAGTGCTATCTTGCTTTGAGAATAAAAATAAACACCTCTTGGATCTTGCTTTACAAAGCTCTCTAATTTAAGAGCAAGATTTGCCTTTTTACTTTTTAAAGCGTAAATAACATCACTCATATCAAATTGTCCATCTGCTGAGAAGAAAGAATCGGATGATCCAAACTTTTCAAAATTAAGATACAAAGTCTTTTTCCCTTGGGCAGCAAAATGCAACGCACATGCAGCTGCCATAGTAGAAGCTCCACAGCCACCGCTTACTGATTCAAATGCAATTACTTTGGCAGTATCGTCTCCAATTTTCAAACCAGCTACACTTCCGGTATTTTCTGAATAAATACTAAGTATCTGTTTATAAATTAAATCCACTTTTTGAAATTTGCAAATTGCATTATGATTATTAACAGTTTCAACATCCATTGAGTCTACTAAATATGCAAATCCACATCTTTTAGGTATATTATTTATATCAATTTCAAAAGAATCATTAGCTAAGAAAACATCTATCTTTGCAATATCCAACGTCGAAAGAGCAACACTTGAATCAGTAAAAGAATATATCTCAAATTTTTCTGAATATTTTGTACTAAAAACGGAAATAATTCTCTTTAAATAGCTTGTATCTTTCTCAAGAATAGCAAGTTTAATTTTCATAACTTCAAAATCCTTTCTGTATTTTGAAATAAAATGAAATAATGTTGGAATAATATTTGCGTAGAACATCAAGTTCTAAACACA
>JBJEME010000018.1:0-25419 GCA_051879515.1 Lachnospira sp. | reverse complement strand
TTTTTTGGGTTGAAACTAATTATAACAAAAGAGTCACTCTCATTTTTTATTTTTTTTATTCAACTAACAAAATCTTTACTCTATTTTCATTTTTATGAAGCAGATTTATTATCATTTCAATCTAATCACAACCTCTATATTTATCTATAAATGTCAGCTTTCGCTCTCAATCAATCCGATTTTAACAAAGATTGGATATAGATAACTTGCTCCAAAAGTCTCCAGCTGCTTCGGACCCTTAACTTGATTCTGCAATTCAATTGCCTTTTTCATCGCCAGTATCACAATAACAAAAAGAGAACGACTACGATTTCCATTTTATCGTCCTCTAAATGTAAGATTGATTCATATTATTTCTTGCTTTTTTTAGCAGCATATTATATGATTAATTACGTTATTCAATTAAATATCGAATAATATAATGCATATTATGTTTCTTAAAATATCATTGTATGAAGGCAGGAGAAAAAATGAAGAAAATATCTCGTTCTTTGCTTGTAAGCACGGTCATAGAAAAAAGAAAAGAAAAGAATATGACACAGGCAAAACTTGCTGATGCAGTCAGCATGAACCGTTCAATGATTGGTCGTCTGGAAAATGGCTTGTATACTCCCAGCCTTGACCAGTTAGAGTCACTGGGTGATGTCCTTGAATTTGAAATATCAGACCTGTATGATATCGAAACAGAAAACGATAATAAGAGAGAAATAATAGAAGCCATCATAGATAGAAAATACAATATTGCAGTGGCAGGAACCGGTTATGTTGGTCTTTCTCTCGCCACTCTGCTTGCACAGAATAACCATGTTGTTGCTGTTGACATACTTAAAGAAAAGGTTGACCTGATTAATAACAGAATATCTCCAATTCAGGATGAATATATAGAGAAATATTTTGCTGAAAAAAAACTTGACCTTATTGCAACACTTGATGGTGAGACAGCATATAAGGAGGCTGACTTCATTATAATCGCTGCTCCTACCAACTATGACAGTAAAAAGAATTTTTTCGACTGTTCTGCTGTGGAATCTGTCATTGAGTTAGTTCTTAAAGCTAATCCGGACGCTATAATGATTATCAAATCTACCGTCCCGGTTGGTTACACTGCTTCTGTAAGAGAGAAATATAACACAAAAAATATCATCTTCAGTCCTGAATTTCTTCGTGAATCAAAAGCTCTGTACGATAACCTGTATCCTTCCCGGATTATTGTTTCCTGTGATACAGATTCTGCAGATAAGGCTCACATCTTCGCAGCACTACTTAAACAAGGTGCAATAAAGCCTGATATTGACACACTGTTCATGGGCTTTACTGAGGCTGAAGCGGTTAAACTCTTTGCAAACACATATCTCGCCCTTCGTGTATCCTACTTCAATGAACTAGATACCTACGCAGAAAGCAAAGGTCTGAATACACGGGAAATCATCAATGGTGTGTGTCTTGACCCACGTATTGGCTCTCACTATAACAATCCTTCCTTTGGGTATGGCGGATACTGCCTACCTAAGGATGCCAAACAACTCCTTGCGAACTTTCAGGATGTCCCACAGAACATGATATCTGCCATCGTAGAGTCCAACCGGACTAGAAAAGATTTTATTGCAGAAAGAGTTCTTGAGATTGCAGGAGCATATGAGGCAAACAGCACATGGGATCAGGCAAAAGAAAAAGAAGTTATCATAGGTGTTTACAGACTAACCATGAAAAGTAACTCTGACAACTTCCGCCAGTCCTCTATTCAGGGTATAATGAAGAGGATAAAAGCGAAAGGTGTTACAGTTGTCATCTATGAGCCAACACTTCCTACAGGTTCCACCTTTTTCGGAAGTCGCATCATAGGTAATCTTGATGAATTCAAATCCATTTCCAAGGCAATCATAACAAACCGTTACGATTCCTGCCTGGATGATGTGATTGAAAAAGTGTATACACGAGATATATTTAAACGCGATTAAAATCATTATATAGAATGTCCCACGTGCAATGTTACTCTGAATGATATCTTATCATTTTAAGGACAAAATCTGATACCGCCATGACTGAGCAACTGTGGTGGATTTGCTATGTATAAGGTATGAATAATTGTCTGGTAGCATAAAATATCGCTAACATCCTCGCAACCAGCAACACAAAAGAATCTCCGAAGGCGAAAAGATACAAACTTCTAATCCTCGGAGATCTTCTTCATATTAACATATTCCTTGTTATTTCTTCCAATCCTCAGGAGCTGCCTTAGGATCTTCCATTAGACCGTAAATTGCCTCGTACTGTGGCAAACACCAGGAAGCCAGTTTTTTAGCCTGCTTGTAGAAGAATACCATCCAGTCACGGCTGCTTTCGTTGATGCTTTCCTTATAAAGAGCCCAGCCTACATAGTACCAGTTGTGGATTGCAGAATAAGCCATCCAGTGCAGGTGTTCCTTTTCGGTTGCAGGACGTCCGAAGTATGCTTCCAGGATATCCTTAATCTTTGGCTCATCAACCTCATAATCAAGTCCAGCGATTACACGGCCAAAGTCATATCCAGGATCATTGTATCCGGCAAACTCATAGTCGATGATGTCGAGGGTATTTTCAGTCATGAGCACATTGTCGATGTTGATATCGTTATGGCACATAGTGTGTTTGACTCCGTCCATATCTGCGTACTTTTGCAGCTTGCGGAGCGTGATCCATTCCTTCTCAAAGATTTTGAACAGGTCACCCTTCATCTTTGATGCTTCCTTGAAGAGACGCTCACACTGCCAAATCGGATCATAGTTGTACTCTTCCCAATCAGGAAGGTCATATCCTTCCTCGTGGAATGCGCGAATCTTTCTAGCAACCCTCTTCATGATCTCAACATCTTCATAGTACTTGCCATGCAGATCGATGCAGTTCTCACGGAACTTGGAAATCTTTGCGCCCTGCTCATCAATATATATATATGTATCATCTGCATGCGCCTTAGCAGCAAGCTTATTAGCTACGCATTCGTTCTTTCTGTAAATGAAGAACTGTGTGCTGTCGCCTGGGTAACGAAAAATATAACGTTCTCCACGTACAACAAAAGTAAATAGAATATTCGAAAGTCCTTTCTGAAGCACATTAATATCACTGATTTCATCCTCTGTGCAGTTAAGAACAGTACAAATTTTTTCATTAATCCAACCAGAAACATTGCCCAGAAACAATCCATCAATGTTCTGAATTTCCTGAATGGAATCAAATTCAAAAAGGAAATCTGCAGAATACTCACGTACATACATATCAAGGTCATCTATATGCCGGTTGATGAACTCCTCCCAAAAAAGCGCAGATACTCGGAAGTCATCAATCTCCTCATCCATGAAATTAACCAGTCTTCTGCTCAGTTCAGCATCCAGGTAAGCATGACCATAGATGCACTCACCGCTCTTGGTACAGCTATATACATCAAGGATTCTGCCTGACTGGTTCTTCTTAACCACCAGTTCGTTGTGGGCATCTTCCTTGTATACAGTGGCATGGAAAGAATTATATTCATACTGAGAAAACGGATTCTCTTCAAAATAATTGTCGCAGTTTAAGATATAGGTAGAGCCGAGGAAATTCTTGGCAATATAAAGGGAGTAGATGTTGTTCTTCTTGAGGTCAGGGTTGATCTCAATGTTCACACCCCACTTGTCCACCAGGAAGAAATAGAGCTCCTGCTTGTAGCCGATAACAACAGTGATGTCGTTGATTCCTGCTTCCTTCAGCTGACGGATCTGACGCTCAATCAGAGTTTCACCATTCTTCATGAAAAGACCCTTTGGCATGTTATATACGGACTTTGCGGAGATATCGGAACCACCGGCTGCAAGAATGACAGCGTTGTTTACCTTCAGAGGCTTCAATTCCTCCATAGCGGATTCGGTTACTTTTCCATCCTTCAGATAGCCCTTCTTTTCCAGGCTTGCGGCAAGTTCATTCACCTCATCCTCAGACTTGAAGACATAATAATGCTTATTGGAGTATACATAGTTGGCAATATTCTCCGGTGTTTCCTCTGCTCTGAGCAGGGTTCTGATAACTTCAAACTCTTTATAGGTAATCATTGCATCTCTTCCTCTCTATATTTCTTCAACAACAAGCTGCCTTCAAATACGTCCAGATCTGCTTTGCGGGTAATCTTGCACTGTGGCGATGTACACTGAGAAAACCACAGTCTTTTTCCAAGTGCCATATAAAGCGATGTGGTATGCGGTTCCAGGTCCTTAAGCATATCTCTTCCCACCGCTTCCTCATAAGCTTCGCAAATCTCACCAAACTTGAATGTCCATGGATTTGCAAATCCTTTCAGAGTTTCTCTTATGATGTTCTGCGTTGTAGAATACTCATCATCCTTGATGCACGTACAAAGGTCCATATCAGTAGATGCGATGGCATTCCCATGCTCCATACATACACGAATGGAATCGTCGATGTCTTCCTGGGGTGTCATTGGTGCTACACCAAAGGAGATTACCACGATATCGTCCTCTGCAATTTTACCCTTTAAATTAAAGATGCCATTCATTGTGGATTCCTGGAAGGTTGCCCCGCCTGTGCAGATCCACTTCTTTTTCTCAATCCTGTACGTCTTACAGATATCCTCGACCTTATCGACCCAGTCCCTGTGGCAGACAATCTCGATAGCATTGATGTTATCATCGTTCTGAAATATCTCAAGTGTATATGCAAGAATCGGTTTTCCTTGGACTTTGATGAACTGCTTAGGGACTCCTGCTCCCACTCTTGTCCCGGTCCCACCGGCTAATATTACTCCAATATTCATCCCATTCTCCTTCTATTTTTTATTTCCGCTCTAGCTCTTTTCTTCATTACTTCTATCTTCTCTGCCATTTGCTCTACACTGGCTTATAATGATTCACACAGAGGTTTGGATCGTAGTAGATGACATCATCTCCAACCAGAACGCTCTTTCCGTCCTTGACTTCAATAATGTTTACGGCGCAATTGTCTGGAACCTTGCCATGCCAGAAGTCTTCATTGTTCTCATAGACCTGCTGTAGCATTGCCCTCAAAGCAAAGCCATGAGTCGTAAGAAGTATTGTCTTGTTTTGTAGTTCAGGCCGCGTTATCAGTTCCTGATAAAACTCGCTGGTTCTGGCACAAACCTGCTGGACGGACTCTCCGCTTTCGCTATTTTCAAAAGCAAATGGATTTTCATAAAAATCATTGAAATGTTCTGATGGTATTTCAAATTTCTCCTCGGTCAGTCCCAGTCCTTCCCACTCTCCGAAGAACATCTCCTTTAGGCGGTCATCCGTCTGGATTTGAGGTACTGTCCTCTTATTCTCTCTTAGAATAATCTCCACCGTTTCATAGGCTCTGGACAGGGGACTTGATATGGCCACATCGAATTTTATATCGGAAAGTGCCTGGGCTGTAATGATGGCAAGTTCTCTGCCCTTTTCATTCAAAGGTTCATCAGTCCATCCCTGCAGAACACCACGAAGGTTACCGTTGGTTTCTCCATGACGGACTATGTATATCTTCAAGCACCAGCACCTCCATTCGCTCTTCTTAATCAACATGAATCACTAACGCACGTTGATAACATTGATTATTATAAGTGTCAGCAGGTGATTTGTCAATCTTAAATCACCCAATTTGCAATTTGTCAGTAAAAAATCACATTTTTCTATTGAAAATCACACTTTGTTGATTTATAATATCCATATAAGTGATTTTAACTACCACATTAGATGTGGAATGAATAGAACAAGAGCCAGGGAAGAAAGAGGGAATAGAAATGTCAGTTGGAGCCAGTATAAAAAAGAGAAGATTCGAGTTAAATATGTCTCAGCAAGAATTGGCAGATGCGATGGGCTACAAGACTAGATCCACAATTGCCAAGATAGAGTCCGGTGAAAATGATGTGACGCAAAAGAGACTCGCCAAATTTGCAGAAGTGCTCGACACAACTGTTGAGGCTTTAATGGGTATTTCAACCCCTGCTCCTCTTACCACATCATACACTACCATTTCTTCCGATAAAAGAAATAAGGCTGTTGCCATTATCCTTGCTGGCGGCAAATCAATCCGCAACCACAAGAACATACCTAACCAGTTCATAAATATCAATGGTAAGCCGGTTATCGTGTGTTGCCTGGAAGCATATCAGCACCATCCTGCAATTGATGACATCTATGTTGTGTGTCTGAAAGGCTGGGGGAACATTGTAACTGCTTATGCAGAACAGTTTGGTATTACCAAACTCAGAGGTTTGATCCCTGCTGCTGCCAGCGGTATTTTATCCGTGGAAAACGGACTTGATTATGTAAAGGACAAGTACGCTGATGACGACATCATTATCTTCCAAGAATCCACTCGCCCCATGGTAAATGTCGAGATGATCTCCAAACTTCTCCAGGCTTGTTACGAGAACGGTAAGGCGAATATCTGCCAGTCCATGAAGGACTATGTACAGTTCAGGTATAAGGATGGAAAAGCTGAATATATCAACCGAGAGGATGTCGTGGATCTTCAGTCCCCGGAAGCCTATCGATTTGACGTAATCAAATCAGTATTTGAAGATGCAAAACAACAGCACCACTCATTGACAGAGAGCTGCTGCGCAATGCTGATGTTTAATTTAGGCTACGATATTAACTTTATCGAAGGTAGCGTCAATAATATAAAGATCATCAGGGATGAGGATATTGCTATATTTGGAGCTTTGTTGAAGCGTATGGATTAGCTATTGTGGCTTGATAAGTGTCCAGGATGAATTACCCTCTTTTCCAAATAATTGACAACAATATATCCGCACAAAGCTCCAATAGTATTGAATACTAAATCATCAAGTTGTAAAGTACCTCTACCTGTTATGTATTGTATCGTCTCTATAAAAAAGGAGAATGCTAGTCCAACAACCATTACATGTCTTTTCTTCCTAATTCGATCGAATGAAGATAAGCACATGCCAAATGGAATGAATAGAAGTATATTTAAATATGTACATCTTAACCAGCGGAATCTGACAAAGAATCGTCTCCATGTAAAGTCATTTCCTCCTATCAGATTCCATTCCGATTTAAAGAAACAGTAGAAATCCCTGAATAAGTTTATGTCTATTCTTCCTTTATCTTGTGTCTGCCGTGAAAAAATCGTAATAACCAGAATTCCGATTACACAAATTGGGAAACCCACTTTTAGAATAATGTTAATCGTTTTCTCTGATAGAGTTTTTCTTATTATAATGTACACGCACAAAGCAAGAATTATTATAATTGAATCAATTTGTACCATATCCGAATAAACAATTATACAGGCATCATCATGCTTCTGTTGATGATCCTGTTAATTTCTTTCTTTTCAGTTTTACGTAAAACGGTCTGATGAAATCCTTAATTTTGCTTTTAACAACAACTTTGGTGCTTCCATTTCTCCAGATACGTTCTTTCTCATCGCGAAGAACCTTTCTTACCTCAGGCAGTTTATCCCATTGGGGGTAGTAATACAACTCTCGTGATGGTGCATTGAATTTACGATCGGAATCATAAACATAATCCTCTATCAGTGAGAACTCCTCGGTAGGATCAAAGCTTAAGTCATACAATTCTTCTATGCCGGTCTTCTTATTAAAAATATATTTGTAGTGGTTGTATATGATCGCAAGCTTTCTGTGTTCTTGTCCGCAATATGCACTATCAGAATATATGAATTTATGCTCCGGAATCTTATTCTCAAACAAAATCGAATACAAATCGACAGAAGATGTATTCTGATTGTATTCACTCATGCCATTTACTCTTGGCGTGATGAGCGGAATTCTGGAAGCTGGTTCATAAACATCATAACCATAACATATCTTCCCTTTATGCCCATTCATATTCCCATGATCTGCCGTAAATGCAATACACTCGTCCGGGACTATTTCTCGAATCATTCCAACATACTGATCAAACAATTCGATATCACTTCCGTAGGCAACCTCGCCGTTTATGACATGTGGAAAATGAATCCACAAAAATGTATCCTCATCAGTATCAAGAATTTTTTTGACGTTTCTCTTAACCATCTCAAAAGTATTACGTTTCTTCTTTTCATCAGGAACTAAGAAACCAGAATGCTCATAATGGGCACCTACCCCCTGCCTAAATCCATCAAGCATGTGAATCTGAACGTCATCTCTATAACAGTCAAAGTAATCTGGAAGTACCATCCAGATGTCACCCCACATGATATGACACCGATACCCCTTCTTCTTTAGCTTGGTAAAGAAAGTGTCACCTTTATACACATCATGTATCTTCTCATACATTTCGTATTTTGTTTCATGTCCATATTCTCCAGTAATCATGCTATAAAAAGACATGACCGTAGACGGTGCGGCAGTATAGTGTTTCTTAAACACAGTTCCTTTTTGTGCTAGCGCATCAATATTCGGTGTCTTCCAATTTTTATTTCCGTAGACAGGAAGATAATCGGTGCACATTGCATCTTTTGAAATTAGTACATATTTGCTCATTTTTTCTCCCATCTTGCTTTATTAATTTACTTAGTTATAGCAGAATACAGTATTGATTCTATCTGCTCTCCAACTCTCTCAGCTGAGCAATCATTTAAACACAATTCCGAAATTCGTTGCAAATTATATTTGCCATAGTTTTCATATATTGCAAACATAGCTTCTGCAAAAGAATCAACATCTCTTACTGGCACTTTATAACCGTATTCATTATGCCAATCATATTGGGAGAACCCCCCATGATCTGCAGTCACTATTGGTCTGCCAGTCGCTAATGCCTCTCTATAAACCAGACCAAATGTTTCAAACTGGCTTGCTAGAGCAAACATATTACATTTGGTGTATTCTTCAATGGTTTGTTCTCGCGTAAGTCGTCCAAGGAATAAAATCTGTCCTTCCCTTGAATTATCGTTTACTATCTTTTTAAGATTATCTTTTTCTGGTCCATCACCGCCAATACGCAATTCAACATTAGCATCTACCGGAAACACTTTTATAAATGCTTGAATAACTGTTGCAAAATCTTTTCGTTTATTGAGATTTCCAATAGAACATATAACGAACTTCTCTTGGGGTACTAGTGGCTTATAAATAAAACTTCTATCCACCATATCAGAGACAACTAACAGCTCTTTTCCGGGTTGAATATGACTCACTACAGCTTTTTTTAGACCATCGGAGACACATAAAAAATAATCTGATTTGTTAATTACAACTGTTAATCCCTTCTTAATATCCGATGATAGTGTAGGTTCCATTAGACCGCTGAAATGTTCTATTGTAACCAACGGTACATTATTATTTTCAGCTATTGCTGAGGCAGCATAACCTGCCCAAATTGAAAAATGTGCGTATATAACATCTGGCTTTCCGTGAATTCTTTCAGCGTACGAGTATAGATATTCCATACTCTTAACAAATCCATCTCTGTTCCACCCATGGAACTTGCCTTCCATAAAAGTCTTTTGATGTATTAAATATCTTTTTGCAAAGCCATCATCAAAGGCTTCTACGTTTTTATCACATCTAGATAAAATTTTTTTGCTAGATAATTTTTTTACATGAAGAACAACAATCTCATGCCCTCTTCTTGCAAGCTCTTTGGCCTGTTCATAAATAAAGATATCTTTTTGGGGATGTTCTGCATCTGGGTATGACGTGGGTAAAATAAAAATTCTCATAATCTTAGTCCTCCACAACAATCATTCTAATCTCCAAAATACATCTGAAGGGTGATATCGTCTCTGTTCAACTGGCGGGAGTTGCATGTAATCTCCATACTGATTTTTCAACATTTCATCATATCCGGATGGTGCTGGGCATTTCAATGACTCAAATTGTAAATCTAAAATATTATTCAATAGGACAGTCCGAAAATGGTCTTTTGTACCCTTTGTTATTCCGCACGAGAAACCATAATACTCTGAGTCTTTTAGTGGGAATCGGCTTATACATTCCATCATTTTTCTGATATAGTGCTTAGTTCCAATCAAACGATACGGAATACAAACAATATCATAAACTAACCTTCTGAAATAAAATACCAGCTTGCTATCACTTTTTCGTTTTGTCATAATTCTAGTAGTCTTTTTATAATCAGAGTATATTCTGTTTATTGTTTTTTGATGTGAAATACGATCATTATAATTTATAGGCATTCCATACATAGGGAATACATCAAGATATACACCATAATATTTTGCCTGTTGCTCTTCCAACTTCTTTCTTACGGTATCCTTTTCTATCAACACAGTTCTTTTATCTATTAGTTTCAACATTGGCCACATGTGCTGTTTATTGCTTTCCATTGACGACAAGAAATAATATTCTCCAATTGGCTCCAGTAACGCCAGCTTAATGAGTTTATTGTAGTCATCTAAAGGCATCATCAGATCAACATCATCATCCCATGGAATATATCCCTTATGCCTTACAGCACCCAAAAGAGTACCACCAGCCAAAAAACATTTTAATGAATGTTTTTCACAATAAGCAAAAAAACTTTGTAACATATCAAGCATTATTTTTTTCTTTTCATCTAGCTCTATTTTTGAACAATCATTCATTGTGTTACCTCGTTGTGTTATTTCTTTTTTCTTATACTTCCATGTATTTTTTTTACTTTATCTCTGAAAATGTATGCTAATGCCAATATTACGATGATTAGTCCATATCTAACAAATGGATAAGGATACATCGCTAAGCATGCAAAACAAATCAGAACATATACTATTGAAAAAACGACTAAAAACTTTCCGTTGTATATCTTTCTATGCTCAATACTTCGCATGTTAAAGTAATGAAAAAGGCTATACAGAACATAGCAGATTAGCGTCGTATACGCTGCTGCTACATATCCGAACATTCTGATTGCAAAGAAATTCAATATCAAGTTAATGACTGCTGCACTCAATGTGGCAAACATTATCTTCAATGTTTTTTTGTGATAGAACTCTATCATTGAAAATAAGTTATACATTTCCATAAACAAAACCGATGCAATCAACGGAGGAATCAACGGAACACTTTCTGCGTATTTACTTCCGCCCAAAATTGTTACTACTTCTGGTGCCAGAAGTACAACAGCAATACACATAGCAGAAAATAAAACTATACATGGTATCGCAACGGGCTCTATTTTATCTAGTTCATCTTTCTTAAGTTTATCGTACACATATGGAGTCAAAGAACCTTGCATTGCAGTCCATGCAGTACAGATGACCATGCTCGCTGTATATGCCAATCCATACAAACCTGCTTCGGATGTTCCAATCATTGATTGGATCATTACCCGGTCTGAAGTAGATAGAATGTGCATAGCCAAATAATGAGGAAGTAGTGGAATGCTGAATTTTAAAGCGTAACTCCATATTTTTTTATTAAATAGTTTGGGGCTACTTTTTACCGAATAAATGTAAAAAAACAATCCAAATAAGATTAATACGCTATTAGTTCCCCAAAGACGTGCCACACCTTTGTTTGAATTTGCCAGCATTACAAATAATACACCAATAGCTGGTGAAAACAATGCACTTGCAATGGTAACAAGGGTTAATGACTTGTACTTATACTCAAATCTCTGCCTCGCCGTCCAAAACCGCGTGGCTGGTTGAAAAATGAAATATAAAAGCATTAATAAGTACAATGATTTCGGTAAGTCAATAACCGAAGGAAACGCCAAACTAAATGCATAGAATACAATCATCACTATCACAGTGGCGCTATTAGCTAGTCCTAATAAAGAAGATGTAAACGAATCCCGCTTATCTTCATAGTCCATCATGCCAACATTAAAGATACCTGATGAAAGAGAAAGCATCGCAACCGTTCCGATCATCTCAACCCAAGAATTATATACTGTAACAGTACCGAATTCTGTAGTAGTAAGCAATCTGGTAAAAATCGGTGTTACTATGAAGCTTATGCCACGCTGTATAAAACTGGCAAACATAAATGCCATTGTAGATTTTTTTGCGGCAGAAAAGTTTTTAAATTTATCTATATATTTATTTAACATTTTTGCTTCCTTCATTTTAATTCTTACGAAATATCATCATTAGAATCTAAATCAGAGATCCTTAAAGGGCAAAACCATGCAGCAATAAGCATAAAAATGACTCGTTGTAGCAAGCTTTTGGCATATATGCAACCATTATATAAAAATGGAGTTAAAACCGCATATGCCATCATGTATACTAACACAGCAAACATTATTGGATTTGACGTCTCGAATATTTTTTTATTTATTTTCTTAGATAACCATATAAAAAAGCAACTCAATATAGGGGAAAACATCGCTCCAAAATAGTAATATGACTCCCCAATTGTTGATACTATTTGCCCCCTACAGTTATTTGTTTCTTGCCACAATTGTGCAGTAGAATTAATAGTCCCAGAAAAACCCAATGCATTTTTAAATGGCATTACAGCTACAATGTCTCTAAACAATTGAAAAAAACTATGATTCGGAGACATTGATAAAACACCTGCTGTATTAGCTACACTTGGAAAATACGATTGTAAAAACAGCGATAGTGATTTTGAATAATGATTCAACGCAAATCTATTAAAATATAAGACTGTCATAAAAACAAGCGAAAATAGCACCGTTATTGTCACAAGTCCTTTTCTATACTTTGGAAAAAAACGTGAAACTACTACTAGCTGACATACCATCAGCATGAGAATATATGCATTGGAGTCTGTCATAAACATACTTTGGAGAAGCACTATCACCAAACAAATGATTAATCTTAATAATGACTGTCCTTTTCTGGCAAGCAAGAAAAATACATATACAGGGAAGATAAATCTTGATGTCTCCACGAAGATATCACCTGCAGTTCCTAAAACTCTTAAAACAAAATTCCCTCTATATGTCACATCATTTTGAATAACGCCAGAGTATCCAGCCTTAAAAAAACTAACATAATGAGTCCTCAAAGAAGGCACAAATATAAGTGCCGATATACCTATGGCAATCATGCCGTACATAAGTAATTTGAATACTTGGGATGAAGGTGTTAATCCTGTATCTATTTTTTTTAGTATAGGTTTAACCATGTATTTTTCACACAAAAATACAAATATAAATAGCACAACTGTTTCGTACGTTATAAGCCAGATGGACACATTTATATTATTTCCATCTATACTTCCCAAAGAGCTAGTAAATGATTCGGTTATCATAACATATGGAGTGATGACATTTCTAATAAAAAGTAATACTAAAAATAGTATATTGGGCATAACATAAACTATCTCATTTCTTAAAAAGTATGAATAAAACAAGAGCACCCCAATTAGGTAACTTGCTGGAAGGAGATACAATTTTTCATACCCATAGGGATAATGTGAGAAGTACAAACAGCTAACAAAAACATACAAGGATACCAAAACTATAAATATAAAAATTACAAACTTTAATAACTTAAATTCTTTAGAATTCATTATCCTGATCACCTTTTCTCTTTTCTTTTACACTCCCGCATTTGAGATATAAGACTTATGCAAATCACAACTGGCAAAATCGTGGTGTGTAACCCGCTTCTCTTCTGGAGGCAACTTTTTCCAGTCCCCGTATACGCTAGTCAGATATGCATTAGCGTCTTCCATTCCAAACACTTCAATGGACTCAAATTTATAAATTGTAGGTGTTCCAAATACCTCTCTCGGAACAATCTCTCTAAACTGCCAAGGACTCATTAAGTTACCAACATAAGAAGAGTTGTCAAAATTATACCTCTTGCATAAGCTATCCACCTTAATGAGTAATTTCTTATCGGATGTAAACGGTATTGCGCGTGCTATTAAAACTGCTACATTCTTAATTTTACTACGACCTTTTCTAATGCCTGTCGTTCTTGCTATTAAAAATCTTCTACTTTTATCTATGATTTTATAATCATTCTTTGCCTGTTCTAAGTCATCACATACTCCATCCAATGGAAATACATCTAAAAATAACCCTCGTTTAATACCTGTTCGCGTATGCTCCGTTAATGTAGTTTCTGTATCATAGATTTTTGAATATGTATAGTAAAAATCTGGGGCTCCATCATATGGGGTTTCGAGGATATATTTGCCTTCTTTACGGTTTTTAAGCAGTCCAATCATTTTGTTATAATCAGGCCTAGGAAGGCCCACATCGATATCATCATCCCACGGAATAAATCCCTGGTGTCTAGCAGCACCAAGCATTGTGCCTCCAAGTACATAATATCTAATATTATTCTCAACACAAAACTGATGAAACCACCCCATCATGTTGGTTAGCATAGATTTCATCTCTTTATCAAACTGTTCACCCATACAAGCAGTACCCTTTCATATTTGAATCACAAACTGTATTTGCGATTTAGATAGCCTCTCATTTTCTTTTCTATAATTCTTCTTCCGGTACGTTCAAAGGCTAGCCCAATTGTGGTTGGGGAAGAGAAAACTCTTAACATCTTTTTAACCCCTTCACCAGTTCTTCCGCCACGAATAAACGCATAAGCACATTCAAAATCGTGCATTATATAAACAATCCGTCTTTCCCTATTACTAAGTGAATCTAGTATATCTTTAATTGAGGAAAAATAAGCTTGTTTTACTGCTATTAGTTTATCTATAGTAGGACGATTCTGATTGTCCTTATTCTCTCTATTATGCAGATATACTTTTTCAAGTTGTATTTTAAATTTGTTGGCAATTCTTGCAAACAACTGTAAGTCCTGATGTCTCATCAGGTTTTCATCAAAGTATCCAGCTTCATCAAGAGCTTCACGACGAATTAGCAGAGCACCTGTTCCCATACTTGTTTTTCTATCAAGAATATCCATGAGAATATTTCCGCTTCTATATGGAGCACAAGCTTGTATTAGTTTGCCATTTGAGTAAATCCTCATCAGGCAGGATACCGCTCCATATTCTTTGGGTAGCGAAGAAAGCAGTTTTACTTGGTGTTCTAGCTTCTGCAATTCCCAATAGTCATCATCATCCTGAAAGGCAATATACTCTCCCTTTGCTTCCCGAATTCCAGCATTTCTAGCCGCAGCACCATTTATATGTTTTTCCTGCTCCACCAACTTTAATCTTGGATCAGTATAGGTAGAAATTAGTTCATATAACTTAAGCGAATACTCGTCATTTCGAATGTTATCATTTACGACTAGTAACTCCAAATCTTGATATGTTTGAGCAAGCACCGTATCTATTGCTTTTTTAAGAAGATCTGAACGCTTGTATGTCGGAATAACAACGCTTACCAAACCCTTAATATATTCACTCATGCCTTATTTCCTCAAAAGCTTTGCATATATAATCTTCTTCATCCATGAAGGAGCCTTTACGAACACATTGATGTAAATCATATTCATCATTGCTTCCCTCTTGTTAATCATGCCGATGCTCAGCATATAATCCTGAAGGGCCTTCCAGCCTGTAATTCTCTCTTTTGAACCTCTCTTTGAATCAAAACCATTTCCAACACGTACGTAAACCAGAGATTCATTAATGTTGGCAAGCTTACATCCAGCACCTATCATGTGCAACCACAGATAATAATCCTCGAGAAGGAGAAGTGTTTGATATCCGCCACATTTCGTAAGTGCACTCTTGTTCATACAAACAGAAACATGATTCATTGGATTACGGCGTTTACCCATACTAACTATGTCATCATGGTTTTTAGGACATGATCGAACTCTCTTATTTGGCTCATCTGGTGATTGATTGAACTCAGCTATATCAGTTCCTACTACATCTATCTCAGGATGATTTTCTATGTATTGTATCTGCTTTTCAAAGCGATAGCAGTCACTTACATCATCGGAATCCATGCGGATGATATAGTCGCCAGTGCAATACTCTGAGCCTATACGAAGAGCCTCGCCTAATCCACGATTTACTTCCTGTGGATAGTACTTAACCACATCTCCCTTGCCGGATTTAAAACTATCCAAAACCGCATAGAGTTTTTCATTAAGTAATCCATCAAACACAACCACAATTTCATCAGGCTTTACTGTCTGATTATCATAAATACTTTCTAACGCAAGCTTTAAAAAATCCGGATCATCTTTCTTGTACACAGACATGAGGACTGAATACTTATTTTTCTTTTCACTCATCTCTTCATCCCCTTTTTAGCCATCTCGCCAGTCCCACCTTCAACCACACTATCATCTTTTCCAAACACATGGAGACTTCCTAAAAACACCTTTGCATCCATAAGAGCTCCCATCTTAGACACATACTCGCCATCAAGTTTTGCCTTATCTGGGATTTCAAGTTCGTCTCTGCCATTAATCTGTGCCCAACCGGTGAGTCCTGGTTTGACATCATTAGCACCATATTTATCTCTCTCAGCAGTGAGAAGGTCCTGATTCCACAGTCCTGGACGAGGGCCAATAATGCTCATATTCCCAATAAATATATCCCAAATCTGTGGAAGTTCATCTAAACTGTGTGCTCGAAGAAATTTACCAACTTTTGTTATGTATTGCTCAGGATTCTGCAACATGTGAGTCGGTTTATCATGAGGAGTACTCATCTTCATAGAACGGAACTTATGAAGTTTAAAATACTTCTTGTTCTGGCCTATTCTCTTCTGCGTAAACAGAACCGGACCCGGGTCATCAATTATAATCGCAATAGAGATTCCTAATAGGATTGGAGAAAGAACCACAAGACCACCAAAAGACAATATAATGTCTACTCCACGCTTTATGTACTTTTCATAGAAACTTGGAATGTGTTCACTTTCACCCACAGCTTCAAGATGACCTCTAACACCATCAGCATTTTCAGGTTCCTCTTCATTCTCAACAAAAACAACTTTTTTACCTTCCAATGGATTCTTCTGATCTGGGTCGTTTTTGTATATACTATCACCTTTTTTCTTCTTTCCAACGATAGAAGTAATAACAAAAGCTATACCAAGTACCGTTGCTGAAACTCCTATAACTTTTTTCCAGTTAATCTTGCTCATACATGAACTCCCCTGTTTATATACCTTAGTAATTCACATTTTTCTCTATCAGCTCTTTAGGTTTTTAAAGCTATTCCGGCACACTTCATAAATACAACTGTATCATAAGAACGATTTATTCTTCTTATTTCTTTAAAACCCAGCTTATCGTAAAATCTTAGACACTCCTCTGAACTCACAATCAACGCTATATGATCTAAAATCACTTTTCTATCCTCTTTTTACAATCTTCCCAATCACCGCCCCTATCAGGCAGCCGATTGTATTTCCTATCATGTCATCCCATTCGAACAGACCAATCTTAGACACCAGCTGTGTTATTTCTATTGAGGCTGAAAGAAGGAATCCGATTATAACAACTTTCATTCCAACCTTTTTACCATAGCACATGTACAGTAAAATTCCAAGCGGTATAAACAAGATATAGTTAAGAATTATCTCCATCCTTAACTCTGGATGACTATAGGACCAGAAAGGAACAAGCTCTGCTCTCGTTATTCCGGTTTTCCTGCCAATAACAGTCTCCATCAATATAAAAAGGACATAAGCTGCTAATAATGCCCTAAAGACTGTCGCACTTAAAGTTGTCTTCTTTCTATATATCAGAATATTAGCTGTTCCTGCCACTATAGCAACAGCAATCAGCCACAGCCACCAGAATTCCGGTAAAGCATTATATGCCGCGATTAGTGAACCTGTAAAATCCATCTATATTCTATACCCCTGCTATCACCAACATCTCTTCCCATAATTCTATCTCCTCATATTTCTTATAGATGCCAGGCATTTGTTAAACGTCCGTTTTACACTTAACGGTTGTGTAATTTTACTATATTGCAAGCCGGACTATTTGAAAACGCCAATGCTTAGCGGCTGTGTTTCCCCCGCTTACTCCGGACAATAGGTCGTTACCACCTTCTGCACTCTTTCCTTTATGTCGTCCTTATTCTTGTAGGCAGCATCCATAAGTGCGCCAAGCTGTTGAAGGAATTCTTCTATGTCAAATGGAATAGGGCAGCCGATATGAATCAACTCGTTCTTAGTCTTCTTTAAGCCCTCTTCTGCCATCAGCTTCTCTTCGTAGAGCTTCTCGCCCTTTCTAAGCCCGGTGAAACGGACCTCAATATCAACATCCGGCGTATAACCTGAAAGCCTTATCATGTTGCGGGCCAATGTATCTATCTTCACAGGCTCACCCATATTAAGAACAAATATCTCTCCACCCTTTGCATATGTCCCGGCAAGAAGCACCAGACTTACCGCCTCAGGAATCGTCATGAAATAACGGATAATGTCAGGATGGGTAACTGTAACAGGTCCTCCTGCCTCAATCTGTCGTTTAAACAGCGGAATTACTGAACCGTTGCTTCCTAACACATTGCCAAACCGTACAGCGACGAATTCTGTCTCAGTGTGCTTCAGTGCCTCTGTCACCTCAGGAGCTGTTATCACATCCTTCATGCCGTGAGTAAAAAGCTGCGGAATCTCATAGGCTTTACCTGCCTTTATCTTCGCATCAAATGCCTGTATTATCATCTCGCACAGACGCTTTGACGCTCCCATTATATTAGTCGGATTAACTGCCTTATCCGTGCTGATAAGAACGAATCTTTTACATCCGTGTACCATGGCGGCATACGCCGTCTTGTATGTTCCCAGCGCATTATTCTTTATCGCCTCACACGGACTGTCCTCCATAAGAGGGACATGCTTATGAGCCGCTGCATGATAGACTATATCCGGTCTGTAATCATTAAACACCTTAAAGACCTTCCTGCTGTCACGAACAGAGCCTATAATTGTATCCAGTTTAAGGCCCGGATATTCTTTCTTAAGTTCCATCTGGATGTCATAGGCATTATTCTCATATATGTCAAAAAGAATCAGCTGCTTAGGATTATGAGACGCAATCTGTCTTGCTAACTCCGAACCGATGGACCCCACTCCCGTAATGAGTACTACCTTTCCGGTCAAATACTCGTATACCTCTTCCATATCCGGCTTGATTGAAGCTCTTCCCAGCAGATCTTCTATCTGAACGGGCTTCATCTTGCTTACAAGCACCTCTCCCGTGTACAGCTGGTACATTCCCGGAAGATTCATAAGCTCACAATGTGTTTCATTGCAGATATTCAGTATATCTCTTTTGTCCTCAGGATCTGCACTCGGTATGGCTACGTAGATTTTATCAATTCCGAATTTATCCACAGCTTCCATAATGCTTTCCCTGCCGCCAAATACAGGAACACCATCTATATATCTGCCCCATTTATTCTTGTTGTCATCAATGAAGCAGCATACCTTCTCACTTGTTTCCTTTGATCCTTTAATATCACGGTAAACCATCTGACCTGCATTTCCTGCACCAATCAGCATAACACGCTTTTCATATGCAGAGTCATTACTTCTTCCTCTTAACAATAGTATAAAGCGGTATGCGAATCTTATTCCCAGCGTCAGGCAGAATTGTACTACAATACCAAAAGCGAAATAAGACATAGGCATTCTTATGACAAATACTGTCATGCCTATGATATGTACTGTTCCTGTAATAATTGTTGCAACAATAACTCTTATAATTTCTGAATAGCTGGCAAACCGCCAGATACTTTTATATAACCTCAACACGTGAAATACCAGCACGCAGAATGCGGCATATATAAGAATTGTACTGTAATATGCATACAGATATTTCGTGCTTATCATACTGAATCTGCAGTCAAACCGTATCCATAATGCTGTGAAATAGGATACCATCACCGCAATAAAGTCGTACACCATTAATATCGATGCAATAACTTTCCAGTGTTCAAATTTTTTTCTATCCTTTTTTAAACTTTCACTCATATTTACCCTCGTAGTAAAAAACTTTGCACCTATATCAGAGCATTTTGTCTAACATAAGCCCACAATATTATACTGCTTGGGTAACATTGTGTCAATAAAAATCGCAATATTCTACATATTTCGCTGTTTTCTATTTATACTATTTATAGCAGCCTATCCATTGCATTGGCGTAGAGGATTTCATTAACATAGTCCTCATCATATTTCTTGTACAGCATATCACAGCACTCTGTCATCTGCGGAGTTCTGCTTCCCTCGCAGTGGTGAGCGTCAGTTCCCACATAATCCACCATCTGTTCCTTCAATAAGCTGTGAACGAATTTCTTTATATCTTTTCCGCTATCTCCCACGATGCTGGAAGCATTTACCTGAATCTCAGCTCCTATACGCCTGATTTCCATTACATTCTCAATGTCATCTGACATACAGTTGTATCTCTCTATATGTGCAACAATAGGCTGATATCCTTCGCTCATTATTTCATCAAGTGAATTACGTATACGCTGATATGTATCCGATGGCATATATTCAACAAGAACGTAATTAGAGCCGTTCATTCTGCTTATTCTGCCCTGATTAAGGCTATCGCACATTTCCTCATGGTAAAGTATCTCATTACCCTGGAACAGTTCCATATTAATACAACATTGTCTGGCAGTAACTTTAACTTCTGCCAGTAATTCTCTTATCTTCTCGGGACTTGCATTGCGGTGTCCACTCTTATAATGAGGCGTTGCAATCATATGTGTAATTCCCTCATTCTTGGCAAGCTTTAGCATCTTCAGTGTTTCAGCCATGTTTACTGAGCCATCATCTACTCCCGGCATAATATGACAATGTACATCAACTATACATCTTGCTTTTTCTTTCTTACTTACGAATAACATAACCCGAACGCTTCCTTATTATAAACACTTCAAAAAAGATATTATCAGCGCACGCCGTTGATGTCAACCAAATAGCGACGATTTCGATTAAACATAGACAAAAAATGCACAAAAGAATATTCTTTAAAAAAAAACACAGAAAAATGTGGAAATATAAATAATTATAGTGTATAATATTACAAAAATTTATATAAAGGATAGTTTGCACTGAAATGGGAAATTTAAACAATAGAGAACAGAACGAAGAAACTGAAATCGATTTATTGGAGTTATTATCTGCTATTTTATACCGTTGGTGGGTTGTACTTATTTGTTCAATAGTCGGTCTGGTTGCGGCATTGCTGGTTACAATTTTTATGATAACCCCTAAATATTCTGCAACTTCCATGATATATATGCGTGGAAGCGGAAACACCATATCATCACTTGCAGATCTTCAGATAGGCTCCGAGCTTACCAATGATTATCAGGTTATCTTCACAAGCCGTACATTGCTCACAAGGACAATCGAAGAGCTTGAACTTGATATGAATTATAAGGAACTCCAGTCCATGATTACCATCTCTAATCCGTCTGATACAAGAATTCTTAAGGTTACTGTTACCTGTGATGATCCGGATCTTGCATGTGCATTAACCAACAGTATTGTGACAAACGGAATGGAAGCGGCAGAAGAGATTGATTCAAAGGAACCTTACGTTATTGACAGGGCAATTGTTGAGAACAATCCTGTAAGTCCTAATGTTATTAAGAATTCTATACTTGGTTTCCTCATAGGATTTGTTTTATGTGTTGCCGTAATATCTATACGATACCTCATCAATGATACATTGCAGTCATCAGCTGAGATAGAAAAATATCTTGAACTTCCTGTGTTATGCTCAATTCCTGAGAGTAAAAGCTGTCAGTATGAGTCTACTACAAGGACGTCAAAGAAACGGAGAAAGTAATGGAGAAGAATTTCAAAGACAATATAGTGGAATTACAGATGAAGGATACCGAGTTTGCGGTAACAGAGGCTTTTAATACTCTTCGAACCAATATTATGTTTTCCGGCGAGGATATAAAGACTATTATGTTTACCAGCACTCATCCTGCAGAGGGAAAGAGCTTCGTAGCAATGCAGCTGGCAAAGAGCTTTGCCGAGATTAACAAGAAAGTTGTTTATCTTGATTGTGATTTAAGAAAGTCAGTAACACTTTCCAGATACAAGATAAGGGGTAAGAAGTCCGGATTAACTGAGTACCTTACAGGTCAGAATTCCCAGCTTATATATGAAACTAACATACCTAATCTTGCAATTATACTTAGCGGGCATCTTGTTCCAAAGCCTATTGAGATGCTTCAGTCAAAGAAATTTAATGATATGTTGTCAGTCTTGCGTGATCAGTTTGACTATGTTATAGTTGATGCGCCACCTATAGGAAATGTTGTAGATGCATGTATCATAGCTCCTAAGGTTGACGGAACTGTTTTCGTAGTCCGTTCCGATGCTGTCGGAAGGAATCATGCCATGCAGGCAAAGAAACAGCTTGAAAAGAGTAATGGTCGCCTGTTAGGTGTCGCATTTAACGGCGTAGGCATACACAAAGGTTCGTACTATTACAAGTACTCAAATGCATATGGAGACTATTACTATGGTGAAAAAGGATAAATGGCCACTGATAAGTAAACTAATATTATTCATCGCAGCTTCAGTAGCAATTGTTTCATTTGCGCTGATTTGCATAATAGCAGTTCAGAAATTAACTGCTAAGAAGTCTGCTGACAAAAACAAATCTGACTCAGGTTCCAATGACTACACTTATATGGAGTATGACGGTGTTAAGTACAAGTATAATACCGGGATGATTAATATCCTCTTTCTTGGTGTTGATTCTAATTCTGATATAGAGAATCTTGAACCGACTGTTTCTAATACCGGCTCCAACGGAAAGGCTGACAGTATATATCTTCTTTCGATGGACAGGCGTAATAAGACAGTTCAGATTATGGCATTGTCAAGAGATACCATGACTGATATTAAGGTAACAGATGCAACCGGCAAGGTTGTCGGTTGGGGTAAGAATCATCTTGCACTTGGTTATGCGTATGGTGATGGTAAAGACAAGAGCTGCCAATTGATGTCTGATGCAGTTTCAAGGCTTTTGAATAATATTCCTATCATTTATTACTGCGCAGCTAACATTAATTCCTTGCCGGCTATCATGGATGTGGTAGATAATGTAGAGGTAATAGTTCCCAATGATGATCTGGCAGGTTTTGGTGATGGGTACCAGAAAGGGCAGAAACTTACCATAGATGCCGATAATGTTGAACGTTTTGTCCGATACAGGGTTACAACACAAGATAATTCCAATGAGGGCAGAATGGAAAGACAGAAAGTCTTTATGGAAGCCTATATGGCGAAATTTAGACAGATAGCTCTTAATGAAGATACTATTAACAAGACAACTAAGATGCTAAGCACGCTTGTCACTAATGTCACTGTTGGTGAATTAAGCGATTTCATAGATTTGTATGCTCAGAGCAGTTTTGACATTGATAAAGACTATCACAAGCCTGCAGGAAAGAATGTTGTAGGAACTGCCCATGATGAGTTTTATGTTGATGAGCAGGCATTAAAGCAGATGATCCTGGAGATGTTTTATTATGAAGCATCTTCATCATCATAAATGTGCGGATTGTCATACGCACAACTATACTCGGGAAAAGGAGGATAAGAATAATGACAAAGAAATTTATTTCGGCTATTGTAACTACAGTCGCAGCTATGACATTATTTACAGCTACTGTATTTGCTCTTCCTAGCGTTGGTGAGACACAGGAAGTTACTACTTCTAAGGATACAGTAAAGAGTGATGCTGTTGTAACTGTGGATGGTCAGCAGACAACTATCAATGATGCTATCGCTTCTAACTCAATCAAGCTTGTATTCAGCTCAGCAACAACTGAGGAATTGCAGGCAGCAGGTGTTGATGCAACAGCAATTAAGGAGATTACTGATCTTCTTAACAGCTCATCAGCTGATGATATGAATAAGAAGCTCGATGCTATCCTTGGTAAGTCATCTACTGAATCTGGTGATAAGATTGATAAAGATACTTTATCTCTTCTTACTAAGCTTCAGGAGTTGTCTTTCAAGACTGACTCAGGTGACGTTGTTGAAGGCGCAAAGAATGTTACAGTAACATGGAAAGCACCTATTACCAGCGATATGAATGTTGATAATGTAAGAGTTCTTCATTACAGCACAGTATCTGGTTGGGAGCTTATCAAGCCATCAGCTGTTGATCCAGCTACTGGTAGCATTACAGCTTTCTTTAAGGATCTTTCTCCAGTAGCAATCGTTTATGTTGACGCTGAAAATGCTAATGGTGGCTCAGGTTCCTCAGGCTCAAGCTCAGACAACAATGTTGCAACAGGAGATTCTAGCAACGTAGTTATCTATGTAACACTTTTAGCTGTTGCTGCTATCGCGGGTGTAGCCTGTGTAGCCAAGAAAAAAGCAAATAACTAATTTGCCTTTTTAGGGCAGAGTATGGTTTACATCTCTGCTCTTTTTTTATGCCCTTTATTTGCCCCATTTAGGGGCTGAAATCTATTAAGCGATGTTTTATATATCTAAAAGATTATAGCGCCTAAATTCCGTCATATGGAGCTGTAATGACGTAAGCGCACTATAATACTGCGGATTTACAATTCCAAATCCAATGAGATAATTAAACTATAAAAACGAGAGTGTTTTACTACCGTTTTAAAATGAAATGGTACTATTTCACTCCACTTTCGGAGGTTTAATTATGGGCAAACATATTTCTAAAGAAGAACAGCTGCGTCTGATTCAGGAATGCCGTAATAGTGGTCTTTCTGATTATCAATGGTGTATTAAGAATGGCATATCCCATTCTTCATTTTACCGTTGGGTTACTAAGTTAAGAGCTGAGGCTTGTGCCGCAGTTCCATCCAAGGTTGATTCAGTTTCTGAAAAACAGGAAGTTGTAAAACTTGAGATTTCAGAGGAACTACCTGTAGTTAATACTTTTGTCAATGAGCCTAAAGCAGAATCTCCTGCTAACACAATGGAGATAAAGCTTAACGGCATCACCATAAATGTCAACAACAACGTTGACCGCACTCTTCTAATAGATGTGATTAATTCTATCGGAGGCCTGTTATGTTAGGCGATATAACCTCAGTAGATTCCATCTACATTGTCTGTGGTTACACAGATTATCCGAGAAGAATCATTATTCGAGAAGTTTTGCGTAAAAGCTGATGTTTACTAGACTTCTGACAATTCTTCTCGAATAATATTATACTATCTTTTTAAAAAATCAGGTATTTCATCTTTTGCCTTCTTAATTTCAATCTTATTACCAAACCAAGTGTCATTCCATTCCTTCAGTTTTCTATCAACCGAATCTTGCGACATTTCAGCATATATCTGTGTTGTTTGCACTGATACATGTCCCAATATATTTTTAATAGTCACAATATCTACTCCAGCCTCCAGCAAATGACATGCTGTGCTATGTCTCATAGAGTGGGGGGAATAATTATCGTCTAAGAACATACCCGGATACTTCTCTTTGGCAATAGTGACATATTTTTTGTAGATTTCTTCAATACAGGATACCGTCATTTGCTCATGGGTTTGACTTGAAAAAACATGTTGGATATTCTTGTGCGATGAAATCGCACTTCCGGAAATCTGGAAATCAGATGTC
>JBJEME010000017.1:0-5412 GCA_051879515.1 Lachnospira sp. | reverse complement strand
TTATAATTAAGTCCCTTTTCTCTGTAGGACCGTTCATATGCGAACAGTTTTTCACAATAGAGAAATCCCTGGACTGCGGGATTGGTATAATCCTTTTCCATTCCCTTTGGTATGGATTCTAAAAGATATCTGCGGATATGTGCAAAACAACAGCAGCGGTTCGTTTCCTGTACCTTGTTGTAGCCCTGATATCCGTCAGCCATCAGATAGAATCCGGGAGCGATTCCATTCAGGAACCGTCTTGCATTTTCCCCTGCTCTCGTAGGAGTGTAATTATAGAGGATGATAGGATTCAGACCATCCTCTCCGGTACGGATTACCCAGAAGTAAGATTTTGTCTGGGCCCGCCGGTCATCTTCCTTCAGGACCTGTACCGGTGTTTCATCCATCATTAAAAACCTCTGGTAAAGAAGTTTTCGATGGAAGAAATCATACAGCGGCTGTAAATACTCCTGTGCCGCAGTGATAAGATTTTTCGCCATAGTACTGCGACTGATCGGAGCATTCATTTGCAGGAAATCTTTTTCCTGTCTGTAGAGCGGAAGATACAGACCATACTTTTGATAAGCAATCAGCGAAAGCAATGATTCTGACACATAGCTTCCTTCAATAAAAGCCGGTTTACCGTTGTCTTTTATGAACTGTGGTTCCTCTGTATCTTTACACTGAGGGCAGCCATAAGTAGTTGCGATATATTCGATGCGCTCCAGCTTTGGTCTTGTATATACGATTTCAGTACGGATTACCTCTGTACCGATCGGAACCATCTGCGTTCCACATATAGAACAGATTTTATCTTCATCAGACAATGTATCAACCGGTACCTGTCTGGTGGGTAAATTCTCAAACTGTTCTTTCAGCGTAGGCTTTTTCTTCCGTGATTTCTTAGGCAGGGAAACAACTTCCGGTTCGATAAGCTCCAGTGGTTTTTCTTCTTCGCCATCGAAAAGTCCCATTTGACCGGGGAGCGGAACAGCCCTGCGCTCGCTTGAGGAGCCGAAAAGTTTCTGCTTGAGCCATGCCATTTCAGCCTTGAGATTATCATTCTCCTGCTGCTGTCTGGCAATGGTTTCATTCAGATTTTTAATGGTCATATTCAGTTGTGATATCAGATCCTTAAGCTCTGAAAGCTGGATATCTTTACTGCTTTTTGCCATACTTCTGCTCCTTGTTTCACTATAAATAGTATACCACAAAAACGGCGAAAAAGCCAGTAAAATCAACGGTTTCAGGCGGTTCTCAGGCGGTTCGAAGAGCCTTTGGCTGTTCAATTTCAAGACCCGACATCAGCCAGTCGAATTGCTGCCATGTGATCGGTTTTACCTCTGAACTGTTACGGGGCCAGCGGTATTTTCCGTGCACGACATCCAGCCTTTTGTATAGAAGAACATACCCATCCGGTTCCCGTAAAAGGACCTTGATGCGGTCACATCTTTTTCCACAGAAAAGATAAATGGCATTCCTGTCTGGTTCTGTCTGCAGCTGTTTTAGTATGATGGCACACAGACCATCTATTGACTTTCGCATATCAGTATAACCGGTCACGATATAAATGTTGTCTGCAATGGAAATGTCACCAAGCATGAGTGGCACCTCCCATACACTGCATGGCACACCGGATCAGATTTTGATCTGCACCATTGAAAAGACGAAGTGTCACATTTCCGGCCACTAATTCAGCGGCAACGGAAGGAGTCGATGCGGCAGCTATGGGGCGAGTGTTTTGCTCTATTACGGAACTAGACATACCCTCGCTTACCAGATTTACCTTAACGACATCCTGTACAACTACCGCTCCTTCGGACTTACTTTTAGAATCAGGAATGGTATAACCGGCTTTGCGGAGTTTACTGACCCAGTTATAGAAAGTACCAACATTAATATCCTGCCGTTGGCACCACTGATAATCGGAAAGACCGCTTTGGCGGCATTCCATGATGAGTTTAATCTGCTCATCTTTTCTGACAATTCTTTTTTGCATAATGATTGGCTCCTTTGAATAGAGTGAAACACTTGCGTCTAGCCTTCCAAATGGAGTAAAACGCTTGCGTTTCCTACCAATCATTATAAGAAAATCGGTGGATGGATGGAATCCACCCCGAAATTAGGCGCTTACAATTAACTACGGTTCAAAAAAGAATTGTTTATGTTGGATATTCAGTACGCAGAGAATAAATCAAATAAAAGTGTTTTTTATAAAGAAAGAATGTTATAATTTAAAAAATAATTTACACTTTATAAGGATAGAAAACTTTTGTTTCTAGAAGAATTATGAGTTAATTTACGATAAAAGGAGAAGCGATTTCATGAGTGATTATTTTCGAACTCAATATGAGAAATGTTATGCAACCGATGAGTATTATTGGGGATTGGAACCAGCATCTTTTCTTGGTGATTTGATAATTGCAACGAATAAGAAGGCAGATGGATTATCAGTATTAGATATTGGATGTGGTGAAGGTAAAGATGCAGTGTATATGGCACAGCAAGGGTGTAAAGTAACGGCATTTGATTTAACTGAATCAGGCATACGAAAAACAAGACTCTTAGCAAAAGATAGAAATGCAGAAATAGACGCGTTTGTTGCAGATATAAATAATTTTGAAATAAATAAAACGTTTGACATCATATATTCAACAGGAACTATTCAGTATCTATTTGAAGAAAATATTGAGCTGTTTTTTGACAAAATTAATCGTCTTACAAAGATAGGTGGAATAGTATATTTTAATGTATTTGTAGAAAAACAATTTCTCGAATTGCCACCAGACTGGGATAAAGAAGAAAAAATGTGGAAAACGGGAGATTTATTCCGATATTTTGGCGATTGGAAGATTCATAAAATTGAGGAAGTTATTTTTGAGGATAACAGCGGAGGAGCTAGACATTATCATTGTATGGATACGATAATGGCGGAGAAAATGATTTAATATGATCACGCAAATTGTTTTTCTATGCACATAATTTGACAGATTTCAGTTTGCGAACTACTTGAAACTGATGGAAAGGATACAGTATAAAGTATTTCTATAGATCTGGAGGTACAATGCGTACCATTGCCGGCAAGGAATTTGATAAGGCAATTCTTAAGTCACAAGGCAGAACATGGGATGGTATGCCTATTCCGAAACTTAAAATCGAGGACCTTAAGAAAGAAGCTATTTCCCTATTTAAAGAAAAAGCCATAAAGAAGGGGTGACCACAGAAGAAACCAATGTGGAGGATGCTATATTGATGGATAATCTTCACCTGATTGATGACGAGGGGTAACCCCATTTGTTTCGAAGGATTATCGGTACGAACAGACAACTAGTGCATTAATGGCTGCAGAACCTTTGATTCCATATGGTGAGAAATAATAAAAGAGTGTGAGAAGGTGAACAATTGGAAATAGAAAGAAATGGTACTTATACATGCAAAATAGTGAGAATAAATAACGAAGATGCAGATTATTTAGGTACGGTTACGGTGGATGAAGAATATATTATCCGAATAGAAATCAAAGAAATTGAACGCAAATGCTTTGATAAGATAAAGGATGTTCCGTATGCGAATATTGTTGTTAAGTGGGAAGATAAGTATGTTACAATAGTGGACTGTCAGTTGGTGGAAAAAGAATTTAGAGGCGACCCTAATAATGCTAAAATTCAATTAAAATATATATCGTCGCTGTTATTGGTAGATTATTTATGGACTCCATCACAGGAAATACAATTTAGTGGTTTTAGTTGTTCAATAACAGAAATTACAGAATTGTTGGGGAGCTATCCATACGAAATAGACTACGATGAGTTGGTGTTTCCCAATGTTGAATGTAATGTTAAAGGAAATGTGGTTTCAAAAAAAGTAGGTCATGGATTTTCGTATTTTGTTGCACCCTCAATAACATATGAAACTGATGGATTGCATGTGTCAATGTATGGTAAAATTCAATATTCTGGAGGACGGGAACAAAGTGTTAGTGAGCTTCGAGAGGTCTTGCATAGGATTTGCTTGTTTTTTGAAATTTTATCTGGAGAAATAATCACTGTTAATGAGGTTGTTTTTGAGCAAGATAAAAAATGTGTTAAAGCAACAGGTTTATGTAATTTCCCCAAAGAGACCCTAAGAGGGTTGCAATCAAGTTTTGATTCCAGAAAGTATTTGCGTAAGAGTATATTTAAAGTTACTGATTTTGCAAATGACATAGGAAAAGCAATTGCCATTTTTTATGAAATTCAAAACGAATGTATGTTGGCTTGTGAGGCTTATAAGCAAATTCTGTTGGATGAAGAAATAAAGATAAGTACCTATAATAAATTTTTAAAGGTCATGCAAGTCGTAGAGGGATTTCAGCGTGCTAAGATAGATGAAAGGGAAAAACAAAAGTTTCTTCAAAACAAGAATAATATAATAGAAAAACTAGATGATGAAGAAGAGAAAGCCTTCCTTGAACAGTACACAAACTATAACGGACAAAGTTTTAGAAGGTGTATGAATGAATTGACGCTAACTAGTTTACAAATTATATCGGGTTTAACAAAAGGACAAGCTCAAAAAGCAAGCAAAGTCATTATTGATGCGATTATAAATGATAGAGATGTATATACGCATGCCTCAAAAGAAGAAAAACCGAGATTGTCAATTGATAAACTACAAGCAGTGAATTACTGTTATAAAACGTTCTTTAGAGTACTGGTATTAAGCAGAATGGGTTTGTCTGATAAAATAATAAGAAACAGATTGTTGTTTGATAGGAAATTTATGGCATTTTATCAGGTGCTCTTTGGATTAAAGATATTGAAAGAAGATTCGTATTCAGATACAGGCAGTTTTGATAATCTGATGTGGTAACAGGTGTATATTGGTCTAGTTTATTCATATGAAAGAGACGGTATAAAGAAGAGTTGTTGCGTCAACTTAAGATTTTTGTGAATGTATTTCATTACTACTACAGGAGTTTTAAACGATGATTAATGAAGGGGTTAAACAAAAATTAATAGAATTTTGCCATATATATAATATGTCTACAAACTTTCAAGTTGTGGCAAGAGTTGATGGTATGAGATTTGTGATTCATGCGAATGAAAATTGTGGGCTTAATAAAGGTCATATACATATTGAAAGTGGTGATGATGAATTGGAAATAGATTTACAATCATTTGAAATAATAAACGCATCGGGAAAAACTACTCCATACAAGAGAAAACAAGCAATAGCTTTTGTGAAAAATAATCAGCAAATGTTTATTGAATACTGGAATGAGTTTTCTAATGGAGTAAAAATATACGTGTAAAATATTTTTGTTAAAGTAGAACGTAAAATGATTAATGGAAATTGATGTTTAGTTGGAAAGTGAGATGAGTATTTTGGAAAAAACTTTTGACCTTTCACAATTTGATGAATACAGAGAAGACAACAGAAGAGAAGTGA
>JBJEME010000016.1:0-5423 GCA_051879515.1 Lachnospira sp. | reverse complement strand
ATAAGCTCTTTGCAGAATATGACACCTTGCAATACCTCTACCTTATGGAGTCAAAGGACAATATGCGTGACACCTACACCAGCACCAGCTTCAACACCCATCTGATGCCGGTAGGCTTACACAAGTTTAATCATCTGGACGTTGTAAACAGAATCATAGATGAAAATATGGCTGTCCGTGAGGTTTGTGACATGAACTCCGTACAGGACTGGTTCCGCTATGAATTTATGTATCTTGCAAAGGGAAATGTTCTTTATAAGCAATGTAAAAACTGCGGCAGATTCTTCATCCCTTCCGGCAGGTCTGACAGCGAGTATTGTGAACGAATTGATACTGCCAGTGGCAAGACCTGCAAAGAAGTAGGTGCCATCAACACCTTTGTAAAGAAGCATGAAAATGATGAAATCCATCAGGCGTACACAAAAGCATACCGCCGGATGGACTCCAGAAAACGTACTATGTATATTTCCAAGAAGGAATTTACTGAATGGAGCAAAACTGCCCGTGAAAAGCGTAAACTCTGCGAAGATGGGCAGATTAGCCTTGAAGAATTTCAAGCATGGCTTGACGAGAGCAAGTGCCGATAAGCCCTTGCTCTCACTCCTTTATGTATAGTATGAATGACTATTCTTTCTAATCCAGCAAATCAATTTTTTCTAAAAGATAAGTCAATACAGTTTTCTCATCTACAACGATTTTTGCCTGACATGCCATTCCGTTCATAAGCGTAGCCTCCTCACCGTCCTTTCCATGTAAAGTCATGTTCTCACAACTTACTCTCACCAGATAATAGGCGTATCCTGTACTTTGATTAATAGAAATGTCTTTCGCTATGTTTTCTACCGTCCCGTCAAAGTATCCATATTCACTGGATGGATAGGCAGCAATTTCAAACTTTACTTCCTGTCCTTCTTTAATTTTTGCTATATCTGTATTTTCTACATAGATTTCTGCATAATACTTTGATTCTGCTTCTGGATATATCGTTCCAATAGAAGTTCCCTCTTGTACGAAGCTTCCTGTTTTTAATTCCTGTGAGGTATAAAAATATCCAGACACATTTGCTTTTATAATGCAGTTATCATTCTGAATATCATAGCTTTTTAAATAAGTTTCACATTCCTCCACCCTATCTTCATAGGTAAGAATTTCTGCTGCTATATTTCCTTTCTCAGTAAGGATTGCGACTGTTTCTTTTGCCTCATTATCTACGCCATTTACAGCATCCAACTGTAAGTTTGCGGATGTAAGATTTGATTCTAGTGATAGTATGGTATCATTGTATCCCGAAATTTGCTGTTCAATGGTTGCAATCTGCTGCAGTTCCAGATTCATCAATGCCTGTTTTTTTTCTGTTTGTAATAAATCACGTGCAGTTATAAGCGCATCTCTCTGTTCTTTTAATGCTTGCGTATCAACAGTCATAGTATTTGTTGTTACAGCCTCTGTTATAGTTCCATCCGTCACATCATTACCACTTACCGATTCGTCTTCTGTTGCAGGTTCTTCTTCTTTTGAAACTGCATCTTCTACCTTTTTTATCTGCTCTTCGTATTCATCAATCTGTCTTTGATACTCATTTATCTGATTGTCGTATTGCAGGGATGTATAATTATAGGATGCAAGGTAACTACTTACCATGCTGTAATAGATACCTTCGCTTGAATCAAAAGTATTGTTTCTGGCGATAATACACTGTTTTACAGCATTAAGATTTCCTATCTTTTCATTATATTTTGCGATGGTAGCAGATATGGAATTTACATTACCCTGGTATAGCGCAATCTGTCCTGCGGTATCACTCTCGCTTAATTTTACATTTGCAAATAATAAATCCCTTCTGTCTATGAATTCCTCGTAATAAGAATTATCTGATAATGCTTCCAGTTCTGTTTTATCTCCATCGAGACTTTTTTCATATGCCGATAAAATTTCAAGTCGCTCGTTTGCAACTTCTAATTCGTTCTGGTAACGAAGAATGGTATCAGATAACTCATCTATGGTTAGAATATAAAGGATGTCGCCTTCATTTACATACTGTCCACTTTCTATACAGGTTTCCTTTACACTACCTGTAACACCGCTGCTGATTTCATACACAGCGTTACTGCCTTTAAATATTCCGTTGCTTTTTACTACTATGTCTATTTTAAAGAAAGCCATCCACAAAACAGCAACGACCAGTATTGTTAAAATAAGATATATGGTATATATCAAAAAACGGTTAGGTTTTGATTCATAGACCTCTGTGCTGTCGCTCATATCCTTCATATCTATAATTATTGGTTTCACACAACATCACCGCCTTCCATTACGGTATTTTCTTCCAAAGATTGCTGTTTTACAAGATATGCATATCTGCCACCAAAGGCAATCAGCTCCTTATGTGTGCCATGCTCCACAATCTTTCCCTTATCCATCACATAAATCCTGTCACAATTCTTTATGGTACTTAATCGATGCGCAATAAATATAGTAGTCATATCCTTGGCAAACTCATGGATGTTCCTGTCAAGCGCACGTTCTGTAACGGCATCCAGATTGCTAGTTGCTTCATCCAGTATCAAAATGTCTGGTTTTTTAAGCATTGCCCTCGCAATAGCAAGGCGCTGTCTCTGTCCTCCGGAAAGGTTGGTTCCGTTTTCTTCCAGTCTTGTATCGTAGCGAAGAGGAAGTTCATTGATAAAGTCGTGTGCCTGTGCCATCTTAGAGGCTTCTATAATATCATCCATAGTTGCCCCATCCAGTCCTAATGTTAAATTTTCAAAAATTGAACCACCGAACAAAAAGGTTTCCTGCGGAATGTATGCAATTCTTTCTCTTAAGGTTTCCAGCTGGATGTCTTCGATATTATTACCGTTGATTAAAATATCACCAGTTTCGGGTGTATAGAGGTGAAGCAGCAGTTTGGATAACGTCGTTTTACCGGAACCACTTTCCCCTACAAATGCTATTTTTTGTCCTTTTCCGATTTTTAGATTAATATTTTCAAGGACAAGCTTTCGTGTCCCATATCGGAAATTTAGATTTTTAATCTCAATATCGCCTGCCAGACTTGCAGGTGCAAGTTTACGATATTCTGCCTCTGTTTTTTCTGCCTCTAAGTCAAGAATTTCTCCTAATCTGTCTGCCGCAACCACAGCAGTCTGCATCTGGGGTTGCAAATTAATCAGATTCTTTAGCGGATCAAGGAAATACGCAAGTAAAGAATTAAAGGTAATGAGCGAACCAATCGTCATTTCACCATTAATAACACTTACTCCGCCTACCCAAAGAATTACAACTCCACCTACAAGCTCCACAAATGTCTTTAAGGATAACTGCAAATTACTAACCCATGATAAATCAAATGCACTGCGAAGCAGACGCACAAACTTAATCTCTGTTTCCCTGTTCGCCTTTCTCTCCGCATTATAAGCTTTTACTGTCTGAATACCATTTAAAGATTCCACCATATAGGAAGTAAGTTGGGCATTATCCTCCATCTGCTTACGGTTTAACTTTTCATACCACTTGTGAAAGCACACTACAATAATTGCATACAATACAACAATTATTACGGTAATTCCAAACAGTTTTGCATTCTGCATATACAGAATAATTGCGCCTGCAACTGCCATAATGGTATCAATCATAATAGTAAGCGTTGCTCCGGATATAGCATCGCGCACTTTTCCTGCATCATTGAACCTTGAAATAATTTCTCCGACCTTTCTGGTACCAAAGAAATTCATAGGCAATTCAATAACATGACGATAGTAGCCAAGAAGCAGCGCGATATCCAGCTTTTGACTTAAATACAGTAATAAATGCGACCGGAATGCATTCAGGATAACCTTAAATACATTTAAAAAAATAACTCCTATCGAGAGCGTCATTAATGTTTTTCTCAAACCATCCGGTAAAATGCTATCAATTAATTCCTTAAAATAGAAAGCTCCCAAAATTCCAAGAATCGTATATACTAGAGATGCTACAAAGATATGCAACAGCAGCTTTTTCTGTGGCAAAAGTAAATGAAAAAAGCGACTAAACAAACCTTTTGTTTCATCGCCCTTCTTAAATGTTTCATTCTTAACAAGCAGAATTAAAACACCGCTCCACTGATATTTCGGTGGTTTACCTTCCTCATGGACCTCTCCAAAAAACTCTTCCGGTGTAAGCTTTACAATGCCAACTCCCGAGTCAGCTATAATCACCTGTTTTTTTGTAATTTTATGTATTACCACATAGTGCAACAACTGTCCATCGACTATAACATGGGCAATACAAGGCAATGGAAACTCAGAAAAGAATACCTCCTTATTCCCTTTTACTCCCTTTGCACTAAAACCAAGTTGCTCTGCTGCTTTAATTACACCATACGCATTAGTTCCCTGTTTATCTGTTCCTGCAACTTCACGAATCTGGGTAATACCTATCTTGTAACCATTCTGTTTACAAATGGTTGCAAGACAAGCAGCACCACAATCAGTAATGTCGTGTTGTTTTATACAATAATATCTCATCATTTCCTCTATTTTCTATTAACAATACATATAAATCGTCATCATCCTATTACTAATATTAACAAAACCATAAAAATACTCAACACTACATTTACAATAACAAATATACTAGTGTATTTCTCTTGATATCGTTTTAAATCACTAATTTTTTCTTTCTCACGATCAGTCATTCTCCATGTCGCTGGAAATAACGCTGCAATTGAAATAATTATAAACAATAAAATTGCAACAAAGGACAAAATAATTACTACACCCATATCTCCATCACAAAAAAGTCCTTTATATATACTAGATGTCAGAATTAATACAAAACATGCAACCTCTAGGCATTTATGCCAATTATTAAACTTGCCTTCCATTTTTATCACCTCTTTTTTCTAGTATATCACATAAATATTACTGATACCATACCATTTTTTGATATTAATAATTTGTCCATATCCACCGATTTGAACCTTACAAAGTACAAAAATAATGATCTTGTACATGCTCTATAACTCATCTTAAAGATACACCTATAGTCCATCTCGTCGAAATCAAAAAACTGTGCTTTACAAGAATTTATAATCTTGAAATATAAAACGCAAATTCAATTCAATTTTCAAATTACCTATAACATACATTGATACAAGTATGTTTATATAAACATGCTGTACAAAAACAAACTCTTACTCTTATATTCCCCTTTTAGTTCCGCTTCTTTTTCAAAACCTAATGCTTTATACATGTCTAAAAACGACACTTCTTTTTCTTCGTTTGCATAAAATGAAATTCTAAGCTTATTTACTTGATTAATCATACTTTTCATAGCATAATCCATCAAATCTTTTTCGATTTTTATTCTTTCCTCGCTATTTTTTTCTTTTGATACAATTAATGCTGTAATATTAACAACCGAATTATTGCTAACATTAG
>JBJEME010000015.1:0-5444 GCA_051879515.1 Lachnospira sp. | reverse complement strand
TTTACAAAAAGAACAGCCTGTCATCCATCTTTCCTTCAGGTACAAAATCCCTATTCTTGCAGATTTTATCTGCATATCCGGTAGTAATTGGCAACCTCATTTTATGTGTAGAACCCACATGCAGTTGTGAAAGATATAGTATCTGTGTCAATATATCTGCCAAAGATATATTTCCGCATTTTTTCTCTACCAGTATCGGATTAGGTGAACCCTTTTTATTTTTCATATCTGTTGTCACAAGATATCCCTTACTGTCGTTATAAACGCAATATCCCATTGTCGGATTCTCTATGTTATCATCCTGTAGGAGTATCAGCTTTGAACTAATATTCTTTCTAACCTCAATTATGCTATACTCAATCCCCTTAGCTCCAAAATAATTCTTATACCACTCATCATTTTCATTACTAAAGCCATCTCTATGAATAACCACATTTTTTGGTGATTCTCCAAACCTATCTTCATAAGAGAATATTACCTGGTCAAATATATCCTGAAGTATTCTTGTTGTAATCTTCTCCCCTTGCTGAGGCGTTGTCGGCTTATAGAATCCAAGCAAACGCCCATATTTATCAAATACTACTGAGCAAGCTGGATAATGAATGCCTTTGGCAACCGTCGCAACATCAAGTCCAACAAAACAATCAACATTTCCTGGCATATCCTTTACAATCCAAGGAATTCCGCCTGTCTTGCCAAGAATACCAAGTACAATGTTGTGAAGATAATACTTAGACTTATTACCTTCTGCTTTACCTCTTGCAAATAATTCTGCTGTCTTCACACTAATCATCTGCGATGGAATATTTGCCTTTGCCCATATGGTCTTAAATGGATTATATGGACCATCTTCATCAATTCCGTCTGGAATAAGCGCTATTACAATATCTATGCCTTCTATCTTCTGCAATCTGTTTGCGGCTCTCTTGTAGTCTGTTATATCACCAAGCTCATACTCCTCTTTAATCATTGGTTCAGATTTTATATTTAAAAGCCCTGAGATTATGTATTTGTCTTTTTCCCCCTGATATTTTCCCAGTTTTGCAAATGAATATATCTCATTGACAACTGCTTTCATAAGATGTTCTTGATTCTTTGGGTATATGTATCCTATTTTGATTTCTCTTTCAGGTTTTCTATAGAATCCATGATTGAATACTTGAAATTCTTTACCCACTTCAAGCACTCTGTCTTTCCCACATATCAGTTTTGGCAGAGGAACAGTACCTCTACTGTACCCAATATTCTTTACCTCACAAGGTTCTAAATTAAATTGCAAGCTATTTATTTCCTTAAGTGAACCTATATCACCTATAAAATCCCCATCTAACATCAGACGGGCTCTCATATCCCGCTTAACATATGGCTCTATTCTAATAGAAAATGACGGATCAATCTGTCCTACTTTTTCTCTTGTAAGCACTGGTTTCAAAGCCTGTGGATAATAAGGATATGGTTTATCTGGCTGTAATTCTACTTTTACCACCTTTGTGTCATCCGGAAGCTGCTCGACTCTGTATCCTTCTTTTTTATTTATGTAATATGCTTTCAGGCTATCTGCAAAGTCTAGTTTGTCTGTGACAGTAAAATCACATATTTCTGTAAGAATTCCGGTCTGATTATTCTTAGCCCAGTCGTTTTTCACTTCCATTCCAACCGGATTAATTCCTCTTTCCATATAATCATAAACTGTTAGATTCGACGTAAATGCACTACTTGTATCTATTCTAAGATACGCCTTTCCATCATCCATTATATCTACCCAGAAATTGTATTTTCTCTCAAGGCTTATTTCTTTATTGTCTGATGTAAATAAATTAAAGTCATTCTCTGTCCTAATCCACTTACTTGTCACACTGCTTTTGCAGGAATACTTGTGATATTTGTTATAAATTAAAACTTCCGACAAGTTCTTAGTAATCAGATATTTAATTAGTTCACAGTAAACTTTTCTATTTTCTAATACCTCTAGTTCCCTTATTCCTTCGTATTCAATTGTAAAATCTGCATTAGGAACACTTTCATCCAACATATCTGTTGAATATATTCTGTTTCCATCTTCAAATACTCCGACATGGTTATAGTTCTTAAGCTTCCATACCGCTCCTCTTATAATCGAGAATGAGTTATCTATTTTCTGTGAGTGAAGTTGATATACATGTAAACTAACTGGTTTAACCACATCCTTAGAAGCAAACACTTCCATTCTTAAATCTTTTCCCATCTGAATCCTCCAATATATAATTAAAATGTTTCCATTTTACTACTTTGCTTATAATTATGCCTCTTTACATGTCGCGATAAAGTGACTTGGATAAAAATAATTGATAGTAATCAAAAAATCCTGTACCCCAACTAAGAGGCACAGGTTTTAGTTATTTGTAGTGTTTTACAGCACTTTTCAGTTCATTTATTACGCTGTTTTTAAGACTCTCAGGTGCCAACACCTTGAACATATTAGCATACTGCATAAACCATCCTGTAAGTGTAACACTATTCATCTTACTAAATATTGCTACATTTTTACCATCGTCTCCCTTTTTTACCTTTACATTCTCTCCAGCAAAATCGTATAGAATGGCGTTAGTCACTTGATTTGGCTCATATTCAACTTCGATTCTTATAGTCTCACCTGAAAAATGATTGACGCTTTCAGAAATATATCTCTGGATATACATTTCCGGATTAGGTCCAATCTTTTCTTTCGCATCCAATGCATAATCATTTGACATTGATAGATTCTGTATTCTGTCCAATCTGTAATGAGTAAGTCCTTCATGATTATCATGTGAACCTATAAGATAATAATTATTATCCGACCAATATATTGCATACAGATTCAGATTATAGTATTTTCCTTCTTTTCTAAGTACTTTCTGCATTTTATCATTGATTTCTGTGTACTGAAACTCAATCTTTTTATGCATAAACATTGCTTCAAGCATAAGCTCTATGTATATTCCTATATTGGTATTCGTTGATACATTTCCTGACAGTGGTAACATCATATGCGAGAACCTGCTTCTACCTCTGTTACTGGTTAATTTAAGAAGCTTCTCTCTAATAACTGCTGCCTCTGTTTCTGAAACACATCTTGCCTGCTGAACAGCATCCATCATTATCTTTATTTCCCAATCCTCAAATGCATGTTTATCAAGATACCAGCCTTTTCGCTTATCCTTTGCTTGTTCAATCTTGTAACCACAGGACTGAAGCATTGTAATATCCCTATAAATTGAACGCCTATCCACCTTACCTACATTATATTCATTTTCCAATTTTTCTACGATTGAGGTTGCATTTATAGGTGTCTTTTTATCCGTTGTTTCCAGTATTTGCAGTACTCTGATGAGTTTTTCTTTACGTTCTGTTGCCATAGTCTATTCCTTTCATCAAATCTCTTATTTACAATAGTACTTAGAAATCCACAAGATAAATTCCTATAGTAATCTGTGTAAAATGTCCTTGTTACCGTGACTCACTTCTCAAATTCTGAATCATGCTTTTTGAAAAATTCATAATATGTACGCACATTTTCTAATTCTGTCCATTTTTTCACATCCACCCTGTCTTCATCCAAATCATAAATCTTGGCACCTTTCATAGATAAAATAAATGGAGAATGGGTTGCTATTACAAACTGGCAATTATAAAACCTCGCCGAATCTACTAAGAATTCAGTAAGTTTAATCTGTTTCTCTGGAGACAATGAATTTTCTGGTTCGTCTAAAAGATACAAGGCATTTTCTTTGATTTTCTCCGTAAAATATATAAATGCACTTTCACCATTAGAATGTTCTCTTATGTTTTCTACAAGATTCTTTCTGACATACTTAGACATAGTGTTTCTCCTGACAGAATTAATCTTCTTTAATTCTTCATAATCATCAAGAGATGTAAATTTAAAGTTGTGTGCATTATGCTTTGTGTACTGATAATCTTCAAACATTTCCTCTCTTCTGTTATCAATACCTTCATTAATTCCCCTCAAATTAAGCATAAAATCAAACACATCATCACTTGTAATTATTCTACTTTCTTTAGGGATATTTCTTTCAATTTCAAAGTCACACATCTTTGTATATGTTTCAAAGAAATTTGTTCTGTTATATAATGTATCCCTCTCAAGTTTTAAGGTTTCTGCAATTACATTTAATGCTGTAGTTTTTCCACTTCCATTTCCACCATACAGAATAGTTATTGGTTCAAAGTCTATCTGTTCAAAACTATGCTGCACCAATATCTGAAATGGATAAAATGTGTCAAAACAAGTCATCTTCTGAGAAAACAAAAAATCTTCCTCTCTTTCCGCAATCGGAAATTTAAATTTTGATAGATAAACCATTCTTCCACCTTTCCTACACTTTTCTTCGGTCGTTCTGTCTTCAATTGTAGTATACCATATGTCGCAATATTGTGACAGTCATTATAAATAATTCTTCAAAAACATCAAAAAGGATTGCAGTCAAAACAATACCGCAATCCTTTTATCACCAGTTACTCTATAACACTCATATAATTATCTTTCATATATTTCTTTCTCTTTTCGTATTTCCATTTTTACACAAAGCATAGCATGATCCGGATATCCCGCAGGAATTTTCCATACTTTCCCGGGCACGATATCTGCTTTAGCTGGATACACATCGGTATCTTCGCTTAAGAAATCCCAACAATACGATTCATTACATGTGATTCCTTTATATACAGCATGGTCAAGTCTTTGATAACTGGTAATTACACCATTCTCAAAATCATCCACAAATATGGTTGAACAATCATCGAATCCACCGCTAAAAGAACCCTTATAGTCGCGATAATGCACACTCATTCTCATCTGCAAAATATTGAAATCTCCTGCGATAATCCATGGATTTTTAAGCATCCTAAGCTTTTTATTCATCCACTTTGATATCAATAACGCATTTTCTGAACCCTGAACATATCTACAACCAATGATTGTTAATCTGGCACCATTTGTCGTTGTGAATGTAACAGCAAGCGTAGCAGGTTCATCTTTTCTTTCAGGACCCAAAATAAGAAATCTTGTAAAATCTGGTTTTGTACCGGGCTTTACTATACTTTTTCTGACAGCTACCAATACACCGTTGCGTCCATCCCTTATCCTAGTCTCATAATAATATTCTTCTTCAATTCCATCCTCAATTCTTTTATCAGTTGTGTATTCAGTAAGGATAATTGCTTCGTATTTTTTGATATAATTCAGTACAAAATCAGCTGCAGCCACATTCTGTGTCATTTTGTGAATATTCCAAGCAACAAGGCTGATATTATTATTTAAATTATTTGTAACCATAATAAAAACTCCTTTTCTTCCAATTCCTAAACATTAATTTGTAAATAGTTCAATGCACTAGGCTCTGCGTAACAGAGCCCCATTATCACTTGTCAAAAACACATCCCCATACTCTTCATAACCGGTG
>JBJEME010000014.1:0-5636 GCA_051879515.1 Lachnospira sp. | reverse complement strand
TTCGCCTGTTTAATTTGAAAAAATTGGCTTATTTAATTAAATCAAATATTTTTTTTAGATAATGCATAAAATATTATTGATTAAATGTCACGAAAATTATATAATAATCGTGACAAAACAAGGAGTGTGGTTTTATGGCAAGTGGCATATATACAAAAATTAAGAAGAGAATAGAATTGGCTGAACCGGGAACGGTATTTTTAACATCAGATTTTACCGATATTGCTACAATAACAACTGTAAGAAAATGTCTTGGAAGGCAGGTTGAAGAGAAAAACATTCGCAGAATCATTGACGGAGTTTATGAAAAGCCTGTATATAGCAATTTGTTGAAGGAATATATTCCGGCAAATCCTGAAAGGGTAGCGTATGCTATTGCCAGAAGTTTTCGTTGGACCATTGCGCCATGTGGAGACGTAGCATTAAATAAACTTGGTTTATCCACGCAGGTTCCGGTTGTCTGGTCCTATATCAGTGACGGACCATATAGAAAGTTTTCTTGGGATAATATCACGCTGTCTTTTAAGCATCGTGCAAATCGTGAAATTTCATTTATGTCTGAGACAACCACTTTGGTTGTTGAGGCATTAAAGACATTGGGGAAGGACCGTGTTGATGATGGTATTATTTTGAGTTTGAGAAATAGATTGCCTAAAGAAGAGAAGAAAAAGATGTTAGAGGAAGCAACAGGTGTAAGCGAATGGATATATACAGTAATCAGAAAGGTGTGTGCTGAATAATGAAAGAAGTTGCGAAATTACAGATAAAAGACAGAACGGAATTATTTCAGGCAACGGCGATATCTATGGGAATGCAGCCTAATGTGATAGAAAAAGACTTTTGGGTATGTTTTATGTTGGATCATCTATTCCATGATTGTAAGTACAAAGATGCTTTTGTCTTTAAAGGTGGAACAAGCCTCTCCAAATCATACCATGTTATCGAGCGGTTTTCCGAGGATATAGATTTGATTTTGGACTGGCGAAAAATAATTAATGACGAGGTGAATCCTTGGGAAGAAAGGTCAAAAACCAAGCAGGATTTCTTCAATAAGCAGATTAATTCGGAAGCAGCAAAATTCTATAAAGAGGAATTGATACCCCAGTTGAATATAGAAATGAAAGAAAAACTGGGGGATGGAGAATGGATTTCGGTTGATACAGAAGATGAGATGGTGGTTAATTTTTATTATCCGCAGATATTTGAGGCAGAGTATTTACGTTCTTGTGTAAGATTGGAAATTGGACCATTAGCAGAATGGATGCCATCTCATGAGACAATCGTAACTCCATTTGCAGCTGAAAAATATCCGGATATTTTTTCACAAAAAGATACATCGGTTTTGACCATTGATGTTGAGAGAACTTTCTGGGAAAAACTCACCATATTACATAAAATTGCAAATTTTCCGGAGGGAAAGCCGTTGCCTGCCAGATATGCAAGACATCTATATGATGTGTATAATATGGGTAATTCATGGGTAAAGGAAAGAGCATTTAAACGAAAAGAGTTGTTAGAAAAAGATGTGGCATTTAAGCAGAAATTCTATTATGCCAAAGGAGCACATTATGAAACTGCAACCTTAGAAACCATTATGCTTGTACCGGAAGAGCGGATACATAAAGAATTAGAAGATGATTATCAGGCTATGCGGAATATGATATATGGAAATATACCGGAATTTAAAGATATCCTTGTGTTTCTTGAAAGGTTGCAGGAAGAAATACATGGGTTGTAGTAACTTGATAGCTTGATGAAGATTTTCAAAACCTGCGGAGTAATTATAATCCCGGACAGGGTCTAGAAAAACCTGATTTTTCTTCAGTATTGGTACAGTTCAATCAGTTTATAGGTCCTGTGTATGAAGCGATACTGCGAGAAGAACAAGGATGAAATTTGTGTAAAGGTAGAAGAAATCAAAATAAATGTGTGAGGATATTATGGACAAAAATAATAAGATACTTGTGGATTATGTATGCGGAAAATCAAAGTCACTGAGCTTTTTTTTAGGGTGTTTATTTGTTCTGATTATTATACCAATTGCCGGGATAATTGCTATGTGTATTATTGATCCTGAATTATTACTTTTTGAAGGCGACTATGAAGTTTTGTGGATTTTGCAATTACTTCTTATGATGGGAGTTTGTAGTGTGTATTATTTTAAGTTTATTGTGGGTATGAAAGAACATAGAGAAGAATTGAAAATAAAGTACAATGGACTTAATGATGAACAAAAACAGGAGATTCTGGATTGCGCAAAAATTTATAGGGAGATTTCTCGGAATGCCCGGAGAGCCTGGGGTCGCTTGGCTTATGATACTTTTTATATAAGTGATAATTATATTTATGGGAATTTAGCTATATGCAAAACGCAGAAATCTCTTATTTTGAGTCCGGTTGTATTTGAATATATCTCGTTGAAGGACGTAGAGGTGGCAAAGAAAGATACATTTGTAGGTAATACAGTTTTGGTAATTTACACCAAAGATAAAAAGATTTATAGGTGTAGAGCGGAAGAAAAAAAGATAAAAGAATTGGCTGAAAGAATAAAGGGTTGAATATCGGATGTTCCGATTTTATTTGTAAGAGATATAAAATCCTATTTTTGCGCATTAAAGAAGGATATTGAGTAGTATGGAACGGTATGAATGTACATACAGGGTTAATTATAATAAACAGTATTTGGAAGATATATTAGATGAGGAATGTAAAGGAAAAAAGAAGCTTTCAAATGCAACGCTAAAAAAGAAGGACGATTCATGGGAAATGGATTTTCATGTAATGGGACCTGTTAAGTCTGCGCAGCGTGCACCTGCAATCCGGCATCCTATAAAAGCTGATGTTGCAGTAAAAGATGGCGAAATCAGTGTAGTGGTTCCCAAAAATAAAGTAGATCCTGGGATAATATTTTTTTACGGTGGGCTCAATGTTCTTCCGCTTATTTTCAGTATGATAGCTCTGAGGGCAATGTATCCTGATTATGCATTGCTTTGGTATGCTATATTTGCTGTTTTGGCGATAGTAGTTGTTTGGGCATTTTGCCGTGAGAAAAAGAAAGATGAGGTTTCTGAATTCTTTAAAGAATCGTTGGAATATCAGATGATAAAACATCTTCGCGAAATGTTTGGACCAGGAGTATACAAGAATATGATTTCAGGTAAGGTGAAAAGAGCGGGTGATCAGACAGTGCCGGCAATATCACTTTTACATTCAATGGGTGGAATACTTGAAGGTGTAGCGGTATCCTATAGTAAAGATTTGGATTTATATTATGCTGTAATAAAGGATAAGAAGAGCGAAGAGTTTGCAGCATATTATATTACGAAGAAGGAATACGGTTCAGTAAATGAATGGCACTATAATCAGAAAAAGATTGAAGAAATAAAGAAACGCCCGGTATTTTTAAGCAACAAAAGTAATTTGCATGAAGGAATCAGCAAGAATACAGTATGGGGAGATTTTTATAGATATAGTCTGGGACGCATTCAAGATTCGCTGGTTGAATCTGCACCGAATACAGAGTACATTAAAGTGTTGCAACAGGTGATTTCTGATTGGGATTTCTCCCAAAAAGCAAGCCTGATTGATTATTGCAATGCAAAAATTAACATAATGGATATAGTGTTCGAGGATGAAGAACTGAAAGAACTGCTGGATGATTGCTATGCATTTTCATATTATTACTATTATTGTTTCCGATTTCTTAACTTTGAGAGGGGATGACTATGAACTTCATTGAAAAGGCGTTTAAAGAAAAATTGACTGGTGATGAGTTCCTTCAAGCTATGGCAGATTATCTTGATGAACCAGATTTAGAATCAATCTTAAAACAATATCCATGCTTTGTCAAAGATGTGATTATGATAATCGACTATGACTATACAAAGCAAATGGAAAGTATGGATGAGGTAATAAATGGTTCTCTTGAAGAAAAATTTTGGGATATAATCTATGCACTTGAACGATGTGGACTTGATACAGAGGTGAAAATATTGAAAAAAGCAAAACAATTGAGTCTTGAATCACCAGATGATTATGATGAACAATGGGATTTGATTGAAAAAGAATTAGCATATTACAATGATTATGAAGGGTTTTGGGATAAAGTGAGAGCGTATATAGACGATAATATTTCATACTAGGTTGCATTTCAAATTCATATCTTTTTAATACAGAAGTGGCAGATATTTGGGACCAAAGAAAGCCAATTTGTTGTTGCGATGATGCTTATAGAAAAATATAATGGTTATCTTATTACCTCTTTGGTGTGTAATGAAGATATTTCGAAGACCTATGTTGCACAATATATTAAGGAACACGGTATGGAGAAGGTCGCAAGAGGTTTATATATAACGGATGATGTGTGGCCGGATGAGTTGTTCATTTTGCAGCAAAGAAATGGTGCGGTCATTTATTACATGCAATAGAATCTGTTCCACACACAGAAACTGAAAATGGTGGTCTAAAAGTTATTTTAAAACAAGGATTTAGATCACTAATTATAATATTTTTCTATGAAGAGGAGTTCGGTCGATTCCAGTTTGAGGAGGAACATAGTTGAATGAAAGTATTGGATATATTAAAGGAAGATGGGGAATGTGAATTGTATAAATGGATGAAAACAATTCCTTGTTAACTAGAGAAATTTTTCGTGCCATGATTGGAAAATGTATTAAAGAGGTAAATTATTTTGGAAGATTGGTCGCCTGTATGTAATATTCAGGCTTTTCCTTTTTGAGATTTAATATAAAGGAGAAGAAAGAGCGATGATGAGTATAGAACAGATATGTATATTATTTTGTATATTACAGATATCGGTAATGGTAATAGTCATGTTAGTATGTGCTAATCGTGCAAAAAAGTGGAAGTTTAATCCAAATGAATATCGATTTGTCCCTGATAAAAATAAAAAATGGAATTTAAATGTAATGCTGCAGGGAATGACGGACCAAGGTGTACTTTGGATTGTGGCGGCATTATATCTGTTTATTATAATTCTGATGGAAATTGTGTTCATTGTAGGGGTACCAGAACATTTGAGGGATGCCGGATACCCATGGATAGTAATAGGTTTTCCTTTTCTGTCAATAGGTACATTAGTAGGAGTTTCCTTATTGATTATAAGGGGAAGTCAAAAGAAAGATTACGTGAAGACTTTAATATACAACTCTTTGCCATATGCAAATTGTGAGTCGGATGAACTAGAGGCTGTGCTGGAAAATGAGATAAAGGATGGTATATTAATCCACACTAAAAGAGTCAATTTCTCGCAGAATTATATTTTTATTAGTCGATCCAGAATGGTATTTTCGCCAATTGCCATCGCGTTGAATAGTATTGCACAGATACGCTATGCGGGTCATAACAGAGGTGGTATTTATATTGTGCAGGCAGAATTAAAGGATGGAAGAAGGGTCGAGATGTCATTTAATAATCTGGCATCATACAAATTTATTGCCATGATAAATTACTATAATATTCCTATAAAGTGGTAAGGTAAGTTCTCAAAACAGGATATTAGAGAACTTTGCCCATCAAAAGGTGGTTCCGGAAAGGCTGCTTATTATGTGAGATTAAAGTGAGGTGACAAACTATAAACAGTCAAGGGGTTTTTGAAATTTTTTTGAATTGTAAAA
>JBJEME010000013.1:0-1500 GCA_051879515.1 Lachnospira sp. | reverse complement strand
AACTATTAGAAAAGGTTTAGAATATAACTTATAAATACATATAATCGAAAGGAAAAAATCATGTCATCATCAAAAGATAGTATAATTTGTCTTTTACAAATACTATGGGAGTACTCGGATTTTGAAAACATACTTAGCATGAAAGATATTCAATCTAAAATGAAACTACTCTATGATAAAAATATCGACCGAAGAACTGTCACTAACTGTTTGAATACTTTAAATCAGCTTGGGTTTGATATTTCTATGTTTGAAGAAAATAAAAAAGGTTACTATTTGCGTGAACGTCTCTTTGATATCAGTGAAATTCGTTTATTAATGGATAGCGTTTATTCAAATAATATCATTCCTGAAAAGTACTCAGCTGAGTTGATTAGAAAACTACAAAATCTAGTGAGTAAGCCAAAACGTAAGTCATATAATTCTTTGATTATCTGTCGTAACAATATGAAGACGACAAATAATCAAATTTTTTATAACATCGATACGTTGGATAAGGCTATTACAGAACAAAAAAAGGTTTCTTTTATCTATACTGCATATGGATTTGATAAAAAATTACATCAAACAAATGAACATCATCATATTGTAAATCCATATAGCATGGCGTTCTATGATGGAAATTATTATCTAATTTGTGGTTGGGATGATATAGAAGAACTTCGACACTACCACATCAGCAGAATTAAGGATATCCAGTTGTTAGAAGAAAAGTCATCACCACTTCCAAAGGATTTTCATTTGGATAAATATATTCAAAATGCAGTTTTTATGTACAGTGGAAAACCTGAACGAATAAAAATGCGTTGTAAAAATTTCATTCTAAATCAAGTTATCTTGAGATTTGGAACTGATATTCAAATCGTGCCAGACGATGAAAAGACGTTCATTGTATCACTTTATGCAAATTGCGATGGTATGTATGTCTGGGCGTTGCAGTTTCTTGACAGCTGTGAAATACTAGAACCACTCCATTTAAGAGAACGCATTTGCGAGGTTGTAAGAAATTCATCTTACAAGTAAGCGTGTACAAATTTTTGCACATAGACTATGTTATAATATATTTAAAGACTTGAACAAGGAATGATAGTTATGATAAAAGGCGTATTCTGGTTGATTGATGAAGAATTGCTTGCATTTCCATTTGATAGCAGTTATCCGGAAGGTATTGCTAAATCAGGTGATACTTACAATCATAAAAAACTTTGGAAATGTGTACAACCAAAAGGATATCGTTATAATTTCGATTATTATCCACGTGGCAGAGTTGATATTAATAATAAAGGTATTGCTGTAATTTATATGAGTCCACATATCAGTGAAAGCTATGTTGAGATTATTAAGCGTGATTTTGATATTTCTTGCAACTGCATTGTGAGATATGATTATAGTAAACATTATCATTGCTATCTTGATAGAGACGGCATATGAAACCGTTCTATCGTGTGAAAGGAGCGTTTGTATGGCAAATCGACCAGCATATTTAATTCAAAGTGGAAA
>JBJEME010000012.1:0-27566 GCA_051879515.1 Lachnospira sp. | reverse complement strand
TATTCAAACTCAATCGTCCCAGGTGGTTTACTCGTCAAATCATAGAATACCCGATTCACCCCTCTGACCTCATTGATAATTCTGCTCATTACGGTCTGGAGGACTGCAAATGGAATCTCTGCGCTTTCGGCAGTCATGAAATCAATAGTGTTAACTGCTCTTAAGGCTACGGCATAATCGTATGTACGCTCGTCGCCCATTACACCAACAGAACGCATGTTGGTAAGGGCTGCAAAATACTGGTTTGGCTTCCAGGCAGGAGTCTTTCCGTTCTCCTTCTCGTACTGTTTAACAGCCTTATCCACCTCTGCACGATAAATCGCATCAGCATCCTGCACGATACGAACCTTATCTGCAGTTACCTCTCCAATAATTCTGATTCCGAGGCCTGGACCCGGGAATGGCTGACGGAACACAAGATGTTCTGGAATTCCTAACTCGAGGCCGGCCTTTCTAACCTCATCCTTGAAAAGATTTCTTAATGGCTCAATAATCTCTTTAAAATCCACAAAATCAGGAAGTCCGCCTACATTGTGATGAGATTTAATCACGGCTGATTCACCGCCAAGACCTGATTCAACTACATCAGGATATATTGTACCCTGAGCGAGAAAATCCACCGCACCAATCTTCTTAGCTTCCTCTTCAAATACGCGAATAAATTCCTCACCGATAATCTTTCTCTTACTTTCAGGTTCAGTAACACCTGCAAGCTTAGCATAATATCTGTCCTGCGCATTAACTCGGATAAAGTTAAGGTCAAACTGTCCATTTGGACCAAATACATTTTCTACCTCATCGCCCTCATCCTTACGCAATAAACCATGGTCTACGAATACGCATGTAAGCTGTTTACCGATAGCACGTGAGAGGAGACCTGCTGCTACTGATGAATCAACACCGCCGGAAAGTGCAAGTAACACCTTTCCTGAGCCAACCTTCTCACGAATCTCCTTAATTGTATTTTCAACAAATGCATCCATCTTCCAGGTTCCTGCACATCCACACACATTTCTTACGAAATTGAAAAGCATCTTTGTACCTTCCTGTGTATGAAGGACCTCTGGGTGGAACTGAATTGCATAAAGCTTTCTGTCAAGATTCTCTGCTGCTGCTACAGGACAATCTGCTGTGTGAGCAACAACTGTAAAACCAGGAGCAACCTTAGAAATATAATCAAAATGGCTCATCCACACGATGGTCTTATTAGTATCCTGCTTGTGGTCATCACATGTAACTCCCGCAATAAACATTTCTTCAGCCAAATCATCAGCTGACTGACCAACTCCTGCAAACAAAGGAGACTCCGGATTAACAAATGTATCTGTCTTTCCATACTCACGGACAGGTGCCTTCTCAACCTTTCCACCAAGCACATGCTGCATAAGCTGCGCTCCATAGCAAAGTCCAAGAACCGGAACTCCCAGATTAAACAAATCCTCTGTGCAGCTTGGGGCACCTTCCTCATAACAGCTGTTAGGACCGCCAGTAAGAATAATTCCCTTAGGATTCATGGCCTTAATCTGTTCAATATTTGTCTTATATGAATAAATCTCACAATATACATTACACTCACGGACACGGCGCGCAACCAGCTGATTGTACTGTCCACCGAAGTCAATTACAATAACCTTTTCCTGATTCATTTTCTCTCCAATCTATTACTACAAAAAGTTTCTGTAAAAATATTGCCTAAAATATTATAGTGAAATATTTTTTTAAACACAAGTTAAAATATTTATATTTACGTATATTTATAATAATATGTCCAAAATTATTTCAACATAACATGCCTCTTTTCAGAAGAAAATAAGCATTCATAGCCTGTTTACATTTTAAAATAAACTCAATTGCTCATATTTGTTAATATTCTTCTTATACGCCTTAATTATATCCGGCATTTTGTAAAGAATTCCATATTTTTGGCACTCTTTTGCGAACACCTTATATAAATCGCTACATGATGGCACATCACAGCCATAGCTGTTTCCGTACCTCTGCATATATTTTTGCTTTACTCCCGGAAAATGTATGTCCAGACAATCATAATAATACTGCCTCTGGATATCTCTTAGTGTCATTCCCATGTAACAATGAACAAACCTTGCTCCATTATCTGCCGCCATATGTACCAGCCGGACAATATCCTCTTCACTGTCAGTTATATACGGTAGTACAGGATTAAGCATAATCCCTGTAAAAATCCCTGCCTCATTAAGTTCCTTTACCGCCCTGAATCTCTTAGACGATTCACATACACCGGGTTCAATTATCCTGCTCAACTCATCCCTTGGCGTTGTAATTGTTAATTTAACTATGGCATTACTCTTTTCCGAAATCTGCTTTAGCAAATCAATATCCCTTAACACTAAATCGCTCTTTGTATCAACCGATACTCCATACCCGTATTGTACAAATAGTTTAAGTGCACCTCTTGTTTGCTCATAAACCTTCTCATACGGATTGTAAGAATCGGACATAGCTCCAACCCCCACTACTCCGGGACTATTCTTTCTTAGCTCATGCTCCAGAATTCCAAGAGCATTTTCTTTGCCTCTAACCACATCAAAATGTTCTATATTATAGCAGCTGCTTCTGCTGTCACAATAAATACATCCATGACAGCAGCCTCTGTACAGATTCATATTATAATCCACTCCGTACCAGCCACTGCCATCCTTAACCTTTGACATAATTGATTTAGCCTTAAAAAATTCCATCTCTGCAATCACTTACCAATCTTAATTTTCGCATCTCTCAATATCTTGAAAAATCTCTTTTCAAAGGCACTGTCAAATTCACCGTTTATCCCTTTATGGTATGCGTCAATCACGTTCAACAAAAGCACAATAACTGATTCTGACAAATCCTCACATTTAATTCCGTCTCCAAGAAGCTCCGGTATCAATTCATACAGCCTCCAGGTATCCATGCCGTGATTTACTCTGGAATACAGCACACCCATAAGCCATGCCAAATCCAAATCATATGCACTAAAGCCTTCTTCTCTTGCCAGTCTCTCACACAAATCTGCCAGCTCTTCTTTTGCCAGTCTCTCACACGAATCTGCCAGCTCTTCTTTTGCCAGTCTCTCACACGAATCTGCCAGTTCTTCTTTCTCACAGTCCACAAGAGCGAGTTTATTGACCACTCTCACTCTGTCTACATATACAAGATTGACGTATGTTCTTTCTTCCTGTGGTGCGACATAGCTGCCGTCCAGCACCTTAATTACATCCTTCAGGCTCTCAACAACATAACATGCAAGCTTTCTGACTTCAGGCTCAACAACTATAGTGTCGGGGACATGAACCACTGTCATTCCCGCTGCGTGACCTGCTTTAATTCCATTGATACTGTCTTCAATAACAATGCACTCCGAAGGCTTTACTCCTATTGTTTCCGCTGCTTTAAGAAAAATGTCAGGCTCAGGCTTGCCATGCTCCACCTCATCGCCATAAACAATACCATCCAGATAGTCCCATGCCCCAATCAGATGAAGGGTATTGGTCGCACTTGACTTCCTGGTTGATGTTGCCACAGCACATTTTAAGCCATTATTCTTAATATATTCCAAAAGCTCATGCAGTCCATCTTTGACAGGAATACCCTCTCTGTCTCTTATCTCATACACATACTCAGAGCGCATTTCACGCATCTCCCAGTAATTCTGTGTTCCCTTGTAATACTCATCAAAATATACAGCACTTAAACTTGCCGGAGCACCTTTGAAGCTGTCAATAAGCCACATTGGCATCTCCACGCCTTTAGTCCTGGCAGCCCAAAGCCACCCCAGATTAGACTGGCTTTCTGTATCTGCCATTACTCCGTCCATATCAAAAATAACACCTTTTATCGACATATCTATAACATCCTTTTCAGATACTGTCCTGTGTAAGAACCCTTCACCTTGGCAACCTCCTCAGGTGTACCCTTGGCAATGACCGTGCCTCCTCGGTCTCCTCCTTCAGGTCCCATATCAATAATATAATCTGCTGTCTTAATAACATCAAGATTATGCTCAATAACAATAACTGTATTGCCATTGTCAGCCAGCCGGTGGAGAATCTCCACAAGCTTATGAACATCAGCAAAATGAAGACCTGTGGTTGGCTCGTCCAGAATATACACTGTCTTTCCTGTACTTCTTCTTGACAGTTCTGTTGCCAGCTTAATTCTCTGGGCTTCACCACCCGATAATTCAGTAGAAGGCTGACCCAGCTTAATATAAGAAAGCCCCACATCATTAAGAGTCTCTATCTTATGCTTTATGCTCTGTACATTCTCAAAGAAATCAACGGCGTCCTCCACTGTCATATCAAGAATGTCATAAATGCTTTTACCCTTATACTTGACCTCCAGCGTCTCCCTGTTATATCTTTTTCCATCGCACACCTCGCATGGAACATAGACATCAGGAAGAAAATGCATTTCTATCTTAATAATTCCATCTCCGGAGCATGCCTCGCAACGTCCGCCCTTGACATTGAAGCTGAAGCGGCCTTTGCTGTATCCACGTTCCTTGGCATCTGTGGTAGATGCAAACAAATCCCTAATCTGGTCAAATACACCTGTATAAGTCGCAGGATTAGACCGCGGAGTCCTGCCAATCGGTGACTGGTCTATATCAATAACCTTATCAAGCTGTTCAATACCAATTACATCATCATGTTCTCCTGCTATACATCTTGCCCGGTTAAGCTTCTTTGCCAGATGCTTATATAGAATCTCATTTACAAGAGAGCTTTTTCCTGAACCTGAAACGCCTGTAACACAGGTCACTACTCCCGTCGGGAAATCCACATCTATATTCTTTAAGTTGTGCTCTCTGGCACCCTTAACAGTTATCCATCCGGTCGGCTTCCTTCTGGCTGCAGGAACCGGTATCTTTATTCTTCCGCTCAGATATGCACCTGTTATGGAATCCTTGCAGGCACAGATATCTGCAGCGGTACCTGTTGCAACCACTTTTCCACCTTCTCTTCCTGCACCCGGTCCGATATCCACAATATAATCTGCCGCACGCATTGTATCCTCATCATGCTCCACCACAATAACCGAGTTACCAAGGTCCCGCAAATGTGTAAGAGTTCCCAGAAGCTTATCATTATCCCTCTGATGGAGTCCTATACTTGGCTCATCAAGAATATACGCAACTCCCACAAGCCCTGAACCAATCTGCGTTGCCAGTCTGATTCTCTGAGCCTCACCTCCTGAAAGAGTACCTGTAGCACGGGAAAGCGATAGATAATCAAGCCCCACATCCACCAGAAACTTAAGCCTAGCCTTTATCTCCTTTATAATCTCTGCTCCAATAAATCTCTGTCTTTCTGTGAGCTCCATTGTCTCCATAAAATCTGAAAGCTTCACAATAGACATATTGGTGATTTCAAAAATATTCTTATCTGCTACAGTTACTGCAAGAGATGTAGGTTTGAGCCTCTGCCCTTTACATGCGCTACATGGGCATATTTTCATTAATTCCTCATACGCCTGCTTGGAGGTTTCCGACGAAGTCTCGCGATATCGTTTTTCCAGATTAGCTAGTATTCCTTCAAATGCAATATCGTACACGCCATATCCTCTCTGCCCTGTATAATGGACTTTAACAGATTTGCCGTTAGTACCATTGATAAGAACATTCTTTATTCTATCCGGATAATCCTTAAATGGTGTTGACAGTGAGAACTTATATTCCTTAGCCAGAGCAGACAGAATAGACCTTGAAAAGCTTCCCTCATCTGTTACTGACTGCCATCCCATGGCAGCAATTGCTCCATCATCAATGGAAAGACTGTCATCAGGGATGACAAGATCAATATCAAAATTCATGGTGTATCCAAGACCAAAGCAGTCAGGACATGCGCCAAACGGATTATTAAACGAAAAGCTTCTTGGTTCAATCTCGTCAATACTGATTCCACAGTCCGGACATGAAAAGCTCTGACTGAAATTCATTGTTTCCCCGTCAACAACATCCACCATCATAAGTCCGTCTCCCAGCTTTAATGTGGTTTCTATTGAATCTGTAAGCCTCTTCTGGATACCTTCTTTTATTGCAATTCTGTCAACTACAATCTCAATATTGTGTTTCTTATTCTTGTCAAGCTTTATCTCCTCAGAAAGCTCGTACATTGTACCATCCACCATGGCACGGACATAACCGCTCTTCTTAGCCTGTTCAAATAACTTGGTATGCTCACCCTTCCTTCCTCTTACAACAGGAGCAAGAAGCTGGATTCTGGTCCTTTCCGGGAGCTCCATAATAACATCCACCATCTGGTCCACAGTCTGTTTGTTTATCTGTCTTCCGCATTTTGGACAGTGTGGAATTCCAATTCTCGCGTAAAGAAGTCTGAAATAATCATATATCTCTGTCACAGTACCCACAGTGGAACGTGGATTTCTGTTAGTGGATTTCTGGTCTATGGAAATGGCAGGTGACAGGCCTTCAATGCTTTCCACATCAGGCTTCTCCATCTGTCCTAAAAACTGTCGTGCATAAGAAGACAAGGACTCCATGTAACGTCTCTGTCCCTCTGCATATATTGTATCAAATGCCAGAGATGACTTTCCGGAACCTGAAAGACCTGTAAGCACCACCAGCTTATCCCTTGGAATATCCACATCAATACCTTTAAGATTATGCTCATTAGCTCCGCGAATCCTGATATAATTTCTATATTCGCCTTTATTAATATTACTCATTTTATTTCCTCCGTATTGCGCCGGTTACTTCTTGCTGTCATACAAATACTTGTTAATCTCAATCATCTTATCCCTGAGCTGTGCTGCCTCCTCAAAATTAAGCTCAGCGGCTGCCTTACGCATGTTCTTCTCAACCTGCTTCTTAACCTTCTCCAGGTCCTTAATGCTCATTGACTCATAATCAACCTCAAGCTTAACTCCGCCGCTTCCCGGCTCTGCTGCCCGGCTGATGCTTATAAGATCTCGTACTGCCTTCTTTATGGTCTGAGGCGTAATTCCATGAGCATCATTATACTCACTCTGAAGCTTTCTCCTTCTCTCAGTCTCAGAAATAGCCTTCTCCATAGACTCTGTCATCTTATCCGCATACATAATGACATGACCTTCTGCATTCCTTGCCGCTCGACCTATCGTCTGTATAAGTGACGTCTCCGTTCTAAGGAAACCTTCTTTATCTGCATCAAGAATAGCCACCAGGCTTATCTCCGGAATATCCAGACCTTCCCTGAGAAGATTAATTCCCACAAGCACATCAAATCCGTCAAGACGCATGTCCCTTATAATCTTCTGCCGCTCCAGCGTATCAATATCAGCATGAAGATACTTAACACGTATTCCGACCTCCTTAAGATAATCTGTCAAATCCTCCGCCATACGCTTGGTAAGAGTTGTGACAAGAACCTTATTCTTCTTCTCAATTTCCTTATTAATCTCTGAAATCAGATCGTCAATCTGTCCCTCAATCGGTCTGACACTGACTTCCGGGTCAAGAAGACCTGTAGGCCTTATAATCTGTTCTGTCCTCATAAGCTCATGCTCAGCCTCATAAGTGCTCGGCGTCGCAGAAACAAACAGCATCTGGCTTATCTTCTCTTCAAATTCACTGAAATTAAGCGGTCTGTTATCCTTAGCCGATGGCAGTCTGAACCCATAATCCACCAGCGTTGTCTTTCTGGACTGATCCCCGGCATACATTCCCCTTATCTGCGGAATAGTAATATGAGACTCATCCACAATAATAAGGAAATCCTCCGGAAAATAATCCATCAGTGTATATGGCGGACATCCGGCCGGAAGTCCTGCCAAATGTCTTGAATAGTTCTCAATTCCTGAACAGAACCCTGTTTCCTGTATCATCTCTATGTCAAAATTCGTTCTCTCTTCTATTCTCTGTGCTTCAAGCAGCTTATCATTTCTCTTAAAATACTCTACTCTCTCCGCCAGCTCCTGCTTAATGTTAGCAATAGCGATATCCATCTTCTCTTTATCCACCACATAATGTGAATTAGGGAAAATGATTGCGTGGTCAAGATATGCCTTTATCTCTCCTGTAAGAGAATCTATCTCACTTATTCTGTCAATTTCATCTCCAAAGAATTCAACCCTCACTGCATCTCCTGACGATGCGGCAGGATATATTTCAACCACATCACCTCGCACTCTGAAAGTACCGCGCTTAAAATCCTGATCATTTCTCGTGTACTGGATATCAATAAGCTTGTGAATAAGCTCATCTCTGTCCTTCTCCATTCCCGGGCGCATTGAAATAACCATGTTCTTGTAATCAATTGGCGCACCTAGTCCATAAATACAAGAAACAGATGCCACAATAATAACATCTCTGCGCTCCGAAAGAGCCGCTGTGGCTGAATGTCTTAACTTATCTATCTCATCATTGATTGACGAATCCTTTGCTATATAGGTATCGCTCTGTGGCACATACGCCTCCGGCTGATAATAATCATAGTATGACACAAAATACTCCACCGCATTCTCGGGAAAGAATTCCTTCATCTCACCGTAAAGCTGTGCTGCAAGTGTCTTATTATGGGAAATAATCAGTGTCGGCTTCTGCACTGCCTGGATAACATTGGCCATGGTAAAAGTCTTACCTGAACCTGTAACGCCTACCAGAGTCTCAAACTGGTTTCCTTCTTTAAAGCCGTTAACAAGTGCCTCTATCGCCTGTGGCTGGTCACCGGTTGGCTGATACTCGCTATGAAGTTTAAATATACTCTGTTCAGTCTGCACAAAAATACCTCCGGATGCTAATAATAAAATTGATTCAAATGCTTGTCTTCCATCTGAACCTTATTATAGCATACGGAGGAAAAAATGTATATGGTTTTGTGAACATTTGTTCTAATTTATTTAAATAAACCATTATATCCACTCATTGCCTTATTACTACTATATTACTGCTCTTTTACTTCATCATCATTCTTTATTTTTCCTTCTGCAATCTCAATGATTTCATCTGAAAGCTGGTAAAGCTCCTCAGCATCATGACATGCAACTATAATGATGGCACCACGTTTTTTATGTTCAGCTAATAACCCACGAACCTGCTCCACTCCTGATTCATCTAATGCGTTTATAGGCTCGTCAAGTATTATAATATCCGGGTCTTCCATTATTGCTGCGGCAATTCCAAGCCTTTGCTTCATACCCAGTGAATATTTTCTGAATGTCCTTGTGTCATCCGGATCCAACCCTACTTCTGTCAATGTGTTTCTGATTTTTTCATCTGAAATGATTCCTTTTATCGACGCAAGCGTCTTAAGATTATCAAAGCCTGTGTAATTCCTGATAAAGGCAGGATTTTCAATCAAAATGCCTATACTTTGAGGAAATCTGTTCTTTTTATCCAGAACCGTACCATTAATATCCACAACGCCCGAAACCTTGATAAGTCCGGAAATTGCTCTCATAAGCATGGTTTTACCGCTTCCGTTTTTACCCTTCAGTCCGTAAATATTTCCGGACTCCATTCTCAAACTAATGTTATCAAGAACAGTAACACCTTTTATTTTCTTTGTAACATTCTTTAACTCAATATACATAATCATCCTTTCTGCCATTTCTCACAAACAACCTCTCAAAGCAGTTTCCACAGCCCTTCAAAACAGCCTTACCGTGTAATTTCATACCGCCTCACAAATAGTCGCTTTTTCTTAAATAAATAATTCCGCCTGCAGCACATATAATATTTGTAAAAATCAGACATAACACCAGTTGCCAGATTTTGTCATAAAAAATGTTCACTCTCAGAAGCATACAGTTATTAAAAACCAGCCAAGCATAAGCATACCGCACGCTGATAATCATATATGTAAATGTAATAATAACCGCTATGCTTTCATTTGTTATCAGGGCTGCCAGCATGGAAAATGTGCATATTGTTATTACTGTAATTACAATCAGTAAAACAATCCGCACCATATCAACTTCTCTTTCCAATTCGACAAACCCCACAATACGGGATAAAATATCGCTTGAGGAAAGCTTCCATACAAGTGTGAGATGATCCCCGATTATCACCTTTCCCAACAGTACTGCCAATAATACATAAGTAACCATGTGGGTTAGCACCATAAATACAACAGTAACCATTTTACTGACCCACCAGTTGGTTGCGCCTCCCGATGCCACGACAATTTTCTGCCCGACTGATTTTAAATCTGTCTTTGTGTAATTACATATGATTATTAATAAATATAAAAACAAAAAAATCTCAAAAACAGGAATTTCAAACTTGTCATTTTTTGAAAAGACATTTACTCCCCTGAACAGATAAAAGAAAGTATCACCCAAAGAAATAAATTCTACCTGCCCCTTTTCTATCAATTTCATAATAAATGTAAAAAATAACGCCATTTGCAATATTCCTGCAAGAACAAATGCGGCATATAATTTATATGTAGCATTAATAAATCTACAGATTTCTGCCCTTACAATAATAAGTAATGTCCTCATCCATTTGATTTTATTCTTCATTTTTCTTCTCAAAAACAATTTTTCTTTTATAAGGATAATATGAATACACCAGAGAAATCTCGGTATCCTCTAATTTCTGCATTTTCCGCTCCGCCAACTGATTAGGCGTAAGCAGTGCCGTAAAGCATACTTCCTCCTCACGACCTGGTTCAACACTTACACTCGCTCTGCTTGAATCCCAAAAATTAATACCGTTGCTGGCGTTAAGGTCTTCCGCTAAGAACTCGAATAAATCCACACTGACTTTTCTGGTTACATCAGAAGTATTTCTCACTTTTAAAGTAATAACAACCACCCTGCTTTTTGATTTCATATCATCTTTAAGCCATCTGTATGAATCATTTATTTCATTAAAATCTTTTGCACTCATGACCTCATAATAAACAGGTATACACTCCACTCCATTAATACAGGCGATATTTTCTTTATCATAAATTATTTCTTCCGCATTAGGCAATGCAGTGTTAATAACAATTATCCGATATATACAGAATGCAGCTAACAATATTGAAATCACAGATACTAATATCAATTTAAAGTGCTTCATCTCTTTCTCCTTTACTTAAAAATGCAATGAGACATATAGCTGTAATAATAACCGGTTCTATAAACATAATCAGCGCACCTGTTGCATCAAGCTGTGTTGTTGGTGACAACAGATAGACCGGGTCAAATTTGTTTGTTCCGAGAATCCTGAAGCACAGAGAAGACACTATTCCCAACCCGTAATAAGCAACGAATGGAGAAAGTATAACCAGAAAACTGTTATCAAATATATATGATGTCACCAGCGATATAACACAAAATGCTCCTCCATACAAAAAGAACATAAAAATATATAAAAATACGTACAACATTGGAGCATTAAAGAAAATATCTGCAAAAAAACAGCTTCCATCCAGAACAAACAACCCATTATATACCGGATTAAGCGCCGGAACCACTGTCATTGTGGCTATCAGATTAACAATCAATGGTATTACCACAAGTATTCCACCGCTTATAAATGTTACAATAAATCTTGACATCAGTATCTTTACCTTTGATATTCTTACATAATACTGGTTAATATAATGGGACTGCATATCCGATGACAAAACACCACAGTAAGCCATGGAAGCAATCAGCATGCATATGTATATATAAGTTGTTGCCATTGCATCTATACCCATTCTGAGCCCCATCCAGGAATTAAAAACAGACATAGGATAACCTTGAACACTTACCATACTTGGGTCCAGCTTTTCTGTCACAAGAAGGCATCTGTATGCAAAGCTTCCAAAAGCGAACACCAGTCCAATCAGCAGACTAATGTATAGTAATTTGGATTTTAATACTCTTTTCAACTCTATTTTTATCAAACACCACATTATTCGTCACCATCCTGTATATTCAATTTTATAAGATAGCCCTTATAAAAATCAGGATCATCTATAAATCCAAAAGAACCTCTCATATAATATTCTCCGCCTTCTTCATAAAGAATACTAAAAACCATCCATACTTCCTTTTCTTCATCAGCTTCTAACACGACCGTATGTCCGGTGTTTGACTCTCCTGTATGCCATGCCTCTTTATCTATCGCGCTTACGCTTCCTACCCTTTTATAAACGCCTTCTTTTTCACAACTAACTATACCGGAATACATTCGTTCTTCAACCTTTCTATCAAGGTTGTTCTTTAGCCTTACTTTAACCCATAATACTCTTCTGTTTTGATTAACTCCTTTTCCATTCTCATCAAACGTATTATGTATAGATTCAAGTTCATCTCTTAAACCGTCCAGATACTTTTCTTCAACCAGCTTATAACCACCCTGTCTGGTATCAAAAGCTATTGCTTCCTTAACTTCGTACTCAGTTTTCCCGATGGTATATGTTTGATTCATTTCAACAAATGTAAATTCCTTATCGGAATAAATCATACTACCTTGTGGCAGTGTCTCTGCAGGCTCATTTAAATCTACAGATGGCTTTTCCTCATCGATGATAACATGACCATTTCCATCTGTCTTAAGTTCCTTTACATATTCCTTGGTTTCTTCCATCTTCTTTATGTCATCTATAGTCACCTCCGTGCAGCCGGCCAATAACAGACATGTAATGGATAATAACAATGCAGTTAATTTTTTCATGGTTCACCTTTCCGTATTCTTCCACAAAATGTGACAGGCATATTTCTCATATCAATCATACCAATCAGGATACCACTTTCCGCCAATACAGGTTCCATACTCCATATCAACATTATATGATATTGCTCTTATATAAGCTTTATCATATCCTTCCTCGTAAACCCAGTTTAACATATATCTTGTTGTACCCTGCTCAAACAGGTACTCATTATTATGAGAAACATCTCTTCCACCGCCTACATCTTCATTTGTTCCCCATACTCTTGCGATATAATAGGCATCCTCTGTGTCACAGCTTGTACATTCCATCTTGACAGATGATGATGTTTTTTTGGTTTCTGTTGTTGTGTTTCTTGCCGTATAGCTGTAAGAAAACGCCCATCCATAATCATAAGATGGAGAGACCGCTTTGGCAATAACCGGTGCAGAATATACGACAACTACCAGTAACATCGCAACAAAAATAATAATATTCTTTATCTTCTTCATATAAACTTCCTCCTTGAACTTTTGTAATATGCCTGTCAAATAAATTCTACATTACTTTTTCCCTTCATTTCAACCAAAATGTCGTGAACGACACTCCTTACGACGTGAACGGTGTATTTTTTAGTTCAGTGTATCAAAAGTTGAATCCAATATCTCGCTTTGACAAAATGCACAAAAAAAATATATATATATTATATCAAATCTCTTTTTCGAAAATAAATCAATCCAATAAAAAATGATGCGATAATGATAATGGCAGACATTATATAACTATTAATACTATGTAATTCATTGATTCTTAAAAGCATCATATAATTGCCAGGAAGGAACCATGCACAATAATATGCTGACACTACAGTAATTACCGCAATACTGAAAAAACTTCCAACCGGTTTAATTAACACTGACAGCATCATCTGCATAATGCTAAATGAAATGCTAATCAGTAAGACACATGCAAAAAATTCCGCAATCGTTTTACTACTGACTTCCACTGTATTATTATTTAGAATATATCCTGAAGCAAAGCGATCAATATTCCAGAAGCCACCTTTACCTTTCGTGGTTAACAGCCAGCCTGCCATTGTTCCAAGTATTATAGACATATAAAATATACAAACTGTAATCAAATTCCATAAGCATTTCGATATCCACCACTTGCTTCTGCTGCCGGTGTTTAGGAGCATGTAGATACCAAAACCTTTAATATCTTTCACAAGATAATCACCTATCAGATAAGCCAGATAAAGATTTAAGCACACATAAGTAATCGGCAGATTAAGAAATGTATCATCTGATGGGTCAAACTTTTCCATTCCTCTGAAAAAATACATCAGACATTCAATAAATGATAACTGTACATCAGCATTGTGAAAACTGCTATAGGAATGAAACTGTCTGACAAAAGTTACACATAAGAAAAATGAAACCACAAAAGGTAATATAAACCTTCCTTTACGTGATACGATTCCGTTACACCAGTCAGATTTAAATATTCTTGCTAAATCATGCATATTTTATTCTCCAATAATCTTTCCTTCGATGATGCGAACCACTTTATCTGCAAGCTGTATCAATTCCTCAGTATCATGACATGCAATAATTACCAGGCTTCCATTCTCTTTTAATTCACTCATTACACCCCTGACCATTCCCATTGCATTCTCATCTAAAGCGTTCATTGGCTCATCAAGTATTACTATTTCAGGACTTCCCATTATCGCTGCTGCGATGCCCAGTCTTTGCTTCATTCCAAGGGAATATTTCTTAAATGTCCTCTTATCGTCAGGCTCCAGGCCAACCTTTATCAATGCATTTCTTATTTCTTCCTCTGTAATAATTCCTTTAATTGATGCAATCATTCTTAGATTATCAATTCCTGTTAAATAGTTTATGAAAGCTGGGTTTTCTAACAGCATGCCGATGCTTGGAGGAAATGAAATGTCCTTCCCTAACTCCTTATCATCAATATACACATGCCCCTCAGTGGGAAGAATAAGACCAGCAACAGCCCGCATCAGCATTGTTTTTCCGGAACCATTTACGCCTTTCAGACCATAAATCATTCCACCATTAAATTGAATATTGATGTTATCTAAAATAACAGTTCCTTTAATAACTTTTTTAAAATTTTCAATTTTAACTACAGCCATAATTCACCTCAATATAACAAATTTTTCTTTCTAATTACCAGAATGCTACAAAGTATAAGTCCTGTCATCCAAACAGATACGCATATCAGTGTAGCGGCATAGTCCGTTCCGTAATAAAAGATTTTTGTATTATCAATATTTGTATAAGCAAAAAACAGTTTAATAAGCGGAGGTTTACTAGCCGTCTCCAACCCTAGAAGGACAAATACAGACAGTACTCCCAAAACAGGATTAACTATAAACCATGATAAAATAACTACTATTCCGACGAACAAAGCAATAATAAATAACATTATTATAAATTGAGCTATCCCTTCAGCTGAAGATATTACATAGAAAACATCCGGCTCTCCATATTGTGCAACCATGAAGCTGTCTTTTTCCATCCAATTGGTGTTTACACTGTCAGATAGCAGCAATGCCTGAATAAACGTAACCGCGGAAAGCACCAATGTATTTCCTAATGCATTTAGTATACATTTCTTTATCATACTTCCCCAATACGCAATTCTGCTTTTGTATTGTAAAATGACTGTGCTTCTAAAGCTATTCTTAAGCTGTATAATTAAAGATATGGATATAATATAAATAATAAAATTCCTCGCGACTCCAAAAACCAGGCCCATCATATCGATAAGACAGAAATCTGCATCAAGTCCTTCCGTAATTCTTACAAAATTAATTCTTTTGTTCATATTATGATTTATAGAAATCAGGTAAATAATAATTGCTACAATATACACACAGGCGTATATAAGTTTTCTTTTTTGCTTTTCTTTATCCATGTTTTTTTCCATATAATTAATCCTGCGCCGCCTCAAACTTTAATACTTTATATTGCGGATAATACGACAATGTAAGTCCCAGTTTCTCCTCTTTTAAATCATCCATCTGTCTCTTTGTCATATTTCCTGCACTGATAAAGGTAACAATGTGCAATGTTTTCTCTTCACCGGGGGCTATTATGGGACTTACCATATTAGGTTCAATAACACTTACTCCATTACTAAAACAGCTGTTCTCGTCAAACATTTCCATCAGTATGCTCTTAAACCAGATATCATCTGAAATAGTGTTTTTTACCTTTATCTCAAATACTACCAGTCTGTCATTTTCGGATTTACTCCAATCATCATAGTGGTCATATGAGCTATATTCTGTTTTAAACTGATCCCATGTATATATTTTGTTACTCACTGGCATTATTTCTAATCCGCTTATGTTCGCAGGCGTTTCTTTGTTATATTCCAGATATTCGGCTTTAGGAAACCTTTTATTGACATCAATAATACCAACAATAATCACGACCATAAATATCACTGATATAACCGCAAGAATTTTCAACCTATTTTTATAAGACATCATTTTTTTTGCCTCCATAGTAATATATTAAGAAGCTTCCTGCTATCAGACACAGCAATTCGCCTATCACAGCAACCCAAGATGTATTGCTTGTTACTATCGAAAGTATCGTATATGGCGAAATACTTTTTATTACTGTATTTTTTAGCAGCAGTGACGAAACAAATGACAAGGCATATGCCAAAACACATGGAAAAAGTGCTAATAGAAATTCATTCCTGATAACTCTCGCTGCAACCAATCCAACACAGGCAAATGCTCCTCCAAACAGGAAATATATAATCATAAAAATCAGAAAATGAATAATTGGATGGTAATATGCCAAAGAGGACATAAGTATACATGGCTTCATATATGAGATTCCTATAAATGGCCTTAAAGCCGGCAAAAAAGCCGCATTTATCAAGAAATTAATGATCATTGGTACTGTAAATACTATTCCGCCACTCACAAATGAAACCACATATTTAGCAATTAAATACTGTTTTCTACTGGCATTAATCAGTATATTCTTTATATAACCTGTTTTTAAATCTTTGTAGTAAGAGATTGCATGTGCGCTTACAACAAGAATAGGAAAAATATATAGATATGTAGTTAAAAACACATTCAGTTTCCCACCCATCCAACGGTAAAATACAGATGCCGGATGAGTATTAACTCCCGAAAAACCAAGCAATGGATTTTTGAAATATGAAATGTTTTCATACAAAACCTGTGCAATTGAAAAAACCATACCTGTTAATAAAGTTAACCAAAAGTTTTTGCCAATAAGCAGTCTCTTTATCTCAAACTTCACACACATTAGTTATTCCTCCGTTAATTTTATAAAAACACAGCCGTCTTCTATTTTAGTAGGATCTATAAATGATTGTTTAGATAGAAATGATGTGCTCATATATAAAGGCATCCCTGATAATTCCTCTTTGGACATAAATGCCATTACAAATTCTTCCTGCTGTCCCGCTTCAAAGGTGCAGTTTTGATCTTTACTAATCGAACCCATGCTGATTTTTGCTTTATATTGATAATTCCCATCTATATTCTGACTGTAAAATACCGGGTTAACACACACTGTATTACTAACTTTTGAATCATTTCGTACAGTTATTTTAACAAAAAACAAATCCTTAATCTGTGCAGATGGAGTGCCATCTGCATTGATCCAGCCGTCACCATTTATTTTTGCAATTCTGGAATCCGGACCAAAATTAGTTAATAAATCAGTAATAATAATTTGTGCACTTGCTTCATCTGCTATTTTTGAAACATCATTTATATTATCGGAGATTATCATATCCGTGACATTTATTATCAAATCTGCAACATTAATTTCTTCTCCCGTATTGGCAACAACAACCTTGTCACTTGATTCTTTATCCACCTCAAGGCTTGGTTCTTCAGTATTTACATTATTCTTATCTTTTCTGGTCTCCTCTGCTCTCTGCTCATGATAAAGTGTTAAGTTTAATGCTACTTTACCAATCTCCTTTTCCGCTATTTCTTGTGCATCTGCAACACTCTTTCTCTGACATCCACTTAAAATTGCAATCATAAAACACAGTAAAATCGCCAGAATACGTTTCCTTTTATAAATGCACATTGATTATTCCCCCTCAGTAACTTTTATAAAAACAGAGCCGTCATCTATTATAGTAGGTCCTGTAGATGTGTATAAGAATTTTGTACTCATATATAAAGGTGTTCCTGCTAATTCCTTTCTAGACATAAATGCCACAATAAATTCTTCCTGCTGTCCCATATCAAATGTATAGTAATATTGATCAGCACCTTCAAGCTGCTTTTTACTAATCGCAACAGGTTCAACTAACCCTTCATATTGATAACTGCCACTTGAATTCTTGCTATAAAACCTAGGCATAAAGCATACTGTATGTTTCCTCTTCATATCATTACGTACAGTCATCTTTAAAAAGATAAATTCCTTTATATATGCAGACGGTGTTCCATCTGCATTAAGCCATCCGTGACCGTTAATTTTCTCCATTATAGAGCCAGGTCCAAAATCAGTTAATAAATCATTAATTATTACCTGTGCACCTTCATCATCTGCTATTTTTGAAACATCATTTATATTAGCGGAGATTACCATGTCTGTAACATTTATTTTCATGTTTACAACATTCATTTCTTCTCCCATATTGGCAACAATAATCTTGTCACTTGATTCTTTATCCACTTCCCATGTTGGTCCTTCATCGCTTACATGATCCGAATCTTCCTCTGCTTCTGTATTCTCATTCACCATCTTTCTCTGACATCCACTTAAAATTGCAATCGCCAAGCATAGTAATATTGCCAGTATACGTTTTCTTTTATAAATCTTCATTGATTCCCCTCCGTAATTTTTTTATAGAAAAACAGTGTTTAGGTATTTTGTATCACTTCTTTTAATTCAAATGATATGTAGTGCTCAGGAAAATACCTTAAAATTCATGTTGTCTTCATTCATTTCCTGTGCACTACAATCATTTTGTTCCTGTTCTACTCTTATTATGTTAATATGAACTAGAATCTGGTCTCCATCTGCCAGAAAAAATTACACCCTCACCATTATCATTCGCAAAATGCTCTAGCGTACCTTTAAACCATGTTGTGTCTCCTTCAAGCGCTGAATTTGCGACCCATTTTTGACTGCCTTTCCACATATATCCAGAAGCATTCGCATACTGAGTACCATCATACTCATTCCAAAAGTAAAACTGCACACTAAAATATGAATCTTCATCCTCTGCAAACGTACAGTTAATATATGCAGAATCATTAGTATACCATTTGGATCTAGATTCAGTTGTCGCTTCATCTCCTTCATAGTCAAATGCATAAGAATAATCCGCATTTCCCTGTGCCCCCAGTACGACTTGCATTCCAGCATTAAATATAATACCGACTATAGCAAGGATCATAAGCATATTGCCCACGCAAAAGTTCTTGTTCTTCATAATATTTGTCCTCCTAAGTTAATTTGATAATAATTTCTTTACTTGTAAGTAACTGATAATACTGCATCCTACCCTCCTTTCCTTCTGGTTCTATACGAAGCACATATACTTGTCATGTTTGCAAATTAATTTGATATAATCGTCTTTATGATGAAGTATATGTGCGCCATACCGTTTAATTTGTTTCTTATTCCCCGTAACTTTTATAAAACCATAACCTCACCTACGTATATCGTAACAATATCATTTCATATATTTCAACCCAAATGTCGTGAACGACACTCCAGACGACGTGAACGGTGTATTTTTTTAGTACAATCGAAAATATTACTTTTTTTCCTTAAAGAAAAGTAAAAAAATATCTCCTCCAGATTTATGGTACGATTCTATTTATAAATCATGATCACTCATCAGGAGGAGATATCTATATGAATTCAAATTATTTTTTTCTTTTTATACTGACTACAAATAAAATAATGCAATCGTTACAATAACCCATTATACCTCTTCATCGCTGCTTCATACTCTTCATCCAGCTTTAACTGTTCAATGCGCGCTCTTTCATTTTCTTCTTCCTGAAGTTTCTCTGCCTGCTTCTGTGCAGCGTTGAACTGCCTGATATACTCCGGAGACACCTTTGCTTCTTCCATCAGTTGTTTCTGTTTATATGGAGTAATTTTCTTTTCGCAGACATAGAACACAATCAATAATAACAGTGAAATAAAAAATGTATCTTCTATTGCCATGGAAACCTTTAACGGTAGTGCATACCTCAGTGGTATTATTCTAAATAATATTGCTCCTGTCAGCAAAATAACAATAATCAGAGGCTTGTAAAAGATTCTTAAGGGAAAGATATACGGTTTACATATCACCTCCGGTACATCCATCTCAATCTTTCTGGGAGTTACTACTCTTCTATATGGCTTTTGCGACATTGAAATATAATCACTTGATTCTTGATTATCCATATTCATCCCTCTAAATCTCTAATACATGTATTATTTAGGTTTTATTTCACACGAAAGGTTTTCTAAAGTAAGGTTATTATCCGCATCAATTCCAAACAACGCGAAAAGTGTAACGGACAAATTTGTTTTTTTCCATTCAAGAGGATTTCTATATTCAACCTGAACTTTTATTTCATTATTATATTTAACTAAAGTAGGTTTAAATATTTCTCCTCCCAGCAGCTGTGAAATTTCTCTATCGCAGGCTTGTAAAAAACCGCTCTTATCCCACTCTTCAATTACTGCGGTTATATCTTCTTTCTGTTGGTCATTAAAGTGTCCTTTACCAAAAACAGGATTCATTTCACCTTTTTTCTCATCATATACATACATATATCTATCATAACATCCTGTTCCAGTTCCCTGTAGAGTCGTTAATACTAATTCAGGTTTACCGTCATTATCGATATCTTCCTCAAAAAAATCAGAGTTTGAAGTCCCTTGTGAGCTTTCCATATGTATATTCTCTAAGTTAAAATTGTCACTTTTATATGTTAAGTACATATTATACATATCAACAATTTCCAATCTTGCATTGTAAGCTCCATTCTCCCATTCACGCCATTCATGATATGAATTTCTTTCATTGCCTGAGTCTTTAACATCACTAGATTGAAACAATTTATTTACCGCTGTTGTTTCAAGTTTATCACCCCATACCAACTGAACGTTCTCAAATGGGTCTTTGGTTGTTTCCGTTTCATTTTCTGAGGAATCCTCGCTTACATATTGCGAGCTTTCTTTAACTTCCGTATCGTCATTATCTTTATCATAATTTCTTCTGACACTGCCACAGGCTAATAAAGAAAATGCACATATACATAATAAAACTATACCTAATCTTTTCATTATATTTTATCTTTCTGCAAATATGATTTGAAGCGAAATTATTAGTCTGTTGAACAAATATAACAATATGTTTATCGAAATATAAACCTCGAAAAACATAATTGTTATATTTGCCAACAATAACCCCTCAAGTTCATATTACCTTCATTTTTATATTTTTTTCAACCAAAATGTCGCAAACGACACTCCAGACGACGTGAACGGTGTATTTATTTTAGTACAATACAAAAAATGAGTTGATTCGACATTTTTCGTCACCATATAACTTCACATACAAACTTATCATTTTCCTCATAGCAATCCAATAAACCACCACTTTCTTCTATCAGGTATTTTATATTTTTTAAACCGATTCCATGATGGTCTGAATCCTCTTTTGTTGTTATCAAGTCTTTATTATTATTAAACACGGATTGGGATACATAATTAGATACTCTTAGTATCATGCTGTCACCCTTCCAGAAAGAACTTATATCAATCTCACGGTCATCCTCATTTTCTTTTAATTCTGCTTCAATCGCATTGTCAAGCATATTTCCAAGTATAATGCTCAAAGAATTGCCGGAAATACATTTTACATTCTTATGAATTCCGCAGGTAACAACAATATTGTTGCTTTTTGCGTATTCTATCTTGCTGTTGATTACCTTGTTCATTAACAGATTATCAGTATTTACATAATCCCTTACCCTGTTAATTCTCATTCCGCAGCTCTTAAGATACATCTCTGCCTCTTCGTATTTCTGAGAATTCAGCAAATCCGCCAGAACCTGTAATTGAATATTAATATCATGTTTTATGCTTTTAAGCTGCTTGTCAAGGAGCTCAACATTGTCAAGATAGTCCTTATTTTTATTAATCTGATTTCTTAATCTGTCAGCTTCTATCTCATTGATATTCTGCTCATAGAGTCTGATTATTATCTTAAGAAGAAGATAAACAGACGACATAATTAACATTTCCATCAGATAAATGTATATTTTAATTTCTCCATCTATTTTTATTGCAACAAATAGGCACAAAGCCATCTCTATTATACTGAAAAACAATATACATTTTGTAAGCAGTGAGTCCCTGGATTTAAGAAACCCTTTAGGCACTGAGATTACCGCCTTCTGTAATACATATATGGCAATGTAAATTATAATATTTATAAGAATCCCTTCGCCTGCCAAGAAGCTGGCATCAGATACAATTTTCACAACAGTAAACAGTAATATCGGTTCCACTAAAAAAAGAATTACCGCCCCGGCAGTCTTATAAATTATTGTCGGGTATTTTGCTTTTTTTAAAAAGGGAATAATATTCTTGTAAATCTCCCATGCCAGTATATACATAAACGCCAAGCCAATAGCATTAAATATAAAATACACACATCCTGTATCTCTTATATAGTTCGATAATAACATGTAAGTCCTTTCCTGAACATTTCTTTATAACGTCTGCCAATTTTCAGTCGTATATTGTTGGTTAAAACAACCTCTTCTTTTGATTCATCTATTCTCTTTACGAATTTGTAATTTATTACATATTTTTTATGAATTCGTACAAAGCTGCATTCAGACATTTCATGTTCAAAATCAGATAAATTCTTCCTCATAACATACTCTGATTCCTTAGTATAAATGGTTATGTAATGATCCTCACTGACTGCATATATAATTTCATCCGTATATAAACTCAATCTGGAATTGCCATCTTCAATCAGAACCATTTTTCGTCTTTTACTAACCTTAATAAGCTTCTCCACCACATTCTTTATATATTTCTCATATCTGCTTTTTCTTACAAAATAAAATGGCGTATAATCAAATGAATCATATACCACCTCGTCATACGAAGTAATAAATATAATATGCATATCTGCTTCCAGTGAAGCTAATTGTGTTGCAACCTCAAAGCCATCAACCGGCTCCATGTTGATATCCAGAAACACTGCATCATACAGCTTACCATTCTGAATATTATTTATAAAAGTATTACCATTATCATAATAGTCGATTTCTACTGTATATTTCCTAAGTGCAAATTCATTAGAAACTGCTTCTGTTATCTTTCCCGCAAATTCTTTATCGTCATCACAAACAGCAATTATGTATTTCATATATTTCCTTCCAAATTTATCCAAATAATCTATAGCCTATTCTACCTTAAAAACAGAAAAAAAACAACGCAGGGAACATATCATATGTTCCCTGCGTTGTTTAATCAACCAATCTTATTTCTACTCCGGCTTATATTCAAATGTAGGAATATGCATAATCTCTGTTTTAAACTTATTGGCTGCATATTTGGCATCAATAAGCTTCTTATGCTCCTCATTCTCAATCTTTCCTGTCCTGATATAGATATCAAGCTCCTCATAGGTAAATCCCAGATTATCCTCGTCTGTTTTACCGCATAATCCGTCTGTTGGTGCCTTGTTTACTAACTTCTCCGGAAGTCCAAGCACCCTTCCGATTTCCTTAACCTCAGTTACCGTCAATCTGTCCAATGGTGAAAATGAACCTGCCTGATCTCCGTAAAGTGTCGCATATCCAACATATGATTCACTAAGATTACATGTATTGGCAACCATACCATTTAAGCTTTGTGCTACTGCATAAAGTGTTGACATTCTGATTCTTGGAGAAAGATTCACCTTTGTCTGTGTGCTGATTTCAAAGTCAGCAACCGCTGAAATACTCTTTAACAAACCGTCAACTGAATCTCCAATATCCACTACATAATGCTTAATTCCAAGACATTTGCACAAATCATATGCATACTCAATATCGTCCTGAACTCTGTTTGGCATAAGAACACCTATTACCCTGTCCTTTCCCAATGCCTCCACACAAAGTGCGGCTACAACACTCGAGTCTTTACCTCCTGAGATACCCACCACTGCATTACATGTCTTTCCGTTGCGCTCAAAAAAATCTCTTATCCATGCAACACAGTCGTCCTTTACCTTACTTGCATTAAATACGTTGCTACTCATTCTTCATCCTCCAATCAATGCATCTGTTTAGATATTCTACGTACTCCGGGTTCTTACACATTCCCTTTCCTTGTGTGTCTGAAATCTTTGCGACATCCATTCCGTTACATAATGTTGTCTTCATAACAATGTTGAGCGGTTTTACAAATGTATCATTGGAAATGTAGGTTCCTATTCCAAATGCAACCTTAACCTTTCCCTTGAAGTATCTGCACAGCTCATCTGCTTTTTTAAAATCCAGACTGTCACTGAAAAGCAATGTCTTATTAACAGGGTCAATTCCAAGCTCATTATAGTGTGCTATCATCTTGTCACCCCACTCAAATGGATCTCCACTATCGTGGCGCACTCCACTAAAAAGCGTTGCATAGGTGAGCTGAAAATCCTTCAGGAAACAGTCAGTTGTTATCGCATCCGTCAAAGCTATTCCATTGAGAATACCGTACTCCTTAACCCATGCGTCAAGGGAGTACCAGTTGGAATATGCCGGATTGTGCTTATGATTTCCCTGACCTACACACATAATCCACTCATGTGCCATTGTACCCACTGGCATTATACCATATTTTTTTGCAAGGTAAACATTAGATGTTCCTACAAATTTAGAATCTTTATATTTTGCAGTCACAAGGCGCTTAACTGCCAGCTCCTGCGCCTGGGCAGAAAGTCTCCTTCTAAGTCCGAATTCACTAAATGCAGACAATGAATATTTTCCGCTTTCAAGAAAACCCACCTTCTCCTCCAGCTTTTCTTTAAAGCTCTCTAAAAGCTCGTCATAGTTATATGCCATCTTAAAATATACTTCATTTACAATTGCCAGTGTAGGAATCTCATACATGGAAGTGCTGAGCCATGTTCCCTTTGTCTCGATTGCAAGACCGCACTCTGCATCTGTTGAAATCTCAAAATCCTCATATCTTGGCTGCCATAGTCTCAAAAAATCCACGTATGAGCCCTTAATCCACTTAATATTATTAAGATAATCCAGCTCTTCTTCTGTAAATCTTAAAGAGCAGTACATTTTTATCTGATTCTTTATTTCCTCAACCATTTCCTTGGTAAATTTAACATCAGTATTTCTGCATTTGAAAGACCATGTTGTCTTATAATCACTAAACTGATGATATATTGCCTGCCCCATTGAAAATTTATACATATCTGTCTCTAAAAGACTGTTAATCACACGCTCCATATTATTATTCCCTTCTTTTTAAAGTCCTGTTATTCCCAGGTTTTATCGCGCTTTTACTTCCCATTTCTCATTTCACTTTTACTTTTATCGCACCTCCACCTGACACAGCTTCATAGCCTCTAACGCTGTGTTGTGTGATTCATTTGTTACACACGCACATGCATTTCCTATAACAGCAAGCTTTGCTTCCGGTGCAAATGCCTTCGCTGTAAGAACGTTGCTGATTACACATATACCGGTGCATACTCCGGCAAAATCAATTAAAAGCTCGTTGTCATTATCGTATTCCTTCTTCAACATCGCTCCCAGCTCAGTGCTTCCAAATGTATTCTTCAAAACATATGTGACCGGCTTATTCTTAAGCATCATCGAAGAAAGAGCCTCCTGAACGTCTGCTGCCACTTCCCAGCCATATGAACCCTTTATACAGTGTATAACGGGAAGATTCTTCCCCTCCTGTGTTTCAAGATAATTCATATCATGAGTGTCCTTTGTTACATAAAATGCATCATATCCACCATTCTTTATCGCCTCTACAACCGGCTCCACTGTTTTAGCACACTCTGTATTTCCGAGCGGTCCCGTCAGAAAATCATTCTGCATATCTACTACAACTAAAATCTTCTTCATAATAGCCTCCTTTTTTGTTTGAACTTATAGGTGTTTGCGAAACAGTTGAAAGATGAAGGTATAAATAAAAATATTTTATACGCAGGTACTTTGGAGCCCTCGGCACTTAGGCTCTTATATTTAGAGCCTTATGTGCCGCTAGGTGCGACAAGTAGCGCGAGCGTGCCTGCGTGTAAATATTTTTAATTTATACCGTATGGCTTGACTCGTTCGCAATCAGCTATATTTGTACTTATACAGCGCGGACATCTTACCCCCTGTTATTGAAACGCCCTTCTTGCCGGTCTTTGCCAGCTTAACCTCTATCTTATCCCTGAAGGTTGCCTTGTAAAGCTTCTTTCCCAGGATAATCTCATACACTCTCTGCAAATCAGGCAATGTGAAGTATTCCGGCAAAAGATTAAATGCAATATCTGAATAATCCACCTTATTTCTTAATCTTAACAGTCCCTCCAGAATAATCTGTGCATGGTCAAATGCAAGCGCCTCTTCACTTACTAACTCCGGTACATAATTCTTAATCTTTATGACACCATTTTTAAAGCTTTTCTTCTTGAGCTTATATTTTATCTCAATGTTTCGCTCCTGGTTTGAAATAATCATTTCCGAATTAGTCAGCGTAACATCAAACCATAACGCATCCTTGGCATCGTCCCCTGCCTTAACTTCTGCCACCGGCATAAGTGCAATATAGGCAATATCTATTACTCTCATTCGAGGGTCCCTGTCAGGCTGGCTCATTGTATATAACTGCTCCAGATAAACATCCTTTAATCCTGTCTCTTCCTCCAGCTCCCTACAGGCAGCCTCATATGCCGATTCATCAATATTTACAAAGCCTCCAGCCAATGCCCATTTGTTAATAAACGGATGATTCTTTCTCTGTATAAGAAGAACCTTTAAACCGTTGAGCTGTTTCTCCATTCCAAGCACCAGCATATCCACCGTAACAGACGGTCTGTCATAATCACCTGGCTTATAATTCTTTAAGAATTCCGCCTCGGTAAGACCGTCTTTGTTTAATACCTCTTCCATAGCCCCTCCTTTTTAATTAGTAGTTTTTTACTACTTTTATGCATTTATATTATCACACAAAAAATATTTGTCAATACTTTTAATAAATAAAAGTATTATTTTACTACTAATATGTGAAGAGAGGGTAAAAGGGCACTCATTTTCATCATTTCTATATGTGATGATACCAGGGTCAAAAGGTCTGAACCCACATGAGCTTGCTCATATGTGGGTGAACAGCTTTGGGACCCACCTTAATATTCGCATAAAAGTGGGGCGTAAGCACCACGATATGCGAATATTATGCAGGATTGTGGGAGTACGAAGTACGGAACAATCCGTAGGTATCACAGTTAAAGGCTATTCGACCATATCATCATATGATTCGGGTGTCAGAAGCCCAATTTAAATTCTTGCAAAAGGAAATACTACTTACTCGCAGGAAAACAATCAGCTTATGACGCATCTGACCTTAGATATACCAAATGCTCAAATTGCCACGTTTATACCGGACTGGAACAAAATGAATCAGCAGCTTGCTGATGGATTGATTGATGAAGTTGAGTATAAGATGTGGTTGGAAGATACTTTGAAAATATTTAATGTACCTATTGATGATTTTATCTAATTTCTTATACCTCTAGCAAATACCACTATTGTGATTGACATCTTACCACATTAGTGGTATTCTTTTCATGAGGTGATTATTTTGGCATTTCCAGAAAAATTAAAATTATTACGTACAAAGCTTAATTTAACTCAAAAAGAATTTGCAGATAAACTAGGAGTATCTCAATCATCTG
>JBJEME010000011.1:207363-212995 GCA_051879515.1 Lachnospira sp. | reverse complement strand
GTGATATAATGAGCGTTAGCGAGTCAGAGGGAGCTTGCTCACTCTTGACGAGCGGCGAATGTCGCTCACAAGCTATGCTTGTGATTTAATGTACCCGCATTACTAATATGGAGGTTAACTATGGCAAAGCCAGGGAAAATAAGTATTCTCACTAAAACTGAAAATGAATTTATGGAGCTTGTATGGGATTTGGAACCAATCAATTCAACAGCTCTCGTAAGAGAGTGCGAGAAGAAGTTTGACTGGAAGAAATCCACAACATATACAGTGCTCAAGAACCTTTGTAACAAAGGTTTGTTGATAAATGAGCAGGCTATGGTAACATCCGTATTAAAGCGGGATGAATATTATGGTAAATGCGGAAGGGATTACGTAGATGAGCATTTTCACGGTTCATTACCAATGTTTATATCAGCATTCTGTGGAGCAGGAGTTAAGCTTTCTGAAAAGGATAAAGAAGAAATCAAAAAACTGATAGACGGTTGCTGAATATAGAAAGGCTAAAGATATGGATTTATTTTTATTGTTGCTTCAAATAAGTCTTTCAGGCGCATTTTCAGTTATATATTTACTGCTTATCAGAATGATACTTGGAAAAATTCCCAAAAAAGTAACTTATGCCTTGTGGGGGCTGGTTGCATTTCATTTTATCAGCCCGGTTAAGCCTAAATTTATAATTGCAGTTATTCCGGATATTGATATTGTGGATTGGCTTTCAAATGCACATGTTAAATGGAATGTTGTTGAAGTGATATACATAACGGGCATGGCTGTACTATTGACAATCAATCTGGTGCAATATTACAGAGTATATTTAAAATTAAAAAGAAATGCGGTACAGGTTAATATTTCAAACGGAGTAAGGATATACAGGTGTCATGGAGGCTCAAGTGCATTTACATTTGGCTTCCTGCCGCCTAGGATTTATCTTCCTGAAGGTTTGGACGAGGAATCAGAAAAGCTGATTGTGCTGCATGAGAAGATACATATAAGACGCGGTGATTACTTGGTAAAGTTAATCGCGTCTGTTTTATGTGTAATAAATTGGTACAATCCTTTTGTATGGATTGCATTTTTCTTCTTTTCAAGAGATCAGGAGGCTTCCTGTGATGAACTTGTGTTAAAAGAGGTTGGAGCTGAGTTTAAAAAGAAGTATGCCAACATTATTTTTCAGGCGGCTTCAGGATTTTTTGTCAGTGGCGATAATGATCATGTGCTTGCATTTGGTGAAGCTAATATAAAGTACAGGGTGCGCCGCTTAGTAAAGTTGGAAGAAACGTCTAAAAGCGTGTTTGTATTTGGTGCTTTGTTAACCCTGGCAGCGTTTCTTCTCGGAATAACAGTGTCAGATAAATTTAAGATTACACTGAACAGTATCAAATATAATGAAACTTTCGCCGGCATTTATGATGATAATACTGAAAATGAAGATGAAAATGAGGCTGAATCAGAGGCTAAGGATGATGATCCAGGAATAATGCTGGAAACTATTGTTGCAGTGACAGGTGAGTCATATGAAAAACGCACAAACGGAATATATCTTGTGGCAGATGGAAAAGAAGAATTGCTTGTAAAGGAAAAGTACACTGAATCAGACAGCTTTATATACTCTGATGAAGGCGTGCTATTTATGACAGATAAAGGAAAAGCTATTCAGAGGTATGATATACATACTCACAAGCTGGAGAAGGTGTATGAATGTGAGGATGGCAAATCTGTAAGCAAGTTCACAGTAAGCAGGGGTATTCTTGAAGTAAAATATAGTGATGCTTCAACTGAAACTGTTAAGTTGTCTGTAAAGGAGAAAGTTGCGGCAACAGGCGAAACGGTTCTGTCAAACAAAGGAAAGATTTACAATGTCACCATGTGGATGGATGATTATGCATGCGCATTTTTGGATTTAGATTCAGATGGAACTGATGAGAGGATTGTTCTTGATTTTTCATTGAAGGACATAGAAAGCATAGGAACTACAACTATAAGCTTATCGGTTGGAAGCACTTCTTTGAAAGAACAGGTGAGTAACGTTGCAAATAATATTTATGCGTTTTCTCCTGATGGCAGACAGATTTTAATTCTGACTTCTTACATGATTAAGAACGATTTGTCAGAGGAAAATGAATGGTACACTGAAATATATAGATATAAGGACAGTCTTGTCTCATGTGGCAGATTAAAAACTGAGGTTAACCGTATAAGAATTGAAGATGAAAATATAATTTATTCAGAATCTGCTAATATTATTCTTAGTGGGAGAAAAAAAAGAACCTTTAAATTTGATTCAGAAGGAAATCTTTGCGAGGAAAAAAGTGACTATATTGACATTGATAATGCGAGATTTCAGTTAGGCAGGGAATTAGTGGTTCATGAGTATCCGGAAAGCGGGAATACATTTAGTGTTGAAGCGCAGTCTGTTGATATATGTAAAGCTACCAATGAGTGTATGTGGAGCATAGGTTCAACAAAGTACCGGGGATACTGGGTTGAGCTTACATGCCAGGATGGAAATAAGGGATGGATTTTTGTAAGTGATGGGATATTACCGGAAACAGGGGTGAATGCAAAGGATGTATTTTCTGCAGGGGTGTATTATCACAACGGTACGGTAGGAAATTCGTGAAATAATAATTTCGTTTCATTTGTGCACTTTGCCAATTTAACGCTGAATAACGGGCTTTTGATACCTAAATCATAATAATATGACAATCGGTTACGCTTTTGTTACGTTTTGTGCGATATAATCCAACAGATAAATAGTATTTTACGCACTGATTTAAGAGGAAAAATGATATGGGTATTGAAGACGCTTTGAGAAAAAATAAGATTTTGGTGATAATATGTGGTCTTTTGCTGGGGCTATGTGTTTTGGTGGGAGTCTGTATCAGGGCTGTAGGCGCAGAAACTTCTAATAGTAATACCGATGATGATAATGGTATAGCTGCATATTCTGTTGATGAAACTGCCAATACCAGAAAATTAATGAACGGAAGTTTTGAATCAGAACAGACATGGAGCAAAAGTTATAATTCGGTAAAACAATCGGCTGTTCCGTACTGGAATACCACGGCAACAGACGAATACATTGAAATGTTTATGACAAACACAAGCAGTTACATTCCCAACGTGAAATTGGAACCTACTGACGATTCTTATGCTGTTGAGCTTAATGCGAATGAGGAAAGTACCTTGTATCAGAATGTTGTTACATCTCCATCCAGTATTTATTCATGGGGTCTGGATCATGGCGCCAGAACTTCAGCAGATACAATGGCACTGGTTATTGGCCCGTCACAGGATAATAATCCATCAAAGCCAAGCAAAACAGGACGAGATCAGCTGATGCAGATGGTGGACTGGCTGATTGATGAGGGAATAACTGAAGTAGGTGATAGTGCAGGGATTAAAGAACAGATTGTGGTATACAGTAAAAAATTTGGGGAAAATGGAACATTTCTTGATAATGAGGGAAATGATGCCTTTAGTTTGGAACCTAGCTCTATATATACGGAAGAGTGGCATATATGGATTATAACGGACTGTAAAGCAACAAGCGGTACCAATCCATGGGGACAATATGGAGCCAATGCAGCAGGTACAGGTGAAGGTGGCAGTTCAGAGATGGATTTGGATGAATATTACCTTTACACTGTGCCATCAGGACAGACAAAGACTATGTTTGGATTTGTTTCTGTTGGATGCAAAGATGGGAAAGATAAGACATACGGAAATTTTCTGGATAATATTAATTTTAAATTGTATTACGATTTATCAGGCAGCATCACACTTCATGGAAGTGCGGTGATTGTAGAAAGCAGCGGTGGAGTGGAAGGTGAAGGCGGCACAGGAACAGAAACAGATCATGAAATCACTGTGGGTTCCAAGCTGACTATGTATGTTGAAGACGGAGCACCATTCAAGCTTCAGGCAATCGTAAAGGCAGAAGATGCCCGGGCCGGATGTGAATTTGTCGGAATGTATTTTACAAAACAGGATGATGAGGGTAATCCAGAAACAGTATTTTTTGGAAAAGAACTGTGGACAGTATCAACTAATGATAATAATGATATAGTTTATACCTATAATCTGGAGAATACTTCCTCGGCAATAGATCTTCAATTTGTCTTTATTAAGAGTCCGACGATTACGTATGATCCAAACGATGGTGAAGCGTATGTGGTTACCAGGGAACATAACACTTCAGAACTTGATAGTGTATATAGTTTTAAACCGGAAGTAGGTTCGGAAGGTACAAAAACATATATACCGGCGTGTGTATCTCATGAAGCGGTAAGTGAAAAAGAAGGATGGATATTTATAGGATGGCTGCTTACCGGAGATCAGACAACTATTCCTGATGGTACTGTTCAGGTAAATGAAGATCAACTGGGTACCATGCTGCTGGATGGTGTTCATACTGTTGCTTGTGATTATTCAGTGGGGTCAGATGGACAATATTTTAAAATATGGAATGGAAATGTAGCTACAACACCGATAATTAGTTCATCTAGCGATTCGGTAGAATGGAAGTCAGATGGAACAACGGATATTGTATATGCCAACGTTCACAAGGGACTTACCATGGTGGCTCAGTGGCGCTGGAAACAGGCATTCATTCCACAGATTTATAATGGTACCGGATATGTTGATTCGGCAAATGGTGGAAATGTAGAGATTTCCAGTGTTACAGATTCATCTGATTCTTACTATGACAGTTCTTTCAACGGAAAAGGTGGAAAAGCGTATTACGCAAATACTGATGAAATAATAGTGGCAACAGCGACTGTAAAAGATGGTTTTACATTTGACGGATGGTATGATTCAGAAGGTAATCTTGTGAGTACCAAAACAACCTTAAGCTATACAGAAACAAAAGAAGGTGTTAATACTTATTATGCAAGATTTTCTGAAAGCGTAAAACAGATATACACACGTCAGATAAAGGATGGTACTGTATGGGCAGATACCGATGACGACAGTATTGCGACATTAAGTCGTTATGATTATATAGATACCGTAGGAAAGAATATAAGTTGTACTGCAACAGTTGGATCTGGGTATGAGTTTTTAGGATGGTACGATGAAGACGGAAATCCGGTTGATTCATCTTTGTTAAGTGCAGATGGAAAGACTATAAAATATACAACAACAGGAAATGCAGAATACTATGCAAGATTTCAGAGGACTATAGTTGATGGCAAGGTGTATCAGAAGTATATCCGTCAGATAAGAAATGGAACGGATTGGGAAATATCCACGGATGATAACATGGCAACTCTGGAAAAATATGCAGATGATTCATCCGGTATTGGTACGAATGTTTCTGTCACAGCGACAGTCGTTGGAGATTACAGATTTGAAGGCTGGTATGATGCATCCGGAGTAAAGGTATCGGACGATTTAACGCTAAGCTATGCGGTTGTAGGTGATACTACTTACTATGCAAGATTTTCCGGTAAGATAACCCAGACTTATATAAGACGAGTAAAGAACGGCGATGACTGGTATACAGCAGATGACAGCGTGGGAGTGTTAAGCAGATATTCACATACCGACTTCTATGGAGAGAGAGTAAGCGTAACAGCAACAGCCAAGGAAGGATATAAGTTCGAGGGCTGGTATGATTCTACAGGAA
>JBJEME010000011.1:0-207263 GCA_051879515.1 Lachnospira sp. | reverse complement strand
ACAGCAACAGCCAAGGAAGGATATAAGTTCGAGGGCTGGTATGATTCTACAGGAACAGCAGTAGATACATCACTGTTAAGTGATGATGGTAAAACACTGAGCTACATAACAACAGAGAATGCCACATACTATGCGAGATTTGCGAAGATAGAGCTTACCCAGACCTTTGAGAGACAGTTAAAGAGTGGAAGCAGCTGGACTACGGCAGGAGACACAGTAGGAACCTTAAGCAGGTATACGTTTACTGACTACTATGGAGAGAGAGTAAGCGTAACAGCTACAGCGAAGGAAGGATATAAGTTCGAGGGCTGGTATGATTCTACAGGAAATGCAGTAGATACATCGCTGTTAAGTGATGATGGTAAAACACTGAGCTACATAACAACAGTGAATGCCACATACTATGCGAGATTTGCGAAGATAGTACTTGAGGAGAGATTCACTGAGATTTTGACACAAAAGGATAATGCATTAGACTTAATGTCGATTGTCACATCTGAGTATGTGGAAGGAAAAAGTCTGACATGGGAATCAAGTAATACAGATATTGTTACTGTGGATTCTAATGGTAATGTGCTTGCTGTTAGAAATGGTGTATGTACTGTTTTTGCAAGGACTGCGGATGGTAGTTATACTGCAGAATTCACTATTACTGTAAATATCCAGGAACAGGAAAGTGGTTCGGATAACGACACAGAGGAAAGTACAGAAGAAAGTACAGAAGAAGGTACAAACGCAGATAACGATGACAATGATGAAATTACAACCGGAGATAACAGCAGAGTCTTGTTATGGTTTATATTGTCAATGGTATCAGTGTCATTCATTACCGCATTGTATGCCGGAAGAATGAAAGTTAATGTGAAGAACAAATAAAGATAATTTAATTATGACGTGATATGAGGCCGTTGCACTAAGTGAGTTAGTGCAACGGCCTTTGTTACTGTATCGGCCGCGAAAGAGAAGCAAGCGACTCTTTATTCTGACAAAAAACGTCAAACATGTTAAGAAGTTTTTAGAAAACAAAAGATTTTTCTGCCTAAGATAAGGGAAGTATGATACAATTACAGAAAAATGGTTAGGAATGGAATCAGGAACAGTGGGAAACGCTTTTTACCAATACAACAGAAGATTTTATGATTAAGCATTATGTTTCAATAGCGCAACTCAGGTTAAAGGAGACTTGCCAATATGGGAATATTTAAGAAGAAAGAGACAGTCCATACCTATGACAGAAAAAATGAGAAACCTGTAATTAAATCAAGTATATGCACCGGTGAGAAGGTGGCAGGCTTTAAGGATGTTCACACAGGTAAGATTCATGAGGTTATGCTTATTAAAAATTCGGCAGACCTTGACAGGTTTAAACAAATGTATGGAATAACAGAAGAAATAACAAAGGAATATTAAGGCATTTTGCAATAACCACAGCTTATTATCTGATATAAATGATGAATATTATACAAGCAAAAAAAATACTGCTATTATCTTTATATAATAAAACATATTAAAATAATAGGAAAAGAAGAAGGTAAATGTATATTTAATACAGGAGGTGGAAATCATGACAAATATATTATGCTTTGGGGATTCCAATACATGGGGGTATGATCCTGAAACAAAGGGACGATTTCCATGGGGAGTAAGGTGGACAAGCATTTTACAGGAAAGGCTTGGAAGAGATAATTATAATATTCTGGAAGAAGGATTATGTGGAAGAACTACAGTATTTGAGGATGAAACCAGACCCGGAAGAAAGGGCATCGAGACAATAAGGGAAATATTTGACAGCAGGCTTCCCATTGACCAGGTAATTGTTATGTTAGGAACAAACGACTGCAAAAAGTATAACAATACCACGTCAAAGGAAATTGCATCAGGCGTTGAGAGCTGTCTGGATATTATTTTAAGTCATGTTAATCCAATTAAGGTTTTGCTGATTTCCCCTATTCTTTTAGGTGAGGATGTATGGAAAAAAGAGTTTGATCCTGAGTTTAGCAAGAATTCGGTGGCTGTTTCAAAAGAATTAAAAAAGGCATATTCTAAGATTGCTGAAAAAAGGGGAGTGAACTTCATGGCTGCATCAGACTTTTGTTTGCCAAGTAAGATAGATCAGGAGCATCTTAATCAATCAGATCACAGAATACTGGCAGATGCAATATATGATAAGCTGGTAGAAATAAGGACAAAATGTGCCTGAATAATTATCTGTTTTGTAAAATAAAGAAAACTGCCTTCTCAGGAAAAATTCGCGAGAAGGCAGTTTTACAATATGAAAGATGATTTTAATAAGCTATTGTACTGAACTGTTTTCAGGAATCATAGTCTTTATCTGCTCTAACATAGAAATAAGGTTTTGAGATTTACTTACAACATCCTGATATGTAGTCTTTGCCGCATCATAATTGTCATCAAACATATAGTTTATGATTTTGGAACCAAGGCTGTGGAGCTCAAGATGCTCCTCGCCAATTGAATTCCAGATTACCTGAATTTCAGGAATTGGCGGTTTCACCGAATTATAGAAATGTCCAAAGCTACATTTGTTTCCGTCAAACTGGAACGGAATAATACACCGGTTATCAATAATATTACCAAGCTTATCAACCCATTTCTTATGGGCTGTTATGGCGTTATCAATGTAAGAGACAAGCTCATCTCTTGTGAGAGAATAAAATATATCAAGAGTCATTCGTCCCATATTGGCAAGAACGTTATCAATGGCGGTTTCTATCGGACCGATAGGCTTGACTGCCTGATAACAATCATTGCCAATATTCTTTAATTCATCAATGTCGTAATTAAGAGTTGCACATGACTGCTCTATGTTGCTTGCACTGCATTGTATTTCATTCATTGAACTGGTGATTTCTTCGCTGACTGCAGCTAAATTACTTATACTTTCATTGATTTCGCCAATGTGAACCTGATTCTCTTCATTGAGCTTCCATACTGACTTAATCTTTGTATTTACTTCGCTTAATGCTTCAATGGCACCATTGACACTGTTGGAACTTGCTTCGGCTGCTTCCTGCACACGGACAACAAATTCTCCCATGTTATCGGTAAGATCCTTTGTCTCATCTGCAAGTTTCCTGATCTCATCAGCTACAACCGCAAATCCTTTACCTGATTCTCCTGCTCTTGCAGCTTCAATTGATGCATTCAGTGAAAGAAGATTAGTCTGGGATGAAATGTCACTGATAGCGGATATAACCTGATTCATATTATCGATAATATTCGAAAGCTGTGACATATCGTTCTGCATCTTTTGTGAAACAGCTATGGTATTCTCTGATAATTCCCTGATTTCAGTAAGACTTTTTTGACTTGATTCAATCTTCTCATATACGCTTGAAGATTCAGAGGAAACTGTGAGAATTGTATTAGTAAGATCCTCATGCCGTTCAGCAACAACACCGGCTACTGTTGTGGATTCTGTGGCTGAATCATATATTTCCTTTGTCGCAGTAGAAACACTGTCCGTAATATTTAACAGCTTCTCTGTGTAAAAATTAATCTCAAGATTTAATGCACTGATCTCTGCGACAGCAGACACATTGAGACTATATATGTCTGAAAATGCTTTACGACCATTGCTCAGACGATTATACATATCCTGCAAGTCAGGAACAGAGGAATAATCTGCCGGCTTTAATTTTGAAAGGGAATTCACCAATTCTCCATTAATCTTTTTGTATCTCATATTAAATTGTCCCGCCCTTCTATGGAAAAATCTTACATTTATTTTAGCACTAAAGAAAATAAAAGACAATGTGAAATTAGTGATAAAATTGGAATAAAAATTGAATGCCATGTCTTGCAGTTTAGCGTTTGTTAGAGTATAATACTTTTGCTATTTTTTGGTATAAATATTAGACAATAATAAAATTTCACTACGTCCGGTGTTAATTACAGATTTTGCAATTACCTGAATAAATGTATACATCAGAGGAGAAGACTTATGAAAAAAACGTGGTATGAGAAGAGAGAACTTCTTATTTCAATATTAATTGCTGCAGCTGTCTTTATTGTGTTAGCAGTTCAAACAGTTGTTGAATATAATTCCAGAATATATACAAGCTGTGATGTTGAGGCAGGAACTGAGGTGGTTTTGTCGGACTTTTTTAAGAAGGAACACGTGAAAGCCAGTTTCGTAAAGGGTTATGACGAATTTGATACATCTGTTCCTGATGAATACCATCTAAAGATTAAAAGTGGAGTATTCAGTTATGACTGTACTCTGAATGTGGTTGATACAGTTGCACCAGAAGCAGAGGTAAAGAAGGTAAGCACCAACTATGAAGTTATGGTAGATCCTATGGATTTCTTCGAAGAGATAAAAGATTCAACAAAGGTTACGGCAAGCTTTGAAAAAGAGCCTGATTACAAGACATTTGGTGATCAGAATATAACAGTAAAGCTGGTTGATTTAGGAGGAAATGTAAGTAAATTTGACACAACACTCACTATCAGCCCTATTGTTACAGTACTGAAGCTGGAAGCCGGAAGTGCTTCACCGGTTCTTTCTGATTTTCTTTTCTCTGAGAAAATAGATGCTACACTTGTAACAGATATGAATACTGTGAATATGCATTCTGTGGGTTCATATCCTGTAGACGTAGATGTGGATGGACACATTTATACATCAGTGGTAAAGGTAGTTGATACTGTTGCTCCGGTTATTCAGTTTGTTGATCCGGTAAAAGCATTTTATACAAGCGAACTTTCTATAGATGATTTCATAGCATCTGCTAAGGATGAGACTTCACTTTCAATGGAATTTGTCACAAAACCGGATTACACCCTGGATACCCAGAAGGTCACAATCCATATTGAGGACGAGGGTGGCAATACGGTGGAACATGAAAGTACGCTTAATCTTGTAAAAGACACTGTGCCGCCTGTTATTTCAGGAACTTCCAACATTTATGTGAAGGTTGGAAGCAGCATAAGCTATAAAAATGGTGTTGTTGTATCAGATAACTGTGATAAGAATATTACATTTTCAGTTGACTCAAGCAAGGTTAATGTTAATGAGGTGGGCACATACAGCGCAACATACAGTGCAACTGACAGGGCAGGAAATACAGCAACCAAAACAATAAATGTTGTAGTAAGTACATCTGCTTACTCACAGGCCCAGTTAAATGAAGCCGCAGAAAAGATTCTTGCAGAAATTATAAATGATTCAATGACTGACAGGGAGAAGCTTACAGCCATTTATGTATGGATTCAGAGCCATATAGGTTATAATGCAAATGCCACTGAATATGATGATGTTGTTAAGACTTCTTATCTTGCGCTTACACAGCGTTACGGAAACTGTTATTACTATGCATGTGCAGCTCAGGCACTTCTGACAAGCGCAGGTATTGATAATATGATGATTAAAAAGATTCCTGATTCATACAGCCATCATTATTGGAATCTTGTTGATATAGGCGAGGGCTGGTATCATTTTGATACCACTCCGCGTAAGGATAAAACGAAGTTTAATTATGTGACTGATGCATGGTTGAAAGAGTACTCTGATGCTCATAACAATTCACACAATTATGACAGAAGTGCTTATCCTGTAATTCAATAATTGTTCGAGTGATTTGAGTATAATGTTAACATTCGGTTGTTTTATATTTGAATTATAAAAGGTATCCTATGAAAACCATTATTAAGAAAATAGTAGCAGCTTTTCTAGCCCTGGTTATATTTTTTATCTCACTTCTGGGTGTACAGAGACTGCTTGTGCCAAAGTATGTTACGAATATCCCTGAGGGTTCCATGATTTCTGAATTTTACGATGAGAAGATGAATCATGATGTGATATTTATTGGCGACTGTGAAGTGTATGAGAATATCAATCCCATAGTAATGTGGGAAGAATATGGCGTAAGCAGCTATGTGAGAGGAACATCACAGCAGCTTATGTGGCAGTCGTATTATGTCTTGGAGGAAACTCTTAAATATGAAAAGCCGTCGGTTGTTGTGTTAAATGTGCTGTCTATGAGGTTTGATAAGCCAAACAGCGAGGAATACAATCGTCTGACTTTTGATAACATGAGGCTTTCAAAGACTAAGCTGGATGCCCTTAAGGTTTCAATGACAGAGAAAGAAAACCTGGTGGATTACATTTTCCCAATTCTCAGGTACCATTACAGATGGAGTGAGTTGACAAAAGAGGATTTTCAGTATTATTTTAATACAGAAGATGTCACACACAACGGATATATGCTTCGTGTGGATGTCAAGCCGGCCAAGGATGTTCCTAAGGGAAGACCTCTTGCTGATTATACATTTGGGCAGATGGCATACGAATATCTTGATAAGATAACTGCTCTCTGCAAAGAAAATGATATAGAGCTGGTTCTGGTAAAGGCTCCAACGATTTATCCATACTGGTATGATGAGTGGAATGAACAGATGGAAGAGTATGCCGCAAAAAATGATATCAGTTTCTATAATTTTATTCCGCTTGCAGATGAGATGGGAATAGATTATGATACTGATACAAGTGATGGAGGTATTCACCTGAATGTTTATGGCGCTGAAAAGTATACAAAGTACCTTGGAGAAATATTGGTAAGGGAATATGGTCTTAAGAATAACTACGGTGACCCGCCATACATGAAGATCTGGGACGAAAAGCTTGAAGCATACTATAACGATTTGAATACAAAGCTGGTGCATTGAATTATTTACTGACCGGTGCACTAGTAGAAAAGACAAAGAATAATTATTATTTAATATGGAGGACACTATGAGAAATTTAAGAAAACTCGGTATTCTGGTTTTGTCTTTGTGCATGCTTATGGGACTTGTTGCCTGCGGCGGCTCGTCAAGCAAAACTATTTCAAAGGACGGTGCTGTGACTGAGTCGTCAGATGCGGATAACAAAGGCACAACAGGATATAAGTTTGATGTGCAGGGTACAACTGAGAAAATCAGTATTGCTGTAGATGCGGATATGAAAGGGATACTTGCTGTAATCGGTGAACCTAATAAGTATTATGAAGCAGCAAGCTGTGCCTTTGATGGTTTAGATAAAACATATACATACAATCATTTTGAGATTTATACATATCCTGACGGTGATGTGGACAGAGTATCTGCAATAATACTGATGGACGATATGGCTGAGACTCCTGAAGGGGCAAGCATTGGAATGAAAATTGATGATGTAAAGAAAATATATGGGACACCATCCTCAAGTTCTGATACAGCGGTGGAGTATAAAAAAGACGACATGACTTTGAATTTTCTTGTGGAGAGTGGAGTTATAACTTCAATACAGTACAATTCAAATGTTCTTTAATTATACAATAATAAAACAATAATGAAACTATAATACAGACAGGGCGGACTTTTGCATTTTTGCTAATAGTCCGCCCTGTTTGATGCAAATTATGTTTGAAGCTGTGTATTAAAAGTCAATCTGTTGGATTGTGCCTGCTTCACCGCTCTCATGCAGGAATATTCCTGTACTTCTTACCATGCCCATGGCATTGTTAGAATCGTCTGTCAAAGCAAACCGGGTTTTGCTGCTTCCAAGATATATTGCACCAACGTCTGCCTGCTTCAAATCTAACAGCCTGTCATTGCCGGCTTCTTCTTTTACCCAGACCTTCAGCTTTGAATATACAGAATCATTCTCATCAATCCAGCCATTATTGTCATCATCATATTCTGACAGTTCCTTAAAACCATTTCCTGTACGGGTGCCGAACAATTCACTTCCATCGTTTATAACTCCGTCTTCATTCAAGTCTAAGGCCAGATAACCGCTGGACGAATTCATTCGGGCAATTTCTTCAGGTTCACCGTCACTATCCAGATCGAACATAAACTTCTGATCAGTAATTTCAGCAGGAGCTGAGTCAAGATTAATAACCAGAGGATCAGTAAAAATATTCTGATATTGTCCGATATATTCAATTTCTGTCTCTTCCATGTATTCACGTGACATTGTTACATCAATGTTAAATTGAAGTTCACGGCCGTCAGATGTGGTTGCGTATCCATTTCCCTGAAATGAAGTGCATTCCTTTTCTGACATATAATAAGTGTCGTTATGGGATACGTTCCACACGGAAGGTTTCTGTGATGTTGTTATTCGCAGTGTCTTGGAATCACTGCTTTTTTGCATTGATTTGTAATCCGGGTTATAAAAAAATCCACGTAACTGCATGTTTCTGATGAAATCCAGAAGGGAACGGTAAACCTTTGTGGTCACTTCATCAAACAAATCGCCGCCCTTAAGTCCTTTTACAGGGTTTTTGCAGGCTTTTTCAATTGCATCCATGCGAGTTTCACCTTTCGGAATATCATAGTCATTAAATAATCCGTCAGGGTTGTAGGTTGAGGTTGGAAAGTATAATACAGGATAATGGTATGAATCAGGCTCGTAGGAGTCAGAGTTATCAGGGCTTAATCCTGTAGACATATAGCTTTCCTTCTCAGTAACAGATGTGCTTTGGTTAGAGAAAATAATGAATTGAGCGTTGTCTCCTGACTGCCTGCCAAGAGTTGTGCTTTTCATTCCTGTCCGTCTGGAAAACTCCCGCTGCGAAGCCAGACTGACGTCAGAGTTGGAAATAATCATTTGTATTCCACCTTTCATTAAAAGTTTCAGCAATGAACACATTTAATGAACGATAATTATATCGGATTGGAAGAGCAAAATGTTTATACATAACTTTTGTAAAAATATTTTATAAAAGTATTGCCAGTTTATTTTCCTGTGTAGTAAAATAAATTTAATAAATTTTGAAAAAATATAGGGGATTTTCCCGGAAAGAGGTTGATATGTGGTTGGCAGATTTAGGCAATGGAAAGTATCGAAATCCTATTCTTTATGCGGATTATTCTGACCCGGATGCTATCAGGGTTGGAGAAGATTATTATATGATTTCTTCAAGCTTTTGTAATGCACCTGCATTACCCCTGCTTCATTCTAAAGATCTCGTGAACTGGAAGGTTGTGAACTATTTGCTGGATAAGGTTCCTGAGTTCAGGTATAGAAATCCAATTCACGGCTGTGGTGTCTGGGCACCTGCAATACGTTACCATGAAGGTAAATTTTTTGTTTTTTTTCCAATGCCTGATGAAGGTATATATGTTACAACAGCCACCAATCCTCTTGGCAAATGGTCTGAGCCTGTGAATATCAGACCGGGAGCAGGCTGGATTGATCCATGCCCATTCTGGGATGATGACGGTAAAGCTTATCTTGTGGCAGGTGTGGCAAAGAGCAGGATTGGTTATAAGAGTGTTCTTCATATGGTTGAGATGCAGCCTGATGCAATGGGGCTGATTGGTGAAGAGAAGGTTGTATTTGACGGCAATTTAAATGACCAGGTCACAATTGAAGGACCTAAGATGTATAAAAGAAATGGATGGTATTATATTTTTGCTCCTGCAGGAGGCGTGAAACCGGGCTGGCAGACAGTAATGCGTTCAAGAAATCCATTTGGACCTTATGAATACAAAGTTGTAATGCGTCAGGGTGATTCTCCTGTGAACGGTCCTCATCAGGGAGCGTGGGTGGACACAGTGACAGGACAGGACTGGTTCTTACATTTTCAGGATGTTTATGCGGCTGGAAGAATAGTACATTTACAGCCAATGCACTGGGAGAATGACTGGCCGGTTATAGGCGTTAACAAAGACGGAAATGATTACGGCGAGCCGGTTATGGAGTATACCAAGCCTGATATTGGGAAAACACAGGACGAATTGAAAGACAACGGATTATATCCTGTTTGTGAACCTGATACAGATGATGAATTTGACGGAGAAAACTTAGGATTGCAGTGGCAGTGGAATGCCAATCCCGAAAGTGATTTTGTGCATTTTGGTGTAGGAACAGACGGAACCGGAAAAGGCAGCTGCATAAGACTTAATGCAATAAGTTCAGTGCCGGAAAGACCGGTTTGCGATTACAGAAATCTTCTCCTGCAGAAATGGCCAGCTCCTGAATTTACCTGTATTACTAAAATGTATATGAACGGTCTTGAAAATGGTGATTTTGCAGGTATTGTATCAATGGGAATGACATATGCGGCAATGGGTATAATAAGAAATGATAATCAATTTAAGCTTAGAACAGTAACCGGAGAACAGAAATTTGACTGTGACCAGTCATATGTTAAACAGAATGTAAAAGACACGGAACTTGACCAAAATGTATTTGCAACAGATTTGAAAGAAGTTTATTTCAAATATGTTGTCAGAAAGACAGGTGTCAGGGATACGACTGAAGGAGGTCTGCCTGTTCACAATGTACCTGTTGAGGAGATATCTTTGTCTGTAAGCTTTGATGGAGAACAATTCGGAGAGGAAATAAAAATCAAGGCAAAGGCCGGCCGTTGGGTTGGTGTCAAAAATGGCATTTTCTGCAACCATAATTCTAAGGAAAAAAACATAAAAACTGGTTTTGCGTTGGCAGATTATGTAAAATATAATTAAAAATACACGAAATATAGTGGCTAAATCCCTTCGAATATGTTACAATACTAAAGTAATGTTTCGGAGGGATTTTAATAATGAATGTTTTTGCTTTTATGACTGAAGGCTTTGAGACTGTGGAATGCCTTGCGGTTGTTGATATATTAAGAAGAGCTGATATTAACACAATAACAGTATCAATAACAGGTAATAATGAAGTAAGAAGCGCACAGGGAATAGTTGTTAAGACGGATTGTCTTTTTGGAGAATATACTATTTCTGATGAGGATGTTCTTTTTTTACCGGGTGGACCAGGAACAAAGCGCTACTACGAATGTGAAGAATTATTGGATATATTAAAGAAACATGCTGCATCAGGAGGACGTGTTGCGGCTATTTGTGCTGCACCAAGTGTGTTAGGAAACCTTGGAATTCTGGAAGGGAAAAAGGCAACATGTTTTCCGGGCTTTGAGGACAAGTTAAAGGGAGCAGAAGTATTGACAGCTCCGGTTAAAGTAATTACAGACGGTAATATCACAACATCGAGAGGAATGGGGACATCAATAGAGTTAGGGCTTGAACTAATCAGAGTATTAAAGGGCGAGGAAGAGTCTTTACGTATAGGAAAGGCGATTCAGTTTATTGAATAGTTTTTTGTATTTTGGGAGAAAAAATGAATTACGATGATGATTATATAACTATACATGAAAATAGAAAACGAAGATCAAGTCGGATAAAAAGACAGCGTGATTTAAGGATTAAGAAACTAAAGATTATTGCCGGTGCAGTTCTTCTTATTGTCTTAACTGTTTCATCTGTGTGTTTAATAATTAATCTTATAAAATCAAGAGAAAAAGCTAAAGATTACAGTGTAGATAATATATCAGCTGAAGCATCGGTTCTGTCGGAATCTGATGAACCAACAGAGGAGGAAGGTCTGTTAACACACCCTGATTATGGAGATGTATATTATGGGTTGTCTGACGAGGAGTTTGCATGTGACTATATAGCTTTTCTTGATACTGATAACAATAAGATTCTGGCGGGAAAGTCTGAACAGGAAAGAATCAATCCTGCATCTATGACTAAGGTTATGACACTTGTTGTCTGTGTAGAACAGCTTGATTTACAGAATAAAAGGAATGAAACATATACATTTACGAGACAGAACATAGACGAATTGTATCTTGCTGAAGCATCTGTTGTGGGATATATAGCAGGAGAAACAGTTGGAGTTAATGATTTGCTGTACGGACTCATTCTCCCGTCAGGAGCGGATGCGGCACTTGCGCTTGCTAATATTATATCAGGCGGAGATGAAGGGTTTGTGGAGCTGATGAATAAAAAGGCAGAGGAATTAGGACTTAAGGAAACGCATTTTACTAATTCCATTGGTTTGTATGACGAGAATCACTATACTACTCCGGTGGAGATGGCAATGATTATGCAGTATGCCATGACCAATGAGGAATGCGCAAAGATTCTTTCAACAACACGATTTACAACATCTCCGACTAAGTATCATAAAGATGGAATACTACTGCTTAGTACTGTTTCGACAAGATTTGGCAGTTATAAACCGGATAATGTAACTCTTCAGGGAGGAAAGACCGGTTTCACAGATGAAGCAGGCTACTGTATGGTAGTTTCATTAAAAAGCCTGTCAGGAGACAGAAATTTCGTTTTGTTGATGTCACATGGAAAGGATAGATATGATCCTTCTAATGATATAAAAAAGTTCATCAACAACTATTATAATAATGTTATCACTGGAAAATAATTTTTTTACACCAATATTTGTCAAAATAAAATTTTGAGTAGTACACATAATAAGAACAGGATAAGAAACACAAAGCTTATTCTACAAGCCGGCGGATTAATCATTTTAATATTATGATGTTTAGGAGGTTTTATTATGACAAACTCAAAATCTAATTCAAAGACTAAAAAGAATGCTCAGGATGCTCTTGACAGATTTAAGATGGAAGTCGCTTCTGAAATCGGCGTTAACTTAAAGGAAGGTTACAATGGTGACCTTACTTCAGCTGAGGCTGGTTCAGTAGGTGGTAACATGGTTAAGAAGATGATTGAGAGACAGGAAGAGCAGATGTCTAGCGGTAAGTAATCAGTATATCCGTAAGCAGTCGTTTTTATTATTCACAGGATAACAGATAATATGAATTGTTTGGCACACAGCGGTAATGAATACCGTTGTGTGCCTTTTGTCGATATGAAGTGCAATCCACATTTATTATTATACTTTATCAGGCACTTAATCTTTTAAATAAAAAGCTAGACAATATAAGAGTGGTTGTGATAAAATCATAAAGTATGTACATTGTACGAAGTCTAATTTACATATACATTTAAGGAGGAATTATTTACAATGAGTTTCAAGGTTGAACAGTTAGAAGAGAAGAATATGGTTAAGCTTGTTATTGAAGTACCGGCAGAGGAATTCGAGTCAGGTCTTCAGGCTGCATATAATAAGAATAAGAATAAGATTACAATCCCAGGTTTTAGAAAGGGTAAAGCTCCAAGGAAGATGATCGAGAAGATGTATGGCGCTGATGTATTTTATCAGGATGCAGCTAATGAGATTATTCCTGATGCTTATGCTAAGGCTGCTGACGAGAGTGAGTTAGAGATTGTATCTCAGCCTAAGATTGATGTTGTTACACTTGAAGCCGGACAGCCATTCGTATTTGAGGCTTCTGTTGCAGTTAAGCCTGAGGTTGAACTTGGACAGTACAAGGGTGTTACAGTTTCAAAGTGCGAAACTGAGGCAACAGACGAGGATGTAGAGGCAGAACTTAAGAAGGTTCAGGAGCAGAATGCAAGAACTATTACAATAGATGACAGAGCTGTTAAGGATGGCGATGTTACTAATATTGATTTTGAAGGTTTCATTGATGGTGTTGCATTTGATGGTGGTAAGGGCGATAACTACACACTTACAATTGGTTCTCATTCATTTATTGATACATTTGAAGAGCAGATTATCGGTATGAATATCGGAGATGAGAAGGAGATTAATGTTACTTTCCCTGAGAATTATCATGCAGAGGAACTTAAGGGTAAGCCAGCAATGTTCAAGGTTAAGCTTAATGGTATTAAAGAGAAGCAGCTTCCTGACCTTGATGATGAATTAGCACAGGATGTATCTGATTTTGATACAATGGCTGAGTACAGAGAGGATTTAAAGAAGAAGCTTTCTGAGAGTAAGGCTAACGAAGCTAAGGCTAAGAAGGAAGACGAGGCTATCGCTAAGATTATTGAGTCTTCTAAGATGGATATTCCAGAGGCAATGGTTAATACACAGGTTACAAGAATGGCAGAGGATTTTGCACAGAGATTAAAGCAGCAGGGTCTTTCAATTGAGCAGTACTTCCAGTTTACAGGAATGACAGCAGAGGCTATTCTTGCTGAGATGAAGCCTGAAGCTGTTAAGAGAATCCAGTCAAGACTTGTTCTTGAGGCAGTTGTTAAAGCTGAAGGAATTGAGACAACAGATGAGGAGTTCGAGGCAGAACTTAAGAAGATGTCTGAGAATTACAAGATGGAGCTTGATCAGATTAAAGAGTTCATGGGAGAATATGAGGCTAAGCAGATTAAGGAAGATCTTGCAATTCAGAAGGCAATTGAGGTTATTGTTAATTCAGTTGTGGAGGCGTAATAATGAGTTTTGTACCTTATGTCATTGAGCAGAATAGCCGTGGAGAGAGATCATACGATATTTATTCACGTTTGTTGAAGGACAGAATAATATTTCTTGGTGAAGAGGTGACAGATGTTTCTGCCAACCTTGTTGTTGCACAGATGTTATTCCTTGAAGCAGAGGATCCAGGCAAGGATATCCATTTTTATATTAACAGCCCGGGCGGATCTGTTTCAGCAGGTTTTGCTATCTATGATACAATGCAGTATATTAAGTGTGATGTATCTACCATCTGTATAGGTATGGCAGCAAGTATGGGTGCATTTCTTCTTGCAGGTGGAACGAAGGGAAAGAGACTTGCACTTCCTAATGCTGAAATCATGATTCATCAGCCATCAGGCGGAGCGAGAGGTCAGGAAACTGAGATTCGTATTGTGGCTGAGAATATTCTTAAGACAAGAAATAAGTTAAATGAAATCCTGGCTGCCAATACAGGCAAGTCAGTTGAAGAAATCTCTCGAGATACAGAGCGTGATAACTATATGACAGCGCAGGAAGCTGTTGCTTATGGTTTGATTGACAGTGTAGTTGAAAAGAGATAGTTACCTAAGGACTGTTGCTTTTCAGTGACAGTCCTTTTATAATAACGAGCCGGTTTTCCGGCATGAAAGGATTAGTATGGCAGGCCGTAATATGGACGATAAATTGAGATGCTCTTTTTGTAATAAAACACAGGATCAGGTAAGAAAGCTGATTGCCGGACCTAATGGGGCATATATCTGCGATGAATGTGTTGGTATATGCAGCGATATATTAGATGAAGAGTATGATATTGACAGCTTTGATGATGATAACAACGTAATTGCAGACATGGAAATCAATCTTCTTAAGCCAAAGCAGATTAAGGAGTTTCTAGATGATTATGTCATTGGACAGGATGATGCGAAGAAGGTCCTTGCTGTGGCAGTATATAATCATTACAAGAGAATTTTATCAGGGAGAGACCTGGATGTTGAACTTCAAAAAAGTAATATTCTTATGCTTGGACCAACCGGTTCGGGCAAAACTTTTCTTGCCCAGAATCTTGCCAGACTTCTTAATGTTCCATTTGCAATAGCGGATGCAACCACACTTACTGAGGCCGGTTATGTAGGAGAAGACGTTGAGAATATTCTTCTTAAGCTTATTCAGGCAGCAGATTACGATGTTGAGAAAGCTCAATATGGAATCATCTACATTGATGAAATAGATAAGATTACCAAGAAATCTGAGAATGTATCAATCACGAGAGATGTTTCAGGTGAGGGTGTTCAGCAGGCGTTACTGAAGATTCTTGAGGGAACTAATGCATCTGTTCCTCCACAGGGAGGAAGAAAGCATCCACAGCAGGAACTTATTCCAATTAACACCACCAACATATTATTTATTTGTGGCGGAGCATTTGACGGTCTGGAAAAGATTATTGAATCCAGAATGGACAAGAGTACTATAGGTTTTAATTCAGAGATTAAGCTTAAAACTGAGGCTAATATCGGAGAGATGTTCCACAAGGCATTGCCACAGGATCTTATAAAATTTGGACTTATCCCTGAATTTGTAGGGCGTGTTCCTGTTGTTGTTGCGCTGGATTCACTTGATGAGGAAGCACTTGTGAGAATCCTTAAGGAGCCAAAGAATGCTATAATTAAGCAGTATCAGGCATTGTTCTCACTCGATGAGGTTGCGTTAGAGTTTACAGACGAGGCAATTGAGGCTATTGCCCATAAGAGCTTTGAAAGAAAAACAGGTGCAAGAGGTCTTCGTTCAATATTAGAGTCAGTAATGAATGATGTTATGTTTGAAATACCATCAGATGACACTATTGCAAAATGTATTATAACTAAGGCTTCTGTGGAAGGAACTGAGAAACCACAGATTGAGTATAGAACTGAGAAAGTAAAGAAAAAGGCTCAGTAAAACCATTGTTCACCTAAGAGGTGAGGAGGTTGTGAAGAGTGAGAAAAACATTACCAGTAATCGCTTTAAGAAGTATGACCGTGTTACCAAACATGGTCATACATTTTGATATAAGCAGAAAAAAATCAATAAAAGCTGTTGAGCATGCCATGGCAGGAGACCAGAGGATTTTTCTTATTACACAGGTTGATCCGGAGTGTTCTGATCCTTCTGTAGGTGATTTATACCCATTTGGAACAGTTGCCAAGGTGATTCAGGTTATTAAAATGCCTAATAAAATTGTGCGTGTACAGGTCAAAGGACTTTTCAGGGCAAGACCGGAAGCGTTGGAGATTGCCGGTGGAATGCTTGTAGCACATGCAGTTGCAGACGAAGACACGGTTGAGGAAACAGATATTATAACGCAGAAAGCTATGCTTGTTGGGCTTAAAGAGCTTGTAAAAAGATATGCCATGGTAAACCCTAAAATGAGTAGGGATATTGTAAAACAGTGGCTGGATATCGAGTCTGCAAAGAAACTGCTTTCTTCAATTGCCATAGATTTTCCTATGGATTACAGGGACAAACAGGAGTTTCTTTCGCTTAATACTCTTGAAGAACAGTATGAATTCTTAGCAAAGGTATTACTTGAAGAAATAGAAATATTTGCCGTCAGGGAAGATTTGATGCGCAAAGTTGCAGAAAAAGTTGAGAAGAACCAAAAGGATTACTACATAAGAGAACAGATAAGTGTACTTAATGAAGAACTTGAGGGCGACGAGGCATCAGAATCCGATGAATTAAAGAAAAAGGTTGATGAACTGGAAGCTCCGGCAGAGGTTAAGGAACGTCTGAATAAAGAGATAAGAAGGCTTAAGAGCCTGTCAAACGGTTCATCAGAATCCAATGTAGAAAGGACATATATTGAGACTTGTCTTGAACTGCCTTGGAATAAATCCTCACAGGATAATAAAGATATTGTAAACGCAAGGAAAATCCTTGATGAAGACCATTATGGGCTTAGGGAGATTAAGGATAGAATTGTGGAAACTCTTGCAGTCAGAAACATCACATCACAGGCTGATGTACCTATTATATGTCTTGTGGGTCCTCCGGGAACAGGTAAAACTTCCATTGCAAAATCTGTTGCCAGGGCACTTAATAAAGAGTATGTAAGAATATGTTTAGGTGGAGTAAGAGATGAGGCTGAGATAAGAGGCCATAGAAAAACATATGTTGGGGCAATGCCCGGAAGAATTATCAATGGACTCATTAAAGCAGGCTGCAATAATCCACTCATGCTGTTAGATGAGATAGATAAAATGAGCAGCGACTATAAAGGGGATACTTCGTCAGCTCTTTTAGAGGTCCTTGACAGTGAGCAGAATGTACATTTTACAGATCATTATATTGAGATGCCGGTGGATTTATCCAATGTGTTATTTATCGCTACCGCAAATGATTTATCAACAATAAGCAAACCGCTTCTTGACAGGATGGAGGTTATTGAACTTAATACCTACACAAAAAATGAAAAGCTTCATATTGCCAAGGATTATCTTGTAAAGAAACAGATTAAGAAGAATGGTCTTACCGGTAAGGATATAAAGTTTACTGATAAAGCCATAAACAGGATTATTGACGGATATACAAGAGAGTCCGGGGTCAGGGCACTTGAAAGGCAGATTGAGAAGGTGTGTCGAAAGGCTGTTTTTAAACTTTATGAGGAAGGAGTTTTTTCTTCAGAAGGCATAAGAACAGATAAAGCTAATACTTCTGTTAATTCTGCAATACGAATCACAGATAAGAATCTGACTGATTATCTTGGAAAGGTTAAATATCTGCCGGATAAGAAGAATAAGAAATCGGCTGTGGGAATTGTACGCGGTCTTGCATGGACCAGTGTTGGCGGTGATACGCTGGAGATAGAGGTGAATACATACCCCGGAAAGGGAGAACTGAAACTTACAGGCAATATGGGCGATGTTATGAAGGAATCTGCACAGATTGCTCTCACCAATACACGTTCAATAGTTTCAGGCGGCAGGTATAAAGCTGATAAAGAGTTCTTTGCAAAGAATGATTTTCATTTGCATATACCGGAAGGAGCAGTTCCAAAGGATGGTCCTTCAGCAGGTATTACAATGACCACAGCGTTGGTATCAGCGGTAACAGGTATTGAGGTAATGCCTGACGTGGCCATGACAGGAGAGATTAATTTACGGGGACAGGTGCTTGCCATAGGAGGTTTAAAGGAAAAACTTCTGGCTGCCCAGACTGCCGGTATGAAAAAGGTTATAGTTCCTGAGAAGAACAAAAGCGATGTATCACAGCTAGATACTGAGATAACAGAAGGCATGGAAATAATATATGTGGAAGACATAATGCAGGTTCTGGCTAATGCATTTGATATTAAATAATAGGAAAGATGTGAAAAAATGGTTATTAAAAAAGTAAATCTTGATATTGTAATAGGTGTAACAAGTGCTGTGCCGGAAACTGACATGCCTCAGGTGGCATTTGCAGGCAAATCAAATGTAGGTAAATCGTCTTTGATTAACTCTTTAATGAATAGAAAATCATACGCAAGAACATCATCACAGCCCGGAAAAACCCAGACAATAAATTTTTATAACATAAATGATGCAATGTATCTTGTGGATTTACCCGGATACGGGTATGCCAATGCAAGCCCTGCGGTCAAGGCCCAATGGGGTAAAATGGTTGAAAAGTATTTAAAGACATCAAAGCAGTTAAGACAGGTATTCCTTCTTGTGGATATTCGCCACGACCCTTCTGCCAACGATAAGATGATGTACGACTGGATTGTAAACAGTGGTTATCACCCTGTAATTGTTGCAACAAAGCTGGACAAAATAAAAAGAAGTCAGCTAGACAAACAGTTGAAAGCAATTCGAACCGGTCTTAATCTGACTTCAAAAGATACGCTTATTCCTTTTTCTTCTGAGACAAAGCAGGGCCTGGACGTGCTCTGGCAGACAATCGAAAGCTATATTCAGTGATTACATCAGCTTTCGAATAATATATTCATAAATATCCTGGCTGGCATCCTTCCATTTGGCACACATTGCTTCTGCCTGCTCCTCTAAAGGGACGCTGATGTTAAACTCAATGAGTTTGGTTTCAGCTTCCTTAACCTGACAGTGAACTATATAGTTTCCGTCGGTGGAGCGGTAGTAATCGGAGGTAGTGCCGGCCTCACTTTTTAAATCGTACTTATTCTGGGCAAGATATTGGTCAATATCATTTCTTATTCCGGCTGAAATCTTTGTATAGAAAAATGCTATGGCATCTTCCCCTTCTTTTGTTAACTGATATTGTGTTGTATTTTGATGATTAATTGGCTTTATAAAATTATCTTCCACGAGAGAGTGTATTGTTTCTTGAAAAACAAAATATGTTGTGTACTGCTTTCCCAGCATAAAATCCGAAAGCTGTGTGTTGGAAAGCGGAAAATTAACCTTGCTTAACATGTATAAAATCATAAGCTTATATAGCGTTGCAACTTCTGTACTCATAACTAATTACCTTTATAATATTTCCCCTGAATTATATTATTATCTTTAAAATATTGGTTCATTTTGTTTAATACATTTTTCTTGTCAAAGCTCCACAGAGGAGCAACAGTAGTATTCTTAGGACCGTCACCTGTTAATCTGTGTATAACAAGGTCCTTTGGCAAGACCTCCAATATCTTACCAACAACAGAAAAGTATTCATCCATTTCCATTGTCTGAAACATGCCGTTATTATAATCTGCACAAAGGTCGGTTCCTTCAATAACGTGGAGAAGCTGTAATTTAACGCCGGAAATGCCAGGTTTTGAAATATATTTCGCTGTTTCAAGCATCATATCAGCAGTTTCACCCGGAAGACCGATTATAATATGAATAATGGGCCTGATTCCAATTGAATTAAGCCTTTCAACCGCATTATCGAAGACATCAAGATTGTATCCACGGCGGATGTAGCCTGCTGTTGCAGGATGAATAGTCTGTAGACCAAGTTCAATCCATACAGGCTTTATTCTGTTGAGTTCGTCTAAAAGACTGATTATTTCATCTGAAAGGCAATCAGGTCTTGTAGCAATAGAAAGAATTCTTATGTCAGGACGGCTGATGACAGGCATATATAAATCCCTCAGATAATCAACACCTGCGTATGTGTTAGTAAAGGATTGAAAATACGCTATAAAGTCATTTCCGGAATATTTGTTTTTAATGCGTTCTTTGGCCGAATCAATGTCTTTGCTGTCAAAATCTCCGGAGCCCTTTCCGCTGCAGAAAATACAACCTTTTGAACCAATTAGCCCATCCCGGTTGGGACATGACATCCCACCGTTCAGGGCTAATTTGTAAATCTTAAAACCATAAGTATCAACAAGATATTCATTAACAGAATAATAGAAAGGTCTCATAATTATCTTGTAATATGATCCATAACAGCCTTGCTTACCACATCAGCTACACGTGGATCAAATGCTTCAGGAAGAATATTTACATCACTCACCTCAGAATCAGGGACAAGACCGGCAATTGCAAGAGCGGCTGCCAGCTTCATCTCCTCTGTTATCTGTGTAGCTCTTCCTTCCAGAGCACCTTTGAAAATACCTGGGAAAGCGATAACATTGTTAACCTGGTTAGGAAAGTCTGAACGTCCTGTTCCAACTACTCTGGCACCTGCAGCTTTAGCAACATCAGGCATAATCTCAGGTACAGGATTAGCCATGGCAAAGATAATGGCATCTTTATTCATTGATTGTACCATCTCTGCTGTAACAATATTAGGAGCAGAAACACCGACAAAAATATCTGCACCCTTAAGTGCGTCTGCAAGGGAACCTGTCTTATGTTCAAGGTTAGTTACATCCATCATTGATTCCTGCATCCAGTTAAGACCAACACTGCCTTTAGAAAGAATACCGCTCTTATCACACATTGTGACATGCTTAAAACCGTATGTAAGTAAGAGTTTGGTAATTGCCACACCGGCAGAGCCGGCACCGTTAACTACAACCTGACAGTCTTCCTTGTTCTTGCCTGTAGCCTTTAAACCATTGATAATACCTGCAAGGACAACAATTGCTGTGCCGTGCTGGTCATCATGAAAGACAGGAATATCAAGAAGTTCCTTTAATCTTGACTCTATCTCAAAGCATCTTGGTGCAGAAATATCCTCAAGATTAATGCCGCCGAATGCAGGTGCAATATTGACAACCGTTTTAATTATTTCTTCTGTATCCTGGGTGTCGAGGCAGATCGGAACGGCATTGACATTACCAAATTCCTTGAAAAGAACAGCCTTACCTTCCATAACAGGCATGGCTGCATGAGCACCGATATTACCAAGACCTAAAACAGCGCTTCCGTCAGAAACTACAGCTATTGTGTTTGATTTGATAGTGTATTTGTAAGCTGCTTCCTTATCTTTAGCTATAACCTTACATGGTTCTGCAACACCGGGTGTGTATGCGAGAGCAAGATCCTCCCTTGAGGCTATAGTCATCTTAGGAGTTGTCTCAAATTTACCATTCCATTCTTCATGAAGCTGTAAAGCTTTTTCTGCATTTGTCATTGTTATTACCTCATATTATATATTTTAGTCCTGTTGGACAACAAACCTTCTTAATAATATCACATAGTGATATTTAACTCAACAATATAAATTTTATTAAAATTTAAATAAAAAGGCTTTTCATAAATTGGTAAATGTTGTATAGTATTTAAAAATGAATTTTCTTTGATACATTTTCGTATCACAATCCCACATAAGTATAAAACAATATATTGTAATTTGTTTTCACAGGAGAAGAATAATATTATTTCAGGAGGAATTATGAGAGCAAAATTAGAGACTTTATCAGTAAGCGTTTTACGTGAATTTGCCAAGGATAAGAATATTAAAAACGCCACTTCGATGAAGAAGAGTGATTTAATAGATGCATTGCTTGCGGCAGGAGGAGAGGAGACAGGTACTGAAAGGTCAGAAACGGAGAATTCCGGGGTGACAAATGTATCGCCCGAAGGCAATTCATGTAAGACAGCAGCAACTAAATCGCAGATGGCTGTTTCTGCCAATAAGAGTGTAATCAATGATAAAAAGACAGTTGATTCTTACGATAATGTAACTCAAGGGGTATCAGAGAGCAGGACAGATTATAATTCTGAGGATAAATCACAGAATAACACTGCTAACGCACCTGCTGCCCATGGTATTCTTGAGGTTATGCCTGAAGGCTTTGGCTTCATAAGATGTGAGAACTTTTTACCGGGAGAGAATGATGTATACGTTTCACCATCACAGATTAGAAAGTTTAATTTGAAAACGGGTGATATAATACATGGTCCTAAAAGACCGAAGACATCGGCAGATAAGTTTTCGGCTCTTATGTATGTTGAATCTGTCAATAATCTTAATCCTATTGAAGCTCAGAAAAGACCTGCATTTGAGAGTCTTACACCAATTTTCCCTAATGAGAGGATTCATCTTGAAAAGGGTTCAGGTACAGTGGCAATGCGTATGGTGGATCTTATCTCGCCAATAGGAAAAGGACAGAGAGGTATGATTGTTTCCCAGCCTAAATCAGGAAAAACCACTCTTCTTAAGCAGATTGCCAATGCGATAACAAAGAATCATCCCGAGATGCATCTTATGATTCTTCTTATTGACGAGCGTCCCGAGGAGGTTACAGATATTAAGGAGTCTATAATTGGTGACAACGTGGAGGTTATTTATTCCACATTTGACGAGCTTCCTGAAAGACATAAAAGAGTATCCGAGATGGTTATTGAGAGAGCCAAAAGACTGGTTGAACAAAGGACAGATGTTGTTATTCTTCTTGACAGTATTACCAGATTAGCAAGAGCATATAACCTTACTGTTCAGGCAAGCGGACGTACTTTGTCAGGAGGACTTGATCCTGCTGCTCTTCACATGCCAAAGAGATTCTTCGGTGCAGCCAGAAATATGCGTGAGGGCGGAAGTCTTACAATACTTGCAACAGCCCTTGTGGAAACGGGAAGTAAGATGGATGATGTGGTATTTGAGGAATTTAAGGGTACCGGTAACATGGAACTGGTTCTTGACAGAAAGCTTTCAGAAAAAAGAGTATTCCCTGCAATAGATATTGCCAAATCAAGTACAAGGCGCGAGGATCTGCTTCTTACACATGACGAGCTTGAGGCAGTGGATATATGCAGAAAGGCACTTAATGGCTTAAAGACAGATGAGGCGGCTGAAAGAATACTGGATTTATTTGTGAAGACTAGGAATAATGAAGAATTTGTCCAGAATGTCCGCAAGAACAAATACGTATAATAATTAGTACATAAATACATAAAATTAATGCTTGCATTAGTTTATGTGCTGTGGTACAATTTAAAAGCTGTTTATCAAAGATAAAGAGATCATTGCGTCTAATCAACATAGATTCCATCAGGTGGTTCCTAAGGTTGAATTCGTAATTGTAATACTTATAACATTTAGAAGAGGTGAAAATCATGAGAGAAGGAATCCATCCAGAGTATTATCAGGCTAAGGTTGTTTGTAACTGTGGTAATGAGTTTGTAACAGGTTCAACAAAGGAAGAAATCCACGTTGAAATTTGTTCAAAGTGCCATCCATTCTACACAGGTCAGCAGAAGGCTACATCAACACGTGGACGTATTGATAAGTTCAACAAGAAGTACGGTGTACAGAACAACTAATATTATTTACGGATTTACAAGGTTGAGGTTAGCAATGGCCTCAACCTTTTTCTCCTTTTTTAGAGTATTTTAGGAGGTTATTTATGAAACTATCTGGCATAGGAGGACAGGCTGTAATTGAGGGAATAATGATGCGTAATCAGGATCGTTATTCCATTGCGGTAAGAAAGCCTGATCAGGAAATAGAAGTGATAGTCAGGGAGAGAAAGCCTGTACAGGAGAAGCACACATGGCTTAAGGCTCCTATAATAAGAGGAATTGTAAGCTTTATAGATTCCCTTGTCGTGGGTATATCTACAATAACATATTCTTCTTCATTTTATGATGATCCTGCAGAACAGGAAAAAACCAAGTTTGATGAAGTTGGACGAAATATATTCAAAGACAAATTTGAATCCATCCTCATGGCAGTTACCGTAATTTTATCAATTTTTCTTGCAGTGGGGTTATTTATGGTTCTTCCATACGGACTTGCCAAGCTTGTATCCAAATATATAGCATCAAAGACATTGCTTAATTTTATTGAGGGTATAATAAGATTACTTATTTTCCTTTTATATCTGGTATTGATTTCAAGGATGAAGGATATTAGAAGAACATATATGTACCATGGTGCAGAACACAAATGTATTAATTGTATTGAGAATGGTGCCAGACTTACACCTGAAAATGTTAAGCACAGTTCACGGTATCATAAGAGATGCGGAACAAGCTTCATGTTTATAGTAATGTTTGTAAGCATAGTATTTTTCATATTTATCAGAGTTGATAATACTATTTTGCAGATTGTTTTAAGACTTCTGCTTTTGCCTGTGATAGCAGGAGTTTCCTACGAGTTAATCAGGTGGACAGGGAAGAATGATAATGCATTTACAAGGATAATAAGTAAGCCTGGAATGTGGTTCCAGTCACTGACAACAAAAGAGCCTGACATGGATATGATTGAAGTTGCAATTGCCGCAGTAAATGAAGTGTTTGACTGGCAGTCATTTCTTAAGGATTATTATGCAGATGCGGAAAATCCTCAGGCGGCAATGGAAGCTGCAGAGGCAGAACTTGCTATCTCTAATTCATTAATTCATTTGAACAGAGCCGATAATAGATCTGTAAAGGCGGATATGATTAATGATATCGCTACAGAGAACAGTCAGGATAGTTTTGCGGATGATTATGTTGCAGATGCATCTGTTGAGGCAGGAAAAGTAACAGATGAGAAATTGGATAGCGTTAAGGAATCTGAAGCTTTAGAAGGCTTTGATTTTGAGGAGGAAAAAGCACCTATTCCTGCAGGTGTTGAACCATCGGTTGCGAAAACACCTGAGGCAGAGGCATATATGTCTTCTGCTGTTGAGGCTGAAAAGAATGAAGATTCTTCAGAACAGTTATCAGCCGAGGAGGTTGAGGCAGGCATTATGTTTGAAGATGTCAATGCTGTGCCTGACGAATTTGCTGATGACGTGCCTTTGTTTAAGCAGAGAAAAAAAGATAAAAAATAACCAATAAAATCACGAAAGGTTTGGAACGTGACTTATAAAGAATTACTTAATATTGGAACAGTCCAATTAAATAAATCAGGAATAGATAATGCAGGTTATGATGCATTTGAACTATTGTCCTTTGTTACCGGAATGAATAAGACAGACTACCTGATTAATGGAATGAAACTGTGTAGTGATGACGTTAAAGATAAATATCATGAATTGATTCACATGCGTGCATCCCATATTCCACTCCAGCATATCACAGGTAAGACCTGTTTTTACAGATATGATTTTGTTGTTAATGAGAATGTACTTGTACCAAGATTTGATACAGAAATTCTTGTTGAAGAAGCAGTAAAAGCAGCGGACAAAATAGCAGAGTATGCCGGCCATCGCGCTGATGTTCTTGATATGTGCACAGGTTCCGGATGTATAATTCTGTCACTTTCCAAAGAAAATGTAATAAATAAAGGTATAGGGGCAGATAAGTCTGATAAGGCTCTGAAGACAGCATGGAAGAACTGTGTTAATCTTGACGTTTCAAATGTGGATTTTATTCAGAGTGATTTGTTTTGTAATATACCGGATGGTACAAGCTTTGATATTATCGTTTCTAATCCTCCATATATACGAACGGATGTTATCGATACACTTCAGGATGAAGTGAAGCTTCATGACCCTGCGATGGCACTTGACGGAGGAGAAGACGGTTTGGATTTTTATAAAGCAATCACGGCAGAAAGTGTAAAGTATATTAATAAAGGCGGCTTTTTGCTTTATGAGATAGGCCATGACCAGGCTGATGAGGTTTCGGAAATTATGAGAGATGCAGGATATAGTGAAATTACAGTTGTCAAAGACCTTGCAGGCTTTGACAGGGTTGTAAAGGGAAGATTCTGGTAGCATAGGAGCTTTATGATTTCATTATGCTTTAATTGCACAACTGTTTGGTGAGAAAAGCAAGTCTCGCAAACGTCTATTAAATAACCAGAAATAAAGGAGAATTTGTAATTATGGATATGTTTGACAGATTAGAGGATACTGTTAACAGATATGAGGATATAAATGCAGAGCTTGGCAATCCTGATGTGGTAAATGATCAGGAGAGATTCAGGAAGCTTATGAAGGAGCAGAGCAACTTAACACCTATTGTTGCTGCGTATACTGAATATAAGAACTGTAAGAAGAATATAGAGGACAGTCTTGTGATGCTTGATGAGGAATCCGATGAAGAGCTTAAAGAGATGGCAAAGGAAGAGCTTAACATATCAAAGAAGAGAGTTGAAGAGCTTGAGAAGGAGCTTAAGATTCTGCTGCTTCCGAAGGACCCTAATGATGATAAGGATATCGTGGTAGAAATCAGAGCCGGTGCGGGTGGTGAGGAGGCAGCCCTTTTTGCTGCAGAGCTTTTCCGCATGTATTCGCATTATGCTGATACTAAAGGATGGAAGATTGAGGTGGTAAATGCTGACGAGACCGGTATTGGCGGTATGAAGGAAGTTGAATTCATGGTTAAGGGACAGGGTGCTTACTCAGTTATGAAGTACGAAAGTGGCGTTCACAGAGTACAGAGAATCCCGGTAACGGAGTCAAACGGAAGAATTCAGACATCAACAGCGTCTGTTGCTGTTATGCCGGAGGCCGAGGATGTTGATATCCAGATAGATGATAAGGATATCCGTATTGATGTAATGAGAGCTTCAGGTAACGGAGGACAGTGTGTCAACACAACTGATTCAGCTGTGCGTCTTACACATTACCCAACAGGTATCGTGATTTACTCTCAGACAGAGAAATCACAGATTCAGAATAAGGAAAAAGCATTCGCATTACTCAGGGCTAAATTATACGACTTAGAGATTCAGAAGGCTCATGATGCTGAGGCAGATTCAAGAAGAAGCCAGATTGGTACCGGTGACAGAGCAGAGAAGATCAGGACCTATAACTTCCCACAGGGACGTGTGACAGACCACAGAATCAATCTTACTCTCTATAAACTGGATAAAATCATGAACGGTGATATTCAGGAACTTATAGATGGCTGTACAACTGCTGACCAGGCAGCAAAGCTGGCGAAGATGAATGAATAGGAACGAATCGCGAGGAAATGCGAAGCATTTTCGAGTGAGCGTCCGTGCTATTCGTTTGCAGGGGAGATAGCTCAAGTTTACGGTGTTAGTTTTACATTAGTCATTGGAAGATAATCAAAAAATACATGAAAAATACGGGCTTTGACTGATGTCTCTGCCCGTATTTTCTTTATGTGCCTTGAAGGCAATGAATGCAAATCAGCTCCTGTCTATTAAACTTAGTATCATATTCTTTTTGGAGATAGCATTGTCAATGTCAAGATTATTAATATAATCGCATAATTCATTGATATGGTTTTGTAGATTTCCCTCATATGTATATGAATTAAGATGTTTTACCAATTCGTCTGTTTTATCCATATCAAAAGACATCATCACATCTTCTAAAGAATCCAATATCACGAATAATTGATTAATATCTAAATCCTGCTTGTTTGAATTATCTTGATTTGGAAGATAATCAGCTAAATCAACACTCAGGGAAGTCCATTGTTGTACAAATATAGGGTGCAAAACACTGAGAGTATCAACTTGATGATCTCTTGCTGAATATTCAAGTGTTTTCGCAATAGAACCGATGGAAATGGCACCTATCATAAAAGCACTATTTTTCATGGAGTGTATTTGCACACGATAGCTTTCAAACGCTTCTGATATATCTAATGAATTATCAAAAATCTTTCTATAGAACAATTCCAGTTTGTCTAGTTCTGATTGTTGAAGACTGATATATTGGAGAAGCGTAGTTTCTAATATGCTTTCGTTTTTCATATGCAGCATGGCATATTCATAGTCTAAATCACCTATGTTGTCATATATATTTTGTAAAAACTTATCTGTCTGAACAGGCCTTTCATCTGCAGCTAAGAGCTTTGTATCATCAATCAAATCGTATAGCATATTTTCAAGATGAGAAGGCTTAATAGGTTTACTAAGATAAGTAGAAAACCCACTCTGAAGATACATTTCCTTTGCCCCGGTTATCGCATTAGCAGTAAGCGCAACAACCGGTGTATTGCTGTTTATTTTAGCAAATGCATCACTATTCTTTAATCTTTGTAAGGTCTCTATACCGTCCAAATCAGGCATCATATGATCCAAAAAAATAGCATCATAGTGTTTCTTTTCAGCCATATTGATACATTCCAATCCACTGGAAGCTTCATCAATATGTACTCCAGTATCTTCAAGAAGATTGATAAAGACATTACGATTTACAGAATTATCGTCTACAAGTAATATCTGTGCATCCGGAGCATAAAATAAAGCTTTATAGTTATAAGAAGTTTTTTGCGTGCTGATTCGTGAATTTAAATCGCCAATCGGTGCAGAATTGACAACCTGTTGAAATAAATCAAAATAAAAAACAGAACCTTTACCGTATTCGCTGTCTACCTGAAGTTTACTATCCATCAACTGTAAAAGCTTGACGGTTATGCTCATTCCAAGACCGGTACCTTCTTCGCCATGGTTCATATTTTCTTCTATTCGCTCAAATTCTGCAAAAAGTCTTTCCATGTTTTCCTTTTTGATACCAACACCTGTATCTTTTACCGCAATATGGAGCAGAATACCATCATCTTTTGGTTCGCCTGTAATGTCAAGAGTTACAGTGCCCTCGTTGGTATATTTTACAGCATTATTCAGGAGATTTACCAAAATCTGGCGTATTCGTATATCATCTCCAAATAATCTGCATGGAAGATTTTCGTCAGCATTTAATTCAAGCTTTAGATTACGGTCTTTTGCTTTAAAGGATACCATGTTTATTACATCATGTATAAGGCTTGAAATATCGTATTCAACAGGCAGGATTTCCATCTTGCCGGATTCTACCTTAGCCAAATCTAATATGTCATTGATCAGAGATAATAAAATCTGACCGGAATTATCTATTTCTAAAGAATAATCTTTGATTTTCTTTTCTTTTGTATTATTTTCATCGCAGGTTCTTAAAATCATTGTATTCATGCCAAGAATAGCATTGATTGGAGTTCTGATTTCATGACTCATCCGTGCTAAGAAATCCCCCTTTGCTTTATTTGCAGCATCCGCTTCGATGGCAATTTTCTGCTGGTCGAGGACATCCTGAGTACCCTTTAGATTCTGGATGATGATGTGGCTTGAAAACATCAAAAACAGCAAGAGCACATAGCTTATAAAAAACATTGTATTTTCAGTGATTGAAGGTACGGCTTCATTTTTGTCCACTTGATTTAGGATACCATATGATATAGTCAATATGATATACATCAGCTGGGCTAACATAGGCAGCACATTAATTACCCATCTGCGGCGGTTTCGACATTCCTGATTTAACTTTGACAATGGCTTTATAACAAGCTGATAATAAATAAAAAAAGTAATCAATGGAACTATTATTTCCTGTATGACAATACCACTAATGTTTGAAAAGTTTACTCCAAACAGAGTAATAGCTAGAAAGTACATTTGATTGTACAGGAATCCTGATAAAGTTCGTTTTTCTTTATCAATTAATTTTATATAAAAGAACATTAATAAAATAGAGATTAGCAAACATAATATATCACCTGCATATAGCCAGTTACTCACCAGATACTGAGCAAAATCAACATTTCCTGCAATGGCTATTACATAGCAGGCAATAAAAACAAAAGCCAAAGCATAAATCAACGCATTTGGCGGTGCAATAAGTAAAAGTAATATACGTTTTTTTATGGTTAATTTCTCAATAAAACACTTTTTGGTTGCCACAAAAAATATAACGTATAAACCTATATATTCGACGATAACTCTAAAAAATAATAAAATTGTATCAATTACCCAATTATCCATGTGCTGTCTAATGCCTTTCTTATCTCATCAGTTATTCTATCTTTTGATGGTGGTTTTAAAATGTATCCAAAAGGTTTTAACATAAGTACATCTAATATTTGTTGCTTGTCAGACACACTTGTAAGGAAAATGACAGGTATATTACATCCGATTTCATCTTCGCTTAACATTTCAAAAGTTTTTTTGCCGTCCCAATCGGGCATAGCGTAGTCAAGTAAAATGACATCAGGACGAATTTTTGAAATAGATTTTAATGCTCTTTCTCCAGAGGTGACGGTGAATACCTGGTATTCGTTTTCCAGCATGGTTTTAATGTTTCTTAAAAGAATTACACTGTCATCTATGACTAAAACTTTTTTCTTTTCAGTTTTTAAATTGTCTGCTTCTGTTGTATTATCCGCTTCGTTTTTATCCCCATCATTCTCTGGCGTTTTTTCGCAAACTTCATTTGAACTGATTGGATTTAGAAGTTCATTACAAGTCGCTAACAGTTTATATTTGGTGATAGGCTTATAAAGGAAAATAGATTTGGGTAGCAGTTTTGAAATCATATCAGAATGTTGCGGATTTTCACTGGTAGAAATAATCAACACCGGCTTTTTATTATATATTTTAGATAATTGTATATATAAATCCGTAACATTTACATCTAATGATATTTCATTAACGATAACAAGCTCCGGTTTTAACAGTTTTATCATGGTATTGATTTCATCTTCGTTCTCAGAGCAGAGCTGGACGTTATAATCATCCATAAGGCATTCACAAATATTCTTCAAAATAATATTAAGGGTACCTATAACCAATATTTTTTTCATAATTTGAAAATTTCTCCTTTGGGGTAAATTATTATATAAAGCTATTACGTATCTTCATAGTTTTACTATTTCTTATTATAGCGACGTTATATGTTAATATTATACAACTATTTTAAGTATACTGCCAGCCCAATATATATGGCAGGGAAACCGGCAAAGATGAAAGAATAGGAATGAATAGAAAGAATATGTCAACAACATATAAGAAAATTGTTGTGGGGTGTCAAGTTTATGGTAAAATTACGATAGGTGAATTTTAAAAGAATTGCAACGTGGATTTGGAAGTTTCCATGGCGATTATGTAATGGAGAAAAAATTAAACTTGTAGAAATGGAAGAGAGCAATGATTTATGAAATAACAGATACAACAAAAGTGGTCCCCATATTTGTCGGATGGGAAGAAACACTGATTTACTCCTGCTTGCAGCAGGTTATGGGGAAAATCTATGTTGTGGATATAGAAAATCCGAAGTCAGCGTGTGCATTTGTAGGATGTTTTGCGTTCTATGCGGGAGAGCCAAGCGAAGAATTAATATTAGCTAAGCCGGATAGCTTTGTGATTATGATACCGCAAAATGATGCGTGGGCAAAGATGATTGAAAAATGTTTCCCATCAGCTAAAAAAGTAATTCGCTATGCCATGAAGAAGAATAACAAATTTGACATCAATAAGCTGAAAGATATGGTAAAACTTCTTCCTAAAGGGTATGAACTCAAAAAAATCGATGGAGACCTGTACGATAAATGCTTGAAAAATCCGGAGACAGTGGATTTTGTATCTTCTTTTGAGAATAAAGACATGTACATAAAATATGGCAGGGGAGTAGTGATTACCAGAGAAAATGAAATTGTAGCAGGAGCCTCTTCTTATACCAGATATAAAGAAGGCATTGAAATTGAAGTGGATACCATCGAATCAGAAAGAAGAAAGCATTTAGCGACAGTTGCCTGTTCGACGTTGATTTTGGAATGTCTGAAGGAGGGGCTGTATCCAAGTTGGGATGCTCAAAATGTAAATTCTATGCATTTGGCAGAAAAGCTTGGCTATGAATTTGATCACGAATATGTAGCTTATGAAGTATGTTAGGCTGCAAATCCGGAAGTTGTTTAAGGGAGATACCACCATGAATATAGAAGAACAATTTAACTTAATAGCAAATGAATATGATTGTAATCGCAGAAAGTTTATTCCTTGTTTTGATGATTTTTATGAAAATTCAACTAAATTTGTACTGTCACGTATTAAGAAAACCCATAAAGTGTTGGATTTAGGAGCCGGAACAGGTTTACTGTCTTATTATTGGTATGTACAATGCCCGTCAGCGGAATATATGTTGGTTGATATAGCAGACGAAATGCTTGATGTATCAGAAAAAAGATTTTTAGGATTAAAGAATGTTAAGCATAAAATAATGGATTATACAAAGACACTTCCTGAAGATGATTTTGATGTTGTTAGTTTACGATACTATGGTAAAGCATCATGTTCATGAACATGTTGACATGATTAGACATACTCATGATGGTATTATACACACTCATATAATTACGTATGAACATAAACACAATCATTTTGTGGAATCAGAAGAACATAGGCATAATCATAATGGCTTTATGAACAGTGAAGAACATAGATTAGCACATAATTTAAAGGGCGGTTGACTTTTATACTGATAAAAGGTAAGTTTTTGAGAGGAATGAAGGAATAATTATGGTAGAAGTTTTATTTGCGGAAAGCGAATCGGCTTCCATGAAGGTAGCAAAAGGTATAAATTTTATAGGCAAAGCTGACGGACCGACATCCGTATGGCCGGCAGGAAAAAAGACAATTCCTAAGAGAGAATATACGGGCTGGATTGAAGGAACATCAGAAGAGGTAATTTGTGCAGTATTCTTTCAGGATATGAAAATCAGATACGAGTTGTGAAGATACCTGGACATATTGTTCATGGAAATGTGATTGTTTCCTGCAACAACTGGGAAGAAGTTGCAGCGGAAGAATTTGCAGGTTTCCTACAGTATGAAAGAGGATTATCCAAAGAGGAAGTAAAAATGTATCACTCGTTATGGAATGAATTAAAGGAGGATAATAATCCTCTTCGTGCAGTCATAAATGGAAAAATCATGGGAGTTGCGGAAGAGTTTTATGATTTTTTGATTTGGAAAAGACTTACAAAAAAACCAATAAAAGAAGCAAGATTGATAGGTGATATACTTGGAAAATATCCTGTGAATATAGGATATTGGTGGTATGCAAAAAGAATAAATTCTTTCATAGCACAGAGTGAAATCAAGGTGGTTGAGGATTCTGATAATAGCTTTGCACGATTGATTTGTCGAGGATAGTATTTTGGGTTGATTTCATCGGTTGTTGAAAATGATAGACGGGTACACAGAATAGATGATAATTTTATAATGAAATATTATAAGATGAAAAAATCACAGAGCCAATTAATTTGGAAAAAGTTGCAAAGTCGCCTGTAAAGATTACAGATTAATAACAGATCACCATTAGATATTTTAAAAGAAGATGGGGAAATCGAGTTATATATGTGGATGAGTACAATACCATGTTAATATAAAAGATAGTATATTTACAACAAAAGTGGATGTTAGAAATGGAAAAACTTATTAATATTTAAGAGGATTATGAAGTTTCTAGTGAGATGAAGGCGGATAATTGTCCGTCTTTTTCTATTGACACAAAAAAGGTAATGTGTTACCTTATATATGGTAATATATTACATACTGGGGGGACGCAATGAATTTAAAAGAAGTAATTAGAAGTGATAAAGTGAATTTCACGGGCATTGAATCATCCTATTTTCTGTTGGGATTGCTAAGTGCCTTTGAGAATAGATTCCAAGCATTTGCAGACAGTACTATGAAAGAAATTAGTTGGAAGCAATTTTTTGCAATCATATGTATCAATTTGTGTAAAACTCCGCCTACGGTTAAGGAGTTGGCGGAAATCATGGGGAGCTCTCATCAGAATGTAAAGCAGATACTCTTGAAACTGGAGAAGAAGGGGTTTGTAAGTATTTCTGTGGATGAGCAGGATAAGAGAAAGCAGCGGATTGGGCTTACGTCATATTGCCAAGAGTTTTGTGAGAAAAACGATGAGATGAGTATAACGCTTTTGAAGAGAATGTTTGAAGGCGTGTCGGAGAAGCAGTTACAAATAACGATACAGACTATTATACAAATTGAAGATAATTTAAAGGAGATACGAGATTATGAGTAGGGGAATCATTTTATATCAATCTAAATATGGAGCAACGAAAAAGTATGTGGATTGGTTAGTGGAGGAACTTGGCTATGATTATGTAGAAACTAAGAATGCTAAAGTCGCTAATTTGCTGAATTATGATGTTATCATTTTAGGTGGAGGTGTTTATGCTTCCGGTATTTCAGGGTTGCAATTCTTAAAGAAAAATATTGGGCAATTGACAGACAAGAAGATCGCAGTATTTGCAGTTGGTGCTTCTCCATATGATGAGAAAGCAATACAACAGGTAAGGGAGCTGCATTTTAAAGATGCACTTAGTAATATTCCATTGTTCTATTGTCGAGGAGCATGGGATGAAGAGAAAATGAAGTTTACGGATAAAACGCTTTGCAAGATGTTACAGAAAGCAGTTGCAAAGCAAAATCCGGACGGATATGAACCCTGGCAAAAAGCATTGATGTGTGCAGTGGGGCAAAAGTGCGATTGGACAGATAAGTCGTATTTAGAGCCATTGTTGAAGTACATTGAAGCATTATAATTTGGGAGGTCTCTCTTTAAACTCTTCTTTTTTCTGTAATACTTCAGCAACCATATCAAATTGCTCTTTCTCTATAGTGGCATCCTTAGGAAATGGATAATTCTTAACACTATTTTCAAATCGCTTTGCAAATGTGGTTGCCTTTTTCTCATCCCGTTCAACTAAGGTGTAGTATGCATATAATATTCTTTGTATAGAGATAAAACCAGATGCCGAATTCAATTCCTTTTTATGAGATTCATACAGTTCTTTAGCAGCCTCTGAATTTCTATCAATGACTGCAGCATGAAAAATCAATTCCCCATAAAGTATCTTTTCATGAAGTTGGTTAATACTCTTAGCATTTTCTAAAATAAATAGTGCCATTTCTTTTGCTTCCACATACATTTTATTAACACTAAGATAATTGTAATAATTCACCGCTTGAGCAGTAATAAGTGGATTATTCATAGGTATTGACTTATCAAAGGAAAACAATTCCTTTGGCATCTCTCGAATAGAATAATTGTTTGCACAATAATTAACTATTTCCAGTTGCTTTTGAAATGCAACCCTGGCATTTTTATCTTTGTACAGTATAATTGTATTGGCTCCATCTGTCCCTATCTGCATAAATGGAATCCCATTTGTAATCAATATAACAAATGATGTCATAGCAAATACAAGGCATACTATTCCCACTATAGGATGCGAATTTTTCATCCAAAAGAACATACCTGCTCCAATGAGTAATAGAAAAAGATTCACAATTAACCCGCCTAAATTGTACAACACAACAGGCATTTTTTCTGCATCTCCTTCCGGTGCAGACATAAGGCATTGTCCTCCGGTACCAGGCATATTGTAGCGGCAAAAATGAAGTTTGCCGTTTTTCTTTACCAACATTAGTTTTCCAAAGCGTATGGAATTAAATTTGTATCCAGTTAGCAAGCCAAAAATCATATGTCCAATTTCATGTAAACAAATGTTGATGTAACATGAAAGATAAATCACTGCAAGTGCGGATATAGCCACCACAGCAAAAGTTATAACACTCATATTTTTTTCCATATTCTTCTGGACAGTTCCAATAAAATATCCAACACTTCCACCAACGCAACCAAATCCGACGAATGATAGAATACCATATAGGAATTGCTCTATTTTAATTTTTGTTTTGTAGTTCATTTCATTTCCTCGCTTATCTCGAATGTTTATTCTTCTAGAGAAAAATGGGATTTCATTCCATTGCATATTATAGCAAATAAGCACCGGATATTCTACTTGAATTTGAATGGAATAATATAGACAGATTGCCAAGGCATTAAAAGCATTTCAATCAGTTCACACAGTCTATTCATATTATGTTATAATGTGTTATGTCATTTTGCTGTCTCCTCTCCGCTTCGGTCCGCACAGAGCAGATGCCCACTGACATCTTGTGCCCTTATATTTGCCCTTATGAGGAATCGTAAAGCCTTGTGAAACGATATAACAGCTAATGGAACCCTAAACTTATGTGATTACACAATCGGAATTTATGGAGGTAGATAATAATGGTAGTTACTATAAGGAAATATAAAAAAGATGATATTAAAGATATGGTTCGGATCTGGAACGAAATTGTTGAAGAAGGTATTGCTTTTCCACAGGAGGAAATTCTTGATGAGAATTCAGGAAAGACGTTTTTCGATTCACAGACATACTGTGGGGTGGCTGAGGATACGGAAGGAAAAATATATGGATTGTATATTCTTCATCCCAATAATGTTGGCAGATGTGGTCATATATGTAATGCAAGTTACGCTGTTAGTTCAGATTCGAGAGGAATGCATATAGGAGAAAAGCTTGTTAAGGATTGTCTCATAAAAGGTAAAGAAAAAGGCTTTAAAATTCTTCAATTTAATGCTGTTGTAGCTTCAAATGTTCATGCTCGTCATTTATACGAGCGTCTTGGCTTTAAGCAGCTGGGCATAATTCCGAGTGGGTTTAGGATGAAGGATGGATATTATGAAGATATATGTCCATTTTACCATGAATTGTAGAATGATAATTAGGAAACAATGATAATAATAATTACAGGAGCATCACATACAGGAAAGACAGCTTGAATAAACTTTGTTATTGAGATACGAATTTGGGGAGAATGTGATAATTGATATGAAAAGATATATCGCCTTGTTAAGAGGTATCAACATAAGCGGAAAAAACAAGATATCTATGCCGGAACTGAAAGCATATTTGACGGAACTTGGTTATGCAGATGTTCTGACATATCTTAATAGTGGAAATGTTGCTTTTTCTGTTGATGAAAATAATGAGAATACGCTTTCAAATACAATAAAGAATATGATAAAGAAAAGGTTTGGCTTGGATATTCCGGTTTTTGTTATTTTGCAGGAAAAGTTAGAAGATATATTAAGTAAGGCTCCCGATTGGTGGGGAACATCTAACAAAGATATATACGATAATCTAATTTTTGTTATGTCTCCTGCTACCGCTGAAATCATTGCGGAGAAAATTGGAGAACCTACAAAAGAATTGGAACAGATATGTATTTGTGATAACACTATTTTTTGGTCTTTCGACAGGAAGAAATATGCTAAAGCAAACTGGTGGAAAAAAACTGCAAGCACAGGGATTGGTGAAATGATTACAATCAGAACAGTTAATACTTTGAAGAAGATAGTTGTAATGTGATTTTTTAAATGTTGATTTTCTTTATTTCAATAACTAGATATTTGCTAAGCTGTTTTGTATGTATGGAATAGTATTTGTTGCATTAGGACTGCCACTATTGTCAGGACAAAATTCTGCATGGATTCTTTTTTTTTGTTTTTGGAATGGTGATTGAGAGCATCTTAGCTATGATAATTTACACAATTATAATTGAAAAGAAATATAAAATGGAATAGGGTTTGCAGGAAATTACCATATCGGGATTTGTCGACTTTGTTAATTCCCATTTTTTGTGATAGGAGGATGCACAATGAAAGGCTTGATTATAAAGGTACTCAGCATAAGTATTATGGTAGTAATCGCAGTATACTTGATTATTTATGAAAGAAATACAATGATTACAAAGATATTTAGCGTGTGTATTGTAGTAGCAATGGTAATATACTGGATTGTGTATGAAAGAAATACAAGAAAGAGAAAAAAACAGGAATTACAGCGGGATGACTATTTATTTGCGAAAGAAAACGACTTGCCGTTACATATAAATTGGAATGAGATAAATGACTTTTTGTTAGATTCCGAATATGGTGTAAATATGCCAATGGAGAATTGGTTTATGTTGGATTGGGCGCGACAGCCATGTGTGGAGGATGGTATAAAGGAAGGAAAGTTTTCTATGAAAGGGTTTCGAGTGTTACAAGCTTTAAGTAACGATATGAAACACATTTTTTATGATGTGAGGTTTTATTATGACCGTGGTCCGGATATAGAAGATAAAAATAGGAAGTACGAAGCCGTAAAAAAGGTGTTGGATACAAAATACGCCGGTTTGTCAGAAGAAGTACGAAAGAATATATGTGATCAATTTGTTAAGTTATATGAAAGAAAAAAATTAATATAATACTTTTTTGAAATCCAGTTCGTTGAGGTATTAATCAGGGAGATGAAACAAATGAATTATAAAGAACAAGCAGGAATTAACAAGAAATCATTCGAGTTAAATTATAATGGCGGGACAATATGGTGTGAACATCTTGATAGTATGGGCGACTTGGAAATAGAAGTCATAGATAAATTTAAGGGAGATTATATAACATTTAGCCGTCCATCTGTCTCTTCATATATGATTATCAATTTGGATGAAACAATTGTATCTCAACAGATTGCAGAGTGTATAGTAAATGGAATAATAGAATGCACAAAGAGATTTTTAAAGATTGCATTTGTCGGTGTTGGTAAAAAAGAACAAAAACAGTTTGAAAAGATAAGTAAAGATGCTGGTGTAATAATCGCTTTTATTAATGATTATGAAAAAGCAAAAGAGTGGGTTTTAAAATAATAGGTATTGCATTGTGTTTGATGTATCTGGATTTGGAGGGGGAAAGTTAAGAATAACAGTTAAAGTGCAATTTAAACAAATCACTGTGAAATGGAATTTCAAAGCTGTGAGATAAATTAGCCCTGTGGGGAAAAGTATTACTACTATTTCATTTTTGGGAATAACATATAGTAATAGTATTATGTTAAGGGTGTCTGATGAGGAAAAAACTTCCCATTATAGTATTAACACTGATTCTCATTATGATGATGTCAGGGTTGTCTGATGAAATCATTCTTACTATCAGAGAAAATGGATGTTGTAATTACAGTGAATCAAATAATAAAGCAGGCGATTCTGACCTTCAAAATGAAAAATCAGAATACATGCAGTCAGAATATACTTATTCAAAGCTTTTAAAAACAGCCGTAATGCCGGTTGGGAAAACCATGTATATCTGGGGCGGCGGATGGAATGTTTCAGATGATGGAATGGACAAAGATGGCCTTATTCAGGGGCTTAGTCCTGAATGGAAACAATTTGCAGAAAAACAAACGGCGGATTATGATATGACACAGTACCTGTACCAGAGGGAAAAAGGTCTTGATTGCTCGGGATATATCGGATGGCTTCTCTATAATGTGTTTGGGAATGAGTATAGTGAGACCGGATATGTATGTAAGTCCAGCACCATGACTTCAAGGCTTAGCGCATTGGGGATGGGAATAGAGAATCTTAATTATGAAATAAAAGACTTCAGACCCGGCGATATAATGAGTATGAGTGGACACGTGTGGATGGTTCTTGGAGAGTGCAGCGACGGGAGTGTTGTACTGATTCATTCAAGTCCACCCGGAGTGCGTATTGCAGGAACATTGCTTAAGAATGGTGACAGTAGCATGGCGGTTGAACTTGCAGAAAAATATATGAAAAAATATTACCCTGACTGGTATGAAAAATATCCCGGTTGTACAGCAGAATCAAATTATATCACTGATGTTATTCAGTTCAGATTTACTGCCCTCAAAGATGATGAAGGCATAAGAAGAATGGATGCAAGGGAAGTTCTTAAATTCATATACGACGAATAAGCGTCTTGTCTTGTTGTAAACATAATTTTACTTGTTGATAAGAGGTATATGTAGTATTATTAAAAGAGATGAGATTAGTGCTTTAGTGCATTTTTTGTTTTGGAGGCGATGTATGGCAGGTAACAGTATCCAGTTAAAAACATTAAGAAAAACCGTTGAGAATCTCAAGCGTTATGGCGGTGACATAAGTATGTCAAAGTATAAGAATATGGATTTAGAATCGGAAAAAGTACTGCAGGTTTATATAAAGGAAGTTACAGGATTTCTAAGAGGGTATGATTTCCAACGGTTAGAACAGACTTTAATTAATGCCCAGTGGCAGGCAGCTTCCACAAGCGTCATGAGGCTGGAAAATGACGCGAAAGAGTTGGGGCTGATTTGTTTTTTAAAGCCTTTTGAGGGAATAAGAATTTCAATATTGAAAAAAAATAACAGAGAGGCACAGCAAAGCTTTTCAGTGGCAGTTAATAAAAAAACAACCATGTTGAATTTTCTGTCAAGAAGCTGAACCTCTGCTTAATAAACTGATGGGAGGATAAGTATATGAATTTAATGAAAAAGATAAAAGAAATTAAGAATGAAATGATAATAATATCTCTGGCATTACTTGTGCTGGGAGTATTTATGATTATATTTCCTGAAACATCACAGGAACTGCTGTGTCGTTCAATTGGTATAGTTTTATGTATATGGGGTGTGTTCAGACTTATAGCATATTTTAAAACGGCAGGACAGGAAGTGCTTGCATCATTCGGATTAGTACAGGGTGTATCATTGCTGGCTTTTGGTATCTTTTTTGTGATGAAGCCGGATTTAATTGCAACTTTATTCGGAGTGGCACTTGCAATCCTGATAATTATTGATGGTGTATTAAAACTTCAGTATGCAGTAGAGTTCTATCACTTAAAGACAGAGTTATGGTGGGTTGAGTTAATTGTTGCAGCGGTTGTAATAATAATGGGTATTATAGCATTATTAAATCCATTTAGTGCAACCAGCACTCTGATGATTTTTATGGGAATATTATTTGTAATTGAGGGAATAACCGATTTGATTGCCATAATCAGAATATCCGGTGCAGCAAAGAAATTTGCAGAAGCAGTTAAAGATGCTATGAGATAATATATTTATTTGGAAGGAATTTACAGGTCATGGAAAAACGTAAGAAAATATATGCGGCGATGCTAGGAGCAGGGACAGTTGGAAGCGGCGTTTATAAGCTCTGCGATAGAATGAAGGATGACATTTTCTTCAAGACCGGGGCTGAGCTTGTGATAAAAAAGGTTCTGGTAAGAGATGCTTCCAAAAAAAGAGATGGTATTGCACAGGATATTCTTACAGATAAATGGAGTGATGTTATTGAGGATGAGGACATTCAGATTATAATTGAACTCATGGGTGGAACCAATCCGGCCAGACAATATGTTCTCGAGGCTCTGGACAAGGGCAGGCAGGTTGTAACTGCCAATAAGGATCTTCTTGCAGAGTATGGTGAAGAGGTGGGTAATGCAGCAAGCAGAATGCATGCTGACCTTCAATTTGAGGCAGCAGTTGCAGGGGCTATTCCAATTATTCGACCTTTAAAGCAGAGTATGGCTGGAAATAATATTTCAGAGATTATGGGAATAGTGAATGGTACCACCAACTATATCCTAACCAAAATGACTGAATCCGGCATGAGCTATGAAGATGCACTGGCTAAGGCAACAGAGCTTGGTTATGCAGAAGCAGATCCAACTGCAGATGTGGAAGGACTTGATGCCGGAAGGAAGATTGCCATTATGGCATCAATAGCATTTAATTCCAGAGTAACATTTGCAGATGTATATACTGAAGGTATTACAAAGATTTCTTCAGATGACATTAAATATGCCAAAGAATTTGGCTATATTATTAAGCTTTTAGGAGTTGCCAAGAATACAGACACAGGAATTGAAGTGAAGGTCCATCCGATGCTTATTCCGCAGAACCATCCGCTTGCAACAGTTAACGATGCGTTTAATGCCGTTTTTGTTCATGCAGATGCCATGGATGACTGTATGTTCATGGGAAGAGGCGCAGGACAGATGCCAACAGCAGGGGCGGTAATGGGTGATATTATAGATGTATGCCGAAATATCGTTCATGGGTCATGTGGAAAAATAGGCTGCTATTGCTATAAGGACACTGCTATTAAGACAATAGATGAATCGAAGAGCAAATTCTTTTTAAGAATTGAAGCTGTGGATAAGCCGGGAGTACTTGCTAATATAGCAAGCGTTCTTGGCAATAATGATGTGAGTATTGCGCAGGTTGTCCAGAAGAGCCGTAAAGATGGAATCGCTGAGCTGGTTATTATTACTGACGAAGTTCAGGAAAAACATTTTAATGATGCAATGGCAGTCTTTGCAGGTTTATCAGCAGTGAAAGAAATAGCGGGAGTAATCAGAGTTTATTAAAAGAAGATTTAATAATGCGGAGTTTTTGATATGGCAAAAAAATATTACGCTGTAAGAATTGGAAAGGTCCCGGGTGTTTATTACACATGGGATGAGTGTAAAGCCAATGTTCACGGCTTTCCGGCAGCTGAGTATAAAAGCTTTCCAACATATGAGGAAGCACAGAAATTTATCAATAACGAATTAATTTCTGATTCATCGATCGGACAGAATGTTAAATATGAATGTATTAACGACTATGCTTTCGTGGACGGATCATATAATGTGTCAACGGGAGTGTATGGTTATGGTGGCTTTCTTATCCACGATAATGAAAAGTATGTTCTTTCGGGCAATGGAAATGATGTTGATCTTGCCTCTATGCGAAATGTTGCCGGAGAGATACTTGGAAGTCAGGCTGCAATCGCTAAGGCAATAGAGTTGGGAATAAAAGAAATCAATATTTACTATGATTATCAGGGAATAAAAATGTGGGCCACCGGTGAGTGGAAGAGAAATAGGAAAGGCACGGTGGCGTACTATGAATACATTCAATCCATAAAAGATAAGATTAAGATAAACTTTATAAAAGTGAAGGGGCATTCCGGCATTGAAGGAAATGAGGAAGCTGATTTACTGGCAAAAAAAGCAGCAGGGATTACATAGTAGTCCCTGCTTTAGATTTACATAAAATTCAATTTGTGATATAAAAAAGTAAGTGGTTATTTTTGTAAAATGAAAGAAAGGGACAGGAAGATAACATGAGTGATGAGTTGCATCAGCAGGACAAAAAGATTGGATATACACAGGTTGTCTGGGAAATAACCAGACTGCTTCAGGAGGCTGAATCGCTGGAAGATGCATTGCGCACCAGTCTGGGTGAGGTAGTAAAAGCTGTAGGAGCTGAGGCAGGTACAATCTGGTTTTATAACTCCTCAGGTGATAAGAGAATATATCCTTCTTTCTGGATAGGAGGCGCAGATCTTACAGGTCTCAGCCTTGCTTTGGGTGAAGGAATTGCGGGTCAGGTAGTAGAAGAAGGAAAGTCCAGTGTAGTTAAGGATTGTAGAAAAGACCCAAGATGGGCAGGCCGTTTCGATGAAGCCACCGGGTTTGAAACAAGAAGTATGGTCTGTGTGCCATTGGTTAATAAATACGAGGTTATCGGTTGCATCCAGATTATCAATAAGAAAGATGGCTCGCTTTACAACGACGATGACATAAGTCTGTGTGAGAACCTGGCCATGCTCACTGCCATTGCTGTAGATGGAAGAGGCTTAAATCTTGGTTTTACAGAGACTAAGAAGGCAATTATTTCCTTAAGAAATGTTACAAAGACCTTTGGCTCGGGGGAAAATAAGCTTCAGGTGCTTAAGGGAGTTAATCTGGACATCAGAGAAGGCGAATTCCTTGTAATATTAGGTGAATCAGGCTGTGGAAAGTCAACAATGCTAAACATCATAGGCGGTATGGACAGGCTTACAACCGGAACTTTCATGTTTGACGGAAAAGACTACTCTAATGCAGATGAAAAAACATTGACTGAGTACAGAAGACACTCTGTAGGTTTTATTTTCCAGGCGTATAATCTTATGCCAACTCTTACAGCAGAGGAGAATCTGGATTTCATAGGAGAATTGTGTGAGGATTCGATGAACGCGGAAGAAGCATTGGAACAGGTTGGCTTATTACAACGCAAGGATAATTATCCTGCACAGATGTCAGGCGGACAGCAGCAGAGAGTTTCCATAGCAAGGGCATTGGTTAAAAAACCAAGAATCATACTTGCAGATGAGCCAACTGCAGCTCTTGATTATGAAACAAGTATCGAAGTACTTACAGTTCTTGAAAATGTGATTAAATCAGGAACAACGCTGCTTATGGTTACTCACAATGAGGAAATTGCGAAAATGGCAAATCGTGTAATCCGTATGAAGGGTGGAGTTGTTTCAGAGGTAATTGTAAACAGACATCCGGCTAGTGCAAAGGAGTTAGTATGGTAGGTAAGAAGGCGCAGAGAAAACATCTGTTAAGAACAATAAAGAAAAATGGTGTTGCCTTCTTTGCTGTTGCATTTATTGCAGCTACCAGTATAGCTATCTTTCTGGGACTGCAGTCATCTGCTTATGCAATATTAAAAGAGGCTGACAATTATTTTGTTGATAATAAACTGGAATCGTTGGAAATAACCTGTGCCAATGGTCTGACTAAGGATGATATTGATGCCATAGCAGACTGGGAAGGCGTGGATGCTGTTGAGGGCGGATATTCTGCAATGGTTCTTATGGATAGTGAGAAAGAGATAATTACGCTGCAGGCACGGTCGCTTAGCAGTACCATGAACGAACCGGTTATAATTAATGGTTCACTTCCAACAGGCCCCAAAGAGGCGGCCGTGGAGGAGAAATTTGCAAATGAGCATGGGATTGAACCGGGTGATGTTATTACATTGAACCATGACGGAAATCTGGTATCAGATGAGTTTACTGTTACAGCCGTTATAAATGAGCCATTTTTCTGTTGTACGACAATAAAGGATGTACGAGGAAAAAGTACACAGGGACTTGGTGCAGCATCGTATTTTATAATGCTTCCAAAGGATGCATTTGATTCAGACTATTACAGTGGGTGTTATACAACTGCATACGTAAAAAATAATTCACTGGATGATTACTATTATTTCTCGGATGAATATAGAGAGCATGAGGCTGATTTTAAAGAAAAGCTTGAAAAGCTTGGACAGGAACGTGCACAGCTTAGATATGATTCCCTGAAAAATGATACGCAGTCTGCTATTGACAGTGCCAGTGCAGAGATTGAGATAAACGAGAAAAAGCTTAAGGAAGAAACAGATAACCTGTCTGTTAAGAAGGCTCAGTTAAGCTCATCACTTTCGGGAATTCAGATACAACTAAAAATAATGGGGCTGGATGATAATCTGGATATAGCCCTTAAACAGCTGGAACAGTCAAAAGATGCGGCACTTCCGTTAATAACAGCTATAAACGAATATAAACAGGCTGAGTCCCAGATTAAAGAAGCTGAGAAAAAGCTTGATGATTCCAATAAAGAGCTGGCTGATGCAAAAGCTGAGCTTGAGGCTTCAAATGAGAAGGCAGAAAGTATTCAGTTGAAGAACTGGATTATTTCAATCAGAAATGACATAGGAGATATTAGAGGAATTGATACTATAGTAGACAGCATCTTTGGTCTGAGTTATTCTATGTCAATCATTTTCCTTTTGGTTGCAATTGTTGTATGTTACGCGGCAATTTCAAGAATGATTGATGAGCAGAGAAGTCTCATTGGTGCGCAGAAAGCACTTGGATTCCGTTCAGGCGAGATATTGAAACATTATATGCTTTACAACACATTGTGTGCAGTACTTGGTATTGTTATCGGATGGGTTGCCAGTGTTGTTATTGTGGAAATTCTGGTACTTCACATATTTACTCCTAATTTTGCATTGGGAAGCATACCGCTTACATTTGCATGGAAAGAGGCGTTGCTCACTGCGGCAATATGTCTGGTTGTATTTTTATCAGCAACATATTTTGCCTGTGCCAGTCTTGTGCGATTACCTGCAACAACACTACTTAGAGGAGAGGTTCCTGTAAAGGGCAAACAATTCTTCTTTGAAAAGTGGAAATCCTTCAAAAAGCTTAATCTTTATTCACGTACAATGATAAAAAACGTACTGAATGATAAGGGACGTATGATGACTACTATTATGGGCGTTGTGGGTTGTATAGCACTCCTTGTCATCTGTTTTTCTTTAAAGCTGGCGTTGGCGAATTCGTCAATCACTCAATATGATAAATATTTTCTGTATGATTACCGTATGGTGATGGATACAAGCGTTGGTGTAGAAAAGGAATATGAAAGTGTTCTGGATAAGGAAGATATTGATTATACGCTTATACAGGATAAATTAAAGAATTTCCGTGTGAACGGTAATGGCTGGGAAAATGCTCATGTTGTTGCAGTTTCGGATTTTGAAGAGATTAAGGATTATATGGTTCTTGAGGATATTAACACAAAGAAAGTTGTTGATATACCTGAAAATGGAGTTTTAGTTTCAAGAAAATGTGCAGAGATGTTTGATCTTTCGGAAGGAAGTAAAGTAGAATTTATGGATTCAGAAGGAAATCCAAAAGAGGCTGAGGTTGTGGGTGTGATAGAGCATTATCTTGCTTATCATTTGTTTGTGATGTCTGACAGCTACTATGAATCAGTTATGGGAGAGGATGCTGATTTCAGTGTGTTCTTACTCAAAGGAGATATTACCGGACTTTATGAAAAGGTTCGTAATCTTGACGGTTATATGTCATTGAAGGATAATTCTGAATTTGCAAAGGATTCTGACAGTGTTAATCTTGTTATTTTGATATGTCTCGCATTATCTGCGGTTATGGCACTTCTGGTGCTGTTAAATCAGATTGTTATGCATATCAACAGGAAGTCGAGGGAACTTGCAGTCATGCGTATTAATGGCTATACACTGAAGGAAACCAGGGAGTATGTGTATAAGGATAATATTGTTCTTACAATACTTGGTCTTCTTTTAGGAAGCGGCTTTGGAGTGGGGTTGTCATATATTGTAGTTCGAATTATAGAGGTAGGTGCTAACAGGTATGTGCGTACACCGAACATTCCGGCGTGCCTGTATGCATGTGCTGTTGGTGCATTATTTGCACTTATTGTCAACGTAATTGCATTAAGAAAAATAAAGCAGTTAAATCTTACGAATGTAAGCAGTAATTAGTAATACGATTTTAAATAATGAATAAAATTCGCAGAGGTCTGAATCTACATGAGCTTGCTCATATGTGGGTTCAGACCTTTTGACTCCAAATCTATAAAATAATTTATCTGTCTTGTCAGATGTAAAGTTATCTGCTATACTCTTAAAAAATAATTATTCGCATTTTTCGTAACCTCAAGAAAATTACATAAACTACATATTTGGATTAGGATGGATAATATTTACACAGAAAAGATGGATATTGTCTATGCAAAAGATGCGGGATTGGAGAAGAGATGTCAGTCACATCAGATATTTTAAAATTAAAAAAAGAAACTAACAGTGTTATTCTTGCTCATTATTATGTAGACGAAGAAGTACAGGAAGTAGCAGATTATATTGGAGATTCCTTCTACCTTGCTAAGGTGGCGACAAAAGTTAAGGAGGACAACATTATCTTCGCAGGAGTTGAATTTATGGGCGAGAGTGCTAAGATTCTTAATCCTGATAAAAGAGTATTTATGCCTGATTTAACGGCAGATTGTCCGATGGCTCACATGGCTACGAAGGAAGAGATTCTTAAGATAAGGGAGCAGTATCCTGATGTTGCAGTAGTATGCTATATCAATTCAACAGCTGAGTTAAAGACATATTCGGACGTATGTGTAACCTCATCTAATGCAGTTAAGATTGTAAAGAATCTTCCTAATAAGGATATTTTCTTTATTCCTGATGCTAATCTTGGAAGATATGTGGCAAAGCAGGTTCCGGAAAAAAATGTAATTCTTAATAATGGTTTCTGTCCAAGACACGTTGCAATTACAGAGGATTTGGTGATTAAGGCTAAGCAGAAATATCCTGATGCGAAATTTGCGGCACATCCTGAGTGTACGGAGGATGTTTTAAAGCATGCAGATTATATAGGAAGCACATCAGGAATTATAGATTACGTTGTAGAAACTGATTGTGATGAATTTATTATTGGCACAGTGGACGGCGTGTTTGGTGAGATTAAGGCTAAGGCACCGGAAAAGAAGCTTTACACAGTTAAGGAAGAGCAGATTTGCGTTAATATGAAGAAGGTAACATTAGATAAAATATTAGATGTTCTTGAGACAAAGAAAAATGAAGTGTTTGTCGATGAGGAACTGGCAAAGAAAGCAATGAAACCGCTTGTTCGTATGTTGGAGCTGGCTAAGTAGCGGTTTACACAGGTATAAGCTGCTTATGAAATGAGGTAAATATATGAAAACAGATATTTTGATTGCAGGCTGCGGCTGCGCCGGCCTATATTGCGCTCTTAATCTGCCAAGGGACAAGCATATAACAATCATTACTAAATCAGATATGGAAAGCAGTGATTCCTTTTTGGCGCAGGGTGGTATGTGCATGCTTAAGGATGAATCTGACTATGATGATTTCTTTGAAGATACATTAAAAGCCGGACATTATGAGAATGACAGAAAAACAGTCGACATTATGATTCGTTCTTCTAAGGAAGTGGTGGATGATCTTATAAAATACGGTGCTGACTTTGCAAAGGAGGCGGACGGCAGTCTTGCATTTACAAGAGAGGGAGCCCATAGCGCTAACAGAATAATTTTTCATAAGGATGTTACAGGTAAGGAAATAACAAGTCATCTTCTGGCGAGGGTAAAAGAGCTTCCTAATGTTACAATAATGGAATACACAAGGCTGATTGACATCATAAGCAGAGAGAATGAATGCGTCGGTGCCGTTATAAGAACTGCTGACGGACTTGTGACAAAGATATCTGCCCGGGTTACAGTACTTGCAACAGGTGGAATTGGAGGCTTGTACAGGCATTCTACCAATTTCAGACATCTCACGGGAGATGCCCTGGCAATAGCAATTAAGCATGGTATTGAACTTAAGGATATCAATTATGTACAGATTCACCCCACGACATTTTATTCTGATAAAGAGCAGGACAGAAGCTTTTTGATTTCCGAATCTGTAAGGGGAGAAGGGGCAAAGCTTTACGATAAGAATGGCAACCGATTTGTAAATGAACTTTTACCAAGAGATCTTCTTACCGAGGAAATAAAGAAGCAGATGGATAAAGATGGAACTGATTTTGTGTGGGAGGACTTAAGACCGATACCACGGGAAGAATTGGAATCACATTTTCCAAACATTGTTGAGCATTGCAGACAGAAGGGATATGATGTGACCAAAGAATGTATTCCGGTCGTACCTGCACAGCATTATTTTATGGGTGGAATAAAGGTAAACTATGAGTCAAAGACTTCAATGGATAATCTGTATGCTATAGGTGAGACTGCCTGCAATGGTGTTCATGGCCGCAACAGGCTGGCAAGCAACTCTTTGCTGGAAAGCCTTGTATTTGCCAAGAGAGCAGCTATAGATATGATAGAAGCTGCACCAAAAGCAGACGCTGAGGAAATGATGAGGCAGTATACGGCACAGCAGTTTGTTGAGGAATTTGACGTAAGCGGATATGATGATGAGCAGGAAATAGACAAAGAATACAGAGAACTGGTTCTGTCTAAGATAAAAGAAGCGGATATGGAGGAAAAATAAATGTTTGATCAGGTTACTTTAAAGTTAAATGTTGACCCATTAATTCTTAGTGCACTACGTGAGGATATCACAAGTGAGGATGTTTCAACCAACAGTGTTATGCCGGAATCAAAGAAGGGTGAGGTGGATTTAATCTGCAAGCAGGAAGGTATAATCTGTGGACTTCAGGTGTTCGCAAGAGCATTTGAACTCCTTGATGAGAATACTGTTATCGAGTTTTTTGCAAAAGATGGCGACGAAGTTAAGGCTGGACAGCTTATGGCAAAGGTTACAGGCGATATAAGAGTTCTTTTGTGTGGTGAGAGAACAGCACTTAACTATCTTCAGAGAATGAGCGGAATCGCTACATACACCCATTCGGTTGCATCGCTTCTTGAAGGAACAAAGACAAAGCTCCTTGATACAAGAAAGACAAGCCCTAATAACAGAATATTTGAAAAGTATTCAGTAAGAGTTGGTGGAGGTAACAATCACAGATACAATCTCACAGACGGAGTTCTTCTGAAAGATAATCATATTGGGGCAGCAGGAGGTGTTAAGGAGGCAGTCTTAGCAGCTAAGGAATATGCGCCATTTGTAAGAAAGATAGAGGTTGAGGTGGAGAATCTTGACATGGTTCGTGAGGCAGTTGAGGCCGGTGCAGATATAATTATGCTTGATAATATGAGCCATGAGGATATGCAGGAAGCAATGAATATTATCGCAGGAAGGGCTGAGGTTGAGGTTTCGGGTAACGTTACAAAAGAAAATATTGCAAGACTTACAGACCTGGGAGTTGACTATGTATCAAGCGGAGCACTTACCCACTCTGCTCCGATTATGGATATTTCCTTAAAGAATCTCCATCCGGTTGAGTGATAATTATTTAGGAAAGGAATGAATCGCGGATGAATGGTGAGCAGAGAAGAGAAAAAATAATAACAATCCTCCAGAAGAGCCAGACACCGGTTTCAGGTGAAGAATTAGCCAAGACATTTGCTGTGAGCAGACAGGTGATTGTTCAGGATATTGCTCTTATCAGGGCTAAGGATATCAATATCTTTTCCACACATAAGGGGTATCTGATTCAGGAAAAGAATGAATTTACAAGAATTCTTAAGGTAAGGCATGAAGATGAAGAAGTAGAGACAGAACTTAATGCTATTGTGGACTTAGGAGGATGGGTGAAGGATGTCTTTGTTTATCATAAGGTTTATGGTGTAATTAAGGCAGATATGAATATTCATTCAAGGCGTGACATCAAGAATTATCTGGAGAAGCTTGAGAGCGGAAGCAGCAGTCTCCTGAAAAATGTAACATCCGGATACCATTATCATACAGTAATTGCCAATGATGAGCAGACTCTGGATCTGATTCAGGATAACTTAAGAAAACATGGATTTTTAGCAAAGCTCCAGGAATATGAGCCGGTTGATTTCTGGCATTCTGATGGAACTGAATCAGAAGGGACAAATGAAGCAAAATAAAAAAATTGACATTTAACACTTTAATGTGTTAACATACTACTCGTATGAGTATAAATCATGCAAATATGACCACTTCTTTGATAGAAGTTAAGCCTAACGGACAGGCGGGTCGGTTGCCGGTGTGGTAGCCCCACATTTTATTATTGATTGAGCTGTAAGCTCTGTTTTTTGAGTTGATTACTTTACAATCAGTGCGTAAGCACATCATCTTTTGAAACGGTCAATAAAGAGTGACGATATTTGCATGTAGTGTGGGTAAGGCGTCTGAAAGATTTCTTATCTTACATGAGATATATTCGTAAGAATTTTGTCATATTATATTGTATTTATTCAAAGTGATTGTGCATAGGCGCAGTCACTTTTTTCTTTATCTGCCAGTGTGGCAGATGCTGTTTGTTATCATTAGCTTTGAAGGAATTTGAAAAAAGATTGTTTGAGTGACTTTTGCGATGTGGAGATGAGACTCTAATAATCGTGGAAGCAGAGCCATTAGTTTCCGAACTACGTTCGGATAGGCTCTGCGCAGGCACTAAGGTATCCTCCCGGCTTCGCCGGGTCCCTCCTTAGTACATATCGTGGAAGCCTTTGCTGAACACGATTATTGTTTTTGAGGCTCATCGCAACGTTTATCGCAATGGAACGAAAACAACTTTTTTCAAATTGCTGCAAAGCAGGTTTTAGAAACCTCATCTGCCACACTGACAGATAAAGAAAAAACTGCTAAAAATAAGCAAAAGAAGGAATACAGGGAAGATGATTAGTGATCAGACGAGAGCGCCTATATATGAGGCTTTGGAAAAATTGAGAAAACAGAGGGTTGTGCCTTTTGATGTTCCTGGGCATAAAAGGGGAAGAGGAAACCCTGAGCTTGTGGAGCTTCTGGGAGAAAAATGTGTTGGTATTGATGTCAATTCAATGAAGCCCCTGGATAATCTGTGCCACCCGGTTTCGGTTATCAGAGATGCGGAAGAACTTGCAGCACAGGCATTCCATGCTCAGAATGCATTTCTTATGGTAGGAGGAACAACATCAGCTGTTCAGGCCATGATTCTTTCGGTATGCAAGAGAGGAGATAAGATTATCCTTCCAAGAAATGTACATAAAAGTGCCATCAATGCACTGGTATTATGTGGAGCAATTCCGGTATACGTAAATCCAGATGTGAATCCGGAGCTTGGAATTTCCCTGGGAATGGAAACAGCAAGTGTTGAAGAGGCAATTAAGAATAATCCTGATGCAGTTGCTGTCCTTGTTAATAATCCTACATATTATGGAATATGTTCTGACATTCGTTCAATTGTAAAGCTTGCCCATGAGAATGGAATGAAGGTACTTGCAGATGAGGCACATGGAACGCATTTGTATTTTCAGAAAGACCTTCCGGTATGCGCAATGGATGCTGGTGCGGATCTTGCTGCAATATCAATGCATAAATCAGGAGGAAGTCTTACACAGAGTTCCATACTTCTTGTTAATAAGGGCGTCAACGCAGATTATGTAAGGCAGATTATAAATCTTACCCAGACCACAAGCGGTTCATATCTATTGCTCTCAAGTCTTGATATTTCAAGGAGAAATCTTGCACTTAGAGGAAATGAGTCATTCACAAAGGTTATAGAAATGGCTGAATATGCAAGAAAAGAGATTAACAATATAGGTGGATATTATGCATACGGCAAGGAACTTATCAATGGCACAAGTGTATTTGATTATGATGTGACCAAGCTTTCTGTCCATACACTGGGATTAGGACTTGCTGGAATTGAGGTATATGATCTGCTTAGGGATGAGTACGATATTCAGATAGAATTTGGTGATGTAAGTAACATACTGGCGTATATTTCAATAGGAGACAGACTGCAGGATATTGAGCGCCTCGTTGGTGCGTTAGCCGATATTGCAAGAATTTATAAGAAAGATAAGACAGGTATGTTAAGTGGCGAATTTATCAATCCAATGGTTGTCAAATCGCCTCAGGATGCCTTTTATTCTGATAAGGAATCAATTCCTATAAGACAGACAAAGGGCCGGATATCAGGAGAATTTGTTATGTGCTATCCGCCGGGGATACCAATTCTTGCGCCTGGTGAGATGATAACGGAGGAGATTATTGAATATATAATCTATGTTAAAGAAAAGGGATGCTCAATGCAGGGTACAGAAGACCCTAAGGTTGATAATCTCATGGTGTTATGCAGGTAGCCGTATGTTAACAATAAAAAAAGAGGGAGAAAATGCAATGGAAATGTGGTTTTCAGAACTTCACACTTCTAATGTGAAGCTGTCAATGAGAATTGAAAAACAGCTGTTTTCGGGAGTAAGTGACTGCCAGAGAATAGATGTTTTGGAGACAGTGGAGTTTGGGCGTATACTGGCCCTTGACGGAGAAATACTTTTCTCGGACAAAGATGAATTTATATATGACGAGATGGTAACACACGTTCCAATGTCAGTTCATCCAAATGTAAAAAAAGTACTAATTATCGGTGGAGGTGACGGTGGTGTTGCCACAGCGCTTACCCAGTATAAGGCAATTGAGCAGATAGATGTCGTAGAGCCGGATGAGATGTTTGTTGAGGTGTGTAGAAAGCATTTTCCGGATCTTGCGGTAGGTCTTGATGATGAAAGAGTGCATATTTACATTCAGGATGGGCTTCGTTTCTTAAGAAGCAAGGTGGACGAGTATGATTTGATAATAAATGATGCCACTGATCCGTTCGGTTATACGGAAGGGTTGTTTACCAAGGAATTCTACGGAAACTGTTACAAGGCATTAAAGGAGGATGGAATAATGGTTTATCAGCACGGAAGCCCATTCTATGCTGAAGACCGCACGGAATGCGTCAAAATGCACAGCAAAGCATATAAGGCATTTCCGGTAAGCCGTGTATATCAGGCACATATTCCTACGTGTCCGTCAGGCTACTGGCTTTTCGGATTCGCATCAAAAAAATACCATCCAATATATGATTTTAAACCAAAGGAATGGAAGACACTGGGAATAAAAACACAATATTATACAACCAATCTTCATAAGGGCGCATTTATGCTTCCAAAATACGTGGAGGATATGCTTGAGGAAGAGGAAGATAAACAAAAAGGGAGGAATTACAATGAGTAGAATTTTAATTATCGGATGTGGCGGTGTAGCGTCAGTAGCAATTAACAAATGTTGTCAGAACAGTGATGTGTTTTCAGAGATATGCATCGCCAGCAGAACAAAAAGTAAATGTGACGCTTTAAAAGAAAAATTGCAGGACAAAACAAAGACAAAAATAACAACTGCACAGGTTAATGCCGACAATGTGGATGAGATTGTGGCTCTCATTGAATCTTACAAACCGGAGGCAGTACTTAATCTCGCGCTTCCATACCAGGATCTGACTATTATGGATGCCTGCTTAAAAACTAAGGTTCATTACATTGATACGGCAAATTATGAGGCTGAGGATACAGAGGACCCTGAGTGGAGGGCAATTTATGAGAAGAGGTGTGAGGAAAAGGGCTTCAGCGCATATTTTGACTATTCATGGCAGTGGGCATACCGTGAAAAGTTCAAGGAAGCAGGTATAATGGGGCTTCTAGGAACAGGCTTTGACCCTGGCGTTACAAGTGTGTTTTCTGCATATGCACTTAAGCACTATTTTGATGAGATTGAAACAATTGATATTCTCGACTGCAATGGCGGTGACCACGGATATCCGTTTGCAACAAACTTTAATCCTGAGATTAATCTTAGGGAGGTATCTGCTCCAGGCTCATACTGGGAGAATGGACACTGGGTAGAGGTGCCTGCAATGTCAATAAAAAGAGAATACAATTTCCCTGAGGTCGGTATGAAGGATATGTACCTTCTCCACCATGAAGAAATTGAGTCTCTGGCAGTTAATATCCCGGGGGTAAAAAGAATTCGTTTCTTTATGACATTTGGACAATCATATCTCACACACATGAAATGCCTTGAAAATGTAGGAATGCTTAGAACAGATCCTGTTAAAATCAACGGAGTTGAGATAGTACCGATTCAGTTTTTGAAGGAGCTGCTTCCTGACCCAGCAAGTCTCGGTCCAAGAACTGTCGGAAAGACTAATATTGGATGTATCTTCCACGGAAAGAAGGATGGCAGGGACAAGACTATATATATCTACAATGTATGTGATCATCAGGAGTGCTATAAGGAAGTTGAATCACAGGCAATTTCATATACAACAGGCGTGCCTGCAATGATTGGTGCAATGATGGTTGTCACAGGACAGTGGAAGGGAGAAGGCGTATTTAACGTTGAGGAGTTTGACCCGGATCCATATATGGAGGCGTTGAATAAGTGGGGACTTCCTTGGGTGGTAGACGAGAATCCTGCTACAGTGGAGTAAATTAGAGCCGTAAGGAGTATCTGCCGATGAAATTTAATGATTTAAAAACACCGGTTTACGTTATAGATGAGAAAAGATTAAAGGATAATCTGCGCATTCTCCAATCTGTTGAAAATAGAAGCGGATGTCATATACTTCTTGCCCAGAAGGCATTTTCTGCCTTTTGTGAATATCCGCTAATAGGACAGTATATCAGCGGTACAACTGCGAGCGGGCTGTATGAGGCGAGACTAGGCGTGAGCAGGATGGGAAAAGAAAACCACGTATTTGCACCGGCATTCAAAGAAGAGGATATGATAGAACTGGTGAAAATATGTGACCATGTGGTGTTTAATTCATTTTCACAGTTAAGAAAGTACAGAAAGCTGTGCCTGGATGCAGGGGTGAGCATTGGCATCAGGATTAATCCTGAAATATCAACCCAGGGGGAGCATGCCATATATGATCCGTGTGCGCCGGGGAGCAGATTGGGAATTACTTTGAATAATTTTCTTCAGGAAATGAGTAATGATGAATTGATTCTTTCAGGAATTGAGGGAATACATTTTCACACGCTGTGCGAACAGAATTCGGATGATTTGGAAACAACGCTTGGGGCTGTTGAGGAAAGGTTTGGACACATTCTTTCGTCAGACTCAATAAAATGGGTTAATTTCGGAGGGGGACATCATATTACACGAAAGGATTATGATATAGAAAGACTGGTTCGCTGTATTAATCATATAAAGGATACATATAATGTTCAGGTATATCTTGAGCCGGGTGAAGCGGTAGCCTTAAATGCAGGATATCTTGTGACGGAGGTGCTGGATAAAGTGTGTAATGGATTTGAGACGTTGATTCTTGACGCGTCTGCTGCCTGTCACATGCCGGATGTCCTGGAGATGCCATATACACCACCTTTAATGAATGCTGTGAAGCTTTCTGACTGTGGTATTGATATCTGGGGCAATAAACTTGCAGGAGAGGAGCCTGAAGCAGTAGAGGATGACGCTTTTGATAATAATTCATCAGAATTAAGGTCTTTGTGCAACAGATATCCTTTCAGATACAGATTATCATCTTATACATGCCTGGCAGGTGATATAACAGGAGATTATGGTTTTGAACGTGAGATAAACACAGGTGACAGGCTTGTATTCGAAGATATGGCCATATACTCAATGGTAAAGAATAACACATTCAATGGGATTCCTCTGCCTGATATTGCTGTCATGGATGAGCAGGGTGAATGCAGGGTTATAAAGACCTTTGGATATGAAGATTTTGAGAGCAGACTGTCATAGAATTGCGGTAAAGAGGAGATAAAACCCAATGATTATTACAGATACAACTCCTGTAAGGGATGGGTACAGAATGCCCGGGGAATATGAATTACATCATGGAACGTTGATGATATGGCCGGTAAGACCAGGCTCATGGCCCTACGGTGGCATGGCTGCAAAGAAGGTTTTTTCAGAGATTGCAGCACACATAGCGGAAGATGAGCATCTGTATATGCTTGCCGACAATGAGCATACAGATGAGGCAGAAGAAATGCTTCATGCAGAAGTTGATAAGATTTTCAGTTGTAAATCATCAGATGATAATAATTATTTATGTGGTAAAACAGCTTCATGCAGTGAAAAGACATTTAGCAGTGAAGAATTGAAAGCTATACATAATCACATTCATGTTATAAGTATTGAGTCAAATGACGCATGGGCAAGAGATGTGGGACCAACATATACTGTTAACCGGGAAAACCGGGAAATAAGAGGGATTAATTGGCGCTTCAATGCCTGGGGTGGAGAATTTGACGGGCTTTATGCTGATTGGAAGAAGGATGATCTGGTTGCAGCTTCGTTCTGCAGGTGTATGAACACAGATTGCTATGATGCTTCAGATTTTGTGCTGGAAGGCGGTTCGATACATGTTGATGGAGATGGTACGGCGATAGTTACTGAAAGCTGCCTTTTAAGTAAGGGACGGAATCCAATGCTTACAAAGCAGCAGATTGAGGATAAATTAAAGGAATATCTTAATGTATCCAAGGTTATATGGCTGCCATTTGGAATATACAATGATGAAACCAATGAACATGTGGATAATGTGTGTGCATTTTCCGCTCCGGGAGAAGTAATTCTTGCATGGACAGATAAAGAGGATGATCCACAATATAAAATGTCTCTGGCAGATTTAAAGGTGCTTGAACAGGAATGCGACGCCAGAGGGAGAAGATTTAAGGTGCATAAGCTTTATATTCCGGATAATCCGGTTACCGTATGCAAAAAAGACCTTGAGGGCTATGAATTTGAAGAGGGTGAGGACGTGAGAGAGGTTGGAGAGAGACTGGCTGCAAGCTACGTCAATTTCTATATCGCTAATAAAAAGGTGCTTGTGCCACAGTTTGACGATAAAATGGACGTTCAGGCAGTGGAACTGTTAAAGAAATGTTTCCCTGACAGACAGATAATAGGAATATATGCCAGAGATATAATAGTGGGTGGAGGAAACATTCACTGTATCACCCAGCAGATACCTGAATTTGTACTATAATGTGGAAAGGATTGAATAATATGAGTAGAATGGTCAAAGTGGCTGCAGTACAGATGAGCTGCACAGATAATGTTTCGCAGAATATCAATAAAGCCGACAAACTTGTCAGAGATGCAGTGTCCAAGGGAGCTAACATCATCTTGCTTCCTGAACTTTTTGAGCGAAAGTATTTCTGTCAGGAGAGGCGTTACGAATACTATGATTATGCCAGAAGTGTTGAAGAAAATGATGCAGTCAGACATTTTACAGAGGTGGCAAAGGAATTGTCAGCTGTAATCATAGTAAGCTTCTATGAAAGGGACATTAACCGTCTGTTTAACACTGTTGCGGTGCTTGATGCGGATGGCACTAATCTTGGAATTTACAGGAAAACTCATATTCCTGATGACCATTATTATCAGGAAAAATTCTATTTTGTTCCGGGAGATACAGGATTTAAAACATTTAAAACAAAATATGCAACAATCGGTGTGGGAATCTGCTGGGATCAGTGGTTCCCTGAAACAGCAAGGGGAATGGCCGTTAAAGGAGCAGAATTATTATTTTATCCAACAGCAATAGGCAGTGAACCTATACTTGAGTGTGACAGTATGCCACACTGGAGAAGGGTAATGCAGGGACATTCAGCTGCGAACCTTTGTCCGGTCATTGCGGCTAACAGATACGGCATGGAGAAGGTCCTGCCATGCAGGGGAAATGGAAATCAGGAATCTGCTCTGAATTTTTATGGTTCATCCTTTATAACGGACAACACAGGTGATATAGTGGAATCAGCAGGTCGTGACATAGATGAGGTTCTTGTTCACGAGTTTGATTTAGATGAAATGGAAAAGGACAGATTATCCTGGGGATTATTCAGAGACAGACGTCCTGAAATATACAGAAATATTGACTGATAAAAGCTTTGAAACGGGGGTGCCTTAAAGTGGCAGATGTACTAAAAAAGAATATTTGTATGGGACTTCTTGCTCATGTAGATGCGGGTAAAACAACACTTTCAGAGGCACTTTTGTATACTTCCGGAGCAATACGAAAGCCCGGAAGAGTAGATAACAAAGATGCATTTCTTGACAATTATGAATATGAGAGACAGAGAGGAATAACTATTTTCTCAAAACAGGCAGTTTTTCAATATAAAGACATGAACGTCACTTTGCTGGATACTCCGGGACACGTGGATTTTTCAGCGGAGATGGAGAGAACTTTATGGATTCTTGATGTGGCAGTGCTTGTGATAAACGGTGCGGACGGAGTCCAGGGGCATACAAAAACATTGTGGAAACTGCTATCCCGGTTGTCTGTTCCTGTGTTTATATTTGTCAATAAAATGGATCAGCAGGGGACTGACAGAAAGAGATTATTAACCCAGATAAATAACACATTATCCGGTTCCAGCGTAGATTTTAATTATATTGACTATGAAGAGATAGCAGTAAATGATGAGGAGGCTATGGAAAGCTTTCTTGCTGACGGTGTTGTGACGGAAGAAACAATCCGAAGAATGATAAGCGAAAGAAAGATATTTCCGGTATATTTTGGCTCTGCGCTTAAGATGACAGGAGTAAAGGAACTTCTTGACGGGCTGGAATTATACGCAACAGCTTATATTAAAGCAGGGGTGGCAGAAGAAACTGATGGAGCAGACAGTACAGATGAAGCAGATATTATAGAGAAAGCTTTTGGCGCAAGGGTGTACAAAATATCAAGAGATGCCAGAGGCGAAAGACTGACACACTTAAAAGTTACCCGGGGAGTCCTCAAGAATAAAATGTTTCTTGGTGATGAGAAAATCAACCAGATTCGGATTTATTCAGGGGAAAAGTATGTAACAGTAAATGAGGTCAGTCCGGGAAATGTGTGTGCAGTAACAGGACCTGAGAATACAAAGGCAGGACAGGGAATCGGAGTGGAGTCTTTTGAACATGTTCCTGTGATTTCTCCTGTTCTTTCATATAAGCTCAATCTTCCGGCAAACATAGATGCAGCGCAGATGCTGCCTAAAATGCGTATGCTTGAGGAGGAAAATCCTGAATTAAACATTGAATGGAATGAGAACTTTAAAGAAATACATGTAAGTGTGATGGGACCGGTTCTTATAGAGGTTCTTCAGAAAGTCATAAAAGAACGTTTTGATGTTGATGTATCATTTGGGGAAGGAAGTATTGTTTACAAGGAGACCATAGCAGATAAGGTGGAAGGAATAGGACATTTTGAACCGCTCCGCCACTATGCGGAGGTGCATCTTATTATGGAACCTGCCAAAAGGGGTTCAGGAATAATAATTGAAACTGACTGTAGCGAAGATGTGCTGGATAAGAACTGGCAACGACTAATTTATACGCATTTGTGTGAAAAAAGACATGTTGGAGTACTCACAGGCTCGGCTCTAACCGACGTAAAGATTACTCTGGTTACCGGAAGAGCACATAATAAGCACACCGAAGGCGGTGATTTCAGACAGGCGACCTACAGGGCGGTCAGACAGGGACTTATGCAGGCAAGGTCCGTGCTTTTAGAACCATATTACAGCTTTGAAATTACGCTTTCACAGGAATATGTAGGTAAAGCCATGACTGATTTAGAGAGAATGGGAGCCCGTTTTTCTGTGGAAGAGGCAAGAGATTTGTCGGGAACAGATGAATCAGGAAACACACATTCCATTGATATGGTTGTTAAAGGGGAAGCCCCGGTATCATGCATAGGAAACTATCAGGCAGAGATAAATGCATACACCAGGGGAACGGGGAGTATTGCTCTTAGGATGTCAGGATATGGTGAGTGTCACAACAGTGATGAGGTTATAGAAAAATTCGGTTATGATCCTCTGAGGGATACCAGAAATCCGGTAGATTCAGTATTTTGCGGGCATGGTTCCGGTTATGTGGTTCCATGGAATGAGGTTTCGCAGCACTGCCATGTGGAATGTGTGCTTGAAACAGATGACAGACAAGATGACGGTACTGTAAGAATGCGGAAACTGTCCTCTCTTGAGAGCGCGAGAACCGTTTCAAAAGAATGGATTGGTACAGAGGAGATAGATAAGATTTTACAGGAAACATATTTTAGAAACAGCCGTGGAGACAATGAGAGACGTCAGCTTTCGAAGAGAAATGTTAACAGGGAAGTTGGACATTATGTAAATGATGATAAGAATTTGCAAAATGATGATAATGTGGTTCTGAAAAGCTATGAAAAACCGGTATCAGGTAAGGCTGCTTCGTCTATTCCCAACTATCTTCTTGTTGACGGTTACAATGTAATTCACGCCTGGGATGAACTCAAAAGTCTTGCAGAGGTTAATATGGATTCAGCAAGAGGCCGCCTGCTTGACATACTCTGTAATTACCAGGCAATGAAGAAATGCGAGCTGATTGTTGTATTTGATGCTTACCGCGTGGCCGGTCACAGAGAGGAGTTTACTGATTTTCACAACATTCATGTGGTTTACACCAAGCAGGCAGAGACAGCAGATCATTACATAGAAAAGTTTGCACATGAAAATGCAAAGAAATATAATATAACTGTAGTCACTTCTGATGGTCTTGAGCAGATAATTATCAGGGGAGAAGGGTGCTACCTTCTTTCTTCAAGAGATTTCTGCGAGGAAGTTAATAACATGGAAAATTACATTCGTGAGCAGTATCTTACGAAGACATACTGATTTCCGAACATTTGTGAACAGTAATTTCGAAAGAGAGGTAATTCTTATGAACACTTTATGGGTTATTGGTGATTCTACTTTATCGGCATTTAATGACAAATACTATTATCCAAGGTATGGCTACGGAACAATGCTGTCCTGCTACCTTAATGATAATGTTGTTGTGAATAATATTGCTTTGTCGGGAAGAAGCAGCCTCAGTTTTAAGGAAGAGCCGGAATACCGGACACTTCTTAACGGGATGAAGAGTGGGGATTATCTTATAATTGGCTTTGGGCATAATGATGAAAAGTCAGAGAAGGACAGATATACCAATCCCAATGGTGATTATAAGGAAGAAGGCACATTTGCCAACTCACTGTATGTTAATTATATTAAGCCTGCTACAGAATGCAGTGTGACAGTAATTTTATGTACTCCTATAGTGAGAAGAAGTGCAGATGGAGTCTGGAAGCAGACAGAATTACATATTACAAAGGATTCCGGGGAATTTAAGGGTGGAGATTATGCGCAGGCGGTGAGAAAGCTTGGAAAAGATCTGGATATCCCTGTGGTTGATATGACAGAACTTACAAAAGTTTTGTATGATGAACTGACACCGGAAGAAACAATTAATCTTCATGCATGGCCTTCCAATAACAGATTAAGCGTGGATAATACCCACACTAACATCTGGGGTGCCAGGGTTAATGCGCATATTGTGATGAGTGAAATTAAGAAATTGAATATTGGTGGATTATCAGAAAATATTATTGGAATTACAGAGGATAATCCATTTCCCTCAAAGGCAAAGTATCTTGTGCCAAATTCTGACTATGTTCCAACAGTTTTTGATTCAAACTTAAAGGACAGCAAGTTATTTCCGGAGTGTGACGGGTTTAAGCCTGCTGTGTTTGGCGATGTCTTAGGACCAATTTCAAAGGATAATTTTATTCTTGAGAAAGATTCTGATGGCAGAATGCATATTGCTGTCCGCAATAATAAGGGAAAAATTTCTAATACAACAGATGGTATTGCAATGTACTACAAGAAGCTTAAAAGTGACAGCTGCTTCAGATTTACAGCAAAACTCAGAGTGAATGATTATTTTTCTAATGACCAGGTTTCTTTTGGGCTCATGGTTAGGGATGACATGTATGTGGATGTGTTTACACCGGATATCCTGGGGGATTTCGTGGCGGCAGCACCATTACTTATTACCAGAAAAGAAAAAGCTGTGAGCAGCTTTGCAAGAAGAAATGGGGCTCTGATATATGGCGGAATGGCTAAATCAACTGTAAATACAGGTGATGAAATTGAGGTTGAATTATGCTCAACGGCCGATGGATACAGCGCCAGGTTTCATGATGGCCCAACGGTTACCGGAGGTTTTGATTTCAAGCTGACTGCCATTGATTCAGAGCATGTGTATGTCGGAATGTTTGTTTCGAGAAATGCAGACATCACATTTTATGATTATAAGCTGGAAGAATACTGATTTTAAGGAATTTTAAAAGAGATAATAAAAATTGTATTAAATCTTAATTTTCACATATAAATTTTAATATAAAAATGTTATAATAACTACAGATATTATCGTGATATTTATTATGCATATGAAAAGGAATGAAAGGTAACTTTTTATGGCAGGAAATGAGGTAATTATGAGGATAACATTTTTAGGGGCTGACCATGAAGTAACAGGAAGCTGTCATTACATTAATGCTGCAGGCAAGAATATTCTTGTTGACTGTGGTATGGAGCAGGGTAACGATGTGTATGAGAATCAGGAATTACCTATTGCAGCTTCTGATGTGGATTATGTTTTTCTTACACACGCACATATTGACCATTCAGGACTGATTCCTCTTTTGTATGTCAATGGATTCAGAGGAAAGGTCTATTCTACTTCGGCAACTGCTCAGTTGTGTGAGATTATGTTGAAGGACAGTGCACATATTCAGATGTTTGAGGCGGAGTGGAGAAACCGTAAGGCGAAGAGATCTAACGGTTCGTTAAAGGAGTTTGTGCCACTGTATGATATTGATGCGGCTGTCAATGTATGTAAACAGTTTGTTGGCTGTGATTATGGAGTAATCATAGATGTATGCGAGGGTATATCAATAAGATTTACGGATGTAGGACATTTGCTTGGTTCGGCAAGTATTGAAGTGTGGCTTAAGGAGCAACAGCCGGCAGGTGAGATAATAAAACGTAAGATAGTATTTTCGGGAGATATTGGAAATGTTAATAAGCCTATTATCAAGGATCCCGAAGAGACTAAGGAAGCTGATTATGTTGTAATGGAGTCAACATATGGTAACAGAAGCCACGGCGGCACCCCGAATTATGTTGCTGAACTTGCAAAGATATTTGAGAGAACCTTTGCCAGGGGTGGCAATGTTGTAATTCCTTCATTTGCTGTGGGAAGGACGCAGGAACTGTTATATTTTATCCGAAAGATAAAAGAAGAAAAGCTGGTTAGCAGGGATTTCGACGTATACATGGATAGTCCGCTGGCTATAGAGGCGACAGAAATATTTCATAAGAATGTGGATTCGTGCTTTGACGAGGAAGCTATGGAACTGGTTAGAAAAGGTATCAATCCATTAACATTTCCGGGACTTAGGTTTGCTGTGTCAGGTGATGAGTCCAAGTTGATAAACTTTGATCCTAATCCTAAGGTTATCATTTCTTCATCAGGAATGTGTGAAGCCGGACGAATAAGACACCACCTTAAGCATAATTTATGGAGACCGGAATGTACTATCCTTTTTGTGGGGTATCAGGCTAATGGAACCACGGGTAGAATAATTGTTGACGGGGCTGAGGAAATCAAGCTTTTTGGAGAACCTATCCAGATAAAGGCAGAGATATGTCAGCTGGCAGGTGCCAGTGGTCATGCAGACAAAGATGGACTGTTAAAGTGGATTAATGCATTTGAGCAGAAACCGGATAAAGTCTTTGTAGTACATGGCGAGGACAGTGTCTGCGATGAGTTTACGAGTTGTCTGCGTGATGAATATGGTATTAATGCAGTTGCACCTTATACCGGAGCAAGTTTTGACCTTGTTACGGGAGCAGCTATTGCCATTGGTAACAGTGAGAAGAAGAGCAGGAGAACAGTTATTAATAAGCGCAATCAAAGCATATTTGACCGTCTTGTGGCAGCAGGTAAACGCCTCATGACAGTTATTATGCATAATGAGAATGGCGCTAATAAGGATCTGGCTAAGTTTACAGACCAGATTAATGCACTCTGTGACAAATGGGACAGATAATTGGTGAATAATTATGAAGAGAATGTTATTTGTTTTTAATCCCAACTCAGGAAAAGGTCAGATTAAAAATGCATTATTAAAGATTATACAGATTTTTTCAAATGCAGGTTTTGAAGTTACAACTTATCCCACGAAAGCGCCTAATGACGGATATAACCATATTCTAGAGAACGAGGGCAGATATGATGTTGTGGTATGCAGCGGTGGTGATGGTACACTTAATGAAACCGTTGGGGCTGTTATGAAGTACAATAAAAGAGTTCCTATAGGATATATTCCTAGCGGAACAACCAATGATTTTGCAAGAAGTCTTAAGATTCCCAGAGATTTTGTTAAAGCGGCAGAATATATTGCTAACGGTGTGCCTTTTGCCTGTGATATAGGTATTATGAACGGGGAACGCAATTTTAATTATATTGCTGCATTTGGCGCATTTACCGCAGTTTCATATGAGACACCGCAGAATCTTAAGAATATGCTTGGACATCAGGCATATATGCTGGAAGCCGTTAAGAGCCTGTCAGAGCTGAAACCATACCGGATGAAGGTGGAATGTGAGGAACTTCATGAAGATGATTCATTTGTTTATGGCATGGTAAGCAATACGACATCAGTAGGAGGAGTTAAAGGCATTGTTGGGAAGAGTGTTGATCTTCAGGATGGACTGTTTGAGGTTACACTGATAAAGGAACTTCGCAATCCAATGGATCTGCAGTCGTTAGTGAATGCTTTTATAACTCAGAATGCAGAGAAATCAGAGCGCCTGGTGACATGCAGAACGAAGCATATTAGTTTTGAGTCACATGATATTGTCAGCTGGACTCTTGATGGAGAATATGGTGGAGAACACCAAAAGATTACTTTCGATGTAAAAGAAAGTGCAGTGGATTTTTTGGTTAAGAAATGAAAGTTTTGAATGCGAAAATATAATTATCACTTTTAAAAATTAATCTTAAATTAAAAAAATAAAGTGACGGCCGAATTCACAAAGAGAATTATTTGGCAGTCACTTTATTTTTTTACAAATAAATGACGGGAGGATAAAATCGAGTATTTTATGGCAAAATTTTTTAAACAATTTAGACACAATTTAGCATATGTGTGAGAAAAACAATTTTTTTAATATCCCGTTGACGTCAAAGATTACGAATAAAAATGACAAAATTACACTTAAATTGTTTTAAATAAGAGGAATAAATTATAAATAATCAGATAATATATTTAAATAATATTAAAAAGTAAGATAATCAGATAATATACAGTTTTTGGTTGTTTACAGAGGAGATTTTTGGGAGTATATTTTTATCTAGGCAGTAAAAGTGGCTTAGACTTACATGAAAGGATGATTAAACCTATGGAAAATCAAAAGAAACAACCGGGACTATACAGCTCAGAATTTGAACATGATGCCTGTGGTATTGGTGCCATTGTAAGCATAAATGGTATTAAAACACACAAGACTGTTTCAGATGCATTGAGCATTGTGGAAAATCTGGAGCACAGAGCAGGAAAAGATGCAGAAGGCAAAACTGGCGATGGTGTTGGTATTTTGCTTCAGGTATCACACAAGTTTTTTAAGAAAGCTGTTAAACCACTTGGCATTAAGCTTGGTGATGAACGTGATTACGGTGTAGGTATGTTTTTCTTTCCACAGGATGAGCTTGCGCGCAACCGTGCAAAGAAAATGTTTGAGATAATCGTGGAGAAGGAAGGCCTTGAATTCCTGGGATGGAGAGAGGTTCCTACTTTTCCTGAGGTTCTTGGTAAAAAAGCTGTTGATTGTATGCCATATATTTTACAGGGATTTGTAAAGAGACCTGCGGATACAGCTAAGGGTATCGATTTTGACAGACGACTTTATGTAGCAAGAAGAGTATTTGAGCAGACTGCTGAGGATACTTATGTTGTATCTTTATCAAGCAGAACAATTGTATACAAAGGTATGTTCCTGGTAGGACAGTTAAGACAGTTCTTCAGCGATTTGGAGGATCCTGATTATGAATCAGCAATCGCTCTTGTTCACTCAAGATTTTCAACTAATACTAATCCAAGCTGGGACAGAGCACATCCAAACAGATTTATTGTACACAACGGAGAAATTAATACTATAAAGGGTAATGCAGACAGAATGCTTGCAAGAGAGGAAACTATGACATCTCCTGTGCTTGAAGAGGAAATGTCAAAGATTACTCCTGTTATCAATGCAAGCGGTTCCGATTCAGCAATGCTTGATAACACACTTGAGTTCTTTGTAATGAACGGAATGCCTTTACCACTGGCGGTGATGATTACAATTCCTGAACCATGGATTAACAATAAGGCAATGGCACAGGAAAAGAAAGATTTCTATCAGTATTATGCAACGATGATGGAGCCGTGGGACGGACCCGCTTCAATCGCATTTTCTGATGGCGATATATTTGGAGCAGTCCTTGACCGAAACGGACTTCGTCCTTCACGTTACTATATAACAAATGACGGCTATCTCATTCTTTCGTCAGAGGTTGGTGCACTTCCTATTGATGAGAGCAGAATTAAGGTTAAGGACAGACTTCGTCCGGGAAAAATGCTTCTTATCGATACAGTAAAAGGTGAGCTTATTGATGATGACAGACTAAAAGAGGAATATGCAACAAAGAATCCATACGGTGAGTGGCTTGACAGTAACCTGGTTGAGCTCAAGGATTTAAAGATTCCTAACAAGAAGGTTCCTGTTCATACAAAGGAGGAGAGAGCGAGACTTCAGAAAGCATTTGGATACACATATGAGGATTTCAGAACATCAATCCTTCCTATGGCTCTCAATGGCTCTGAGGCAACAGGAGCGATGGGTATAGATACTCCACTGGCAGTGCTTTCAAATAATCATCAGCCATTATTTAATTATTTTAAACAGCTGTTTGCACAGGTTACCAACCCACCTATTGATTCTATCCGTGAGAAGGTTGTTACATCTACAACAGTTTATCTTGGTACAGATGGTAATGTACTTGTTGAAGATGAGAAGAACTGCAAGCAGTTAAGAATTAATGACCCTATTCTTACGAATACAGATTTACTTAAAATTAAGAATATGAATGAGGATGGCTTTAAGGTAGAGACTATTCCTATTACATATTATAAGAATACTTCTCTTGAGAAGGCTATTGACCACCTGTATGTTGAGGCTGACAGGGCACACAGGGAAGGTGCCAACATCATCATCCTTTCAGACAGAGGTGTTGATGAGAATCATGTGGCTATTCCTTCACTTCTGGCAGTATCTGCCCTCCAGCAGTATCTGGTACAGACAAAGAAAAGAACAAGTATGGCGGTAATATTAGAGTCAGGAGAGCCAAGAGATGTACATCATTTTGCAACTCTTTTAGGCTTTGGTGCATCTGCAATCAACCCATATCTTGCACAGGAAAGTATTCAGGAACTGATTGACCTTAATATGCTTGATAAGGATTATTATGCGGCTGTGGATGATTATAACAGTGCAATTATAAATGGTATTGTTAAGATTGCAGCTAAGATGGGTATTTCAACAATACAGTCATATCAGGGCGCTAAGATTTTCGAGGCAATTGGTATTAATTCTGATGTTATTAATAAGTATTTCAAGGGTACGGTTTCAAGAATTGAAGGTATCAGTATCAAGGATATTCAGGAGGATGTGGAAACACTTCACTCAAGGGCATTTGACCCTCTTGATCTTAATACAGATACAACGCTTGACAGTGCGGGTGCTCACAAGATGAGAAGCGGTAAAGAGGAACATTTGTACAATCCTCAGACTATTCATCTGTTGCAGCTTGCCACAAGAACAGGAGATTATAAGACATTTAAGGAATACACTAATCTTGTAAATAAAGAAACAGGTGTTATGAACCTTAGAGGTCTTATGAACATCAAGTTCCCAAAGAAGGGAATCGATATTTCGCAGGTTGAGAGTGTTGACTCAATTGTACAGAGATTTAAAACCGGTGCCATGTCTTATGGTTCTATATCAAAAGAAGCGCATGAGACTATGGCTATTGCAATGAATATGCTTCATGGAAAGTCCAATTCAGGTGAAGGTGGCGAGGATGAGGACCGTTTGACAGTGGGACCTGACGGACTTAACCGTTGCTCCGCAATTAAGCAGGTGGCATCGGGAAGATTTGGTGTTACTTCAAGATATCTTGTAAGTGCAAAAGAGATTCAGATAAAGATGGCACAGGGCGCAAAGCCTGGTGAAGGTGGACATCTGCCTGGAAAGAAGGTTTATCCTTGGATTGCAAAAACAAGACTTTCAACTCCCGGCGTGGCTCTTATTTCGCCACCACCTCATCATGATATTTACTCAATTGAGGATTTGGCACAGCTTATATATGATCTTAAGAATGCCAATAAGGATGCCAGAATATCAGTTAAGCTTGTATCTGAGGCGGGTGTAGGAACAGTTGCTTCAGGTGTTGCAAAGGCTGGCGCACAGGTGATTCTTATATCCGGTTATGACGGTGGAACAGGTGCTGCACCTAGAAGTTCTATCCATAATGCAGGTCTTCCATGGGAGCTTGGACTTGCAGAGGCTCATCAGACGCTTACAATGAACGGATTGAGAAATAAAGTTATTATCGAGACAGACGGTAAGCTTATGAGCGGACGTGATGTTGCCATAGCAGCAATGCTTGGTGCAGAGGAATTCGGCTTTGCCACAGCTCCGCTGGTAACAATGGGCTGTGTAATGATGAGAGTATGTAACCTTGATACATGTCCTGTTGGCGTTGCAACCCAGAATCCTGAGCTTCGTAAGAAGTTTACAGGAAAACCTGAATATGTAGTTAATTTCATGAGATTTATTGCAGAAGAACTCCGTGAGATTATGGCAGATCTGGGAATTAAGACAGTGGACGAGCTTGTTGGAAGAACTGATTTGTTAGAGGCAAAGGAGGTTTCTAAGAGCGGACGTTCAGATAAGATTGATTTATCAAAGATTCTTGATAATCCATATGTGAAGGAAACAAAGATTTCTTATAACAAGAAAAATGTATACGATTTCGAGCTGGAAAAGACTATAGACGAAAAGGTTCTGATAAAGAAATTTGCGCAAGCCATGGAAACCGGACAGAGAAGAAGCATTGAGATTGATGTAATGAATACAGACAGATCATTAGGAACGCTTCTTGGTGCTGAAATTACCAGAAAGTTCGGAGAGAGCCTTGATGAGGATACTTACACGGTTAAGTGTAACGGCGCAGGCGGACAGAGCTTTGGTGCATTTATCCCTAAGGGACTTACTCTTGAGCTTGTGGGTGACAGTAACGACTATTTTGGTAAAGGTCTTTCAGGCGGTAAGCTTATTGTTTATCCACCTGCAGGTGCTACATACAAGGAGGATGAGAATATCATTATAGGTAATGTGGCTTTATATGGTGCAACAAGCGGTAAGGCATTTATCAATGGCGTTGCAGGTGAGCGATTCTGCGTACGTAATTCTGGTGCAACAGCAGTAGTGGAAGGCACAGGTGACCACGGATGTGAGTATATGACAGGCGGTACTGTTGTTGTTCTCGGTAAGACTGGAAAGAATTTCGCAGCCGGAATGAGCGGTGGTGTTGCTTATGTTTTAGATGAGGACACAAGTCTTTACAGAAGAGTTAATAAATCACTTGTATCAATGGAGCCGGTAACAAACAAGTACGACGTATTAGAATTAAAGAATCTTATTACAGAGCATGTTTCTTATACGAATTCAAAGAAGGGCAAGGAGGTATTGGATAACTTCGGAGAGTACCTTCCAAAATTCAAGAAGATTATGCCACATGATTACAAGAAAATGCTCAATATGATTGTTCAGATGGAAGAGAAGGGTCTTTCAAGCGAACAGGCACAGATAGAAGCTTTCTATGCGTTGACAAAGTAAGATGACCATTAGTGATTGTAGACAGAACTGAAAGGAGTTACATATGGGAAAACCAACCGGATTTATAGAATATGAGCGAGTGGAAGCAAAAGCGATTCCTCCTAAAGAAAGAATAAAGAATTTCAACGAATTCCATAAACCTCTCACAGAGGCAGAGCAGAGAAAGCAAAGTGCAAGATGCATGGATTGCGGTGTTCCGTTTTGCCAGTCAGGAATGACAATAAAGGGTATGACAAGCGGATGTCCGTTAAATAATCTGATTCCAGAGTGGAACGATCTTGTATACACAGGAAACTGGGAACAGGCATATCACAGGCTACATAAGACAAGTAATTTTCCTGAGTTTACAAGCCGTGTCTGTCCTGCATTGTGCGAGAAGGCTTGTACATGCGGACTTAATGGCGATGCAGTGTGTACAAAGGAAAATGAGATGGCAATTATAGAGCATGCATATGCCAACGGTCTTGCAGGTCCAAAGCCTCCAAAGGTAAGAACAGGCAAGAGGATTGCTGTAATTGGCTCAGGACCTTCAGGCCTTGCTGTAGCTGATCAGTTAAATTCAAGAGGTCATAATGTTACTGTGTACGAAAGAAATGACAGAATTGGTGGTCTTTTAAGATACGGAATACCTAATATGAAGCTTGAAAAGCATATTATAGACAGAAAGCTTGATGTTATGAAGGCTGAGGGAATAGAGTTTGTTACTGATGCCAATGTTGGTGAGAATATTAAGGCAAAAAAGATTATGGCTGATTACGATGCTGTTGTCCTTGCATGTGGCGCTTCCAATCCAAGGGATATCAATGCTCCGGGAAGAGATGCCAAGGGAATATATTTTGCGGTAGATTTTCTTACTGCAACAACAAAGAGTCTTCTTGATTCTAATCTTACAGACGGAAAGTACATCTCGGCAGAAGGAAAGAATGTTATTGTCATCGGTGGTGGAGATACAGGAAATGACTGCGTGGGAACATGCATAAGACATGGCTGCAAGTCAGTTACACAACTTGAAATGATGCCAAAGGCACCTGATGTCAGGGCAGAATCTAACCCATGGCCACAGTGGCCGTTAGTATGCAAGACAGACTATGGTCAGGAGGAGGCTATAGCAGTATTTGGGCATGATCCAAGAGTATATACAACTACTGTCAAGGAATTTAAAAAGGATAAGAAGGGCAATCTTTCAAGTGTGGTTACTGTATTGCTTGAATCAAAGCTTGACGAAAAGACAGGAAGAAGAATGATGGTTCCTGTGGAAGGCTCAGAAAAAGAGCTTAAGTGCGAGCTTGTACTTATTGCGGCAGGCTTTCTTGGTGCACAGAAATATGTCAGCGATGCATTCGGCGTTGAGCTAAATGAGAGAACTAATGTTAAGACAGACGCTGACAGATTTGCTACAAATGTGGCAGGTGTATTTACTGCCGGTGATATGCATACAGGTCAGTCACTTGTAGTAAAAGCAATCCGTCAGGGACGAGACTGCGCAAGAGAGGTTGATGAGTTTCTTATGGGATACACTAATTTATAAAATAAAAATGGTACATTAGTGCTGGTGCAGAGTCTATCCTGTCAGGTTTTTGGGGTAGGCTCTGTTTTTTGATATTGTTTTATACTAAAAAATATTTGACTAGATAATGACTTTTTTGTATGATTATTTTGTGCATAAAATATGCATTCGAACGGAGATACATATGATATTAGGAATTAACAACAGGGATGTCATTGAAATAATGCTGGATGATAAGCCCTTACAGTGTAAAAAGTGCTATTCGAGACTATACTATAAGGAAGAAGGATTGTACAGCTGCATAGAATGTGGAAGAATATATCAGGATGATTTTGCAAAGATTAAGGAATATGTCGAAAACCATGATAACTGTACTCCTGAGGATGTTGCCAGAGAAACAATAATAGATATTGATGTTGTCAGGGCACTTCTTGATGAGAATACTTTTGAGAACCTTCCGTGGGAAAAGTATTTTCTTGAGTGTACGAAATGTGGATGTGCCATTAAGCAAGGCAGATATTGCCAGTGGTGCCAACAGGGAGTTGGAAACGGCATATTAGCTGCATTTGCCGGTGGCGATAAGGAAACAATGAAGGTGGCTGGTTACAGACAGAAGTCTCGAGGTGCTAAAGAATCAATACACTATATAGGTAAAAAATAGTTGTTTTTAAATTTCTTATGTAGTATATTATATAAGGCTTACAAAAGAGCCGTTATAAAACGGATGGCATACAGGAGGGGGAGAATATGCTGACTGTTACTATTTTGTTGGATTCTGTGGAGAAGGTTCAACGTTTTGTTAGTACGATAAGCAAGTATTCATGTGGCTTTGATGTGGAGTCTGGTTACAGCTGTGTTGATGGCAAGTCATTAGTGGGGTTGTTTAGTCTTGATATCAGCAAGCCGCTTCAACTTACCATTACTGACGGTAATGGAGAGATTGAAGATGTTTTGAGGGATATTGACGAATTCATGAACTATGGATAATTAGTCTGTGAAGGAGTAATACAATATCATAATCATTTTGCAGTTAAACTGCATAAGCGGAAATGTCGGAATGGCAGACGAGCAAGATTCAGATTCTTGTGTGGGTTACCACGTGTGGGTTCAAGTCCCATTTTCCGCATTACTTAAGAATCGGGAAGCCTTTAGGGGTTTCCCGATTTGTGTAAATGGAGGATTTATTATGAAAGATGTAATTAAATCATTAAGATGGAAAAATTTTATTTTTTTATTTATTGCAGGTTGTATAAATGCGGTGGGAATAACATTGTTTCTTGCACCTGTAAGGCTGTATGACAGTGGAATTTCAGGAACGTCTATTCTTCTTTCACAGATTACACCAGATTATCTTTCGCTGTCCCTTTTTCTTCTTATATTGAACATTCCGCTCTTTCTTGTGGGGTTGAAAAAGCAGGGAGCTTCATTTACAGTTTATTCACTATTTGCTGTTGCAGTGTATTCCATTGCATCATGGTTTATAACTGATGTACTGCCTGTTGATGTGAGTATTGCCTCTCCGCTTGCAGGACAGGACCTGCTTTTATGTGCATTATTTGGCGGTATTGTATCGGGAGTTGGAAGCGGACTTACCATCAGAAATGGCGGTGCCATTGATGGTATTGAAGTAATGGCTGTTATATTTGCAAAGAAGCTTAATATCACAGTTGGAACCTTTGTGATGATTTATAATGTTATATTGTATATTGTCTGCGGATTTGTCATAGAAAGCTGGATTTTGCCACTGTATTCAATAGTTACATACGCCGCAGGACTCAAAACAATTGATTTTGTTGTGGAAGGTATTGACCGTTCAAAATCAGTCATGATTATAACCGAAAAGGCAAAAGAAATTAATGAAGCGTTAACAGAGGAATTTAAAACCGGAACAACAATGATGTCGGCAACAGGGGGATATTCCAACTCGGAAAAAACGGTTATCTATTTTGTGGTTAACAGATTTCAGATTTATAAAATGAAAACTATAATACAAAAAATAGATCCTAAAGCCTACGTTACTATCAGTGAGGTTGCTGACGTTTTCAGATGTAATGATTAGAGGATTATATTTGGTTAAATCATTGAAAAATAATTCATAGAATAATTCACAAAATTCATAAAATAATTTAAAAAAAGTGTTGACAATTAATAACCGTTCTGATATTATATACAAGTCGCCGGTAATGCGGCAAGTACATAAGCAGTCGTGGCGGAATTGGCATACGCGCTAGACTAAGGATCTAGTCCATATTGCTTGGGTGCGGGTTCAAGTCCCGCCGACTGCATTTAGAAGCACTGAGAGCGCAAGCCTCAGTGCTTTTTTTGGATTATTCTTACGTTAATTCTGAGCACAGAATAATAAGCTTAATCCATATAGAAATTATTTTATTAAAGCAAAGGGATAATTCAATGAAAAAGGTATTAACAATTGCGGGAAGTGACTGCAGCGGAGGCGCCGGAATACAGGCTGATTTGAAGACATTTGCTGCACACAAGGTCTATGGCATGAGCGTAATAACGGCACTGACAGCCCAGAACACAACAGGAGTGTTTGGAATAAGCAATGTCACACCGGATTTTCTTGCTGCGCAGTTAGATGCTGTGTTTACAGATATTTTCCCTGATGCGGTAAAGATAGGTATGGTTTCTGAAGCGTCACTTATTGAGGTTATTGTTTATAAATTAAAACAGTACAGACCTTCAAATGTGGTTGTAGACCCGGTTATGGTTTCAACAAGCGGCAGAAAGCTTCTGGCTGATGGAGCCCAGAGGACACTGACAGAGCTTCTGTTGCCTCTCGCAGATGTAATTACACCTAATATTCCCGAAGCTGAGGTTCTTTCAGGAATGGAAATAAAATGTGAAGAGGATTTTATAAAGGCAGGAAAAAGAATCCTTAAGAATAATAGTTCAGCAGTGCTTATTAAGGGCGGACACGAGATTATGACTGCCAACGACTGTCTGATGAGCCCGGATGATGGTGGCAGTGTAGAATATCACTGGTTTAAGGGAGAAAGAATAGATAATCCGAACACGCATGGAACAGGCTGCACATTGTCATCAGCAATCGCAAGCAATCTTGCATTGGGGTATGATTTGTATAACAGCATTGCTAATTCAAAAAGATATATTTCAGGTGCGTTAAGAGATGGTCTTAATCTGGGAAAGGGAAGCGGACCATTGAATCATCTGTATAATCTTAAATAAATTATTAAATTGGAAATACAGAGGTTGTAAGAAGATAGGAAGGTACATTAAATGGATAGTTTTATTTACAGTATTAATGCCACAATACCGATATTCCTTGTGATGATAGTGGGATGGGTGATTAAGCGCCTTGGGATTATTGATGATCATTTTGTAAATGTGGCTAATAAATATGTTTTCAGGGTATCACTTCCGGTTCTGGTGTTCAGGGATCTTGCTGAGGCAGATTTTAAAAGCCAGTTTGATTTGTCATTTGTATTGTACTGCATGATAGTGACAACGGTAATGTTTGCAGGCATATGGATATTCACGGAATTGCTGATGCCCGATGATAAAGAAAAGGGCGCATTTGTACAGGCGTCATTCAGAAGCAGTGCGGCAATTCTTGGTATGGCATTCATAAAGAATATGTATTCAGACGCAGGAATGGCACCTTTAATGATTGTGGCAGCAGTTCCGCTGTTTAATATTTTCTCTGTAATAGTTCTTACATTTAAGGCACATCCGGATAATGCTGTCCAGGCATCTTCAGATTCAGGATGCACAGGTTACGGCGATGGAAATGGTATTGAAACCGGCTCAGCAGCAAAGAAAGAAAATATAAAATCAGCCTGTATTAATATACTGAAGAATCCTATAATTATCGGAATCCTGCTTGGCCTTATATCGTCACTTATTGGAATTGATTATCCGGAAATAATCGATAAAACTATTGTGAATATTGCCCAGACTGCAACTCCGATAGCACTTTTATGTATCGGTGCCGGCTTTGAGGGAAGAAAAGCAATTAAGAAGATAAAACCGACAGTGATAGCAACGTTTATTAAACTTATAGGTCTTGCAGCACTGTTTTTGCCTGTTGCGATTCTAATGGGATTTAGAAACCAGGAACTGGTTGCTATTCTTATAATGCTTGCCTCACCTTCTACAGTAACATGTTATGTTATGGCAAAAAGTATGGACAATGATGAGGTTTTGTCATCAAGCATAGTGGTTCTTACTACATTTTTATCAAGCATAACCCTTACAGCCTGGATTTTCCTGTTAAGGTTTATGGGACTTATATAGAAGGGGTTAAATCTTTGAAACAAATTATTGAAAATTAAAAGTTGCTATGGTATAATTTTTCTCAGTTATGAATATAAAGGAGGTATTGTCGTGAAACACATTAAGACAATCAGTAACCGCGTATTAAAGGATACAATGAAGCACGGCGGATGTGGCGAATGCCAGACATCATGTCAGTCAGCTTGCAAGACATCTTGTACAGTTGGTAATCAGAGCTGTGAGAATAAGAATAATTAATGTTAGCAGTAAGAGAGTGTTTAAACATTTCGACACTCTCTTATTTGTTGATGTTCAGTAGTATGAGGAAGAAAAATGATACATCAGTATAAGAATAACGGATACAATATTGTATTGGATGTTAACAGCGGCTCTGTTCACGTTGTGGATGATTGCGTATATGACATTATAGCATTGTACGAGAATAACACAGTTGAACAGATTGTGGAGTCACTTAAAGGTACTTATAACGAGTCCGATATCAGAGAGTCTTACTCAGAGATTAGTGAACTTAAGGAAGCCGGACAGCTGTTTACAGAAGATATTTATGAGCCATATATAGATTCTTTTAAGATACGTGAACCGGTTGTTAAGGCGTTGTGTCTTCATATAGCCCATGATTGTAACCTCGCCTGCAAATATTGTTTTGCAGAGGAAGGGGAGTATCACGGCCGGAGAGCGCTGATGAGCTTTGAGGTAGGAAAGAAGGCTCTGGATTTTTTGGTGGAGCATTCCGGTAACAGGACTAACCTTGAGGTTGATTTCTTTGGTGGCGAGCCGACGATGAATTTTGAGATTGTAAGAAAGCTTGTTGAGTATGGCAGAAGTATAGAGAAGGAACACAATAAGAAGTTCAGATTTACGCTTACAACTAATGGAATTCTTCTCAATGATGAGATAATCGAATTTGCCAATAAAGAATGTGGCAATATAGTTTTGAGCATAGATGGACGTAAGGAAATCAACGATTTGATGCGTCCTACAAGGAACGGACTTGGCAGCTCGTATGACATAATAATGCCTAAGTTTAAAAAGGTTGCAGAGAGCCGTAATCAGATGAATTATTATGTGAGGGGAACATTTACACATAATAATCTTGATTTTTCTAAGGATGTGCTGCATCTGGCGGATGAAGGCTTTGAACAGATTTCGGTTGAGCCTGTGGTTGCACAGCCAACAGATTCCTATGCAATCAGGGAAGAAGATATTCCTGTTCTCTGTGAGCAGTACGATATTCTTGCAAAAGAGATAATTAAGAGAAAGAAGGCCGGTAACGGTTTTAATTTCTTCCATTTTATGATTGACATTGATGGCGGACCATGTGTAGCCAAGAGACTGTCAGGATGCGGTTCGGGCTGTGAGTATCTGGCAGTTACCCCATGGGGTGATTTCTATCCATGTCATCAGTTTGTGGGAAATGAAGATTTCCTTATGGGAAATGTTGATGATGGAATTGTGAGAAATGACATCAGGGACATGTTCATGAATTGTAATGTATATTCTAAGGAAAAATGTAAGAACTGCTTTGCCAAGTTCTATTGCAGTGGTGGCTGCGCAGCAAATTCTTACAATTTCCACGGTAATATAAATGATGCTTATGATGTAGGATGTGAGCTTCAGAAAAAGCGAATAGAATGTGCAATTATGATTAGGGCAGCTATGCTTGATAATCAGGAATAATTGAGAAAGGAAGATTTTATACAATGAAGTACAGTATTGGTAAAAGAATTAGTTATAGCTTAATAGTACTTGTACTGTTGGTAGGACTTATTCTTACAGCAGTATTTGGAATGAATGGCGATGGATATGGAAGTGTATCCAACATAAAGCTTGGTCTTGATCTTGCCGGCGGTGTAAGTATCACATACGAGATTGATGAAGAGGATTTCTCAACGCAGGATGTGGAAGATACAATTTACAAGCTCCAGAAGAGAGTAGAAGGCAAGAGTACAGAGTCTCAGGTTTACAGAGAAGGTGACAATAGAATTGCAGTAGAGATTCCGGGAGTAACAGATGCTAATGCAATTCTTGAGGAGCTTGGAACTCCTGGTTCATTAGAGTTCCTTGACTCAGACGGCTACTCTGCATGGATGAATGGGGAAGAGTACACACCTCTTCTTACAGGTAATGATGTTTCTGCTGCACAGGCGTATACATCAACAGATACTTCAGACAGTGATTCACCTTATGGTGTTCAGCTTACATTTACAGATGAGGGTTCAACAAAGTTTGATGCGGCAGCCGCTGCTAATCTTAATAAGGTAATATATATCGTATATGATGGTGAAGTGGTAAGCAGTCCTGTTGTTAAGCAGTCAAGCTTTGGCGGAACAGCATCAATTACGGAAATTGGTTCATATGAGGAAGCAGACACACTGGCAACATTCATCAGAGTTGGTTCAATTCCTCTTACACTTAAGGAAGTAAGCTCTAACATTGTTGGTGCCCAGCTTGGTAAAGATGCTATTAAGACAAGCCTTATTGCAGCAGCTATTGGTCTTGCATTGCTCTGCGTATTTATGATTGTTATGTACAGAATACAGGGTGTTGTTGCAACATTGTCACTCTCAATTTATACAACACTTGTTTTATTCCTTATAAGCGTATATGATCTTACTCTTACACTTCCTGGTATAGCCGGTATTATTCTTGGTATCGGTATGGCGGTAGATGCTAATGTAATTATCTATACACGTATCAGGGAAGATTTAGGTGCAGGAAAGAGTGTAGAGAATGCTATAGTGTCAGGTTATAAGAAGGCATCTTCTGCTATTATTGATGGTAATGTTACAACTCTTATCGCTGCAGTTGTTCTTTACATATTTGGTACAGGTCCTGTTAAAGGTTTTGCCACAACACTTGCGGTTGGTAACATAGTATCTATCTTTACAGCTCTTGTTATTTCAAAGGTTATTTCAAAGCTCTTTTACAATTTTGGATTTAAGAATCCAAAGTTCTATGGAAAGACAGTATATACGAAGACTCTTGATGTCCTTTCAATTAAGAAATGGGCTGCATTGGGTTCAACAGTGGTTATTCTTGCAGGCTTTATTGTAATGGCTGTACAGGGACTTGGACTTAAGAATGGCATGTTTAATTACAGCCTTGAATTCATTGGTGGTACAACAACAAGCTTTACATTTGAAGAGGATTATTCACAGCAGGAGATAGAGAATGAGATTATCCCTGTAATCAGAGAAACACTTGGAATTTCAGAGGTTCAGCAGCAGAAGGTTCAGGAATCTACAACAGTTTCATTTAAGACACCTACACTTACTCTTGAACAGAGAGAGAAGATGGAAGAGGCTGTAACAGAGAAGTTTGCAATTAAAGAAGATTCTACAGTTGAATCGGAGACAATCAGTGCGTCAGTAAGCTCAACCATGAAGAGGGATGCTATTCTTTCAGTTATTCTCGCAACAATCTGTATGTTAATTTACATTTTTGTGAGATTCCGTGATATTAAGTTTGCGTTGGCGGCTGTTATCGCACTTGTTCATGATGTTCTTGTAGTACTTGCATTCTATGCATTTGCAAGAGTTCCTGTTGGAACAACATTTATTGCATGTATGCTTACAATCGTTGGTTACTCTATCAATGGTACAATTATTATCTTCGATAGAATAAGAGAGCAGTTAAGAACAGCAAATTCTAAGACTAATATTACAGAGCTTGTTAATTCATCAATTACAAGTACATTATCAAGAACTGTTAATACAACTATAACAACTTTAATTATGCTTATCATGTTGTTCATTCTTGGTGTTACTTCAGTTAAAGAATTCGCACTTCCACTCATTGTTGGTATTGTTGTTGGTGCTTACTCATCAATATGCCTGACAAGTGCAATGTGGTATGTAATGGGTGGCAAGAAGCGTGGAATTATTGATGAGCAGCAGAAGAAAAAGAAAAAAGAAGAAAAAGTAATTTATGAAAACGGTGCTCAGGTTTAAATAATATTACAAATGTATTTATTGGGACTGTTACGTTCAGTTTATACTGGATTGTGACAGTCCCTTATTTCTTAGACTGAAAAGAGGAATTTACGTGAAATCAAAGTGGATGGTATATGGCAAGAAAGCTGATTTTAAAGCTATCGGTGAAAAGCATAAAATTGACCAGGTTGTGGCGCGGGTTATAAGAAACAGAGATGTTGTAGGGGATGATGCAATTGATATGTATCTTAACGGTACATTAGAGGATTGCCATGACCCACATTTGCTAAAGGATGCTGACAAATGTGTTGACATTCTTATGAATAAGATTAGCATGGGGAAAAAGCTGCGGATTATAGGAGACTATGACATAGACGGTATATGCTCCATATTTATTCTGTATAAGGGACTTAAAAGAGCAGGTGCAGATGTGGATTATGTCGTACCTCACAGAATAACTGACGGCTATGGAATTAATGAAAAGCTTATTAATGCTGCTATGGCAGATGAAATTGATACCATAATTACCTGCGATAACGGAATAGCAGCAGTTAATCAGGTTAAATATGCCAAAGAAAACGGAATGACTGTAATTATAACAGATCACCATGATATTCCGTTTGAATTGGAGAATGAGGGAAATAAAATATACAGCATACCTGAGGCAGATGCTGTGGTTGATCCAAAACAAAACGACTGTTCTTATCCATTTGATAAAATATGTGGTGCAGCAGTTGCATATAAGATTGTTCAAATCATATATGAAAGAATTAATGCTGATAAATCCGAGCTTGGGGAATTGGCGGATGCCATGGCAATAGCCACAGTAGGCGATGTGGTGGACCTTACAGATGAGAATAGAATATTTGTTAAATATGGACTTAATAATCTGAAAAACACTAAAAATAAAGGTATTAAGGCTTTGGCACAGGTGTGTAATATAGAACTTGATGGAATTAGCGCTTATCATATAGGCTTTATACTTGGACCATGCCTTAATGCCAGCGGAAGGCTTGATACTGCAAAAAGGGCCATTGAAATGCTCTTGTGCAATGATACTGATAAAGCGTTGGAACTAGCAATGGAATTGAAAACTCTTAATGATGAACGAAAGAATCTTACTGAAAATGAGGCTGATAAAGCATACAAGCTGGTGGAGACAACCGCGCTTAAAAATGACAGAGTTTTAGTTGTTTATCTTCCTGACTGTCATGAAAGCATTGCGGGAATCATAGCGGGAAGAATAAGGGAGCGTTTCTATAAGCCTTCAATTGTTATTACCGATGCAGAAGAGGGAGCAAAGGGCTCCGGAAGATCAATTGAAGGTTATAACATGTTTGAGGAGATAAGTGCGTGTAAGGAGCTTTTGACAAAGTTCGGTGGGCATCCGATGGCAGCGGGGCTGTCTTTAAAGAGGGAGAATATAGATTCATTCAGAAAAGCCCTTAATGATAGAAATCATTTGACAGATGAACAGCTTACCCCGGTTACGCACATTGATGTTCCGATGCCTGTTGACTATGTCAGTATTGGGCTGGTTGAGCAGTTAAGGCTTTTGGAACCCTTCGGAAAAGGAAATGAAAAGCCGGTATTTGCAGATAGAAACCTTTTTGTAAAAAATGCATCTCTAATTGGAAAAAATAAAAACGTTCTCAAATGCAATCTGGAAAATGAGAATGGAAGAATAATAGAGGGGATTATGTTTAATGCTGATGAAGAAAATGTCCCGGCAGCAGGGACAACAATTTCTGTTGTTTACTACCCGGACATTAATACATTCAATGGCTCGACAAATCTTCAGTTCAGAATACTTGAATGGCGCTATCAGAGTTAGCAGAACCACTTATGTAATATGATTATTTTAGTGGGAATGGCGGTTTATATATTCTGATTTATATTTTGAGTAAACTATCTTCTGGCTGTTATACAGGCTGTAATAGCCAGACATAAGATAGCTTAGTGCTATGCACAGAATACAGAATTTCATGGAAGAGGTACCAAACATTTCCACAGCCAGTACGAAAGATGAAATAGGACAGTTAGTCACTCCACAAAAAACACTTACCATTCCGCAGGCAGCGCAAAGACCGATAGGTAATCCGAATACAGGTGCAATAAAGCTTCCGAGGGTAGCACCTATAAAAAGAGTGGGTACAATCTCGCCGCCCTTAAAGCCACCACCAAGAGTCACGGCAGTGAAAAGCATTTTAACTATGCAGGCATACCAGGCAGCCCTGGTAACAAAGCTTGCTTCGATTATATGAGAACCAGCTCCCAGATAATCTGTGGTGTTAAAGAAAAACCTAAGACCTATAACAAGTAAACCGGCGATTGCGATTCTTACATATTCATTGCTTATGTATTTGCTGTAAAGTTTGGAAGCTGTATGAAGAAACATACAGAATAATATACTTGCAAGTGCAAAAAACATTGAAACAATAACAAATCTGAATCCTGTGGACAGATTAAAGGTGCATACATCTCCAACTTCATATTTTGTTGGAGCAAATCCAAAAAATCCGGCTATGCCCTGAGCGATTAATGCTGAAATGATACAAGGTACCAATGCGGCATAATACATTATTCCCACGCTGATTACTTCCATGGAAAAGACCGTAGCGGCAATTGGCGTCCCAAATAACGCCGAAAAGCAGGCACTCATTCCACACATAATCATAATTCTTCTGTCTTTATCATCAAAGTGCCAGCATTTTGCCAGGTGATTTCCAATGGAACCGCCAACTTGAAGAGCTGCACCTTCTCGTCCTGCAGAACCTCCGCAGAGGTGTGTGAGCAGGGTTGAGAAGATAATAAGCGGAGCGACCTTAACAGGTACCTCCTTATCAGACTGAATGGCAGTGATAACAAGATTGGTGCCGGTATTATTTCCTTCCCCTACAATTCTGTAAACAAAAACAATAATTAATCCTGCAACAGGCAGTCCAAAAAGAAGATAGGGGTGTTCAATTCTATATTCTGTTACGTACTCAAGTCCCATGTGAAAAAATGTACCTATAAATCCAATAATAACTCCGCATACAACTGAGCATATAAGCCATTTGAATAAAGTTATTACGGCAATTTTGAGACGCTGTACAGTTTCCATTATGGATTCCTGAGTTGTGTTAAGCTTGCTAAAAAACATTTTATTTATCCTCGAAAACACGTTTGCTCATATTACTGTTATGATAAGCAGAATCATGAGTTACCTCTGTAGTAAACCATTCAGGTACTACGTAATTATTAGCATCCTCAATTGTATCAAATTCCACCTCGGCAAGAACAGTTCCTGAAAAAACGCCCTCAAATATATCTAATTCAATGGTATACCCATTTCCATCAGGAATTTCATATCTTCTTTTGGTAATGATATTCCCGTCAGATTTTTTGATAAGGTGTTCGTAAGATTCCTTTGTGAGAGGAAGATTGTACTCTTCCCTTACCATCTTGCCGCTTCCTTTGTAGGTAAGATAGTATTCATCGTTATCCTTTCTTACACGCACAACAGGCTTGGTTGAAAGATAACCCTGCTCGATAATACGGCACTTGTAACGGTCAAGATTATCTGGAATACCTGAAACCAAAAATTTTCTTTCTATTTCCATATTCAATCCTCTTTTATACAACAGTGTTGGGTTAAGACCTTTGGACCCTGGTATTGTAATTATGATACCTGTGGATTGTTCCGTACTTTGTACTCACACAACCATGGTATCATACAATCAAAAATAAGGCTGTCACAACGTAAGCGTGACAGCCTTATAAATGTCGTTAAGAAATATTATTTCTTCTTGCACTTCTTAACAGGTGTGTTAACTGTCTCCTTTAAAGCCTTACCAGCCTTAAACTTAGGAGCCTTAGAAGCAGGAATCTGGATAGCCTTTCCTGTCTGTGGGTTCTTACCTGTTCTTGCTGCTCTTTCAGAAACTTCGAATGTACCGAAACCAACTAACTGGATCTTCTCACCCTTCTTTAACTGTTCAGCAACTGTATCTGTGAAAGCCTTTAATGCCTTCTCAGAATCCTTCTTTGAAAGTTCTGTCTTTTCTGCGATAGCAGCAACTAATTCTGACTTATTCATGATAAATAATGTCCTCCTTAAATAAAGAATAGTAAATATAAATTATTTATAAACCCAAATCATATATTTGTCAAGGAAAAATACTGATTAAATGAGTTTTTTCGGCATTTTTCAACAAAAATAATGAATATTATATACTACTTAATAACAAATCCCATTTTTCATATAATTTATCCAGCTCAGAAGAGAGAATTTCTTTACTGTTATGCAGCTCTAAAAGCTTTGAAGTGTTGGAACTGATTGCAGGATCAGCATATTCTTTGTCTATGCCGGCAATAAGATTCTCAATCTCTGTCATACGCTCTTCAATCTTTTTAATCTCATTCTGTGTCTTTTTGATTCTTGCCTGTTCTTCTTTATCGCGCTGCCAATCCTGTTTTGAGCTGTTTTCTGTTGCCTTTGATGAGGTGTTTCCATTACTGCATGACACATTTTTGGAAGCATTAGAAAGTATATCCTTCTTTTCCAGGTAATAATCATAATTGCCTATATAATTTACGGTTGTTTTGTTGGTTAATTCGATTATACGCGTAGCTGTTGCGTTAATAAAATATCTGTCATGGGAAACATAAAGCACGGTTCCAGTATAACTGTTCAGAGCATTTTCAAGTATTTCCTTGGATACTATATCCAGGTGGTTGGTAGGCTCATCAAGAATCAGAAGGTTGGCATTGGAGAGCATAAGCTTTGCAAGGGATACACGACCACGTTCGCCACCACTTAATTCTTTTATATATTTAAAAACATCATCACCTGTAAACAGAAAGGCAGCAAGAGTGTTTCTTATCCTGGTATTGTTTAAATCAGGATAAGCGTCCCGGATTTCTTCAAAAATTGTTTTATCAGGATCTAGCACATGATGCTCCTGGTCGTAGTAACCTATACTGACTTTTGCTCCCAGATAAATGCTGCCGCCATCAGGTTTTATTAATCCATTAATAAGTTTAAGTATTGTTGTCTTTCCTGTTCCGTTGTTGCCGATAAGTGCAACACGCTCCCCACGTTTTATCTCTATGTTAATATCAGTGAATAGAGGGGTGGAATCAAAGGACTTTGATAATCCAGTTATGGAAAGAACATCGTTACCGCTGACGACATTAGGCTCAAGAACGATATTCATTTTGTCATTTAATTCCAAAGGCTTATCCACCAGCTCTATGCGGTCTAACATTTTCTCACGGCTTTCAGCCCGTTTGATGGATTTCTCCCTGTTAAACTGCTTTAGCTTTGCAATTACCTCCTCCTGATGCTTAATGTCTCGCTGCTGGTTTATATATTCCTTTAATTTCATGTTGCGAAGAATTGCTTTTTTAGCAGCATAATCAGTATAATTACCGGAAAATACAGTTGTCACGGTATTCTCAATTTCAATTATTTTGGAAACTATTTTATCAAGAAAATATCTGTCGTGGGCCACAATCAGCACACTGCCGTTATAATTGAGAAGATAACCTTCAAGCCAGGCAATTGATTCCATATCCAGATGGTTGGTTGGCTCATCAAGCATTATGATATCAGGCTTTGACAATAAAAGCTTTCCTAAGGAGACTCTGGTTTTCTGACCCCCGGATAATGTATTTACCTTAAGGTTAAAATCCTCCTCTGCAAAGCCCAGACCTTTAAGCACGCCTGTTATCTCGCTTTTATAAGCGTAGCCGTTATTTATCTCAAATTCATGATTTAAGACGGTATAGCGGTTAAGAAGACCTTCCAGTTCTTCTCCTTTGGCTTTGGACATGGACTGCTCAATACTTCTTAGCTGAGCCTCCATATCAAGGATAAACTGTTTCACAGAAAGTAATTCATCAAAAATAGTATTATCTGAATTTAATTCCTGCTGCTGGGCAAGATAACCAAGGGTCTTATTTTTTGCAATAGTGACTATTCCGCTATCAGCAGGAATTTCACCGGTTATTATCTTTAAAAGAGTAGATTTACCGGCACCATTTATTCCAACGATGGCAGCCTTTTCGTGATCTTCAATATTAAAAGAGCATTTGTTAAGAATAACATCTGTACCAAATGCTTTGCTTACATTTGAACATGAAAGTATCATAATCGTATCTCCAATAGTTGTTCATAATTGTGATGAAGTCAAAAGTCCGTAAAGGTTAGTGGCTTGCAAATTGTTGGAAAAGTTGTTTGCATTTCGTTGCGCTAACGTTACAATGAGCCTCTCTAAAGAGTCTCATCTCCACAGCGCAAAAGTCATTTAAACAATCTTTTCCAACAATTTGCCATCTCCACCTTATCGCGGCGGACTTTTGACCTCCTAATCTGATGTTTGCAGACTTGCCTAAGTTGCGAAGAAACGCGGCAAGTCGTAGGTAGCAGTTTGGGGCAAAATGCCTTTTGACCCAAACCTCATCTAATTGTTCATAATTATAATTGGAAGATGATAAAAAAGCAATTATTGTAAGCAGATTAGGACTGATACAGCTTATGTAAGCGATAATGGCTTTCAAGGAGGGACATTTGCGACCGCCGGCACTTAATAAGTGCGAAGCACGAATTTAGTGCCGCTGCGTGCCGCAACTAAGCGCAAGCGGTCCCGGATTGAATCCATTACCGCTTACGGAAGCGTCACCAGTCCAGAATCCATTACTGCTTACGGAAGCGTCAGAACAACACTGGTGATAATTTTACAGCACATTATTGCAGACTTACTTTGACATGTCTTAAGTACTAATGTATTATAAATTGAAAAAAGATTGAGGTATAATGTAAAATGAAATTTAACGAATTAAACATAGATGAAAGAATAATAAGAGCCATTGACGACTGTGGTTTTGAGGAAGCATCACCGATTCAGGCGCAGGCAATTCCGGTTATATGCAATGGGCAGGATGTTGTGGGACAGGCACAGACAGGAACCGGAAAAACAGCAGCATACACAATTCCAATGCTTCAAAGAATAGATCCATCTGTTAAGAAACCTCAGGCGATAGTTCTCTGCCCAACAAGAGAGCTGGCGATACAGGTAGCTGAAGAAATAAGAAAATTAGCAAAATATATGAGTGACATCAAGGTGCTTCCGGTATATGGAGGACAGGAAATAGTCCGCCAGATAAAATCATTAAAGACAGGGGTCCAGATTATCGTTGGAACTCCGGGAAGGGTTATGGACCACATGAGGAGGAAAACTGTCAGGTTTGATTCAGTATCCTTTGTTGTCCTTGACGAGGCAGATGAAATGCTTGATATGGGATTTAGGGAGGATATGGAAACTATCCTTACTGATACTCCAAAAACAAGGCAGACGGTAATGTTTTCAGCAACCATGTCAAAAGAGATAATGGCACTTACAGGCAACTTCCAAAAGAATGCCACGACAATAAAGGTTGTAAGAAAAGAACTAACTGTTGAAAACATTGAGCAGTATTATTATGAGGTAAGACCAAAGAATAAAACTGAGGTGTTATGTCGTCTTATTGACATTTATAATCCAAAGCTTTCAGTTGTATTCTGCAACACGAAGAGGCAGGTAGATGAGCTCATCTCAGAACTTAAGGGCAGGGGCTACTCTGCTGACGGTATTCACGGAGATTTAAAACAGCAGCAGAGAGACAGGGTTATGGATGATTTCCGCTCAGGTAATATAGATATTCTCCTTGCTACAGATGTGGCGGCAAGGGGTATAGACGTAGATGATGTTGATGTGGTTTTCAACTATGATTTGCCCCAGGATGAGGAATATTATGTTCACAGAATAGGAAGAACAGGAAGAGCAGGAAGAAATGGGCTTGCACTTACGTTAGTCAGCGGAAAGGAAGTGTATAAGCTTAAGAGTATTGAGCATTACTGTAAGACTAAGATTATTGCCAAATCAGTACCGTCTCTTGATGATGTTAATAATACCAAGATAGAGAATCTTTTTTCACAGATAAGGGACATTATTAAAGAAGATGGACTTTCTTCAATGATAGAACTTGTGGAAAAGCATATTAACGAGGATGATATGACAGCAATGGATGTAGCTGCAGCACTCTTAAAATTACAGGTGGGTGACACATTTTCAAGAGAGGATGATGTGGAAGAATTCCATTATGATGTGGATAATGACGACAGGAGAATGGTCAGACTGTTTATAAATATCGGAAAAAAAGACAAGATACAGCCGGCTAACATACTTGGTGCAATTGCCGGAGAGTCCGGTATGCCGGGAAGACTTGTAGGTGCAATTGACATGATGGATAATTATACATTTGTTGATGTTCCTGCAAGCCAGGCAGAAAAGGTGTTAAGAGCCATGAATGACAATGTTCAGATTAAGGGAAGAACTGTTAATGTTGAAATGGCGAATGTGAAACCTAAAGCCAGAAGAGGAGCCAGAAAAGCAGGGAAAGAAGAATCCGTAGTTAAGGGTAAATTTAAATCTAAGGACAGGATGAAGGACCGGTCAAAAGAAAAGACCAAGGATAAGCCAAAGGAAAAACCGGCAGATAAAAAGAAAATAGTGCTTAAAAAAGATGGAACAATAGCGAAAGTGAGAAAGAAATAATATTGAATAATGAAATTAAACTTGGAAAACTGAATAAAGCAGAAGCGTTAAGATATATGGGCGTTCGCAGTCAAAAGCCGGATTATAAGCTGGATGAAATAATGGACCGGTGTGAGGAAGATATCTTTAATTATGCAAAACCTCGATATGTGTACAGAGTTTTTGATTTTAAGATTGAAAAAAACTTTGTTTCATTTGACCAAACCAATCTTATACTTCCCGGAAATTCCATAACGGAGCATCTTAGAGGCTGTGACAAAGCGGTGGCTATGGCGGTAACGATATCCGGAGACATAGATAAAATGCTTCGAATTTACCAGTTTTCAGATATGACGAAAGCTGTGGTTGCAGACAGCCTTGCAAGCGTAGCTGTTGAGCAGGTATGTGACAAAGTTGAGACAATTATAAGGGAAGAATATAATCAATACTATCAGACATTCAGATTTGGCATCGGATATGGGGATTTACCAATAAGCTGTCAGAGGGATTTTCTCAATGTGCTTAATGCCCCTAAACTGATAGGACTTAATGTAAATGAATCATTTATGCTGACTCCCACTAAGTCAGTAACAGCGGTTATAGGATTATCAAAGGAACAGATTAAATCCCGTAAAAAGGGATGTGCAACCTGCAATATGCGGGATAATTGTAAATTCAGAGCAACTGGAGGAAGATGCAGTGAGTAATCGTTTTGAAGAATTATTAAAGAAAGATTATGTTATATTTGACGGGGCCATGGGAACTATGCTCCAGGCTTCCGGTATGAAGATGGGCGAGGTACCGGAGGTGTTAAATGTTACACAGCCGGAGCTTCTTGTATCAATCCATGAAAAGTATCTTTTGGCAGGTTCAGATGTGATATATGCCAATACATTTGGAGGTAATGAATATAAGTTAGAGGGATGCGGTTACAGTGTAGAGGAACTGGTAAGTGCTGCAATAGCAAATGCAAAGAAAGCCTGTGCCAACGTAAAACCTCAGGCACTGGTTGCCTTGGATATAGGACCAATCGGTCAGCTTCTCGAGCCTACAGGGACTTTATGCTTTGAGGAAGCGTATGAAATGTATGCACGTATGGTAAAAGCAGGAGAGGCAGCAGGAGCAGATTTAGTTGTATTTGAGACAATGACTGATCTTCTGGATGTGAAAGCGGCAGTTCTTGCAGCAAAGGAAAATACATCACTTCCAATCGTTACTACAATGACATTTGAACAGAACATGAGAACCTTCACGGGCTGCAGTGTATCTTCCATGGCACTTACTTTGTCAGGACTTGGAGTGGATGCACTGGGAGTTAACTGTTCACTTGGACCAAAGGAACTGGAACCTGTGATTGCTGAACTGGTGAAATGGACTAATAAGCCAATTGTCGTTAAACCAAATGCAGGATTACCTGATCCGGAAACTAACGAGTATAATGTGACTGCACGGGAGTTTGCGGATTTAATGAAGAATTTGAGACAATATGGCATTAAGATTTTTGGCGGGTGCTGTGGAACAACACCGGAGTTTATAAAGGAATTGTCAGATATGCTTTCAAGAGAGGGAAATATTCCTGTTTCCGTAAAAGAGGTCCCACCGGCAATATGCTCTGCAACCAACACAGTCACAGTCACAGAGCCAAGAATTATTGGTGAGAGAATAAATCCGACCGGAAAGAAGTTATTTAAAGAGGCGCTCATACGAAAGGATATGGATTATATTCTTTCCCAGGCGCTAGAACAGGTAAATGCAGGGGCGGATATTCTTGACGTAAATGTGGGACTGCCGGGAATTGACGAGCGTGAGATGATGATAGATACAGTAAAATCATTGCAGGCCATAGTGGATGTACCTCTTCAGATTGATTCGACTATACCGGAGGTTCTTGACGCAGCACTCCGTGTTTATAATGGCAAGCCTATTGTAAACTCTGTTAACGGCGAAGAGGAATCGCTAAATAATATTCTCCCAATAGTTAAAAAATATGGTGCAGCTGTGATTGGACTGGCACTTGATAAGGACGGAATTCCAAAGAAAGCAAAAGACAGGGTTGCAATTGCTAAAAAAATTATGGACAGGGCGATTGAAGAAGGTATCCCTAAGGAAGATATTTATATTGACTGCCTTACACTGACAGCCTCAGCAGAGCAGGAGGGGGTTATGGAAACCTTAGAGGCACTTTACTGTGTTAAGCATGAGCTTGGGTTAAAGACTGTTCTTGGTGTCTCAAATATTTCATTCGGTCTGCCAAACCGCGTGCTTGTTAACCACATTTTCCTTACAATGGCACTTACAAAGGGACTTGATTTAGCTATTATTAATCCAAATGTTCCCGAAATGACAGGAGCAGTGAGAGCATACAAGCTTCTTGCCAATATAGACAAGAATTCAGTGGAGTATATAAAGGCTTACGCTGCAATTCCTAACGTTGAAAAGATTGATCCTTCAAAGAGAAATCAGGAGATATCCATCGACAACAAAAAAGGAAATTACAGCTGTGAGGATTTGTATTATGCGGTTGAAAAAGGTCTAAAAAATGAAGGCGCACAGATTACGGAAGAACTTCTAAAGACAATGGATTCAATGGATATTGTCAATACTGCGCTGATTCCTGCCCTGGACAAGATTGGTGCGGAGTTTGAGAAGGGAACATTATTTCTTCCACAGCTTATTATGGCGGCTTCTGTTGCACAGGCAGCTTTTGAGGTTATCAGAAAGCATATGGTTATGAGTAATGCGGCTCCTGTAGCAAAGGGAAAAATTGTTATCGCAACAGTGAAAGGAGACGTTCACGACATTGGAAAGAATATAGTAAAAGTTCTGCTGGAGAACTATGGATACGAGGTGATTGATCTTGGTAAGGATGTTGATTATCAGACAGTCGTCGATGCAATAAGAGATAACGATGTTCATTTGTGCGGATTATCTGCACTTATGACAACAACTCTTGTATCCATGAAGAAAACAATAGAACTGATACACGAGAATAATCTAGACTGTAAAATAATGGTTGGAGGAGCAGTGCTTACACCGGAGTATGCCAAAGAAATAAAGGCTGATTTCTATGCGAAGGATGCAAAGGAGTCAGTGGATATTGCAAGGAGAGTTCTTGGTTAATATTTTGACATTGTTCTTCGTGTGATATATAATGGTTTCAGTTAAAGCCGTGTGGTCAATCTGCTATTATACAAGCATTACGTGAATAAGGGGTTAAACAATGGAAGACAGTAAGAGAATATCATCAGCAGTTATTAAGAGATTACCAAGGTATTACAGGTATCTTGGAGAGTTGATAGAAAGTGGCGTGGAGAGAATCTCATCTAAAGATCTCAGTATAAGAATGAAGGTTACAGCCTCCCAGATAAGACAGGATCTTAACAATTTCGGTGGGTTTGGGCAACAGGGATATGGCTATAATGTCAGATATCTTTACGAAGAAATCGGTAAGATTCTTGGTATAGACCGCACCCATAACATGATTGTAATCGGTGCAGGAAACCTTGGAAGGGCAATAGTTAATTATGGAGATTTCGCAAAAAGAGGCTTCCATGTTCTTGGGATGTTTGATAACAATGAACAACTTAAAGGCCAGAAAGTCAGTGGTATTGATATTATGATGATGGATGAACTTCCGGCTTTTATCAAAGAGAACAGTATAGAAATAGTTGCTCTTACAATACCCAAGAATGTGGCCAAGGAAATCGGCAAAATTGTGGCGGATGCAGGCATTAAGGCTATCTGGAATTTTGCCCACACAGATCTTAATCTCCCTGACGATGTTATAGTAGAAAATGTACATTTGTCAGAAAGTCTTATGAGACTGTCGTATACAATTGCTAATAAAGGAAAATAGTTATGTTTTTTACAGACATTTGTCTGCAGTGTGAGGTGCAGTATGGCTGATATTACATATGAAGCAATAAAAAATGAAATGGCAATTAAGTCGATTCCTATTCTTACCCTTGATGAGCGTTGGTATAAGCTTATCCCTGAAAAGGTTAAGACTGATGAAATAAAGTTCTGGGAAAAAGAACTGAACGATCTCCTGAAGAGACAGGGGCAGGTTAATAGTGATATTAAAGAGGTTAAAAAAATCAAGAGCCAATTAATTCAGGAAGTTGTCGACAGTATGGAAGATGATGATACTGATTCTAAAAAGAAGAAAAAGATGGATCAGAGTCAGAGACTTATACAGGAAGCTAAGGATAAGCTTAGCAGTCTTGAGGATGAAGCACTGGATATTCCAAGGGAAATAGTCAGAGCCAATGAGAAACTTATGGTAGAGACCGTCAAAGTATGTTATGAAAGGCTTAATACCAACAAGGAAGATTTAGAGGTACTTGACAAGTGGATTAATGCAACTAGGGTAAAGTTAAAGAAGAATATTCTTATAAAGCAGGAAAAAGAAGCTGCAAGTGAGAAGATTTACTCTTATATGCATGATATTCTTGGAAGTGATATGTGTGGTGTATTAGACAGAATTAATGAGGAATAGTAATCTATGAAATGGGTTGTCAATGCTGCTTCAAAGAAGGCAGTTGATACATTTTCAATTAAAGAAATAGGAATTCCATCTGTGGTGCTTATGGAAAGGGCGGCAGAGGCTGTTACAAATGAGCTTCTGCAGGATTTAGAACCTTCCTGTAGGAGCCACATTTTGTGCGTCTGTGGCAAAGGAAATAATGGAGCAGACGGTTTATGTGTGGCAAGGCAGCTGATGGAGAACAATCTCTGTGTAGACATCTGGCTTGTGAGTGAGGGAGAAGGCACAGAGGAGTATGAGCTTCACAGGAGAGTTCTTTCGAATTTATCTGCCAGATTTGTAAATAATCCTGATATGTCAGAATATGATTATATTGTGGATGCAGTATTTGGAATAGGACTTTCGAGAAATATTGAGGGCAGGCTTGCATCAGTAATTGACTATATAAACAGCTCGAAAAATGAAAAAGCCAAAGTATATGCGGTGGATGTTCCATCAGGAATTAACATAGATAACGGGAGAGTTATGGGGCATGCAGTCAAGGCTGATGTGACAGTAACATTCGGTTATGAGGGAATAGGCCAGCTTCTGTATCCTGGTGCAAACTATTGCGGAAAACTCATAGTGAAAAATATCGGTTTTGCAGGAAAACCGGAGACAGACACATTTACCTTTGACGACAGTGATTTTGCGAGAATTCCGGAAAGAATACCTGATGGGAATAAGGGCACTTTTGGAAAGGCACTAATTGTGGCAGGCTCTAAGAATATGGGCGGGGCGGCTATATTAAGCGCAAAGTCTGCATATCAGTCGGGACTTGGACTCGTTAAGGTATATACACATAAAGACAACAAAGAAGCACTGCTTACCCATGTCCCGGAGTGTATTATTGATTCTTATGAGAATCTGTTTGACAAAGAAAAATTGATAAATGGAATGGAATGGGCTGACTGTATGGTGGCAGGACCAGGTATTGGAACAGATAGCAATGCCGTGAAAATCGTAAGGTGTATCTGTGGGGAAACATCGCCTGTTAAAGTTCTGGATGCAGATGCTTTAAATATTGTGGCAGAACATAATATATGTGTTAATGGCAGGTATATTGTTACTCCGCATGTGGGTGAAATGAGCAGACTTACGGGAAAGTCAATTAAAGATATTAAAGGTAGTTTAATCGAAACCGCCAAGGAGTATGCAATGTCAAATTCCTGCATCTGCGTGCTAAAGGATGCAAGAACTATTGTCACAGACGGCAAAAAGGTGTATATCAATAAGTCGGGAAATGATGGAATGGCAACAGGGGGTTCAGGAGATGTTCTCACCGGAGTTATTGCAGGACTATTGGGAGCGGGACTTGATGCATTTGAGGCGTCATGTCTTGGTGTATATATACATGGAAGAGCCGGTGATATGGCAGCGGACAGACTGGGACACCGTGCCATGACTGCGGGTGATATCGCCAACGAAATTATAAATATATATAAAAACTGTTAATTATAGAGGATGAAATAATGGATGTCGCAAAGAAATATTACAGAGTGTATGCTGATATTAATCTTGATAATATAGTTAGTAATGTTAAGAATCTAATGGCAGCAGCAGGTAAGAATAGTCTGGGAATGGCTGTGGTAAAAGCAGATGGCTATGGACATGGAGATGTGGCCGTTTCTAAGGCTGTGTATGACTACGTATATGCCTATGCTGTTGCAACACTGGACGAGGCTGTTAATCTCAGGGAAAATGGCATTGATAAGCCTATTCTTATTTTGGGCTATGTTGATCCTGCTGAATATGAAACGCTGATTAGTAATAAGGTTGATGCTACAGTATTTGATTATGAAACAGCAAGGGAACTCAATGACAAGGCGCAGAATATGGGGCAGACAGCATTTTGCCATATAAAAATAGACACAGGAATGCGAAGAATAGGCTTTGAGCCTGATGATGCAAGCATTGAAGAAGTAAAAAAGATTAAAAAACTTCAAAATTTACGGGCAAGAGGAATATTTACACATCTTGCGACTGCTGACGAAGCTGATAAAAGCAAGGCTTATGCACAGGTTAAACGCTTTAATGAATTTGTAAATAAATTAGAGGAAGAGGGAGTATATTTTGACATAAAGCATTGTTCTAACAGTGCAGCAATAATTGACATGCCTGATGTTAATGCAGGTCTTGTACGCTTAGGAATTGCCCTTTATGGAATGTATCCTTCAGAGCAGGTAGATAAAAAACATATCAGGCTCAAGCCTGCAATCGAACTGAAGAGTCATGTAACAATGGTAAAGACTGTGCCCAAAGGCAATGAAGTAGGATATGGCGGAACCTATGTGACATATAAGGAAACACGAATAGCAACAGTATCCATAGGATATGGTGACGGTTATCCGAGAGCACTTTCATCAAAGGGATATGTTTTGATTAATGGACAAAAAGCACCTATTATTGGAAGAGTATGCATGGATCAGATTATGGTGGATGTTACTGACATTGATGATATTAAAAGGGGGGATGTTGTAACTTTAATCGGAACTGACGGAAAAGAATATATTTCTGTGGAAGAAATTGCAGATCTTGCAGGCACATTCAATTATGAATTTGTGTGTGATATCGGAAAGCGAATTCCGAGAAACTATTATTTAAATGGGGCTTATATCGGAAGCCATGATTATTTCCATGAGAAGTGGAATTTAAAAAATGTCTGAAAAAGCATAGTTAATGAATACGCACCTGAAAGCTGGCAATACTTAAGTTAAAGAGATTAAGTAAATGCTTTGGGAGTGTGATTTAAAGTGGTTGTTAAACGAGGAGATATATTTTACGCAGATTTAAGACCAGTGGTTGGCTCAGAACAGGGAGGAATAAGACCGGTGCTTATTATCCAGAACGACACCGGTAATAAACACAGTCCAACTGTAATATGTGCAGCCATAACTTCAAAAATGCACAAGGCGAAACTGCCAACTCACGTGGAAATTGATTCTATGCATTATGATATAGTAAAGGATTCAGTTATATTGCTTGAACAGTTGAGAACTATTGACAAGAAGAGACTGAAGGATAAGGTATGTCATCTGGATAATGAAAAGCTTACACAGGTGAATCATGCATTGTCGGTTAGTCTTGAAATGGAGTAATGGTTTGTGCTATACTAAAATTTGTCAATTTTTATATTTATATGAAAGGAAATATTTCAAATGAACGATGGTCATCCCGCGGAGGAAACGGAAGGATTATTTTCTAATATCTTTAAGAAGTTTAAAGGTAAGAAAAAAGAGGAAGATGTTACGGAAGAAATCATGGACATGGTCAATGAAAGCCATGAGCAGGGCGTCTTAAAAGAAAATGAAGCTGAAATGATTTCTAACATTTTTGAATTCGCAGAAAAACAGGTGTCAGATGTAATGACTCACAGAAAGGCCATAGTTGCCTTAGACTGCGAAAGTACATTGCAGGAAGCATATGCATGTGTGATGGAAGAGAATTATTCCAGATACCCGGTATATGAAGGGGATATTGATAATATAATTGGTATATTACATATCAGAGATTTTTTGAAGCTTTATATTGAAAGCTCTGACAAGACAGAGACCTTAAGCCAGTTAAAAAAACAGATTTTGTATGAGCCATATTGTATTCCGGAAACCCGCAATTTAAGCCCTCTATTCAATGAGATGCAGAAAAATAAAATTCATATGGCAGTTGTAGTAGACGAATATGGCCAGACAGCCGGAATTATTACCATGGAAGATATCTTAGAGGAGATAGTCGGTAATATTCAGGATGAGTTTGATGAGGAAGAGGAGATGATCGTCCTTTTGGAGGACGGTTCATACATAGTAGATGGTCAGACACCGCTAGAAGACATTGAGGAGAAATTAGGAATTAAGTTTGACTGTGATGAGTTGGATATAGATACAATCAACGGTTATATGATATACAAGTTGGGCAAAATACCTGATGATAACGAGAAATTTGAAACGGAATGTAAGGGCTATTTGTTTGGTATTCATTCGGTGGATAATAAGATGATTCAGAAGGTCACGGTTAAGCCGGCATAATATCGTTATGTCAGGATCAAAGGTCAATATGCTTTTTGAATCCAACATAATATCGTATGGTTGACAATATTTTTTACAATTGCTACAATGTTGTGTGGTTTTTTATTAGATTTTGCCGAAAGGCGGAGGACAGGTAAGTATGAGACGAGCAGTATATTCCATTTTGGTTGAGAATTCAGCAGGTGTATTAAGCCGTGTGGCCGGATTGTTCAGCCGCAGAGGATACAACATAGACAGTTTAACAGTTGGAGAGACTCTTGATCCTGAATTTTCAAGGATGACAATTACTGTAACAGGTGATGATGATGTTCTTGAACAGATTCAGAAGCAGCTTAACAAGCTTATCGATGTTAAAGAAATAGTTGAGCTTCCAGCTCATGAGTCGGTTTGCCGTGAGCTTGTAATGATTAAGGTTGAGTGTGCAGCTGAGGACAGACAGAAGGTATCTTCGATTGCAGACATTTTTAGGGCTAATATTGTTGATGTGTCAAAGGATTCAATGATTATAGCGCTTACAGGCAGCCTTAGCAAGATGAATGCTTTTATAGGCTTATTGGAAGATTTTAAAATTACAGAACTGGCAAGAACTGGTATTACAGGCCTTGCACGTGGTGCTGCAAGTTTAAAATAAATTATATTAAATTACTTTTGGAGGTAGTTGTTAAAATGGCAGATGCTAGAATTTTTTATCAGTCAGATTGTAACTTATCTTTATTAGACGGTAAGACAATCGCAATCATTGGCTATGGTAGCCAGGGACATGCTCATGCTTTGAACTTAAAGGAGTCAGGATGCAATGTTATCATTGGTCTTTACGAGGGTTCTAAGTCTTGGAAGAGAGCTGTTGAGCAGGGATTTGAAGTATATACTGCGGCTGAGGCTGCTAAGAAAGCTGATATTATCATGATTCTTATCAATGATGAGAAGCAGGCAAAGATGTATAAAGAAGATATTGAGCCAAATCTTGAGGCTGGTAATATGTTAATGTTTGCTCATGGTTTCAACATTCACTTTGGATGTATCAAGCCACCAGCTAATGTAGATGTTACTATGATTGCTCCTAAGGGACCAGGTCATACAGTACGTTCCGAGTACCAGGCTGGCAAGGGTGTTCCATGTTTAGTAGCTGTTGAACAGGATGCTACAGGTAAGGCATTAGATTTAGCTCTTGCTTATGCATTAGGTATTGGTGGAGCAAGAGCAGGCGTTCTTGAGACAACATTCAGAACAGAGACAGAGACTGATCTCTTTGGAGAGCAGGCTGTTCTTTGTGGTGGTGTATGTGCACTTATGCAGGCTGGTTTCGAGACTCTCTGCGAGGCTGGTTATGATCCAAGAAATGCATACTTTGAGTGTATTCACGAGATGAAGCTTATTGTAGACCTTATCTACCAGTCAGGCTTCGCAGGAATGAGATATTCAATTTCTAACACAGCTGAGTATGGTGATTACATTACAGGACCTAAGATCATCACAGAAGAGACCAAGAAGACAATGAAGAAGATTCTTGCTGATATTCAGGATGGTACGTTTGCTAAAGACTTCTTACTTGATATGTCTGATGCAGGTTCACAGGTTCACTTCAAGGCTATGAGAAAGTTAGCTTCAGAGCATCCATCTGAGAAGGTTGGTGAGGAAGTTCGTAAGCTTTACAGCTGGAATGATGAAGCAAGCAAATTCATTAACAACTAATTATGTACATATTGATAAAGTGTCAGGGCTGTCGCACTAAGGAATTGGTGCGTGGCCCTTTTTCCATTTGTCCCGGATTACGCCACGCAGTGAAAAAATCTGTCCAGACGGTGGAAAGTGTCATGGTTGGGTAGAAAACAACCGTGAACTGTGGAAATAAGAAATTTATTACTTAAGGATTCTTAAACATAAAAGTTAATTTATATAAATATAATAATATAGTGTGCACTTAGTATTCATAATGTGATATACTCTAATAGTATTCTAAGAGTAGGAGTATTTAATGAGTAATGATCGAAATAATTTAAGCGTCCGCATTGGCGTTCTAAATAACAGACTTGCGGAGGACAGAGCAAGGAAAGCAATGCAGATGCTAAAGAAGTCAGAACCGGGTCTTAAAGTATATAAGACCGGAATAGATATATCACTAAACAGTGATGCAGAAGAATGCATGGGTCGGATTATCAGGTCCTTTGCTGATGATAAAATTGACATGGCAGTTGTTGAACTGAAAGATTTAAATAACTGGTATCTTAAGTATGGCAGACCTGATGGAATAATGGTTGGGGCAACTTTTAAGAGACGTGACAATAAAATTGTTATGCTTAAGAGTCAGACTCATAAAAAACACTCATCTAATGTATGTGTGTATGCTACATCAGAACTTATTGCAGAACAATTTGAACAATTATATGAATCAGTACATTGCTATGTAAAAGATAACGTTTCATTTTGCTTACGTGAACTTAAAAGTGGAGAGACAGATGCTGTGGTAATGTATTCTGAGGAACTTAAAGCAATACCTAGAAACAGGCTGGTTGGAATTAAAGTGTATGAGTTTGAAGTTAAACGTCTTATCCCGGAGTCATTATCAGGTGTTTCTGTATTGCTGATTAAGAAGAATCCTTATTTGAAAGAACTTGCTCAGAATATAACAGATAAAACAACTGAAATATGTATGGCAGTTGAGGGAGCAATACTTTTTAATGTTTCAAATCAGCGGGAAGATGTTACGGTAACAGCGTATACTTCTGTAAAAAGGGACAGGATAATAACCTGTGCCTACGCTTACAGTGAACGATATGCGTACAGACTTTCTTCAGAATCAGAAATAAAGAACTGGAATACACATGTGTCGAAAGTTGTTGACAGAATTAAGGAAAATGTGTGATTATATCCTATACCATAGATTATGAGGTGACAGATATGGAATTTAAAAAGATAGACGAACAGAAATTTCAGTGCCTTCTTTATGAGGAGGATTTAGAAGAAAACAATATTTCATTAGATGATTTCTTTAAAAATGACACAGAGAAGATTCACAATCTATTAGATGTTGTTATGGAAGAAGCTCATAAGGTTATTGATATAGAGATGGAGGGAGCTGTATTGTCATTACAGCTGGCACCTCAGGCTAATCACTCTATTTTGCTGACAATATCATCAGGCAAGGATGATTTTACCAATATGCTGAAACAGGCCGGTGAAAGAGCTGCGAAAGCCTTGTCTGGACTTAAGCCACAGGATAATAATAAGAGTAACATTATAAAGAATGGTGACAAAGATAATAAGTTATCTCCAATCCCACCTTTTGAGAGCCTGAAGAACCAGATATCTAAAAAGGGTGAGTCTTCTGATAATGCTGCCGTGATTGATAAGAACACAAGCGGTAACCTGGTTAAGGCTGAATATGCGGTGTTCAGAATAAGTACATTTGAGGATTTTGAAGAAATGTGCAGACATCTTTCAAGGACATGGGGCATTAAGAACAGCCTGTATAAAGATTCTAAGACAGATACTTTGTATTTTGTTCTCGAGAAGGGCAGATGTGCTGAAGAAAAATATAGAGGGATTCTTAATGTCCTTATGGAATATGGTGATTATGATTCATATACGGGACAGAGAGTTGCATGGATATATGAGCATTGTGAACCGGTTATTATATCTGGCGCAATCAATATGGTAAAGAAATATTTATAGTTATCCGGAGAATTACCTGATATGAGATATCCTGAATTTCTTAAAGAAAATGGAACAATAGGATTTGTTGCACCGTCTTTTGGCTGTGCTACAGAACCATATAAAACTGCATTTGAGCAGACCTTAATCAATTTCGGCACAAGAGGTCATGCTGCACTGTTAGGACCTAATGTTTATATGTCAAGCGGAATAGGAATTAGTAATTCGCCGAAAGAATGCGCAAGTGAGCTTGTTTCAATGTACATATCAGAAGATAATGAGGCTTTGATTTCCTGTGGTGGTGGTGAATTGATGTGCGAAATACTTGAATATGTTGACTTTGATGCCATAACAGCGGCTAAGCCTAAGTGGTATCTCGGATATTCAGATAATACCAATTTTACATTCCTACAGAACACAATTTGTGATAATGCTTCAATATATGGTCCGTGCGCAGCGACATTTGGAATGAATCCCTGGCATGAAGCCTTGGAAGATACTTATAATATTCTTAAGGGCGATATACATACTGTAAAGGGATATTCAGGATGGGAAAAGGATTCTCTTAAGACAGAAACTAATCCTGCACCGCAATACAATATAACCGAATCTAAGGTGCTTCGTGTATTTGATGGTGAGAGAATAATTCCGGTCAATGAGGCAGAGCTTAGCTTTAATGGTCGGCTTACAGGCGGTTGTATGGATTGTCTGGTTAATCTTTTAGGCACAAGATTTGATAAAGTGGGAGACTTTAATGATAAATATTCAGACGACGGAATTATCTGGTTTTTGGAAAGCTGTGATCTGAATGTATTCTCAATAAGAAGAGCGATGTGGCAGATGGATAATGCAGGATGGTTTAAGAATGTTAAAGGTTTTCTTATTGGGAGACCATATGTATATGGTCAGGAGATGATGGGCCTTGACCAGTACGAGGCTGTTCTCTATTCATTAAGAAAGTATAATGTTCCTGTTATAATGGACTGCGATTTTGGGCATCTTCCTCCTGCAATGCCGATTGTCAGCGGTGCACTGGCGGATATAAGGGTTTGCAGTGGGAACATTACAATTGAATATGACTATAAATAAGAAATTAAATAAAAGTAATAATAGTATCTTGAAAAGATGTTGTACTAACAGGTTACAACATCTTTTTTTTGTGCACTTTGCCAATTCAACTCTGTATAATGGGCTTTTGACACCCGAATCACAATAGGAAAGTTCTCCGAACTTCCCTATTGTGATTCGGAGACAAAAAAATGCAGGGAATATAGTTTATAAAATGTTTATAGATTTTATTGTAATTGTTGTTGACAATAAATGAAGTGAGTGATATTTTATTTGTATCGGTATTAGCACTCCTAATAATTGAGTGCTAACAAAGATAAAGGAGGTAGCGATGGAACTGGATGAGCGTAAGGTTAAGATATTAAAAGCTATAATACAGAATTATCTGGAAACCGGTGAACCTGTTGGTTCGAGAACTATTTCCAAATATACGGATTTAAAGCTTAGTTCAGCTACTATCCGTAATGAAATGGCTGACTTGGAAGAACTGGGGTATATTGTTCAGCCACACACATCTGCAGGCCGTATACCGACAGATAAGGGTTACAGGCTTTATGTTGATGATCTTATGGCACAGAAAGAGCAGGATCTTATCAATAAAGAAGCAGAGCTTGCTAAGAAGGAAGAAAAAGTTAATTCCATGAAGGATATGCTGACAGAAAAGGTTGACAGAGTGGAAGAACTTCTCCAGAATGTCGCAAAGGTACTTGCCAATGACACGAATTACGCGACAATGATTACAACTCCACAGGTGAAAGGAAATAAACTTAAGTTTATACAGCTTTCACAACTTGAGCCACAGAAACTTCTTGCGGTTATTGTCATGGAGGGTAATCTGATTCGTAATAAAGTAATCCATGTCAGTGAAGAGATAACTCAGGAGAATTTGCTTAAGTTAAATATTTTGTTTAATACAACTCTTACAGGACTTACTTTAGAGCAGATGAACTTAGGAATAGTATCAAGAATGCAGTCTCAGGCGAGTGAGCACGTTGGTCTTGTTAAAGAGGTACTTGATGCAATAGTTGATATTATAGGCAAAGAGGATAATCTTAAGATTTACACCAGCGGTGCGACGAACATTTTTAAATATCCGGAGCTTAGTGATTCCGGAAGAGCCAGTGAGCTTATATATGCCTTGGAAGAAAAGCAGAGTCTATCAGGTCTTGTGTCCGATGCGACAGAGATAATGGATGACTCTGATGACAACCATGGTATTCAGGTATATATAGGAAATGAAACTCCGGTTGATTCCATGAAGGATTGCAGTGTTGTAACAGCAACCTACACTCTTCAGGATGGAGCTAAGGGAACAATCGGTATAATCGGTCCGAAGCGTATGGATTACGAAAAGGTAGTGGAGACACTTAAGAGTATGAGAACGCAGCTGGATGATTTATTTAACAAAACATAGAAAGGTTGGTAGAAGGGTGTCTAAGAACGAAGAGAAAAATCAGGAGTTAGATGAAACTTTAGAAAAAAGCACAGATAATTCTGAAGATACTGTTGAAGCCATAGATGATGAGGCACCAGAGGCAGATAATGAAGCCACTGATGAGGCAGAAGACATAAATGCAGGAGATAAGAAAAATCCACAGGCAGAAATAATAGCTGACCTGCAGGACAGAATAAAACGTCAGATGGCGGAGTTTGATAATTTCAGAAAACGTACTGAAAAAGAAAAGTCATCAATGTTTGAGATGGGAGCAACAGATATTATCAAGAAGCTTCTTCCTATAGTTGATAATTTTGAGAGAGGATTCAAAACAGTTTCTGACGAACAGATGGAAGATCCGTTTGTTAAAGGGATGGATATGGTCTATAAGCAGATGATAAAGATGCTTGAAGATTCAGGTGTAAGTATCATCGAGGCCGTAGGTGTTGAATTCAATCCGGATCTTCACAATGCAGTAATGCATGTTGAGGATGAAACAGTGGGCGAAAACATCATTGTTGAGGAATTTGAAAAGGGCTACACTTACAGAGATACAGTTATAAGACACAGTATGGTGAAGGTAGCTAACTAATTGTATTAGTTGTAAAAGTTTTAGTTATTTTTATGGGCAAAGCCCGGAAAGGATATAAAAATGGGAAAGATTATTGGTATTGATTTAGGTACAACAAATTCATGTGTTGCAGTTATGGAAGGTGGCAAGCCGGTTGTTATTGCTAATACAGAAGGCTTAAGAACAACTCCTTCAGTTGTGGCATTTACAAAGACAGGAGAGAGATTAGTAGGTGATCCTGCAAAACGTCAGGCAGTTACTAATGCTGACAAAACAATCTCTTCTATCAAGAGACATATGGGAACAGATTATAAGGTAACTATTGATGATAAGAAGTATACTCCACAGGAAATATCAGCCATGATTCTTCAGAAGCTTAAGGCAGATGCTGAAAGCTACCTTGGTGAGAAGGTAACAGAGGCTGTTATCACAGTTCCTGCTTACTTCAACGATGCACAGCGTCAGGCAACAAAGGATGCAGGTAAGATTGCAGGCCTTGATGTTAAGAGAATTATCAACGAGCCAACAGCCGCAGCTTTAGCTTATGGTCTTGATAACGAGAAAGAGCAGAAGATTATGGTATACGATCTCGGTGGTGGTACATTTGATGTTTCCATTATTGAAATCGGTGACGGCGTAATTGAAGTTTTAGCAACAGCAGGTAATAACAGACTTGGTGGTGATGATTTTGATGAAGTAATCACAAATTATATGCTTGAAGATTTTAAGGCCAAGGAAGGCGTTGATCTTTCTAAAGATACAATGGCACTTCAGAGATTGAAGGCTGCAGCTGAGCAGGCTAAGAAGGAGCTTTCTTCTGCCACAACAACTAACATTAACCTTCCATACATCACAGCTACTGCTGAAGGACCAAAGCATTTTGACATGACTCTTACAAGAGCTAAGTTTGATGAGTTGACACATGCATTAGTCGAGAAGACAGCTGAGCCTGTTAGAAATGCTCTTTCAGATGCAGGTCTTACAGCTTCAGATTTATCTAAGGTATTACTTGTAGGTGGTTCAACAAGAATTCCTGCTGTTCAGGATAAGGTTAAGCAGTTGACAGGACATGAGCCTAACAAGTCTTTGAATCCTGATGAATGTGTTGCTATTGGTGCATCTATTCAGGGTGGTAAGCTTGCAGGTGACGCAGGTGCCGGTGAAATCCTTCTTCTTGATGTAACTCCACTTTCTCTTTCAATTGAGACAATGGGTGGAATTGCTACAAGACTTATTGAGAGAAATACAACTATTCCTACAAAGAAGAGTCAGGTATTCTCTACAGCAGCAGATAATCAGACAGCCGTTGATATCAATGTTGTTCAGGGTGAGAGACAGTTTGCCAAGGATAACAAGTCACTTGGACAGTTCAGACTTGATGGTATCCCACCAGCAAGAAGGGGTGTTCCACAGATTGAGGTTACATTTGATATTGATGCTAACGGTATCGTAAATGTATCTGCTAAGGATCTTGGAACAGGTAAGGAGCAGCATATAACAATTACTGCAGGTTCTAATATGTCTGATGAGGATATTGAGAAGGCAGTTAAGGAAGCAGCTGAATTCGAGGCTCAGGATAAGAAGCGTAAGGACGCAATTGATACACGCAATGATGCTGATTCAATTGTTTTCCAGACACAGAAGGCAATGGATGAAGCAGGCGATAAGCTTGATCCGGCTGACAAAGCAGCAGTTCAGGCAGATCTTGATGCTCTTAAGTCATTAGTTGATGGTAGTGACGCTGAGAACATGACAGATGCTCAGGTAGATGAGATTAAGGCTGCTAAGGAGAAGCTTATGGAAAGTGCACAGAAGCTTTTTGCAAAGCTGTATGAGGCTCAGCAGGCTGGTGCTGGTGCAGGTCCTGACATGGGTGCAGGCTTTGACGGTGCAGCAGGCGCAGACGCAGGAAGCGCTCCATATGGAGATGATGTAGTTGATGGAGACTACAAGGAAGTTTAATCAGAAATATTATTTAATCATTAAATAATTGGGTAATTAGAAAATGATTAAGGAATATTGCAATATTTATACTGCATGGGGCTTTTGCCCTGTGCAGTTTTGGTATTTTAGTTGAGAGGAAGAGAGTATCATGGCAGATAAAAGAGATTATTATGAGGTGTTAGGCATATCAAAAGATGCTGATGATTCTGCTATAAAGAAGGCATACAGACAGCTTGCTAAGAAATATCATCCTGATACCAATCCGGGTGATAAGGAAGCTGAAGCTAAGTTTAAAGAGGCTTCAGAGGCGTATGCCGTATTGAGTGACCCTGATAAGAGAAGACAGTATGATCAGTTTGGTCACGCTGCATTTGAAGGTGGAGCTGGCGGAGGAGCCGGTGGTATGGAATTTGACTTCGGGGATATGGGAGATATTTTCGGAGATCTTTTTGGTGGTATGTTCGGTGGAGGAAGCAAACGAAACAGCAATGGACCAAGAAGAGGTGCTGATGTAAGATATAGTGTACGCATTACATTTGCGGAATCTGTAAAAGGAACTAAGAAGAATATAGATGTCACAATTAAGGATTCATGCAGCAAATGTAACGGAACAGGTGCAAAGCCTGGAACATCGCCTGAAACCTGTAGCAAATGTAGTGGACGAGGCAGAATAACAGTAACACAGCAGTCATTCCTGGGAATGATGAGAAGTGAGCAGACATGTCCTGACTGCCGTGGAACAGGAAAGATAATAAGAGAGAAATGTCCTGACTGCTATGGTACCGGATATGTCAGCAACAAAAAGACAATTGAAGTGGATATCCCGGCTGGTATTGACAACGGTCAGAGTATCAGAATATCGGGCAAGGGTGAACCGGGCATAAATGGCGGACCAAGGGGAGATTTGTTAGTTACTGTAATGGTTTCTTCAGATTCTACTTTTGAGAGGGACGGATACAATGTTTTCTCTAATGTTGTTATCAGTTATCCAACTGCTGTTCTTGGTGGAGAGGTTAATGTTAAAACTGTTGACGGCGAGGTTATCTATGAGGTAAAGCCGGGCACTGCATCAGGAACAAAGGTAAGGCTTAAAGGAAAAGGAATGCCAACATTAAGGAATCCTCAGGTCAGAGGCGATCAGTACATAACACTGATTGTTGATATCCCAACCAAGCTTACAAATGAGCAGAAGGAAGCTCTTTTAGAATACGATAAGGCTCTTACCGGAGCAGAAAGACATACTAAGAAAAAGGGATTGTTTAAGTAATATAAGGGCTGTCGCTTTAACGGATAAGATTTCGTAGAGCGGCAGCTTTTTGTTTGTTATCTTTGACGCCATTTTTTACAAGAAACAAATCTGAAATATTTAAATATTACACATAGATAATGGAGTGCAAATTATGGTATAATGAGCGCTAATGAGACTTTTTTACAGAATGAAAGGGAAATATTGATAAACAATATTAGAGGAGGAATAAAAAATGGGTAGACATGGGGGAGGTTCAAGAAGTGGTGGTTCTGGCAGAAGCGGAGGCTCAAGAAGCTCGGGAGGATCACGTGGAGGAGGGTCAGGAAGAACTTCAAAGAAACCATTTTCAGGCTGTTATAACCGTTCGTATTATGACAGGTCAGGAAGATTACATACATGCTATACAAGTAATAAGGATTATGGAACAACAAGCGGATGGAATTTTGTAAAGATATTTGCGTTAGTATTTATTACCCTTCATATGCTGATTATGGTATGCGGTTTCATGTCTTCGATGATCAATATTGGAGGAAAGGTTTCAGGTAATCCTAAACGTATATATATTCAGGATAGAGCTGATTTAATGACTGATGCCGAGGAACAGGAAGTTTTAAAGCTTTTGGAAGAAGTTTACGATAAATCGGGAATGCCGGTCGCAGTTTACACCGAGACCTTTGAGTGGAAAATGCATTATAGCAGTCTGGAGGTTTATTCAGAAGAATTATATTATGCATACGGACATGATGAAACTGCCATGGTTATAGTATTTTCTGCACAAGATAAGGATGGCTTCTTAGATTGGGAATATGATATGTATTGCGGTGATGATACCACCAAATGTATGTCAGATGATACATTTGATAAGCTGCTCAAGAACTTTCATAAGGGCATGGCAGGTCAGAATTTAGCAGATGCCCTTCAATATGCATGGAACTCTGTTATGGATGATTTGGCGAAAACAACAATTAATTGGCCAATGGCACCAATCATATTATTCCTTCTGTGCTTTTATGGACTGTTTTATTGGGGTATTCTTGGAGGAACCAAAAAGCAAAATGATGCATACAGGTATTTCAAACAGAATCCTGATAAGTTATCAAATGTAACGATGACTTTGTATAGTGAATGTCCGGGCTGTGGTGCTCCAAACACAGCTCAAAGTGAAGTTTGTCCATACTGTGGCGGTCTGTTAAAGATAAGTGATGCAAAAGTAAAATATGTTAAAAATGTCAATTAAGAACATTGTTGATATTGCTGCATAATATACATAGAGCAAATAATGGACGTTGAAATATGAATGAGGATTGTTTCAGAACACAGACAGACTGTGTAATTAAGCCTTATACTGTAAATGTTTCGCAAAAAGCCATGAGGAATACATTTTTTAGAACTACCCTGTGGACAGGAAATAATGTTCAGATGACACTTATGAGTATTCCTCAATGCTCTGATATTGGCATAGAAAATCATCCTGATACAGACCAGATTATCAGGATTGAGCAGGGAATGGCAGTTGTGATGATGGGAAAATGTAAAAATTCTATGGATTATCAAAAAAAATGTTGTATTGGAGATACCATATTTGTTCCTGCAGGAACCTGGCATAATGTAATAAATATCGGAAGAACACCACTTAAGGTAAGCTCTATTTACGCACCACCTCATCATCTGGCTGGAACGGTTCACAGAACGAAGAAGGATGCAGAGGAAAGCGAGAGAATGTCACAAGCAAAGAATTACTAAAAAGTAGGTGATTGCGAAGCGTCCGTTTTTAATTTACGTCGTTTCGCAATCACCTGTTTTAATTTAATCTGTAAATATTTGCAAATAGCAGTAGTTTGCGATAAAATAGAAACAATATGTTCATGAGAAATATCATGGATAAATATATTACATATTGCGTTAAGGAGTTTTTTTATGGGAAAGATTTTCAGATTTGATAAAGATGTTGATACTGACCAGATTATCGCATCACAGTATCTACTATTTCCAACAATTGATGAGATGAAGAGCCATACATTTGAGTCGTTGGATCCAGATTTTGCGGCAAATGTTAAACCCGGAGATTTTGTGGTTGCGAGTGATAATTTCGGATGCGGCTCATCTAGAGAGCAGGCTCCGAGCGTATTGAAGGCATTGGGGGTTAAGGCTGTTATTGCAAAGTCATTTGCAAGAATATTTTACCGAAATTCAATTAATATAGGTTTGCCTGTTATCATCTGTAATGATTTGTATGATGAGGTTAAGAATGGTGATGATTGTGAGTTGTCATTGGATGACGGAATTATTACTGCTAACGGAAAAACATATACTTGTACAAAGCTTCCGGCAAAAATGCAGGAGATTCTTAATCAGGGTGGTCTGATAGCTTCATTAAACAGGTAGGAGAGGAAAAAGATATGGGAATGACAATAGCTGAGAAAATAATTGCCCGCGCGGCGGGGCTTTCTAGTGTTAAGGCAGGAGATATAGCAACTGTTACGCTTGACAGACTTATGAGCAATGATGGAACAACACATCTTACAATAGATATGTACAACCAACTTAAAAATCCACACATTGCAGATGTAGATAAGCTTGTATGGATAGTTGACCATAATATCCCTGCAGACAGCCCTAAGACAGCAGCATCCCACAAGAAAATGAGGGATTTTGCCAAGGCTAACAATATTAAATTTTATGAGGGTGAGGGTGTGTGCCATCAGATAATGATGGAAAAACATGTAAATCCCGGAGAACTTATTTTTGGTGCTGACAGCCATACCTGTGCGTATGGTGCGTTAGGTGCGTTTGGAACAGGAGTTGGATGTACAGATTATCTCTATGCCATGGTTACAGGAACATCATGGGTTATGGTTCCGGAAACAATCAGATTTAATCTTACTGGAAAGCTTCCTGGGGGAGTGTATGCAAGAGATCTTATTCTTACAATAATTGGTATGATAAGTGCCAATGGTGCTAACTATATGGCAATGGAATTTGCAGGGGAAGGCTTACATTCACTTACAATGAGTGACAGAATCTCTATCTGTAATCTCTGTGTTGAAGCTGGTGCTAAGACAGCTCTCATGGAAGTTGATGATGTTGCGCTTGAATATCTTTCTGAGCATGGTAGAGAGGCCAATCCGGATAACTGCTTTAGGAGTGACGACGATGCAGTCTTTAAAAAGGTTTATGATATTGACCTTGGAACCATCCAGCCGATAGTTGCAAAACCACATTTTGTTGACAGCGTGGTACCTGCAAAGGAATCTCTCGGAGTTAAGATTGACGAGGCATTTTTAGGCTCATGTAATAACGGAAGAATAGAGGATTTAAGAGTGGGAGCGCAGATAATTAAGGGTAAGAAGGTAGCCCCTAAGGTTCGCTTCCTTGTTGTTCCTGCAAGCCGTGAGGTATATATTCAGGCTATGAAGGAAGGTCTTATCGACATATTTATGGACGCTGGTGCGATTGTAATGAATCCAAACTGTTCAGTATGCTGGGGAAGCTGTCAGGGCGTTATCGGCGAGGGAGAAACACTTATCAGCACCGGAACGCGAAACTTTAAAGGACGTGCAGGACACAAGGATTCGTTTGTGTATCTGGCATCTGCTGCAACGGTAACTGCTTCGGCAATAACAGGTGTGATAACAACTGCAGATATGTTATAAAATGCAAGTAAGAAAAATATTCAGAGGAATCTTTATGATATGAAAAAAACGTGTTTTTTGCAGGGACTTGTGCTACTTTTAATGATGATTTTCCTGTCAGGATGTTCGGTCAGCAAAGAAAAAAATGAGACGACTGTTTCATCTTTGGAAACTGAAACAGAGGCCGCCCTGGAAACACCGGCCGAGACTTCAACAGAACAGGAAACATTCTTTTCTGAGTCTGAAACGGAAGAACATAGAATATACGAATCAATGCAGGAGTATGAGACGCAGAAGTTTAATGGTAAGAATTATTCCAGTGCATGGAATGGCACGGAATGGGTAACCAGGGAACAATGTGAAGCTCTGTCTGATGATGAAATTGATGCCGTTTTTCAACAGTTAAGAAAAGATTTTCCGGAGGGAAAGTATTGGAATAACGGAGGGATTTCCGATGAACCATGTGAACATGAATCTCCGGATACAAGGTATTGTAATAAGTATGAAGGTGTAACTAATACAGCGTTTAGTCATTATAAATGGTATGAGCTTGGCACACAGTGCCTTGGTTTTGCGAGTCTTATCAGTGACTGCATATTTGGCGCTGATGCACCGGTTAATTCATTTACCGATTTTAATCAGGTAAGAGTGGGAGACCACGTGAGAATGAACAATGATACCCATTCTGCGATAGTTATTGAAAAGGGAAATGATTATATAGTTGTAGTGGAATGCAATGCAGATTACAAAACATGTCAGATTACTTGGGGACGGAAAATAACAGAGGAAACCCTTAATGCAACTAATTCATGGTATATAACCAGATATTTTTAAAGACTAAATACGACCAGGAGGATGTAATAATGAATGATATTTTTTCAGGTAAGGTCTGGCTTTTAGGTGACGATATTGACACGGATATTATTATTCCTACAGAGTATCTTGCACTTAAGTCAGTAGAGGATATGAAGCCATATGCTTTTTCACCGTTAAGACCGGAGCTTGCAGGCCAGATTAATCCGGGAGATATAATTGTTGCAGGAAAGAATTTCGGCTGTGGCTCATCAAGAGAGCAGGCACCGGAGATTATCAAGGCACTTGGAATTAAGTGTGTAATAGCAAAATCCTATGCCAGAATATTCTTTAGAAATTCAATCAATAACGGTCTTATGCTTATTGAAAATGCTGATTTAAGAGATGCTGTTTCTGAGGGAGATACCATAGAAGTGGAGCTTAATGCTAAGATTACCCATAATGGAAAAGAGTATCCTATCGCATCGCTTCCTGACAATTTAGTTGAGATACTGAATGCCGGAGGACTTGTTAAAGCAATGAGAAAGCGTAACGGATTAGACTGAGTGTGGAAAGGAATTACTATGGGACATACAATTATTGAGAAAATTATTGGCAATAATATAGGCAGGGAAGTAAAGCCGGGAGACATCGTAACGGTTAATGTTGACCGTGTAATGATTCATGATATATTTATTCCCTTCGTAAAAGATAAATTTGAGGAAATGGGATTTACAAAAATCTGGGATCCTGACAAGGCGGTACTTATATATGATCATCTGGTTCCTGCAAGTCAGGTGGATGACACCAGACATTTCAGGATAGGTAATGAATTTGTTGAAAAGTACGGCATGAAGAATATACACCGTTCAGACGGAATATGCCATCAGCTTATGACAGAAGCCGGATATGTTAAGCCCGGAGATATAGCATTTGGTACAGACAGCCATACAACAACATACGGATGTGTTGGAGCATTTTCATCAGGAATAGGTTATACAGAGATGGCAAGCGTTTTGGGAACAGGTCAGATGTGGGTAAAGGTTCCTGAGACGATTAAGGTTAACATTGAAGGAAAGCTTCCTTCCAATGTTAAATCAAAGGATATTATTCTTAGAATAATCGGCGATTTGGGAGCTGACGGTGCTACCTATCAGGCACTTGAGTTTACAGGAAGCACAGTCAGAGAAATGTCAGTTTCAAGCCGAATGACAATGTCTAATATGGCTATTGAAGCAGGTGCAAAATGTGCATTGTTTACACCTGATGATAAAACAGCAGAGTATTGTGGAATTGAGCTTAGCGAGACACAAAAAGATCTTGTGGGAGATGCAGATGCAATATATGTAAGGGAATTAAACTACAGGGCAGAGGAGTTGGTGCCTGTACTTGCATGTCCTTCACAGGTTGATAATATAAAGCCTGTAAGTGATTTTAAAGATACAGCGATTGATCAGGTATTTATCGGTTCATGCACTAACGGACGGTTGGAAGACCTACAGTGCGCAGCAAAGATTTTAAATGGTAAAAAGGTTGCACCTTTTGTTAAGCTTATTGTAACACCTGCAAGCCGAAAGATTTATAAGGAGGCACTTGAAGACGGAACACTTGGAATACTTGCTGAAGCGGGAGCTATCATAACACATCCGGGATGTGGCCTGTGCTGCGGAAGAACAGGTGGAATCCTTACAGACAAAGAGAGGGTTGTTGCAACTAATAACCGCAATTTCTTAGGACGAATGGGTACATCAAAGGTTGAGATATTCCTTGCTTCTCCTGCGACAGCGGCGGCAAGTGCCATCGCAGGTAAAATTACAGCAGCGGAGGTTTAATTATGATTTATATTGGGAATCATTTATCTACATCAGGTGGATTTCTTTCAATGGGAAAGAATGCGAAAAAGCTTGGCGCAGATACATTTGCATTCTTTACAAGAAATCCAAGAGGCGGTTCGGCTAAAGCCATTGACCCGGATGATGCAGCGGCACTGATGGAATTCATGAAAGAGAATAATTTCGGAAAGCTGGTAGCTCACGGACCATACACTATGAATGTGTGTGCAGCCAAAGAAGATATAAGGAAGTTCTCATGGGAGATGTTAGCTGATGATTTGAAGCGAATGGAATATCTTCCGGGTAATTACTATAATTTCCATCCGGGAGCTCATGTGGGACAGGGAAGTGAAGAGGCAATACAGATTATTGCAGATGCCATTAACAGTGCATGCTTTAAGGAACAGCATACAGTGGTGCTTCTTGAAACCATGGCAGGAAAAGGAACTGAGGTTGGGAGAAACTTTGAAGAGATAAAAGCTATTATCGACAAGGTAGAGCTTAAGGATAAGATTGGAGTATGTCTGGATACCTGTCATATATGGGACGGCGGATATGACATAGTGAATAATCTTGATGAGGTGCTTAAGGAATTTGACAGAATAATCGGATTAGACAGACTGTGCGCGGTGCATCTTAATGACAGTATGAATGTGCTGGGAGCACACAAGGACAGACATCAGAAGCTTGGCGAGGGAGAGATAGGAGTGGAAGCTCTAAAGGCCGTAATTACTCACCCGGCATTGCAGAATAAACCGTTTATTCTGGAAACACCTAATGATGATGAAGGATATGCAAAGGAAATAGCACTTGTTCGTCAGTGGATGAAATAAATTTGAACGGAGTACAAAGAAACATAATGAATTTGGAACAGAGATTAGAACAGATTAAAGAGTTGAACTATGAAGCTTATGAAGTTAAAAGTATCGAATTGCTGGAGGATTTAAACTCTGTAGGTATCGTACTGAAACATAAGAAAAGTGGAGCAAGAATAGCAGTAATATCTAACGATGATGACAATAAGGTGTTCTCCATAGGATTTAAGACACCTCCTACTAATGATACCGGAATGCAGCATATAATCGAACATTCAACCCTTTGCGGTTCGAGAAAATATCCTGTAAAGGATCCGTTTGTTGAGTTGTGTAAGAGTTCACTTAATACATTTCTTAATGCCATGACTTATCCGGATAAGACCGTATATCCTGTTGCAAGCTGCAATATGTCAGATTTTAAAAATATTATGGATGTATATATGGATGCTGTATTCTATCCTGACATTTATAAGCATGAAGAGATATTCCGTCAGGAAGGATGGCATTATGAGCTTGATAGCGTTGATTCTGAGTTAAGATATAACGGTGTTGTGTTTAATGAAATGAAGGGCGCATTTTCTTCAGCAGATGATGTACTTTCAAGGTATACATTCGTCGGACTGTTCCCTGATTCGGTGTACAGATATGAATCAGGTGGAGACCCTGAGGTTATACCGGATCTTAAGTATGAAGATTTCCTGGCATATCATAAGGAATACTATCACCCTGCGAACAGTTACATCTATCTTTATGGTGATGTTGATGTTCAGGAAAGACTTGATTATCTGGACAGAGAATACTTATCAGATTTCGATAAAAATGATGTGGCTATTGATTCATTTATCCCGTTACAGAAGCCATTTGATAAGCCTGTAACCGATGTGAGAGAATACGCAGTGACAGAGGACGAGTCTTTGGAGGATAACACCTACCTTTCCTACAATGTTGTCTGCTCCACCTCTCTTGATGCAAAGAATTATCTTGCCATGCAGATACTTGATTATGCACTTGTACTGGCTCCGGGAGCACCTTTAAAGCAGGCACTGATTGATGCGGGAATAGGTACAGATATTTACAGTAATTTTGAGACTTCACTGCTTCAGCCGGTGTACTCAATTATTGCTAAGAATGCTAATCAGGACAAGAATGAAGAGTTTGTTTCCATAATAGAGAATACCCTGAAAAAGCTTGCAGATGAGGGTATAAGCAGGAGAATGCTTGAGGCTGGAATTAACTACTACGAGTTCAAATACAGAGAGGCTGACTACGGCCCATATCCGAAAGGACTTATGTATTATCTTACAATGATGGACAGCTGGCTCTATGATTCATCTAAGCCATTTATCCATGTTGAGGCAGGAGAAACATTTGCCTTAATAAAAGAAGAGATGAAAAATGGGCTTTTTGAGGATACAATCAGGAAAAATATTCTTGAAAATAACCATGAGCTTGTTCTTAGCCTTATTCCGAAATATGGTCTTGAAAGGGAACAGGAGAATAAGGAAAGGCAGAGGTTACAGAATATTAAATCAAGTCTTTCAGTGGAAGAGTTAGAAAAGATTGTAAGTGACACAAAGCACTTAAAAGAATACCAGGATGAGCCATCCAGCCAGGAGGATTTACAATCTATTCCTATGCTTGGAATAGAAGATATTGATAAGGAACCGCAGAAACTCTATATAGATCATAAGACAGTTTCAGGAACCGGTGTAATCCACAGTAATCTTTTTACTAACGGAATTGCATATATCATGCTGGCATTTGACTGTAAGAATGTGCCGGACGAGCTCCTTCCATATTTAGGAATTTTATCTTCAACTCTGGGACTTATGGATACGGATAGCTATGATTATGCGGAACTTTCCAATGAGATAAATATAAACTGTGGCGGAATCTCAACAGATTCAGCAGTTTATTCGGATACTGTTGATAAAGATAAATGCAGTATTCTCTACGAAGTAAAAGGAAAGGCATTGTATGAAAAAATACCATTTGTTTTGAAAATGATGAATGAGATAATATATCATACAAAGTTCCATGAATACAAAAGGCTTAAGGAAATAATTGCAAGAATACGCTCCAGAATGGAAAGCACAATGATGAGTTCAGGTCATTCAGTGGCAATGCTAAACTGTATGGCACAGTATTCAAGGACAGCCTATTACTCAAATACTACAAGAGGATATTATTTCTACCAATTAATTCAAAAGCTGGATGATGAGTTTGAGGAAAAAAAGGAAGATATAGCTGATAAACTTGATTTACTTGTAAGATATATTTTCAATAAGAGCAACCTGATTGTGAGTTACACAGCAGATGATGCGGGCTTTGTGAAGTTTAGCGAAGCATTTGAAAAGTTTGCAAAAGAACTGCCTGACATTGTCTTAGATGTGGCAGACAGAGTGTTTGCACCTTTAAACATAAAGAAAGGTTATACATCCTCTGCACAGGTTCAGTATGTTTCAAGATGTGGCAATTTTGCCAAAGAGGGTTACAAATATACGGGAGCTCTCAAGGTACTAAAGGTTATTTTTTCTTATGACTATCTGTGGATTAATGTAAGGGTAAAGGGCGGTGCATACGGTTGTATGAGTGGTTTTTACAGAAATGGTGATGTCTATATGGTTTCCTACAGAGATCCTAACTTAAGGGAAACTAACAGCATATTTGAGGAGGCCGCTGAGTACGTTAAGAATTTTAATGTGAGTGAGCGGGATATGGTGAAATTTATAATCGGAACAATAGGCGAGGTTGATGCTCCGCTTAACCCTTCAGCCAAGGGAGTCAGATCCTTTGGGGCATATATAAGCAATACTGATTATGAATTCTTAAGAAAAGAGAGAGAAGAAATTCTTAATGCTGATGTAAACAGTATCAGAGCTCTGGCTCCATATATTGAATGTGCCATGAAACAGAATTACCTGTGCGTTGTGGGAAATCAGGATAAGATACAGGATGAAGAGGATTTATTCGATGAGATAAAGCCGCTTATTATATATGGTTGTGCCAAACAGGAGGAATTTTGATGAATTTAGATGAAATGCTTAAAGCCAGTGGTATTACCGGTGGAGCAAAGGCAGAAGATACACAGACAAAATCAGGCTTTGTGACCCTGATTGGCAGACCCAACGTGGGTAAATCAACTCTTATGAACAAAATAATAGGTCAGAAGATAGCAATTACATCAAATAAACCGCAGACCACCAGAAACAGAATACAGACTGTTTATACAGAAGAGAGAGGTCAGATTGTTTTTGTGGATACTCCCGGTATTCATAAGGCTAAGAATAAACTTGGGGAAAATATGGTTTTTACGGCAGAAAAAACAATCGGTGAGGTGGATGTAATATGCTGGCTGGTTGAGCCTACGACCTATATTGGAGCAGGTGAAGAGCATATTATCGAGAAGCTTAAGCAGGCAAAGGCTCCAATCATTCTTGTCATAAATAAGACTGACACAATAAAGAAAGAAGAACTTTTGCCTGTAATTGACTGTTACAGAAAGCAGCTTAATTTTACCGAAATTGTACCGGTCTGTGCAAGAGACGGAAAAAATGTTGACGTCTTAATAGATGTTATATTTAAATATCTGACATACGGTCCGATGTTTTATGATGAAGATACAGTTACCGACCAGCCGAAGAAGCAGATTGTGGCAGAGCTTATCAGAGAGAAGGCACTGCATGCGTTAAATGACGAAATTCCACATGGAATAGCTGTGGTAATTGACAGCTTTAAGGAGAGACGTTCTCCTAAGGGGATGATAACTGATATTCAGGCTACGATTATCTGTGAGCGTGATTCCCATAAGGGAATTATTATAGGTAAAGGCGGAGAGATGCTTAAGAAAATCGGTACTAATGCCAGATACGAAATTGAAAGACAGTTAGATACCAGGGTGAATCTTCAGTTATGGGTTAAGGTTAAGAAGGAATGGCGTGACAGTGATATTCTCATCAAGAATTTTGGACTGGATAAGAAAAGTAATGAGAAGTAGTCAGAAAGGAGCCGGCGGTGTCGGAGGTTTTTGAGGTTACAGGCATTATTCTTTCAGCGATGCCTGTTGGCGAATATGACAGAAGAATAGTTCTGCTCACCAGAGAGTTTGGCAAAATATCTGCATTTGCCAAAGGTGCAAGAAAACCAAACAGTCCACTGGTAGGAATAACCAGAGCTTTTATTTTTGGAACCTTTGAGGTTTATCGTGGAAGAGACTCCTACACCATTTATAAGGCCAGCGCAAAAACATATTTTGAAGAGATTGTCAGTGATTTGGATGCGGTATGTTATGCGTGTTACCTTGCAGAGATTGCAGATTATTATGGCAGGGAGAATCTTGATGCAAAGGACAGCATAAACCTACTGTATATTTCATTAAAGGCTTTAGCCAATAAAAACATAAAAAATCAGCTTATAAGATATATTTATGAGCTCAGGATGATAGCTATGAATGGTGAATGTCCGGACTTCTTTACCTGCCACGGATGTGGGAAAGAGGACGACTTAACCGTGTATTCCCTATCAGGGTATGGTGTTTACTGCAGAAAATGTGCTAATGACATATATGATGGAGTACGTATAAGTCCTTCCACATTATATACACTGCAGTACATAGTGACAGCACCTTTAAATAAGCTGTTTACATTTTCTGTAAGTGATGAGGTTCTTTTGGAACTTAAGCTGGTTTCCCAGAGAATCTGCAGCACAGCCTTTGATAAGAAGTTTAAATCCAGTGAGATGCTTTCGATGGATTAGTGTTTATGTGACAGGCATTTACATCAAATACATAACTTAGTTGCAAAAAAAATATAAATACTGTAAAATATTTTAAGTTTATTATTACATGGAGGATTGTTTTTATGGAAAAGACAATGGAGAAAATAGTTGCTTTAGCGAAAGCAAGAGGCTTTGTTTATCCTGGTTCAGAAATATATGGCGGATTAGCTAACACATGGGATTATGGTAATCTCGGTGTGGAGCTTAAGAATAATGTTAAGAAGGCATGGTGGCAGAAGTTTGTACAGGAAAGCCCATATAATGTCGGTGTTGACTGTGCTATACTTATGAATCCACAGACATGGGTTGCATCAGGTCACCTTGGCGGCTTCTCAGATCCATTGATGGACTGCAAGGATTGTCATGAGAGATTCAGGGCAGACAAGCTCATCGAGGATTGGGCAGATGAGAATAATTATGATCTTGGCGGTTCAGTAGATGGCTGGACACAGGAGCAGATGAAGAATTTCATTGATGAGAAGAATATCTGCTGTCCTACATGCGGCAAGCACAATTTCACAGACATCAGACAGTTTAATCTTATGTTTAAGACATTTCAGGGTGTAACTGAGGATGCCAAGAACACAGTATATTTAAGACCTGAGACAGCGCAGGGTATATTTGTAAACTTTAAAAATGTCCAGAGAACATCAAGAAAGAAGGTCCCATTTGGAATCGGTCAGATTGGAAAGTCTTTCAGAAATGAGATTACACCTGGTAACTTTACCTTCAGAACGAGGGAATTTGAACAGATGGAGCTGGAGTTTTTCTGCAAGCCTGGTACAGACCTTGAGTGGTTCCAGTACTGGAGAGGTTTCTGCCGTGACTGGTTATTGAGTCTTGGAATTAAAGAGGATGAGATGAGACTTCGTGACCATTCTCCGGAAGAACTGTGCTTCTACTCTAAGGGAACAACAGATATTGAGTTCCTCTTCCCATTTGGCTGGGGTGAGCTTTGGGGTATTGCTGACAGAACAGATTATGATCTTACACAGCACCAGACTGTTTCAGGTGAAGATATGGCTTACTTTGATGATGAGAGCAAGGAGAAATATATCCCTTATGTTATTGAACCATCACTTGGTGCTGACCGTGTTACTCTTGCATTCCTTTGTGCAGCTTATGATGAGGAAGAGCTTGAGGGAGGAGATGTAAGAACAGTGCTTCATTTCCATCCTGCTCTGGCGCCTGTAAAGATTGGTATTCTTCCACTTTCAAAGAAGCTTAATGAGGGTGCTGAAAAGATTTATGCAGAGCTTTCAAAGTACTATAACTGTGAGTTTGATGACAGAGGCAATATTGGCAAGAGATATAGAAGACAGGATGAGATTGGTACACCATTCTGTATTACATATGATTTCGAGTCAGAAGAAGATGGTGCTGTAACAGTAAGAGACAGAGATACAATGGAGCAGGAAAGAATTAAGATTTCTGATTTGAAAGCTTATTTCGAGGAAAAGCTTCGTTTCTAACTACAATCTTATAAAAAGAGGGATGCCTATGTTATGTCTGAAATGTGGTCAGGAATATGAGGGTGCTTCGTGCCCACGTTGTGACGGACCGGTTGTTTTGGTTAATAACAGTGACTACCTGGCAAGAAAAAAAGCGTATGAAGAGAAGCAGGCTAAATTAAAAGAGTCTGCTTCTTCTGATAAAAAGGTGCAAAGCGGGACTGTCAGTAAGAAACAGGGCAGTGAGACAAAAAAGCCTGGTAGCAATAATAAAAAGAATAATAAAGACAATAAAAAAGACAATGAATCTGAGGACAGGAGAGTAAGAGCAAAACAGAAACGTCGCAGACAGATTAGAATCAGACTTGCAATAATTGGAGTTGTTCTTGGAATTGTACTGGTTGTTTCAGGTATTGGAATATATAAGCTTGCTACACGAAAAGACCATGTAATTTACATGAGCTATAATGGCAAGATTTATAATGTATCAAGCATTGAGAGTGAATTTGTGTGCAATGAGAAAGATGCTGTATTCACGGTTGACATGGAGGCTTTTTATCAGCCTGACTGGCCGGAGAGAATGAATAAAGACAATATTATTCAGACTGTAGCCAGCGATAAGGGTAAGTATTTTGCGGCTGTAACATATAACGAGGCCGGTAATGATTATCAGTTGTGGGTATGGAATGATTCGTATTCAATCACTTCAGAGCGGGATTTGAATCATATGGAATTACTTTATATCAGTGATGAGGGGAATATTGTCTATACATCTGCAAGAATAATCAATGAGGAAGGCTCTATTGAGAATCACCAGCTTATTGTTGGAAAGGCAGAGGTAAGTAAAGATAAGAAAATGAGTCTTACGACCAATATCATTGAAAATGATTTGCAGAAGGTATGTGTCTATGCAAAACAAAGTAAGATTATTACTTTGAGCGGAGAGAATACTCTGAATGTATATGATTACAAAAAGGGCGAGAAGAAAATTATTGATGAAGAAATCGACGGATTTCTTACGATGGATGAGCAGATAGGCTATGTATCAAATGCAGGATATGTGAATAATAAAAGCATTGCAGATTCATTTTACTATATAAGCTCAGATAAATATTACAGGTGTAATTTATCAGACTACTCATCTGTTTATGTGACAGCTACCAACGGCTCCAATGTGTCTTTCTATGAGGACGAAAAAAACAGAAAAATATATATGATTTCCAGTGGAGTACTTACTTGCCTTACCACAGATAAAGAAGGAAAAGTTGAGGAAGGAAAGATTGCTGATTTAGGCACACAGCTGAATGTATGTTATCTTTATAATACAGGAACAATGCTTCTGGTGGATAATTCAAACCAACTGCTGGAAATTCATAATGGAGAAATTAACGTGCTTGAAAAGAGCATAACAGACGGAACATTGGGAATAATCAATAATTCATCGAATTATATCTGTTACCTTAAAGATGGAAGATTGTATTATAAGAAAAGTATAGGTTCAGAGCCGGTGCAGATTATGAGCAATCAGTCATTTACTTCAACAGGGGGAATGAGCCTATACAAAAAACGGTTATACTATTATGATTCAAAGAATATTCTTCATTCATGTTCCCTTAAGGGTAAAGATGAAAACAGCATAGGAAACGTGGACAGATTCTGGATTGGAGTGGAATAAATAATGAATTTAGAATAGTTTAATCTGACACTGAATATATTTTACACAAGAAATAATTTCTGGTGGAAATATGTCTATAAAACGAAGAAAATTAGCACAAGCAATGAAAACGGCGGTGATATATGTTCTGATATGTATATTATGCATGTCAGGAATTAAAATATTCCCGCCGGATTTTTTTTGTAAAGAAGTAATGGCTGAGGAGACAGAAAAGGAGGAAACGACAGAAACAGTAAAGTCTGAATCAACGGAAACGGCAGCGGAAGCGAAAGGACCGGAGATAACTGCTCCTACGGCAATTCTTATGGAAGCAGGTACCGGAAGGATAATATATGAAAAAAACGCTGATGAATCACTGCCACCTGCAAGCATCACCAAGATTATGACACTTATTCTTATATTTGAAGCAATTGATGCAGGGCAAATAAGTCTTTCGGATGAGGTTACTGTTTCGGAGCATGCCGCTTCAATGGGAGGCAGTCAGGTTTTTCTGGAACCGGGAGAAGTACAGACTGTTGATACCATGATAAAATGCATAGCTGTGGCCAGTGCAAATGATGCCTGCGTTGCAATGGCAGAATTCGTTGCAGGTACAGAGGAATTATTTGTCCAGAAGATGAATGAAAAGGCTCAGTCTTTAAAAATGGATAAAACTCATTTTGTAAACTGCTGTGGACTTGATACAGAGGGACATGTGTCCTCAGCCAGGGATATAGCAATTATGAGCAGGGAACTTATAAATGAACACCCACAGATATATGACTATTCCACCATCTGGATGGATACAATTACTCACGTGACAAAGAGGGGAAGCACAGAATTTGGACTTACCAATACTAATAAGCTGATAAAGCAGTATGCTTATGCTACAGGGTTAAAAACAGGCTCTACAAGTAAGGCAAAATGCTGTCTTTCTGCCACTGCCAACAAGGATGGTATTGAACTGATTGCAGTTATTATGGTGGCTCCTGACAGTAAAACAAGATTTGCAGACGCAAGAACGCTTCTTAATTATGGATTTGGAATATGTAAAATATATAATGACAATGAACCGGCCGAACTTGCAGATATCACCTTGAAGGGAGGAAAGAAGAATTCTGTCTCCGTAAAATATGAAAAGACATTTGCATATATGTTTCTAGAGGATTTTAATGCTGATGAAATCGTAAAGGAACCGGTGATTGAGACTGAACTTAAGGCACCAGTAAAAGAGGGCGACGTGGTTGGCCAGATAAATTACACGTATAGAGGTGAAACAATTGGAAAGGTAAATATTGTGGCACAGGAAACTGTGGAAAAAGCCACATTTTCAGACGGATTAAAAAAGAGTATAAAACGATTATGTTTTGTGTGAAAAAACAAGTAAAATAGTGTCTTTTTTATTAAAATATGATAATATAACCATGTATGCATTTCTGTTAATTAATAATATGGAGGCTGGCAATGGATTTATTTGAATACATGAGAGAAAGTAATAAGAATAATGACTCACCTCTTGCCATGCGGTTAAGACCGCAGACGCTTGATGAGATAGTAGGCCAGCAGCATATTATCGGAAAGGATAAGTTGCTATACAGGGCAATTAAGGCTGATAAACTAAGCTCAGTTATATTTTACGGTCCACCGGGGACAGGTAAAACTACGCTGGCAAAGGTTATTGCCAACAGCACCAGCTCAGATTTCTGCCAGATTAATGCCACTGTGGCAGGTAAGAAAGAAATGGAAGAGGTTGTTGCAAAGGCTAAAGATAATCTGGGAATGTATGGAAAGAAAACCATACTATTTGTTGATGAGATTCACCGTTTTAACAAGGGACAGCAGGATTATCTTCTCCCATTTGTTGAAGATGGAACATTAGTCTTAGTTGGTGCAACCACCGAGAATCCTTACTTTGAAGTGAACGGGGCTTTGATTTCAAGATCCATAGTATTTGAATTAAAGCCATTAAATAAAGATGATATAAAGCAGATTATAAAAAGAGCTGTGTATGATGATGTTAAGGGAATGGGAAGCTACAAAGCAGATATATCGGAAGAAGCCCTGGAATTTTTATCAGATATATCAAATGGAGATGCAAGAAATGCTCTGAATGCAGTGGAACTTGGAATTCTTACCACGGACCGTTCAGATGATGGAATTATTCACATTACTCTCCCGGTTGCTGAGCAGTGCATTCAGAAAAGGGCTGTCAGATATGACAAGACCGGGGATAACCACTATGATACAATATCTGCATTTATCAAAAGCATGAGAGGCTCTGACCCTGATGCAGCAGTTTATTATCTTGCTAAAATGCTATACGCAGGGGAAGATATTAAATTTATCGCAAGACGAATAATGATATGTGCCAGTGAAGATGTGGGAAATGCTGATCCTAATGCCCTTAATGTGGCGGTGTCAGCAGCACAGGCTGTAGAGCGTATAGGAATGCCTGAGGCAAGAATTATTCTTTCCCAGGCAGCTGTATATGTAGCTTGTGCACCAAAGAGTAATGCTTCATATCTGGCAATTGACAAGGCACTGGATCTGGTGGAGCATTCAAAGACACAGCCGGTACCTGTACATTTGCAGGATTCACACTATAAGGGGGCAGCAAAGCTTGGACATGGGGCAGGGTACAAATATGCCCATGATTATCCTAACCATTATGTTAAACAGCAGTATCTTCCTGATGCTTATGTTGGAATGAAGTTCTATGAACCTACTGATAACGGGTATGAGAAGGCAATAAAAGAACATTTTGAGAAGATTAAACCGGAGGCTTAAATCCTGATGAGGGAATTTATAAACAGACTTTCAAGAGGAAAATTTAATACTAAAATACCTGTACCTGATTATGAAAAAAGGATTGTGATGGATGTTATCAGCGGACAGACAGATATGGGAGAGTTTTACCTGCAGGCAGATATTCCTTTAAAGGGAGTAGTGTATTCTTCCAATGTAAGGGTTACTGTGGAGAATAACAGCTTCGCCGGTGAACAGGTGGTTATTCATTTTAAGGTTGATGCTTCTGAACTGGCTGAGAAGGAACAGATTGACGGTATATTTACCTTCGTAAGCAATGCAGGAGAGTTTGAGGTACCATACGTATTCACTGGTGTTGAGTATGGAATAGAAACGTCTATTGGCAAAGCCTGCAACATGTTTCATTTTGCCAACCTTGCTCAGAAATCCATGGAAGAGGCAATCTCTGTCTTTAAGTCAGAAGAATTTAAAACAGTGATTTTAAAGAATGATGCTAATTATCTTAATATCTACAATCTTCTTATTGGCAATAATAGTGTGGAACAGGCTATCGATGAATTCATGATAGCTGTGAAAAAAAAGTCAGCTGTCACATTCAGACTTTGCGGACATTCTAAGGAATACAGTGACCTTGCAGCAGATGAAAAGGATTCATTTGTTATTGAAAAAAGCGGATGGGGTTACATTGAGTTTAATATTCAGTCTGATTCGGATTTTATTGAACTGTCGCATGACAGAATAACGTCAGATGATTTTACCGGTGACAGATATGAGTTGGAATATATGCTAAGGCTTGATAAATGCCATAATGGAAGAAATTATGGAAGAATAACTGTTTCGGCGTTTAATCATTGTGAAAGCTTTGAGATAGAGGTTTACAGGGTCAACAAGGACATTTTAAACAGTGGAGCGGCAGTCGACCCATCTATAAAAGAAATACGTGTTGCAAGAGTATCTCTTACAAAGGAATATCTTAATTTCAGAATGAGGAAGACCAAAAAAGAAAGCTGGGTTTCACATTCAGAGAAGATAATAAAAAGGGTGCGCGGACTGGGAGTTAATGATGCATTTTTTGAGCTGGCACAGGCGCAGTTTGATTTTATTTCAGGCAGGGAAACAGACGGAAACTGGATACTTAATAACTTAAAGCCGGACATGGTTGATGTGATTAACAGAGATGCCAATCTTTATTGTTATTATTTGTATATCAATACTTTAGCGCGTAGAAATGAGGAATATACAAAAGAAGTAATAAATACTGTCAGGGGAATATATGAAAACGGCCACGACACATGGCAGATATTATGGCTGCTTTTTTATCTGAGCGATGAAACAGAGAGTAATAAAAGCATTAAGCTTATAAGAATGAAGGATGCTTTCAACGATGGATGTATAAGTCCTGTTCTTTATCTTGAGGCAATCAATATCCTTAATTCACAGCCAATTCTGTTAAGAGTGCTTAATAAGTTTGAAATGCAGGTATTGCTTTTTGGCTGCAAATATAATCTTATTCAGGAAAAACTGGCTGTACAGGCAGCTGATATTATCAATAACGAGAAGCTTGCCGGTGACGCACATATCACTATTCTGGGCAGACTATACGAATTGTATGACAATGATGAAATTCTTAATTGTCTGGTAACACAGATGGTTAGAAACGGATATGTTTCAGAAAAATATTTTGAAATTTATGAGAAGGGTATTCTGCGTGGACTTAAGATAACAAGACTTTATGAATACTATGTTGCCAGCATGGTTAAAGATCTTGATAAAAAAATTCCAAAGATGGTGCTTATGTATTTTGCCTACGATAACAGTCAGGAATTCAGATACAGGGATTTCTTATATGCAAATGTGGTTGTTAACAAAAGTTCATACAAGGATGTATATAACAGTTATGAAAAAATAATCGAGATGTATGTATACGAGCAGATGAAAGCAGGCAATATAAACCGCTACCTTACGATTCTTTATAAAGAATTTATGAAGCCATCCATGATTGTCGCAGAGACAGCACCATTTCTTTCTGAGGCTGATTATCTATACAGGGTAAACTGTTTTGATGAAGGAATTAAGGAGGTGCTGGTAAGTCATTCTGAGTTTAAGGATATAGCTTACTATGAGGTTGTGGACAATTGTGCTTATGTTAAGATGTATTCTGATAACTGTACAGTAGCTTTTAAATGCAAAGATGGAAGTATTCGCAGAGACAGCGTTAATTATGAGCTCGAAAAGGTATTTACCGAATGTCAGGATTGGGAAATGGCAGAACAATTTAATGTTAAGAGCGACGGACTGGTTGTGTGCAGGGTACAGAAATTACATAAAATGGGCTGTAATACTGTGGTCATGTTGAATGCAATCAAAGAAGCATTATGTCTTTCATCAATTAATGACAGGTTTAAAATTATTTTGAACTCGTGGCTTATCGATTATCTGTATGAGTTCTATGATGGTGAAAATATTGCATCAGAATATTCATACGTTTCAACAAAAAAGCTTAATAACAGGCAAACAGTTAAGATAACAGAAACCCTTATACGTGAAGGACTGTATGATAAGGCTTATGAGCTGGTAAGCTGCTGTGGGTACAGGAATGTATCAGCAGCCAAGCTTTTAAAGCTTATATCAAATGTAATTGAGAATATTTCAGATGAATATAGTGAACTTATGATTGGAATGAGCGGTTATGTGTTTGAACAGCATATTTTCAATGAAATAATTCTGAATTATATGATAGATTATTATAACGGAACTAATGAATCAATGTATAATGTGTGGAAGTCGGCATATAATTTCGGACTTGAGGTTAATCCTTTATCCGAAAGACTTATTGCACAGATGCTTTTTACAGGAGTTCATTCCGGAAGACTTACAGAGGTCTTCACAGATTATTATAAAAAAGGTGCTTCCAGACTTTTGATCAAAGCTTATGCCGCATACAATGCATTTCTTTATGTTCTAAAACAGAAAAAGGCAAATGACATTGTATTTAAAGTTATTACAGACTGCATAAATGAAGATATTGGTCTTCCGGAGGTGTGCCTGGTAGCCTGGCTAAAAGAGAAATCAAGGCATATTAGTGATATTAAGGGCAATGAAGAAAGAGAACTTTTGCAGAAGGTATTTGATTCCATGTGCAGACAGGACAGACTGTATTCATTTTACAGTCAGTTCCAGGGTGCCTTAAGAATGCCATATAATATTATAGGAGCTACAGTGCTTGAATGTATAGCCAATCCTGAGAGTAAGGTCACAATTCATTATGTGGTTAATGACTGTGATGATGAGTACAGGGAAGAAATATGTAAAAATAACGAGTGGGGTATATTTACATTTAAGATTATGCTGTTTTATGGTGACAGACTGAAATACTACTTTACTATCGAGGAAGGCGGCAAGGAAAGGAAAACGGAGCAGTTAAGCTATGAGTGTTCTGTACTTGGACCGGATCATTCACAGGGACGTCTCGATGCAATCAATGACTGCATTGCAAGCAGAGAACTGCACGATAATGTGACACTTAAAAAACTTATGCACAGTTACAGCGTGGAGAACTACGTTGTTACACAGTTGTTTAAACCAACCAGATAACAGAGAGGTACTTTAAGATGGAGGATAACGGCGGATTAATTCTTGGAATTGAATTAAATAACACTACTTCACAGATATATTATTTTGACAGTGAACTTAAAGCGGCGCAGCCGTGTTTTGTGGCTCCGAATCAGGCAGTGTTGGATAATCCGGTAAGTGTAGAAGAAATACTTGCAGGAGATGAACATGGACAGGTAAGGACCGGAAACCTTGAAAAAATAATAAGAACACTGCTATATGCTGCTGTGGGACAGCAAAAGAATAATACTATTAAGGCATTGAGTATTGTTCCGTACAGATTTGATTCCGGACTTCTGGATGCCATAAAATCTGTTATAGAAAAGATTGGAATTAACAAAGAAAACTGGCAGGTTATAAGCAGGCAGGAAGCTTTTGCTTATTATGCATTTACACAGAAAAAAGAGCTGTACAATGCAGGAGTTGCACTTATGGATTACGGTAGTGCGGGAATTGAATTTACACAGATGATTATGAGAAAAAGAGATAATACGGATTATATTATCTCAGCTCATGAGTTGAAGCAGTCAGATTCTATTGTTGATGCGGTCAACAACGGTACAGGACTTGATTCCATTGATGATGAGATAACAGAAATGACACGGGAGTACTTTGAAAGAAGAGCGGTATCATCTGTCTATCTCACGGGAAAAGGCTTTGATGTGGATGAACTTCCATTTAAGTTTAAAAAAGAGATAGTCAGCCGAAAAAAAGCATTTATAGGTCAGAATCTTTATGTTAAAGGTGCATGTATAAGTGCATTGGAAACTGCTAACCAGACAGGTATCAATAATACGGTACTTCTTTGTGATGAGAGAATTAAGGTGGGAATTGAAACTGATATAGTTGAGAGAGGTAATCTTAGAAGACTGCGTATTGTGCGACCGGGAATGAACTGGTATATGGCAAGACGTTCCATGGATTTTATTATAGATGATGTGGATAAGTTTGTCCTAAAGATTATCAGTGTTGATAACAGATATTATGAAGAAGTAATTGATATAAGCGATATTCCATTCAGAGAAGGAAAGACAACAAGAATACAGATGGATATATGCTTTATGGCAGCAGACAGATGTCTGATAACCATAAAGGATTTAGGATTTGGAGAGTTTTTTAAGAGTTCAGGAAAAGTGATATATAAAGAGCTTGAGATTAAGGAGAACTAAGGTTGGGAACAGTAATATTATGCAGAGGCAGGGTGGCAAATAAGCCATATAGAATTGGTCAGACAGGTATAAGAATATATACAGTTGAGGAACTTTGCTATTATATTTACAATAATATTTATCTTATTGGATCTGATTTCATCGATGATAAACTGATAGATTTTATCAGGGAGGAAACCTTTGATGATGCTCTTGCCGAAAGACTGAAAGAATTAAAAGAAAAGAACGCCGGTCTTGCAGAAATGGTGGTTACAATCCTTAAGTCAGTAGATTATTACACCATTGGGGAGATAGAGCAGATAAGGGAAATTCTAAACACCTTAAACAGCCAGAATATTTATGAACGTTTGAAATCGAGGGGAGACAGCCTTCTGTCCAATCATTGCTATTATGCAGCTATCGACTGTTATCTTCAGATACTGCAGGAGTATAAGGGAAATGATTTATCGGGAGCATTTCTTTCGAAGGTTTATCATAATCTTGGCGTTTCGTTTGCAAAAATGTTTCTATATGAGGAGGCGGAGGAAGCCTTCCTATGCAGTTACAAAATAGGACAGCATGAGGAATCCAGAAAATGTGCGCTTGCAGCAAGACTTCTTGCTATGCAGCATAATGAACCTGAGAATGATGATACCTCTGAGGAGGAATATGTTCTTAAAAGAGAAATAGAAACACTGATGGACAATGCCAGATACAGTGATGAATACAGGGAGTTAGAAGAGATGGATTCATTAAAAAATGACGGCAGGGTTAATGAGTATAATAAAATGGCTGATTCATTTTTATCAAAATGGAAAAAGGATTATAGAAAGTACATAGGTGCTTAATTAAGAGGAATTAGTATTAATGGGATTATTTGGTTTTTTGAAGAACAGTTTTAAAAAAGAATACGATCTGGAGAATCCGGATGATCTTGATTATGAAGAAGAACTGCATGTACAGCCGGATTTCATTGATGAGGATAAATCAGAAGGCTTATCTGATGCGGTTAAAAGTGTAAGAAGAATGATTCTTTCTGATGTTGAAGTAAAGCCTGAAAAGCTTGAAAAGGTTCATACAGAGAAATTCAAACGCAGCGACATGGCGCTATATGTGAAGAGTCAGTGTGATATTATGGAGGAAGCTTCTTCATATATGGAGAAGGCAAAATATGAGTATGAACGTGTTACAGAAAGTTTTAATGATATAACACTTATAAGTGATGCTCCAAAAGAACTTCAGGATAGGTTAAAGGAAGCAGCGGAGAAGGTTGACAGTTTATCCGTAGACAGAAGAATCACAAGAAATTATGAATCCAGATTGTCCAATAATGCATATCACAGAATGGAGCTTTTCGAAGAGGAAATGCCGGGAGCATTAAAACTCATGCGGAAGCAGGAAGAGTATTACCAGGCTGTTGTAAATGATATGAGAATGTTAGACGGCGAGAGACTAAGTTGTAAAATTGAATCCAAGAATCTTGTCAAAAGACAGCTTTTGATAAAAAGAATAGCACAGCTTGCGATAATATGCCTGGCATTTGCATTCGCACTCATTCTTATCACGCTGGTGGCATCGGGAAATGATGAGAATGCTACATCTTTTTTAGTAGTATTCTTTATGGCAGCAGTGCTTGCCATAGGACTTGTGGCTATTTTAAAAAACACGGAACGACAGGTTTATGTAACAGAAATAAAGCTTAACAAAGCCACTGCACTGTTAAACAAGGTAAAGATTAAATATATAAATGCCGCCAATACGCTGGACTATGAGTACAATAAGTATGATGTTGACAGTGCTTATGAGCTGGAACAGAAGTATAAGGCATATCTTGATATGAAGGAAGAACAGCAAAAGCTTATGAAAATGACCTTCTCGCTGAATGAAGCGGAGGTTGAGCTTGAGGGAGTGCTTAAACAGATGGGGCTTAATGACACTCATATATGGTTAAGTCAGGTTAAAGCACTTATAAATCCTAAAGAAATGGTTGAAATAAGGCATGCATTGAATGTCCGCAGACAGAAGCTGAGGAAACAGATTGAGTATAATGAAGGCAGAATAAATGAGGCTAAGCAGAATGTAAAAAATATCACTGCAAGCAATCCAAAGTATGCTAATGAAGCACTGAAAGTTGTGGAAATGTATGAGCGAAGGCATAACTGATTGTAAATTCTTGCTTGTAAAATAGGTATCTTATGTTACAATATAGAATGGTTTTGATGTGAAAACTATTGTAAGGTCCAATATCTGACCGAAAGGAGAAGTATGAAAGAGAAACTTGAGGCAATTAAAGAAAGAGCATTAGCACAGATTGGTGAATCAGATTCACTTGAGAAGTTAAATGACATCAGGTCAACATTTTTAGGAAAAAAGGGAGAACTTACAGAAGTTCTTAAAGGAATGAAGGATGTTGCACCTGAGGACAGACCTAAGATTGGACAGGTCGTGAATGAAACGAGGGAGGCAATCGAGAGCCTGCTTCAGGAAAAGATTACTAAGTTTGAAGAAGAAAAATTAAGACGCAAATATAAGGCTGAAAAGATTGATGTCACAATGCCTGCTGTCAAGAATGTTCAGGGTAATCTTCACCCTGTAACACAGGTTAGAAATCAGCTGATTGATATCTTCAGTTCTATGGGCTTTGAAATATATGAGGGAACTGAAATTGAGACAGATCATTATAATTTTACTGCATTGAATACGCCACAGGACCATCCGGCAAGAGATATGCAGGATACATTTTATCTCTCGCCTGAGTTTCTTTTAAGAACTCAGACATCTGCAGGACAGATTCATGTAATGGAGGCAAAGGAGCCACCAATTAAGATTATTTCACCGGGTAAGGTGTTCCGTTCCGATGATGATGCTACACATTCACCAATGTTTAGCCAGATGGAAGGTCTTGTTGTGGATAAGGGTATCACACTTTGTGATTTGAAAGGTATGCTTGATGTATTTGTAAAGAAAATATTTGGTGAGGATACAATTACAAGACTCAGACCATCATATTTCCCATTTACAGAGCCTTCTGTTGAGGTGGATGTAAGCTGTTTCCAGTGTGGCAACAAGGGATGTAAGCTTTGCAAGGGTACAGGATGGATTGAAGTATTAGGTGCCGGTGTCGTTAATAAGAAGGTACTTGAGGGCTGTGGCATTGACACAGAAGTGTACAGTGGATTTGCATTTGGTATCGGTCTTGAGCGTATAGCAATGTTAAAGTACGGTATTAATAACATAAAGCTGTTGTTTGAATCTGATTTGAAAGTACTTAATCAGATTGACGATAATTAATTAGGATAAGGAGGCTTATTATGTTAGCACCATTAAGTTGGCTTAAGGATTATGTGGATATAGATGTGACACCAAAGGAACTGGAGGAGAAATTATTTTCCTGTGGTTTTGAGGTTGAAGAGTTAATTGAGTTGGGTAAAGACATATCTAACGTTGTTGTCGGTTTGGTAAAGGAGTGCGAGCCAATACCTGATACACATTTACGCTTATGTAAAGTTGATGCAGGAACTCACGGTGAGTTCCAGATCTGTTGTGGCGCTGATAATGTATGTACAGGGAAAAAGTTTCCACTTGCCCTCATTGGAGCTACAGTGTACGCAACTGCAAAGGATCACGTTACAGTTGAAGGTGTTATGGAGATTAAGCAGGGTAAGTTAAGAGGATATGATTCATACGGAATGCTCTGTTCAGGAGTGGAGCTTGGCGTTTCAGAGGATATGTATCCGGGTGCCGGTTACAACGGACTTCTGGTTCTTCCAGACGATGCTGAAGTCGGAGCAGATGTAAAGCCTATCATCGGATTGGATGACTATATCTTTGATATTGCCATTACAGCAAACAGACCAGACTGCCAGAGTATTTACGGTATTGCAAGAGAAGTGGCAGCAGTTTTAGGTAAAGAGTGCAGAGAGCCTGCTCTCGATTATACAGAGTCAGGCGTTACCCTGGATTCATTTAAGGTAAATGTTGCAGCAAAGGATATCTGTCCAAGATATAGTGCGCATTACGTTTCTGATGTCGTTATTAAGGAATCTCCGGCATGGATGAAGAGAAGACTTGCGTTAGTCGGAATCAATTCTATTTCTAATATTGTTGATATTACAAACTATGTATTAAAAGAGATTGGTCAGCCAATGCATGCATTTGATTATAATTATCTTGAAGGTAATGAAATTAATGTCCGTCTTGCAAATGAAGGTGAGAAGATTGTGACACTTGATGAGAAGGAGTTCACTCTTACAGGAAGTAATCTTCTTATCTGTGACGGCGTAAAGCCTGTTGCCATGGCAGGTATTATGGGCGGTCTTAACTCAGAGATAAAGGATGATACAACAGCAGTATTATTCGAGTCTGCCAAGTTTGCAAGAGATAATATCCGTAAAAGCTCACGTCAGTTAGGTCAGTCTTCGGACTCAAGTGCAACATATTCAAAGGGCGTATGTGAATACAATACCGTAATGGGTATGAAGAGAGCACTTCATTTAGTAGAGGAGCTTGGTGCAGGTAAAGTATCTTCTACACATGTGGAGGATACAGCCGGAAACAGTATTGAGCCTGTTGAACTTAAGGCAAGCATAGAAAGGATAAATGGTGTACTTGGTATCAGGATTCCAGACGAAGATATTTTAAGAATATTAAAATCTCTCAATTTTTCACCGGTTATCAATGGTGATGAGCTTACAATCCAGATTCCTGCTTACAGAGAGGATATGGAGTCATATCAGGATATTGCAGAGGAGCTTATCCGTATGTATGGATATGACCATGTGATTCCGACATTTATGCCTTCAGCAAAAGTAACAGCCGGAGGTCTTAACCTTCGTCAGAAGACAGAACTTAAGGTTAAAAAGGCATTATGCGGTGCTGGTGCATTTGAAGGAATCCATTATTCATTCTTCTCACCTGCAGATTTGGATTTGCTTAAGCTTCCTTTGGACGCGCCGGAAAGACATGCCATTTCGCTTATCAATCCAATAAATGTTGACCTTTCTCTTATGAGAACAACACTTGTTCCACAGATGCTCTATGCAATTGCAAGAAACCAGAAGAAGGCTATTTTAGAGGGAAGAATATTTGAGCTTGGAAACAAATTTATTGCTAAGGATATTCCTCTTACAGAATATCCGGACGAGAGAGAAACCCTCTGTATAGGAATTTTTGGCGAGAAGGAGTCCTTCTTTACACTCAAAGGTCTTGTTGAGACTGTTGCGGATGCACTTGATGTTAAGTTTACGTACAAAGAAGCGGACAAGCCATTCCTCCATCCATATCAGACAGCTGAGATTAACTGTGAAGGCGTTAATGTGGGATATATGGGTAAGTTAAAGTATGAAATCAAGGATGAACTTGACATGAGAGTGGACGCATACGTATGTGAGCTTGATATGAGAGCTTTATTTGCATGGTATGGAAAGGCAAGAGTATTTAAACCACTTCCAAGATATTCTGAAGAAAAGAGAGATTTTGCATTTGTTGTGGATAAGAATATTTCTTGTGAATCAATAGAGAATGGTATTAAAGAGGCTTGTGAGTATGTAACTGATGTTAAGCTTTTTGATGTGTACGAGGGCGCTCAGCTTTCCGGCGACAAAAAGAGCATGGCGTTCAGTGTGGTATTTACTCCGGGAGATGAAGAGTTTACTGCTCAGACCGTAGAATCTTTTGTTGCTTCTATACTTGACCATTTAAAGAACACGTTAGGTGTAACACTTAGATCGTAATAATATATTTTCCAGATATGGAGTATCACATGAATTTACATGATTTTTACTATGATTTGCCCGAAGAGCTTATCGCTCAGGATCCTCTTTCGGACAGATCGAGTTCAAGACTGATGGTTCTAGACAGAAACACCGGTCAGGTAGAACATAAAATATTTAGAAATATTGTTGATTATATTAACCCCGGGGATTGTCTGGTTATCAATGATACAAAGGTAATTCCTGCACGGCTTATTGGAGAGAAGGAGAGCACCGGCGCAGCAATTGAGGTGCTTCTTCTTAAGAGACTGCCGGATTGCAATGATATCTGGGAGGTCCTTGTAAAACCAGGTAAAAAAGCTCGTGTCGGGGCGAGAATAAGCTTTGGCAGTGGCAGACTTACAGGTGAGATAATTGATATTGTGGAGGAAGGAAACAGGCTGATAAAGTTTTCCTATGATGGAATATTCGAGGAAATTCTCGATGAATTAGGACAGATGCCGCTTCCACCATATATCACCCACAAGCTTGAGGATAAGAACAGATATCAGACTGTATATGCGAAGCATGAAGGCTCAGCTGCCGCACCTACAGCCGGATTACATTTTACTAATGAACTGCTAAAAGAGATTGAAAAAAAGGGTGTTCGAATCGCAAGGGTAACATTACACGTGGGACTTGGCACATTCAGACCGGTTAAGGTTGATAATATCTTAGATCATCATATGCATTCTGAATTCTATCAGGTCAGTGAGGAGGCCGCAGATACAATCAATGAGACTAAGAAAAATGGTGGCAGGGTAATAGCAGTAGGTACAACAAGTACACGTACATTGGAATCAGTGGCGTTGGAGGATGGTACTGTTCCTGCAAAGAGCGGATGGACAGATATATTTATATATCCGGGATATAAGTTTAAGGTAATTGACTGCCTTATTACTAACTTTCATTTGCCGGAATCAACGCTTGTCATGCTTGTTTCTGCTCTTGCAGGACGTGAAAACGTGTTGAATGCGTATGATATTGCAGTCAAAGAACGATATCGTTTCTTTAGCTTTGGGGATGCAATGTTTATACATTAAGTCATAAGGGGGGATTGGTTATGGGTGAAGAGAAAAGAAAATCAAAACGGACAAATATTGACGTCCAGATTTTTTTAAGACAGTTTGATGATAAGTATGTATCTGGTCTTTCAAGCAAATCTGTGGTGGTAAATGTTATTAACATCTCAAAGGACGGTATTGCATTTACGTCTGATATGTTATTCAGAGAGAATACGTATTACGATACACGTATTACTCTTGATAATAAAGAAACCATTGATGCGGTTATTGAGGTTGTGAGAGCAGACAAGACGCCTGTAATCTGTACTTATGGCTGCAGGTTTATAGGCATAAACAGTGTGGACCAGAAAAGAATTGAAACCTTCCAGCTTCTGGAAGAAACAGAATAGTTTAATAATATAATAAATAGCATTAGAATCTGATAATTTAATAATACTGAGTAGCACAGATGATCGCGGCTGCATTCGTGCAGGTGAGGAAAGTCCGGGCTTCATAGGGCAGGATGCCGGATAACGTCCGGTGGAGGCGACTCTAAGGATAGTGCAACAGAAATAAACCGCCATATATTTGTATGGTAAGGGTGGAAAGGTGGTGTAAGAGACCACCGCATTACTGGTAACAGTGATGGCTCTGTAAACCCCATTCGAAGCAAGACCAAATAAAAGCGATATTAAGGCTGCCCGCCAAGCTTTAGGTAGGTTGCTTGAGCTTGCTGGTAACAGCAAGACTAGATAGATGATCATCAAGTTATGGGTGAAATTCCCGTAGCTACATAACCCGGCTTACAGTGCTGCTCTTTTTTATTTTATAATAAGCTTGTCAGCGCAAAAGTCATTTAAACAATCTTTTTTGTGCTTCTATTAAAGTATAGACATAAACCGGGCTATGGATTACATTGTTATATTAATAATTACAATGAATTACTGTACTTTTCTGACTGAATCTTTATAAGCTCTTCATCGTCAAAGTAGTTAATCTTCATTGAAGCCTTAACGTCACTTAGTGTCTGGGAAGCCACTTCATAGGCAGCTTCTGTACCCTTCTTTAATATATTATAAACCTCAGGAATATCCTTCTCATACTCATGTCTTTTGTTTCTGATTGGTTCTAACTGTTTATTTAATACATTAAGAAGGAACTTCTTAACCTTCACATCACCAAGACCACCACGTCTGTAATGATCTTTTAGTTCATCAAGATTATTGTAATCCGGGAGGAATAATCCAAAATCTTCCTCAGAACTGAAAGCATCAAGGTACGTAAATACAGTATTTCCTTCCACCTGTCCCGGGTCAGAAACCTGGATATGGTTAGGGTCAGTATACATACTCATTACTTTTTTCTTTAAATCTTCAGGTGAGTCAGACAGGTATATGCAATTGCCAAGTGATTTGCTCATTTTGGCTTTACCATCTGTGCCCGGAAGTCTTAAACATGCCTTATTGTCAGGAAGAAGAATATCAGGTTCAACAAGAGTATCACCATAAACAGAGTTAAACTTTCTCACAATCTCCCTGCACTGTTCAATCATTGGCTCCTGATCCTCACCGACTGGAACAGTAGTTGCCTTGAAGGCTGTAATGTCTGCTGCCTGACTGATAGGATAGCAGAAGAAACCAACAGGAATACTCGCCTCGAAATTCCTCATCTGAATTTCAGATTTAACTGTTGGGTTACGCTGAAGTCGTGACACTGTAACAAGATTCATATAGTAAAATGTAAGCTCTGTAAGCTGGGGAATCTGAGACTGAATAAAAATATCAGACTTACAAGGATCAATACCTACAGATAAGTAATCAAGTGCTACTTCAATGATGTTCTGGCGAACCTTCTCCGGATTGTCAGCATTGTCAGTAAGTGCCTGAGCATCTGCAATCATAATAAAAATCTTATCAAAATCACCGGAATTCTGTAATTCTACTCGTCTCTTAAGAGAACCAACATAATGACCAAGGTGAAGCTTTCCGGTAGGCCTGTCACCGGTTAAAATAATCTTAGACATATCAATCTCCATGCTGCGTCTTGTATTTTTGAAGCATATTGTTAGAAGTTAACAATATTTGGTAAAGTTTATGCACAGCTTAAACCTATTATTATAATATCAAAAGGTTGAAAGATACCGTTTCAACCTGCGAATAATCATATCATATTTTTTTCAAAATAACAATTGAGAAATAAGTCAAATAATAGTAGAATATTAAAGAATAATAAATAATGGAGGACTTATACATGAGACATTTACTTAGTCCATTGGATTTTAGCGTAGAAGAGCTGGATTCACTTCTTGATCTTGCAAGAGATATTTCAATTAATCCTGAGAAATATAGTCATGTATGTGATGGAAAAAAGCTTGCAACCTGCTTTTATGAGCCAAGTACACGTACGAGATTAAGTTTTGAAGCGGCAATGCTTAATCTTGGAGGTTCTGTTCTTGGTTTTTCAGAAGCGTCATCAAGTTCAGCTGCTAAAGGTGAGAGTGTATCTGATACAATCCGGGTTATCTCATGCTATGCGGATATTTGTGCCATGAGACATCCTAAAGAGGGAGCTCCTATGGTTGCGGCAAGTAAATCAGGTATTCCTGTAATAAATGCAGGTGATGGCGGTCATCAGCATCCAACACAGACGCTGACTGATCTTATGACAATCAGAGAATTAAAGGGCAGGCTGGATAACTTCACAATAGGTTTGTGTGGAGATTTGAAATTTGGAAGGACTGTACACTCGCTGATTAATTCCCTTGTAAGATACTCCAATGTCAAGTTTGTGCTTATTTCGCCAAAGGAATTAAGAGTCCCTGATTATATAAGAGATGATGTTTTGAAAGAGAATAACTGTGAATTTATTGAGGTTGAGAATCTTGAGGAGGTTATGCCTGAGCTTGATATTCTCTACATGACAAGAGTTCAGAGGGAAAGATTCTTCAGTGAAGATGAATATCTTAGAATGAAAGATTTTTACATACTTGATAAATCAAAGATGGCGCTTGCAAAAGATGATATGTATGTTCTTCATCCGCTTCCAAGAGTAAATGAAATTTCTGTTGAGGTAGATGATGATCCAAGAGCAGCTTATTTTAAACAGGCGCAATTTGGTGTTTATGTCAGAATGGCACTGATAATGACATTGTTAGGACTGGCATAGCTTAGTCTTGCATTATGAAAAGAAATATAACTAATTATATGTTACCGGTCTGAGGTAGAAAGGAACGGCTATGTTAAATGTTGGACAGTTAAATGAAGGCTTTGTGCTTGATCATATTGAGGCAGGCAAAGCAATGATGATATATAATAACCTTGGTCTTGATAAGCTTGATTGTCAGGTGGCGATTATTAAGAATGCCAGAAGTAATAAGATGGGCAAAAAGGATATCATTAAAATAGAGGGTGGACTTGATTTAGTAGACCTTGATGTTTTAGGTTTCATTGACCATAATATCACTGTAAATATCATTAAGGATGGCGAGATAGTTGATAAGAAGAGATTGTCTCTGCCAAAACAGATTGTTAATATTATTCATTGCAAGAATCCTAGATGTATTACATCGATAGAGCAGGAACTTGAACATGTATTTGTTCTTGCAGATGAGGAGAAACAGATATACAGATGCAAGTATTGTGAAGAGAAGTATTCTAAATAATAATGGTTTTAACACAATAATGAGCCCGGTTAACAGCAATAACCAGGGCTCATTTTTCAGGTGGTGACATTAAGACCACCATTATAATTCTTTAATAATCATGTTGTTAGGTCTTGAAATCTTTAATTCCGGACCGTTCATTACAATAAGACCACGCTCGTAATTAACTGTAAATATTGTGATTGAATTCCCCTCATTATTCATGGACATAAGGTGTTTATCATCAGGAAACAACTTAATATACTTAGGATAATCACCACTTACAGGAAGCGAGTTAAGACTTGAAAGCCTGCCACTTTTCTTGTCTACGTCATAAATTGTAACAGTGTTATCACCGGCGTTAGAGCACAAAAGATTATCACCTGTGCTGTTGAAAATAATATTCGCAGCGGCGCTGTTTGTCTTATGTTCTCTTCGGACAGTGAAAATGTTCTGTATCATCTCAAATCTGTTCTTGTCTGAGTTTTTGTCGTATGAATAAACATTTATATAATTCTTCATCTCACATACAACATAAGCAAACTTTCCGTCATTACTGAATAAAATCTGCCTTGGAGCTGATTCCTGCTGTGAACGGATAATATCGTATAGTTTAAGCTTTCCTGTTGTGTGATTGAATTCATAAAGTTTAATCTGGTCAATTCCTAAGTCACATACACATAACAATTCTTCATCCGGAGTGAAGGTAGAACAACTGATATGTGGCCTTGAATTCCTTTCAGCAATGCTTCCCATCCCTTTGTGGAATACCTCGTCAGCAATTACTCCAATTGAACCATCTGAATTGATGTGCATTACTGTAATCTTGCCGTCATGATAACCGGAAACGATAAGGAATTTATTATCACTTGTCACAGTTAAATGGCAACCCCTCATGCCGTTAATTGACTGAACGTTCATAAGCTCCAGATCTCCGTCTTCAAGTATGGCAAATGAAGATACACCCTGATCACAAATAGCATAAAGAAACTGCTTGTCATGGGAAAATGTTATATAGGAAGGATTATCAATCTCAATCTGCTTTCTCTCAGTAATTCTTCCCTTTGGAACATCACAATCGTATATATGGATACCCATACTGTTTTCATGAGTATAACTGCCTGTGTATGCTACAAACTTCTTATTCATCCTGCGCCTCCAACACGTAAATATTTACAAATATTTTAATGCAAGTAATTGCATTTTTCAATAGTCTGCGTGTTAAAAAGACAGTTTTAAGAAAAATCAGAGCGGACATTTTACTTTATCAAGGCAGACATTTACAAGAATTATATCAGGTCCTATACATTTGATACATCTGAAAGGAATGATAAATTCAAAATCTCTTCCTAAAAAACCGCACATCCTGGCAGGACCGGGAATAACAATTGCCTGTATGCATCCGGTGTTTTTATCAAATTCAATATCAAATACAGTGCCTATTATTTTGCAATCATCCTCGTTAATTACCTGTTTGTCACGAAGATCACATAAGCGCATATTCCACCTCTTAGTGTATTTATTAGATAATATGTTTTTTCAGCTTCTTTAATGCACATTTTTCCAATCTGCTTACCTGTGCCTGGGAAATTCCTATTTCATTAGCTACCTCCATCTGGGTCTTGGAGTCAAAATAGCGCATGGTAATTATCTCTTTCTCTTTAGGGTTAAGTTTCTGCATTGCATCGACAAGGGCCAGGTGTGTAACCCAGTTTTCTTCCCTGTTTTTTTTGTCCTTTACCTGATCTATAACATACAGGGTATCGCCTCCATCATTATAAACTGGTTCGTAAAGGGAAACAGTAGGTGAAACAGCCTCAAGTGCCATAACGATATCCTCTCCGGGTACACCTATTTCTTCTGCAATTTCAGCTATCGATGGCTCCTTTTGATGAGTGCTTATATATTTTTCTTTTGCATAAATTGCTTTGTAAGCGGTATCCTTAAGGGAGCGGCTTACCCTTATGGTGCTATTGTCTCTTAAATAACGTTTTATTTCCCCAATTATCATTGGAACAGCATATGTTGAAAACTGCACGCCCTGGCTAATATCAAAGTTATCAATTGCCTTTATCATTCCGATGCAGCCGATTTGAAACAGATCATCAATGTTTTCATTGCTTTGGTTGAAGCGGCCTACAATACTTAGTACCAGTCGAAGGTTTCCCTTTATAAATCTGTCACGTGCATTTTTATCTCCCTGCTTGGTTAATTTGAGCAGTTCAGTTTTCTCCTGCGTACTGAGAAGTGGGAGTTCTCTTGTGTTAACACCACATATTTCAACCTTATAACCAGCCACTGCTAAAGACCTCCTTTAATTTCTGATAAAAGGATTGCCATTTGGCAGGTCGTTTATGCACTTGACCTTATCTAAAAAAAAACTTATAATTTGAATATATTTTTATGTTTGGAGGAAAACAACGTGAAGTGTCCATTCTGCGGTAAAGATAATACTAAGGTTATTGATTCAAGACCAACTGATGACAGCTCAATAAGAAGAAGACGTCAGTGTGATGAATGTGGAAAGAGATTTACAACCTATGAAAAGGTTGAAACATTGCCATTAATTGTTATTAAAAAAGATAATAACAGAGAGCCATACGACAGGGAGAAGATTGTTGCAGGTATTGTGCGTTCATGTCATAAGCGGCCTGTATCAATAACTCAGATTAACACAATGGTTGATGATATTGAGAATCAGATTTTCAATATGGGAGAAAAAGAAATTCCAACAACAGCCATTGGAGCAATAGTCATGGATAAGCTCAAGAGTGTTGATGAGGTTGCATATGTAAGATTTGCATCTGTATATCGTGAGTTTAAGGACGTCAACACTTTCATGGATGAAATTAAGAAAATTCTCAAATAATTATTATTTGAATAGAAGAGTAAGTTTGGAGGGAAGCCATGCTTAGAAGATTTTATCCTGATGATTATATTACTTCAGCCTATGATATAGATTATGAGGGTTTATATAAACAGGGATATAGAGGAATAGTGTTTGACATAGATAATACCCTGGTGGAGCATGGAGCACCGGTTACAGAGAGAGCTAAGAAATTATTTGACAGGCTCAGGACAATCGGCTATGAAACCTGTATTATTTCCAACAACAGGGAATCACGTGTCAAGCCACTGGCCGACGAGGTAAGCTCATTATATGTAAGCAAAGCAGGTAAACCTTCACCGGTTAATTATCTTAAGGCAATGAAACTGATGAAGACTGATACCAGAAACACTTTTTTCGTGGGAGATCAGTTATTTACAGATGTATGGGGTGCTAACAGAGCAGGAATTATGTCTATTCTGGTCAAGCCTATAGATAAACATGAGGAAATTCAGATAATATTAAAACGAAGATTAGAATGGATAGTTTTATTATTTTATAAAAGATATAAACGAAAGATGATTAAGGTTAATCATTAATTAGCATAGAGGTATAGCATGATTGAAATTAAAGGTACTACTAGTGTATATGGACTTATTGGCAATCCTGTAGAACATTCCGTTTCGCCTGTAATTCATAATACTCTTGCTGAATTACTTGGTATAGACATGGTTTATGCCACCTTTAAGGTAGAAAAGGATTTAGTTGCAGATGCGGTGAAAGGTGCAGCGGCACTGAATGTCAGAGGAATGAATGTCACAGTACCGCATAAGCAGTCGGTTATGAATCTGTTGACTGATATAGACCCACTTGCCAAAGCTATAGGAGCTGTTAATACCCTTGTGCGGGCAGAGGACGGATATAAAGGCTATAATACAGATATTCTGGGACTCGAGAGGGAATTGGAAGATGTTGGTGTTGAGCTTAGGGGTAACAGATGTATTATTCTTGGAGCCGGTGGAGCTTCAAGAGCCATAGCATTTTTGTGCGCAAGCAAAGGTGCAGAAGTGATTTATCTTCTGAATAGAACGATTTCAAAGGCAGAGGATATCGCAGCTGCTGTTAATTCATATATTGGCAGGGATGTTGTAATCCCAATGGCTATTGATGACTATAAGAATATCCCGGGGATAGGATATTTAACAATCCAGACCACAAGTGTGGGCTTGTATCCTGCCTGTGACAGTGCACCTGCAGATGAAAAGGATTTTTACGACAAAGTAAGTATTGGTGTGGATATAATTTATAATCCTGCTGAAACAAAGTTTATGAAGTATGTCAAGGCACAGGGTAAACCTGCATATAACGGATTGAAGATGCTTTTATATCAGGGTGTGTGTGCATTTGAATTGTGGAATAAAGTTAGTGTTTCAAGAGAAATCACTGATGTAGTATATGAAAAGCTTGAGAAGGAGTTACAATAATCATGAATAGTAAGAATGGCAATATAATTCTTGTTGGCTTCATGGGAAGTGGAAAGACTACATTTGGACAATGGCTTGCAAAAGAAAGAAATATGGATTTTCTTGATACTGACGAGTATATTGAGGATGAACAGAATACCAGTATTTCTGAAATATTTGCCACTAAAGGAGAGGAAGCCTTCAGAGATATGGAGACAGACGTACTGAAGAGCTTAAAGGAGACGGTTAGGAATACCGTAATTTCCGTTGGTGGAGGTTTGCCGGTCAGAGAGGTCAACAGACAATTGTTAAGAGAGCTTGGATTGGTAATTTATCTTGAAACTTCAGAGGATGAACTTGTGAACAGGCTTAAGCATGACAACACAAGGCCTCTTCTGTCAGGAGTGGATTTGAGAGAGAGGATACAGACTCTCATGGAGAAAAGAGAAGCTTTGTATATGGATGCGGCTGATATGGTCATTAAGACAGATAATTTAAGTTTCGAACAGATGGCGGATAAGGTTGCAGCAGGAGAGAAGGAGACAGTTAAAGGTAATATGAAGATACTTGTAATTAATGGTCCTAATATTAATTTTCTTGGAATCAGAGAGAAGGGAATCTATGGGGAAGCAGATTATAATACCCTTGTTTCTATGATTAACAGGAAAGCAGAGGAATTAAAGGTTTCGGTTGAGGTGTTCCAGAGCAATCACGAGGGAGCAATTATTGATAAGATTCAACAGGCATATTATGACAATGTTGATGGTATTGTTATTAACCCTGGAGCATTTACTCATTACAGTTATGCAGTGAGAGATGCCCTTGCATCAGTATCTTCGATTCCAAAGATTGAAGTTCATATTTCAAATGTTCATACAAGGGAAGAATTCAGACATGTGTCTGTGACTGCTCCGGTATGTACAGGACAGGTTGTGGGTCTGGGACTTAATGGATATTTATATGCCATGCAGGCATTGGCGGATTCTTTCCAAATGAAATAAAAACAGGGAGACTCCAAAGTACCTTCATGTGAAACGGTCCTAATTCATACCTTCGTTATATAGTGAATTTGAAAAGTCCTTTGCCCATAATCCTATATTGCAAATAATCTTAAAGGAAAAATGACAGGAAAAGACTTGTCAAATGGCAGTAATTAGTATAAAATTATAAAAGTTATTGTGACTATTTATTAGTTTCATTAAATTGATTTATTTTCAGGAGGTTACCAAAGAATGGTAGACGCAGGTAGTTTTAAGAACGGTATTACACTTGAGATGGATAACGGTATCTGGCAGATTATTGAATTCCAGCATGTTAAACCTGGAAAGGGTGCTGCTTTTGTAAGAACAAAGTTAAAGAATATCGTGAGTGGTGGTGTTGTTGAGAAGTCATTCAGACCAACAGAGAAGTTTACACTTGCTCACATTGAGAGAAAAGATTACCAGTATCTTTATGCTGATGGAGATCTTTTTAACTTTATGGATGTTGAGACTTATGATCAGATTGCTCTTAGTGCTGAGAACGTAGGTGATTCACTTAAGTTTGTTAAGGAGAATGAAATGGTTAAGCTTTGCTCTCACAATGGCAAGGTATTTGCTATTGAGCCACCAATTTCAGTTGAACTCGAAGTTACAGAGACAGAGCCGGGCGTAAAGGGTGATACAGCAACAGGTGCTACAAAGCCAGCTATTGTTGAGACAGGTGCCAAGATTATGGTTCCACTGTTTATCAATCAGGGTGAGAAGATTAAAATTGATACCCGTACTGGTGAGTATACATCAAGAGCGTAATATATGTTTGTTTGTTAGGATGGAGAATCGAAAGATTCTCCATTTTTTTACCTTTATAGGAAAGACTGCATGCGGCGCTCTCTTGCGATGCGCCTTGCGGCGTAAGCTCCACTATATGCGAATGTTTGTAGGATTGTGGGAGTACGAAGTACAAAACAATCCGTAGGAATCATAGTTAAGTGCTATTCGGCCCTAACATCATAATATACAATGATTCAACGAAGCCCTTATGGTAATGGGAGAAAGAAAATGAGTAGAAAGAAGTTTATTGCATACTTAATTATTATAATATCTGTACTTGTTGCCTTTGATGGTATAGTAATTTCAATGCAGGGATTAAATACTCTTGGTATATTTTTATTTTTCCCTGCTTTTATTTTGATACCAATTGGTGTCAAGATACTGTGGCACGTGGATGATTCAGTGGACATAAAAGCCTCTCCCGAGGATGTATCAAGGTATGAAAGACGTTTCTTTCGATATGAGAGAGAGGAAGATAATTATATTCAGATAATTGATGGTAAAGAAATTTACCGAAATCCAGGGGATTTTGATAAAGCTGAAGATGATGAGGAATATTTAATGAATCTGCTTGAAAAGGAAAAATGCAGATATCAGGAGTATTACAATAAGTTAAAGCAGCTTAAAGAGAGTATTTTTCTATATGGCTGTTATGTATTATTTGGAATAGTGCTGGCATTATTGATAAAATTTTTCCCGATTCAGAGGATAATGGTTATTCCACCCGGTGTTGGACTTTTAATTTCTTTATGGGGTGTAATAATGATAATAGTCACCATAGGAAAAATATATGTTGAAAAAGATTCAAAAATCCAGAATGACCTGGCTTCTGCAGATAAGAACAAAACTCTTGAGAATATGCTGCTTGAGAGCAGCGTAAGAATAATGAAATACGAGTCACGTCTGGAAAAAATAAGAGAAAAGGAGTCAGATAATGATATTGATATGTAAAATGCTCTGAACCAATTGGGTCAGAGCATTTTTGATTGGTCTTACTGTCTGCACTGGAATGTTGTGCATACTGTGTCAGTTGCATCAACAGCACGGATGCCCGAAATATCCACATGATCTGCCTCACAGCGTGAATTCTGATTGTAGATGCAGTTCCTTGCGGCACACATGATTGAAAGATTAAGCTTTGGAGCATCATTAGAGTTCTTGCCACCTCTTGCTTTTTCTTCATCAAAACTTCCACAACAAGTACCGGATGATTCCTTTGCATCATTTCCGGCAACGTTGATTGATGGAAGACAGCACAAATTATCTGAGTTATGTGCACATGTAGCAGCGTTACATTTTAAGTTTGTCATAGAATTTACCTCCATACAATTTATATGCATTTTTACTTAGAGTTAAATATTCAAATGCAGTATAGATTGTACCCGGATTGCAAAAAAATATTCAGACTGAAAATGTATTCAGCCTGAATATCTTACTGTAATTTACCAATTTTAAACTTGTGTTCTTCTCCACTGTAATATCTAAAGGAAGCCTTTGCGACTATCTGCTTTTTTGTTACAAAAGTGTTGTTCCAAAAACGTGAATCCTTGGAGTTATTGCGGTTGTCCCCCAGCATGAAATAGCAATCATCAGGTACGTTGTACGTATGAACCAGGCCATCATCAATCATAGGTTCCTTAATGTAATCCTCTTTAAGCATTTCGCCATTAATATACACATGACCACCATATATTTCAACAACATCACCCGGAAGTCCAATCAGACGTTTGATAAATATCTCATCTTCATTGTCAGGATATTTAAATATTACTATATCGCCACGCTCGGGTTCATCAAAAATATAGGCAAGTCTTAATCCAATAAGTTTGTCATCCTCCCAGATTGTATCACGCATTGAACCGGACGGAACACGGGCATTTACGATAATGTATTCCACGATGAGATATGCAATAAGTACTGCGACAACAATAATCTTTACGTAGCTAATAATTTCAGAGATTACGAATTGTCCCATAGTTTGTGGGACTTTTTTCTTTTTTCTTTTTCTTCTTTTTTGTTTTTTTCTGACAGGTGCAGAATCAGATGATCTTTTATTATGATTCATATTATAGTCAAACTTGACATAATTATCAGAATCATCATCATAATCGTTATCAGAAGAATAACCATCATCAGAATCATCATCATCGTAATCTAAATCAATATTCTCTATATCTAAATCATCTAAATCTTCTAAATCGTCAACTAAATCATCAATAAATTGAATATAATCGTCATCAAAATAATCATCATCAACTATATTGTCATCCTTTGATGAATCACCATTATATCTATAATCTGACATAATAATCCTTTCGTTATGGAATATAATAATTCCACAAGTGTAATATACAAGGAAAAAATAATAGTGTGTGCATTTAGCACACACTATTATGATAAGTGAAATATTGTTATTTTGCAAGCAATTCCATAATTTTATTACTTCTTGAGATGAATTTGGTCATCTGGTCTGGCTGTAATGGTGCGTGGCTTAGCAATGCAAGATCATAAAGCTGCTGGCAGATTAACTCAGTATGCTCGCCTGAATCATTGTCAAATATATATTTTACTAAATCGTTGTTGGCATTTAGAATAAGCGTAAGCCCGTTAGAACCAAACATTGACGGATCCATGCCAGCCATTCCATACATCTTCATCATATCCTGCATACGTCTGTCCTGCTCAGACAATGTAATCATTGATGAAATCTCTGCATTCTTAAGCTTTTCAACCTTAATATTAAGGGAATCATTTGAAAGAGCCTTCTTAAATGTTGATGACAACTTTTCAGATATTTCTTTAAGCTCATCCTCAGATGTTTCCTCCTTAAAGCTGTCTGTCAAATCTGAATCAATACGCTGGAATTTGAGATTCTCATTCTTGCTTTCAAGAGCATTGATAAATGGCTGATCAATACTGGTTTTTAATATAACCGCATCAATGCCTTCTGTCTTAAACATATTGATGTACTGGCTCTGTTCAACTTCATCTGTCACATAGAATATGGTATTCTCATGCTTTTCCTTATTCTCTTCAAGGCATTCATTAAGTGTGAGATATTTGCCGTCAAGATTCTTGAAGATAAGGTAATCATTCATTTTTTCTGCAAATTTCTCATCCTTTAAGAAGCCATATTTTATAAATGGATTGATATCATCCCAGTATTTCTCGTAATTTTCCTTATCAGTTTTATACATGCCTGAAAGCTTATCTGCGACCTTCTTGGTAATGTAATCAGAAATCTTTTTAACAAAGCCGTCATTCTGAAGAGCACTACGTGACACATTAAGAGGCAAATCAGGACAATCAATCACACCCTTAAGAAGCATTAGGAATTCAGGAATCACTTCCTTGATATTATCTGCAACGAAAACCTGATTGTTGTAAAGCTTTATAGTTCCCTCTATTGATTCATACTCAGTATTAATCTTAGGGAAGTAAAGGATACCCTTTAGATTAAATGGATAGTCCATATTAAGGTGTATCCAGAATAAAGGCTCCTTGTAATCATGGAATACTGAAGTATAGAATTTCTTGTATTCTTCATCAGTGCACTCGTTTGGATGCTTTGTCCAGAGAGGATGTGTCTCATTAAGGGCCACAGGGCGTTTAACAATCTTAGCCATCTTCACGGCAGGTGATTTCTCAACTGTTTCCTTGGTTCCGTCCTCTTTTTCTACCTCCTCTGTAACAGCATCTTTGATAAATGTATCAAGAACAGTATCCTTTGGAGTTACTTCTTCTTCAGGGATTTCTTCTGTCTGCTGTCCGGCATCTTCATTTTCCAGATAAATAGGAAGAGGCATGAAAGAGCAGTACTTTGTAATTACTTCCCTTGCCTTATATTCATTGGCAAATTCATAACTGTCCTCGTTGAGATAAAGAGTGATTTCCGTACCAGGAGTTGATTTTGTTCCATCAGAGATTTCATACTCCGTACCTCCATCGCATGACCAGTGAACAGGCTCCGCATCAGCTTTATATGAAAGCGTGTCAATAGTAACCTGGTCAGCGACCATAAATGCTGAGTAAAAACCAAGACCGAAATGTCCGATAATCTGGTCAGAATTAGCTTTGTCCTTATATTTTTCAAGGAAAGCCTCAGCGCCGGAAAATGCAATCTGGTTGATATATTCGTCAACCTCATCCTTTGTCATACCAAGACCGTTATCAATAATCTTGATAGTTTTCTTCTCAGCGCTTACTTTAATATTTACCTGATAATCAATGTCATCAGGTTCCTCATACTCGCCAATCATGCTTAACTTCTTAAGTTTAGTGATAGCATCACAGGCGTTAGAGATAAGTTCTCTGTAAAAAATGTCGTGGTCAGAATACATCCATTTTTTAATAATTGGAAAAATGTTCTGACTGTTAATTGATAAATTACCATGTTCCTTTGCCATATTAAAACCTCTTTTCATTTAGGAATATATCCAAGATAATAACAATATAAAACTTGAAAAAATCTAAGTCAAGAAAAAATTAGCACTCAAATCAATTGAGTGCTAATAATATACCTTGAAATATTGATGTTTGCTGGATTTACGCTATTTCTTAAAAAAAAATAAACTTAATCCTCCTCAAAGGATATGCCGTTTTCTGATAAAAATATTCGTACATACTGGTCAAAAGCGTTATCAAGGGATTTATCCAGGGTAAACTTCCTCACCGAGGAGCCGGTTATTATGTTAAGATTACCATCCTGATATTTTACATTGATGAATAATCCGTTTATGTCTGAAAGCTCGTAATCAAGGGTGTTGTCGGATAATAATTTAAGGACATAATCATCAGGAAGCAGAAATATAATCTTAAGACTGTTAGGAACTTTGTTGCCTTTAATAAGGCTGAAACAAAATGGTTTAATCGCCGCCCATCTGGAATATTTCTTGTCATCAAGAGCATCAAATTCCTCTTCAGTGTAAAAATTACGGTTGATTTCACCGCTGATATTATAGGTGTTTCCTGTGCTTACAGTGGCCTCTGATAAATAATAATTATCAAAGGTGTCCCGTATAAGAAGTTTTGACATAAATTGTTTGATGTCTTTTATTGAAAGCAGAATCATAAGCATCCTCACATTTTCAGAAATTTCTATTAAGTATAATATATTATTAGAAATATTTCAAGTATAAAAACAATACTATTAGTGTTTACTAGTGCTTAGACAAAAGTTTTTCAAGGAAATCAATAAGCTTGAAAAGAAGGGTAGAAATAACACACAGTATAATAATGCTCATCGTCACGTAGGTCATTTTAAATACCTGAGAACCATAGATTATAAGGTATCCGAGACCTTTCTTTGCAGCAAGAAATTCACCGATTATTACACCTACCAGGCAAAGACCGATATTAACCTTCATATTGCTTAGAATGATTTGCTTTGAGCCGGGTAGGATAAGCTTAAACAGTATATCAAGTTTATTTCCGCCAAGTGTTTTTATCAGGGTTATCTTCTCATTGTCTATTTCTTTAAATCCGGCATAGAGGTTTAAAACAGTTCCAAATATTGCAACGGACACTGCTGTGACTATTATTGCCTTCATGTTATTTCCAAGCCATACAATAAGCATTGGTGCCAGTGCAGACTTAGGAAGGCTGTTTAATACTACCAAAAAAGGTTCAAGTGTATCAGACAGTCCTTTAAAAAGCCACAGGCAAACTGCGATAGCAATTCCAAAAAACACAATAATGCAAAAGGATAAAAGGGTTTCTGCAAGTGTTACCCGGATATGCATAAGCAGCTGACCGTCTTTTACCATGTCAATGAATGTGCGTATTATCCGCGAAGGTGAGCTAAATATAAACGGATTAACAACGCCTGTGCGGGTTGAATACTCCCAGATAAAAAAGAATCCAAAGAAAATCAATAAGCGTGAAAATGTAACAGAGAAATGATATAATCTGCATTTTCTCAGGTAGGAGAGCTGTGCGGGACTTATTTTATGTTTCATGCTGCATTTCCTCCCAGATTTCATTGAAAAATTCTTTGAATTCAGGGGCACTTCTTGATAAGAAAGGAGTCCTGTCTGGAATAGAGAGATTGATATCAACAATTTTTCTGACAACTGCAGGTCTTTTAGACAGAATAATTACACGGTCTCCCATAGCTATTGCTTCAGATATATCGTGGGTTACAAGTATCGCTGTTTTATTCTGCTCCTTTATGATTTTACCGATATCGTCGCTTACGTTAAGCCTGGTCTGATAATCAAGGGCAGAGAAGGGTTCATCAAGCAAAAGAAGCTCAGGCTCAAGTGCCAGAGTCCGAATAAGAGCTGCACGCTGTCGCATACCGCCTGACAGCTGGGAAGGTTTGGCGTGTTTAAATGGCGCCAATCCATAGTTTTCCAGCATATTGTCTATTTTTTTAATATTGTCCGGCGTTTTCTTATGGTTCAGTTCCAGTCCCAGACAGACATTCTTATACACCGAACGCCATTCAAACAGATTATCCTTCTGTAACATATATCCTATCTGAATATTTTTATTATCTGAATAAGGATTAATAATAATTCTTCCGCTTTCCGGCGATACTAGACCGTAAATCAGGGAAAGTAACGTCGATTTGCCACATCCGGAGGGACCGACTATTGAAGTAAATGAGCCTGGTGTCACGGAGAAGCTAATGTCTTTTAAAGCAAGGGTTTCGCCTTTTTTTGTGTGGTACGAAAAAGAAACATTTTCCAAGGATAAAATTGGTTTCAAAGCAGCCTCCGGCAGTAGGACTTAATATAATTTATGAGAAATAAGTAAAAAAGTGCTTTTGTCATTGAATATAATTTAATTGAAGTTTATAATACATGTGTATATATTGGTTAAGGAGTGTGTATCATGACAGGACTAGATAAGATAATTTCCTGTATCTACAACAAAAATGTGTATATACAGACACACAATTTTCCTGATCCAGATGCAGTGGCATGTGCCTATGCCATGCAGGAATTACTTAAAGTAAAAGGAGTTCAATCAGAAATCTGCTATAAAGGTAATATTGACAGGACAGTAGTAGCAAGTATGGTTAGAGAGCTTGGTATACCAATGACAGAATATCCTGATGAATTTGGACCAGAGGAAACAGATGAGATTATTCTTGTAGATGCCCAGAAGGGTAATTCGAATATTATTGATATGAGGGGAAATGAGGTTATCTGTATTGACCATCACTTAATTCACAGAAATGAACAATACAGATATGCAGATATCAGACCGGAAGTAGGGGCCTGTTCTTCAATTATTGCCTCTTATTATTTTGAGAACGATGTAGATATGTCTGTGAATGTGGCAACAGCGCTTCTCTTTGGAATAAAGGTTGACACTGCTGATTTAAAAAGGGGTGTAAGCCAATTAGATTTAGAGATGTTTGTGAAGCTTCACCGCATTGCCAACCATGCACTTATCGGTAAGTTTGAAAGTAATATTATTCATTTTGAGGATCTTAAGGCATATAATGAGGCACTTGAAACACTTCAGATGTGTGAGAATGTCTGCTTTGCAGACGCAGGTGCAGACTGTAAGGAGTCTGTTATTGCATCCATAGCAGATTTTGTTTTACAGCTGGATGGAATTGATTTGGTTGTCGTATATTCATTAAGAAATGATGGGATCAAGATTTCGGTAAGAAGCAGTGGAAAGTATAAGTGCGGTAATATCATAATAAAAGCTCTTGAAGGAATCGGAAGTGGAGGCGGACATGAAAGGATGGCAGGAGGTTTTATTCCTTTCAAAGAGTCCTTTGACAGTAAAAGTAAGGAGGAACTTACCCATGAACTTAAGTGCAGATTCCTTGAACAAGTTGACATCAGAGATTAAATAATATATATTACTGTAGGTGCTACCATGGCTCAGTCGGTAGAGCGTCTCACTCGTAATGAGAAGGTCGCCGGTTCGATTCCGGCTGGTAGCTTTCAGAAAAGTTGCAAACCAGGATATGAATGTCTTAGTTTGCAACTTTTTTTAGCTTGAATAAAAAACTATAAACAGGGGAAACATTAATCTAAACGGGATGCGTTAATATGAAGGTATAGGCATTACTATTTTTCAGCGGAATGCATGTAAAACTGCATGGATATGAAAGGGGTAAAATGAGTTGGATTGATGATGATTTTTCCACATTATTTGGCTTTGCAGGTACAGATAAGGCAGTAAATAACAGTACAAACGGTAATAGTACATCTAATGACAGCGCAACACTAAACAGCAAGGATAAACCTGAAATAGATACTTCTGAGGAGGATAGAAAACAAACAGACAACACTGACGGACAGGTTACTCTTGATTGTTCCTGTGGAAAAGAAAAAGAACAGTTGGAGTTAATTACGATAATTGGTGAAATAGAAGGTCATGATAATTTGCCTGCCACCTCAAAGACAACAAAATATGAGCATCTGCTGCCAAGACTTGCCCAAATTGAGGAGAACGACGATATTAAAGGAGTCCTGTTTCTAATTAACACGGTTGGAGGAGATGTAAGTGCGGGTCTTGCCTTAGCAGAAATGATTTCCTCAATGAAAACCCCAACTGTATCACTTATAATAGGGGATTCCCACAGTATAGGTGTGCCGTTAGCGGTAAGCACAGATTACTCATATATTGTTCCATCTGCAACAATGATAATCCATCCGGTAAGGATGAATGGAACATTGCTTGGAGTGCAACAGACATATGATTATTTTGAAAGAATTTCAGACAGAATCATTACATTTATCGCAGGTCACAGCAACGTCACTAAAAAACAAATTGAGAAAATGATGGTAAATACCACAATGCTGTCGAAAGATCTGGGTACGGTCCTTGTGGGAAAGGATGCTGTAGAAGTTGGACTTGTTGACGAGGTGGGAGGAATCTCTGATGCTTTTGGAAAACTTAAAGAATTGATGAATTCTGGAAAAAACGGAGTTAATAATGGAATGTAGATTATGTCCACGTAATTGTGGAGTTGACAGAAGAAAAAATACAGGTTTTTGCGGTATGGATGATAAAATTCATGCTGCGAGGGCATCTCTTCATATGTGGGAGGAGCCTGCAATATCGGGAAGCAGAGGAAGTGGAACAGTTTTTTTCTCGGGTTGTACATTAAAGTGCGTATTTTGCCAGAATTCACATATTTCAAGAAGCAACAGCAAAGAATATGCAGGCAAAACTCTTAGCGATGAGGAACTTTCGGAGGTGTTTTTATCTTTACAGGAAAAGAAAGCCAACAATATCAATCTTGTTACTCCCACACATTTTGTTCCACATATTATGAAGGCTTTGGACAATGCCAAATCTCAGGGACTTAAGATACCGGTTGTGTATAATACAGGTTCATATGAAAATGTAGATACATTACGGATGTTAGAGGGCTTGATTGATGTGTATCTGCCTGATTTAAAGTATGTCTCAGCCGAGTTATCTCTAAAATATTCGGTAGCAGAAGATTATTTTAAGGTGGCATCAGCTGCAATATCTGAAATGTTCAGGCAGACCGGGCCTAATGAATTCTTTAATGAAGATGATGAACTGTATCTGGAAGGGTTTGTGGAAAATGGAATAATGAAAAAGGGTGTTATCGTAAGACATCTGATTCTTCCCGGGAATACTAAAGATTCAAAGGCTGTAATAGATTATCTTTACAGTGAGTATGGTGATGATATTTATCTGAGCATAATGAACCAGTACACGCCGCTGCCACAGGTTACAGAATATCCTGAAATTAACAGACGCGTTACTTCACGGGAATATGATAAGATTCTTTCCTATGCCATGGACAGGGGAATTAAAAATGCTTATTATCAGTCGGGGAAAACTGCAAAAGACAGCTTTATTCCTGATTTCGACGGTTCAGGTTTATAATATTTTGACGGATAATGTAGTTTTGTGGTACAATTAGCAAAGATTTTGTTGTGTTCGTTCGATATTTTTCGATGCAGATACTACGACTGATTATAAGACTTATTATGCATTAAAAATATGATTGGGGAAATTATGCTTATTAGTAGAGGAAATCCCATTTTAATGGGGGTAAATGAAATTAATAATACATACAATTTCAGCATTGTAAGCGAGCTTGATGACATAAAGCTTATGCTGTTTAAAAAGGATTCAAAAGCTTCAGCAGGGATGGAGAAATGTAATGCAGAATATGTGATTGATTTGGACAGCTCCTTTAAATCGGGAGATGTGTTTTCCTGCGCTGTTTCAGGGGTAGAGCTAAAGGACTATCTGTACTGTTACCAGAGTGGCGGCACATATATGGTTGACCCATACGCTAAAGCGGTAACTGACTGTGAAGAATTTGGCATCAAAAAAGAAAATGCCAAGTATCTTTCCCCGGTGTGTCTTGAAAAGTATGACTGGGAGGGTGATACACCGTTGAATATACCTTTATGCGACTCTATTATATACAAGTTGAATGTAAGAGGATTTACAAAAAGCAGGACATCAAAGGTAAAGAATAAGGGTACATTTGCGGGAATAATAGAAAAGACAGATTATCTTAAGGAGATTGGCATAACAACAATAGAGCTGATGCCGGCTTATGAATTTGATGAGATTGGAAGATTCCCTCAGCTTGATGAAGATTATTCAAGGGCAAAGCAGGGAGTGGATTCCAAATACTGGTCAGTTTCTGTAGACAGACCGGTTAATTATTGGGGATATGTTAAGGGCTTTTATTTCGCGCCTAAAGCAGCCTTCTGTTCAAAGGCAGGAATCGTTGGAGCTAAGGGGAAAGGCACAGACGTAAGATTATTCACTGATTATACAACAGAATATAAGGATTTTATAAAGACAATGCATGTTAACGGAATTGAAGTTATCATGGAAATGTTTTTTGCAGACATGAGTACCGGTGCAGCTCTGGATTGCCTTAGATACTGGATGACTGAATACCATGTTGACGGATTTCATTTATATTGTGACGAGGCAACCTTAAAAGCTGCAATAGAGGATCCGGTTCTTAGCCAATGTAAGATATTTACGGTATACTGGGATGGTCAACGGGGTAAGATGAAACATGTGGCGAGCTATAATAACGATTACCAGAACATAGCAAGAAGGTTTTTAAAGGGAGATGAAAACATGCTTTCGGAGTATGTTAATGCGTCAAGGAAAAATCCTTCTAATGCAGCGGTAATAAACTATATCACCAACAATAACGGTTTCACCCTCAATGATTTAGTCAGCTATGACCGTAAGCATAATGAACTAAATGGTGAGAGTAACCGCGATGGAGAGAATTTCAATTTCAGCTGGAATTGCGGCGAAGAGGGACCTTCAAAGAAAAAGAAAATTAAAGATTTGAGAATTAAACAGATTAAAAATGCGTTTATGATGGAGATGTTGTCAGCAGGGACACCGCTTATTCTTGCAGGAGATGAGTTCGCCAACTCGCAGAACGGTAACAATAATCCATATTGTGTAGACAGCGAGGTGTCATGGATTAACTGGAAAGATTCGGCAGCTGCCCTTGAGATATTTGATTTTGTGAAAAGGCTTATCCGTTTCAGAAAGGAATTCAGGATACTTCATATGCCTGATGCGTTAACCATGAGCGACAGAACGTCCTGTGGTTATCCTGATTTGTCATTTCACAGTAACAATGCATGGTATGCAGGAATGGAGAATTATAACAGACATATTGGAATAATGTATGGTCAGGAGATTGCGGACAATAATCAGAAAAAGCTAATTTACGTTGCTTACAATATGCACTGGGAAAGCCATCAGCTGGCATTGCCAAAGCTGGAGGGTGGTTCTAAGTGGAAGGTGATTATATGCTCCGGAACTGATAAGGAAGAGGCCTGCGTGGATGACATGTCTAGAAATGTGATCATGGCACCAAGAAGTATAGCTGTACTTACCGGAGAATATAAACTTTTGCCGGTAAGAAAAAAGAAAGTGAAAGAGAAGAATGGACGAAAGTAAGCTTGGGTTTTTAAAAGAAAAGTATAAAGACTACGAAAAGATATTTGAAGCCGGGGAATTTGACAAGGCGGCAGATATTCTTTATGAGGTTCTTAAATCACTGGAACAGGTATATTCCGAGGATGGAATAGTAAGGGCAGGAGTTGTTGATAAAGACATGAATGTGGGATGCTCTAAAGCAGAGATACTACATATCTGCCTCAACCATGTTATGGAGTATTATGTTTTTGAATGTATCTTTACTCCTGATGCGGATATAAAAACAATTGAGATGCCAATGGGTGAATATTACAGAACTTATGGTGATTTATGTCTTAAACTTGGGAAAAATCATGCGGCAAAGGATGCATTTGTAAATGCCCTATGTTGGAATCCGGTGGATCTGGATTCATATCTCGGGCTTGCAGAAAGTTTTAAGCAGATGAATATGATACAGCAGTACCTGGATATTACAAGGCAGGCATACAAATTCTGCTGCACGAGAGCAACCATGGCCAGGTACTACAGAAATATGGGATTTGTTGGTATTTCAAAGTACGAGACAGAGCTTGCGAGAATGTGTTACGTTTACAGTAATATTTATTATCATACAGACAATGCAGATGCAGAACTTAAATATCTGGAAAATGCTTTGTCGGACAAAACACCGGAATACAGTATAAAGGATATGCAGGATAAATTAGTTGCAGCAGGAATCGAACCGGGACCTGATCCTAAAACAATCGGAATCATCTACAGAGTAGGCGAACTGATGATGGAAGAAGGGGAGCTAAGACTGGCCAGAGACTGTTTTTCAATCGTTTATGACATCACGAGAGAGAGCCATCTGGAAGCAGTGCTTGACCAGCTCGATGCCGCATTAAATGAAATATAAAATTATCGAGGACAAATAAATGTATGACGGAATAATATTTGATTTGGATGGAACACTGTGGGATGCGAGGGAACCTATTGCTGAAAGCTGGAATGTGATTTTAAAGAGACATCCTGAAATAGTAAGAGAGACAATATCAATTAAGGATTTGAATTCCTGCATGGGACTTCCCATGTATGATATCGCTGCAAAGTTGTTTCCACATGAAGAACCCTGGGTTAGAAATGCTCTTATGGATGAACTGTGCAGCTTTGAGAATGAATATCTTGCTCAGACAGGTGGGGTTTTATATCCTGAATTAAAGGAAACTCTTTTTGAACTGTCAAAGAAATATAGTCTGTTTATAGTAAGTAACTGTCAGGACGGATATATTGAAAGCTTTCTCTCAGCACATTTTATGTCTGATTTTTTCAAAGATACGGAGTGCTGGGGAAGAACAAGGGTATCAAAAGGAGAGAGCAATAAAATCCTTATTGAAAGAAACGGACTTAGGAACCCGGTTTATGTGGGGGATACATCAGGAGACCTTCAATCCGCCATAGATGCAGGAATTGATTTTATATATGCCGCATACGGTTTTGGACAGGTGGAAGAGTACTCTGACAGAATAGATAAATTTTCAGATTTAATAAAAATTTTATCTTGACTGAAATTATATTTAGTGCTAACATTGCATACAAGTTAAATATTTTAAAGTCAATGAACAAAATAGTACTTACGGAAGGTACATCACAGAGAGCCGGCGGTGGTGGAAAACCGGTATGGAGAGCTGTAAGGAATGGGTTTGGGAGATGCGCAGATGAACCAAGTAGTTTGCGACGTGACCTCACGTTACAGGGGAAGAACATATTGATTTAATTCATTGTGTTTGATGAGATGAAACAGTAACAGGTGGCATATCCGGTTGGAGATGCCACTTTTTTTAAATCTGTTTTAACAAGGGTGGCACCGCGATAATTCGTCCCTGGCAGAGTATTTCTGTCATAGACGGTTGTCGCGGTATTTTATTGATACCAGGGTCAAAAGGTCTGAACCCACATGAGCTTGCTTAAGGTTGGGCGAAAGACCTTGGGAAAGTTAGGAGGATTAGTGGAAATGAAGCGAAGATTAAAGGCTTACAAGAAAACAGTCAGTATTGTAAACGAGTCTGCCATTAACTTATATAAGGGGCTTGGCAGGGAGAAGAAAGGTTTTCTTATGGAGAGTAACGACAAAGAAAATGGACGTTACACATTTATGGGAGTTGACCCTGAGGAAATTATCCAGTCGAAGAATAACAGTCTTGTAATTACGAGAAGGAATGGGGAGGTTGAAGTAAGAGAGGGAAATCCTTTATTGCTTTTGAAAAATTATTTTGATGAGTTTGAAATCGTAAAGGAAGTATCTGAACTGGAATTCTCAGGTGGTTTTGTGGGAAGTCTCGGTTACGATTATATAAGGTACACAGAAAAGCTTCCGGATGATAATCCTGACGAGATTGGTATAGAGACAATACAGCTTATGTTAGCTACTAAATTTATAGCAATTGACCATGTTGCAGAAACATTCACAGCGGTAGTGCTTGGTGAGGACAGTAAGGAAGGAAAAGAAGTCGCTTTAAAAGAAGCGAATGAAATGATTATCCTGGCACGCTCAGGTGAGGAAAAATACCGTGATGAGAAGCCTGATATGACCTTTGATGGAGAAATAATAAAGAAATCAGACACTATTGAAGAATATTCTGCAAAGGTTGATAAGATAAAAGACTACATTAAAGAAGGACACATTTTCCAGACAGTGCTTTCACAGCGATGGACCATAAGTACAAAACAGAGTGGATTTAATCTTTATGAGAGGCTCAGAGTCCTCAACCCATCACCATATCTTTATTATTACAACTTTGGCGATTTTGAAATAATAGGCAGTTCGCCTGAAATGATAGTCAAGCAGTCGGATAACAGGGTTTACACGTGTCCGATAGCAGGCACAAGAAGACGTGGTTCAACTCTTGAGGAGGATGTAAGGCTTGAAAAGGAACTCCTTGCAGATGAGAAAGAAAAGGCAGAGCATGTGATGCTTGTGGATCTTGCAAGAAATGATATGGGAAAAATAAGTGAAATCGGTTCAGTAAAGGTTTCACAGTTTATGAATATACAGAGATATTCTCATGTTATGCATATTGTCTCGCTTGTTGAGGGAAAAAGAAATGGACAGTATCATCCGCTTGATCTTGTTTCATCATTTCTTCCGGCAGGGACATTAAGCGGGGCTCCCAAAATCAGGGCAATGGAGATTATCGATGAACTAGAAAGCGTAAGAAGAGGATTATATGGAGGTGCCACAGGATATCTTGATTTCGGTGGCAACATGAACTTCTGTATTACAATCAGAACCATGATAAAGAAAGGAAATAATGTCTATCTTCAGGCCGGAGCCGGTATTGTTGCAGATTCCAAGCCGGAAAGTGAGTATCAGGAATGCTGCAATAAGGTGATGGCTCTTGCAAAAACTCTTGTTGAGGAGGAAAAACTATGATTCTGTTAATTGATAATTATGATTCATTTACATATAATCTGTATCAGTTTATTGGCATATTCAATAATGACATAAAGGTTGTGAGGAACGACCAGATTACAATTGAGGAAATTGAGCAGATGAATCCTGAAGCTATTGTTATATCGCCGGGGCCTAAAAGTCCAAAGGAGGCAGGAATAAGTGTAGAGGCTATTAAGTATTTTGCAGATAAACTGCCTATTCTTGGAATATGTCTGGGGCATCAGAGTATTGGTGAAGCATTTGGTGCAACAGTTTCTTACGCCAAAAAGGTATGCCATGGAAAACAGTCAGAGGCATTTCATGAAGGAAAAAGTATATTTGCAGGAATAGAATCTCCGGTCAAGGTTGCAAGATATCATTCCCTGGCGATAAAGGAAGATACAATGCCTGATTGTCTTGAAATCCTTGCCAGAACTGAGGATGGTGAGATAATGGCTGTTAAGCATAAGGATTATCCGGTTGTAGGACTCCAGTTTCATCCGGAATCAATCTATACTGAACACGGCAAACGCATGATAGAGAATTTCATAAACGGTCAGATATGATGATGTCTGGGGCAAAAGTTCATCTGATTAAGGTCAATAAGGGAAGAGGAAAAATATGATACTTGATGTAATTGTAGAAGACAAGAAGAAAAGGCTTTCTGAACAGAAGAAAAATATAAGCGAAGATAAGATGAAAGAGCTTGCTTTCGCAAGTGACAGAAAGAGCATCAGCTTTTATGACGCTCTGGCAAAAAAAGGACTGTCAGTGATTGGAGAGTTTAAGAAAGCATCGCCGAGTCATGGAGTAATGAATAATAAGATTTCTTTGGAGGAGAGAATTGCCCAGTATAACAATGTTGCAGATGCTATCTCATGTCTGACAGAGGAAGACCATTTTAACGGAAGTGTGGAATACTTAAAGCAGATTCGACTTATGACGGAACTTCCAATTATCAGGAAGGATTTTATTATAGATCCTTATCAGGTTTATGAAGCAAAGGTAATCGGAGCGGATGCAATTCTTTTAATTGCTGCAATTCTGGATGATGAGAATTTTAAGCAGTTATATGATCTGGCATACAGTCTTGGAATGGATGTGCTGTGTGAGGTCCATGACGAGGAAGAAATGAAGCGAATGCTTAATCTTGACGTTAAGATAGTAGGAATTAACAACAGAAATTTAAAAACATTTGATATTGATTTAGCCACAACAAAAAGACTGGCGGGAATGCTTTGTGAGAAGGACAGATGTGCAGGCAGGCTGCTTGTTTCAGAGAGCGGAGTCGGCAATAATGATGATGTGGCTGTCCTTGCAGAAAGTGGAGCTGATGCATTACTTATCGGAACAGTTCTTATGGAAGCTGAAAGTCCTGAAGAAAAGGTGTCTGAATTCAAGTCAGTTTACGATAAAAATGTAAAAAAACAGTAACTCCCGTTGAAGTAAAGATATGCGGGCTTACAAGTGAAGCTGACGCGGGACTTATTATCAGCAATGGAGCTGACTATGGAGGAATGGTACTGTTCTATCCAAAAAGTAAAAGAAATATTTCCATTGAAAAAGCTGTGGGGATTGTTGAATTGTTGAAAAAATCAGACATATCACCGGTTGCAGTAACAGTGTCTCCGACATGTGAGCAGCTTGCACAGATTGAAGGAGCAGGCTTTGATTATATTCAGATTCACGGTGAAATGAACGATGAAGTATACAGTAAAGTACACATTCCGGTAATAAGAGCAGTAAATATTAATAAAGAGGGCTTTGATTTAGCTTCGTTTAAACAGGAGATAAGGCAAAATGCAGAGCTTGAAAAGGTGTATGGAATATTACTTGATGCCGGTGTCCCCGGAAGCGGAAAAGTGTTTGACTGGAATGGTATGGATGAATTAGAATTGTGCGGTAAGAAGCTTTTTCTTGCTGGCGGACTTAATCCACATAATGTTGAATTGGCAGTTGAACAGGTAAAACCGGATGTGGTTGATGTCAGCTCAGGAGTGGAATATGATGATACCGGTAGAATCGGCAAAGATAATGATAAAGTAAAAGATTTTATAACAAATGCAAAGAATATAAAAACGAAATGAGGTAGTGAAATGGCAAATCAAAAATATTACGGAGAGTATGGCGGACAATATGTTTCAGAGTCTCTTATGAATACTCTGGATGAACTTGAGACTGCATTTGAAGAGGCAATAAAGGATCCACAGTTTATTAAGGATTACATGTATTATCTTAAGGAGTATGTCGGAAGAGAAACACCTCTTTATTATGCGGAAAGACTCAGTGAGAAATATGGAACTAAGATTTACCTTAAAAGAGAGGATCTTAACCATACAGGTGCGCATAAGATTAATAATGTTATTGGACAGATTCTTCTTGCAAAAAGAATGGGAAAGACAAAGGTAATAGCAGAGACAGGAGCAGGTCAGCATGGTGTTGCCACAGCCACAGGTGCTGCATTGTTCAATATGGAATGTACTGTATTTATGGGTGCAGAGGATATAGAGAGACAGAAACTCAATGTATTCAGAATGGAAATGTTAGGAGCCACTGTTCAATCTGTAACGACGGGTAGTGCAACGCTTAAGGATGCCACTAATGAAGCGATAAGAACATGGGCTGAGAGGGCAGAGGATACATTTTATGTTATTGGGTCAGCAGTAGGTCCGCATCCATATCCAAGAATGGTTAAAGAGTTCCAGAGAATTATTTCTACTGAGGCAAGAAGACAGATACTAGAGAAGGAAGGCAGACTTCCTGATTATGTTGTTGCCTGTGTAGGAGGCGGTTCTAATTCAATCGGAATGTTTGCAGATTTTATTGATGATAAAGATGTTAAGCTGATAGGAGTTGAAGCGGGCGGACTAGGAGTAGAGACAGGAAAACATGCATCGGCAATGGCACTTGGAACACCAGGTATTTTACATGGTATGAAGTCATATCTTTTACAGGATAGCAACGGAAATATAGAACTGGCTCATTCTATTTCAGCAGGACTTGACTATCCGGGAGTTGGACCGGAGCATGCTTACCTTAAAGACTCAGGCAGAGCGGAATATGTTTCTATTACAGATAAGGAATGTATGGATGCACTTATGGAGTTGTGCCGTATGGAAGGTATTATTCCTGCAATCGAGAGTGCCCATGCTCTTGCATATGTATTAAAACTGGCAAAGAATATGACGAAAGACCAGATTGTAGTAATGTGTCTTTCGGGCCGTGGCGATAAGGATGTTAATACAGTTCAACAGTATATGAACGGAGAGGAGACTAATAAGTAATGAACAGAATAGAAAGCAGAATGGAAGCATTAAAAAAAGAGAATAAAAAAGCGTTTATAACGTATATGACAGCCGGTCTCCCAGACTTAAATAAGACAAAGGAGCTAATCCATGTTCAGGAGTCATCCGGAATTGATGTAATTGAGGTAGGCATTCCATTTTCTGATCCTGTGGCAGATGGTCCGATTATACAGAATGCGTCGTATAAGTCTATATTGAATGGAACTAACCTTACAGGTATTTTAGAGATGATGAAGGAAGTTAGAAAAGAGGGTTCCAATGTACCTATAGTATTTATGATGTATTATAATACTGTTTATCATTTTGGACTTGAAAGATTTGCAAAGGAATGTGCAGATGCAGGAGTTGATGGTCTTATTATTCCTGACCTTCCTTTCGAGGAGCAGGGGGAGCTTCAGCAAGTACTTGCTTCAACTGAAAATGCACCAATAATTATACAGCTTGTTTCACCGGTATCTAAACAGAGAATACCTATGATTCTGGAAAATGCAAGGGGCTTTGTTTACTGTGTGTCACAGATGGGAGTTACAGGTAAGGGTGCTAATTTCCATGAGCATATAAGAGAGTATCTGTCAGATGTCAAATCTAAGAGCACAATTCCTGTAATGATGGGCTTTGGTATCAGGACAGCAGCGGATGTAAAACCACTTGTGGATGTTATAGATGGTGCAATTGTAGGTTCACATTTTATTAATCTTTTAACAGAGAGCAACTACAATCCGGAGACAGTAGCAGAATATGTTTCAACATTTAAGAAGGAGCTTAATGACTGATGATTGAGATTCTTGCAAAACAGGCAATCGGAATTAAATGTGGTTTTTCAAACGCCAAGATGACCGGGAATTATGAATGTGCCTATGCTTTGGGAGTTGTATCAGGATATGCAGGCATTCCAATGCAGGATTCCTTCGATAATCTTATCTCACTTAAGGAATCTGTGTTATCGATGTTACCTGAAGCTGAACCGGATGATGAAAAGATGAAACAGCTTATTAAGATACTGCGGGACTATGAACCACAGCCATTAATTGATGAACAGATGATTGAACTATACAAAGAAGGATACACAGAAAAGAAAATTTAGTTGACTTATAAATATTGGTAGGGTATAGTCATATATGTTTAAAAACTTAATGAAAGTTGGTAAATTGAGGTTATGACAAAAACAGTTATTGTTGCAGATATCGAAAAGACTCATAAGAATCCGATTGCTGAGCTTGTTCAGACAGCTTGCAAATATGAGAGTCATATTGAAATCTCAAGTGGAGGAAAAAGTATCAATGCGAAAAGCCTGATGGGTATAATGGCTTTTGGTCTTAAGAACGGAATTGAGGTTACAATCAATGCCCAGGGTTCTGATGAAGCAAATGCTTTGGAGGATATCGAAAAGTTTTTAGTTAGTTAAAGTCAGGAGGTGGTAAGAATGGAGACAAAGGACATTTTTGGTACAGTTTCTGAAGATTCAGCAAAAAGTGTGAAATCAAAGAAGGAGACAACTAAAAAAGCAGCCACTAAAACAAAGGTGACTAAAAAGACAACAAAAGCAGCTGATACAACAAAGACAGTTAAGACAGAAGTTTATATTCAGTATGCTGACTGCCAGGCTAATGAGGATACAATCGTTAAAATGGTTATGGATCAGGTTAAGGACATTAAGGTTAAGAGTTTAAAGCTTTACATAAAACCGGAGGATAACGCATGTTATTATGTAGTTAATGATACGGTTGAAGGAAAAGTTGATTTGTTTTAATCTTATGGTAGTAATTTAAAACCTCATGAAAGAAATTTCTTTTTGGGAATTTTTTTTCATGAGGTTTTTCTTTGAAAAATTTTTTGTTTTGGTGTATACTATCTCTTGATTGAAAAATGTTCGTACGTAAAAAACCAGTTGGTATTTATTTGGTTACGGCTAGATGAATTGGAAGGATGCAGATATGTTTGAAATTGGTGATAAAGTTTTATATGGTGTAGTTGGCGTTTGCACGATAGAGAATATAGATATTCCGCCTATCAAAGGGATAGATAAAAGGTATTATTTCTTACAGCCGGTATATGACAGCAAGGGGATAATATACTCTCCTGTCGACAGTAATAAGGTTATGATGAGATATGTCATCAGCGAAGACGAATGTCGTAAAATATATGATCGCGCCAAGTATTGTAAGAAGGATGAAGAACTAAACAAGCCGGTGAGTCAGATTCAGTATGATGAAATGATTAAGTCACAGGATATAATTCAGCTAATGCACCTGGTAAGAGTTTTGTATAATGTTAAGAATGAGCGCGCTAAGGATTTGAGAAAGATGAAATCCACAGATGCAAGAATGCTTACAGCAGCAAAAAAGCTTCTTTATGGTGAGATTGCAGCGGTAATGAACCGCGATATAGCAGAGGTGTCAGAGGAGATGGATTCGTTTCTTTCAGTATAAATCTCATATAATATTGTATTAAATTTTGTATAGAGGATACTACAATGAAGGACCTGACTAAGGGAAATATTGTTCAACTTATAATTGGATTTGCAATTCCTGTTTTTTTAGGAACCCTGCTACAGATGACCTATAATCTTGTTGATACCAAGATTATAGGTTTTATTTTGGGTGAAAGCTCACTGGCAGCAGTGGGTTCAACTAATTCGGTAAATACGCTTATAATTGGTTTTCTTCAGGGAATGACTAATGGGTTTGCTGTAATAGCAGCTAAGTTTTTCGGGGCATCAGACAGGAAGAATTTTAAAAAATGTGTTGCTGCCTCAATAAAATACGGAATTATGGTGTCGGCAGGACTTACGGCGGCAGTGCTTCTTCTGTTAAAGCCGTTGCTTAAGCTTTTAAATACTCCCTACAATCTGTTGGATGAGGCATATGATTATATTTTTATCATATTTGCCGGCATGACTGTTCTTATGCTCTACAATGTGTGTGCAGCAATGTTAAGGGCAATAGGTGATTCCTTTACGCCACTTATATTTTTGTTTGTTTCTGTTGTTTTAAATATTGCAGGAGACATGTTCTTCTTAAAGGTGATTCCATTGGGAGTAAGAGGCGCAGCCTTAGCTACTGTTTTATCTCAGTTTATTGCCATGATAAGCTGCTTTTTTTATATGATAAAGCGTTATGAGATTTTAAGGCTTAGAAAAGAGGATTTCCAAGACACAGGATATTTGTTTGGAAATCTCATGTCAACAGGCTGTTCAATGGGTTTTATGAGCAGTCTGGTATCCATTGGAACGGTGACACTCCAAAGCGCAATCAATTCCTTTGGACAGGATATTATCCTTGCACACTCAACAGCGAGAAGAATAACAGAATTGTTTATGATGATGTTTGCTGTTCTTGGAACGACTATGGCAACATTTTGCGGACAGAATCTGGGAGCAGGAAAGTATGACAGAATAAGAAAAGGAATTCTTTTGTCAATAGGGATGGGCTGGATATGGTGTTTATTTGTGGTTATACTTTCATACACGGTGGTTCCTGCATTTGTGAAAATGCTAATAAGTTCGGATAATCAATATGTTATTGATACTGCCACTTTGTATCTTAAGGTTGATTCCCTTTTGTATTTTGTTACGGCATGTATCACAATAATAAGAAATTCCCTTCAGGGCATTGGTGACAGGGTAACACCATTAGTTTCAAGCGGTGTTGAATTAGTGGGTAAGGTTGTAATCACATTTACCCTTGTACCACTGCTTGGTTACTGGGGTGTAATCATTGCAGAGCCTATTGTCTGGGTGCTTATGGTTATACCGTTGATTTATTCACTTCTTAAGACACCGGCTTTTAAGAAACAGAAACAGTAAAATTTTACTTGATTTTTTTTAGCATACATATTACTATGAACTAGTATTTTTAATATTTTCAAAGGCAATGAAGATGAGGAGTACGCATAAGCATTCATTCAGAGAGAGCCACCCGGAGGCTGAAAGGTGGTTTATGGTATGAGATGCGGAAGGTAGCATCTTTTGTGTATTCTTAAACAAGATGAGTACGCGTGCTGTATGGCTGAGAAACCTGCCTTAACAGGCTTGATTAGGTCATATCGTAAACCTGCGTTAAAGGTGAATGAGGATTTCATGTTTTATTGAAATTAAACAAAGGTGGTACCGCGTTAAATTTTTAAATTTACGCCCTTTGCAGAGTTAATGCCCTGCAGAGGGCGTTTTTAAATGTACAGGATTTGGGTGTCAAAAGCCCAATTTTAATTCTTGCTTTGGCAAAATGCACAAAAAATGGTTGTTTGCATTCCATTGCGCCAGGCGCTCCGATGAGCCTCAGGGCAAACAAGTCGCTTCAGCTTAAGCTTCTCGACTTGTTTAGAGTCTCATCTCCACAGCGCAAAAGTCATTTAAACAATCATTTTTTGTTCACTTTGCCAATTCAATTCTGTATAACGGGCTATTGACTCCCAAATCCTTTACAGGAAATAACCAGGATAATTAAGATTAACAAGGAGAAGATTATGAGCAAAGAATTGGAAAAAAATTATAATCCGGCTGAAATTGAAGACAGATTATATCAGAAATGGCTTGACAAAAAGTATTTTCATGCAGAAGTAAACAGGGATAAGAAACCATTTACAATTGTTATGCCACCACCTAATATTACAGGTAAGCTTCATATGGGGCATGCTCTGGATAATACGATGCAGGATATTATTATAAGATTCAAGAGAATGCAGGGATATGAGGCTCTCTGGGTTCCCGGAACTGACCATGCAAGCATTTCCACTGAGGTTAAGGTTACTAATGCCTTAAAGGAGGAAGGAATTGACAAGCATGAGCTTGGAAGAGAGGGCTTCCTTAAGAGAACATGGGAGTGGAAGAAAGAGTACGGCGGTACAATTACAAGCCAGTTGAAGAAGATTGGTTCTTCCTGTGACTGGGACAGAGAGCGATTCACTATGGATGAGGGATGCTCTAATGCTGTTCAGGAAGTATTTATAAAGCTTTATGAGAAAGGTATGATTTATAAGGGCTCAAGAATAGTAAACTGGTGTCCGGTATGTAACACATCTATCTCAGATGCTGAGGTTGAGCATGAGGAGCAGGCAGGTCATTTCTGGCATATCAACTACCCTGTAGTTGGTGAGGAAGGAAGATTTGTTCAGATTGCCACGACACGTCCGGAAACATTACTTGGTGACTCAGCTCTTGCAGTTAATCCTGAGGATGACAGATATAAGGATTTAGTAGGTAAGATGGTAGAACTTCCGCTTACTGACAGACAGATTCCTATTATTGCCGATTCATACGTTGACATGGAATTCGGTACAGGCGTGGTTAAGATTACGCCTGCACATGACCCTAACGATTTTGAGGTTGGAAAAAGACACAACCTTCCGGAAATCAACATTTTAAACGATGATGCTACAATCAATGAGCTTGGCGGCAAATATGCAGGAATGGACCGTTACGAGGCAAGAAAGGCAATGGTGGCAGACTTAGACGCACTTGGTCTTTTGGTTAAGGTTGAGGATCACTCACACAATGTTGGTACTCATGACAGATGTAAAACTACTGTCGAGCCAATGGTTAAGCAGCAGTGGTTTGTAAAGATGGAAGATCTTATTAAACCGGCTGTTGAGGGTGTTAAGAATGGTGATATTGAGCTTGTTCCTGCTTCAATGGATAAGACCTATTATAACTGGACAGACAATATAAGAGACTGGTGTATTTCAAGACAGCTCTGGTGGGGACACAGAATTCCTGCATATTACTGTAAGGATTGTGGTGAGATGACTGTAAGCCGTGAGAAGGTATGCACCTGTCCTAAGTGTAACAGCACTAATGTATATCAGGATCCTGATACTCTTGATACATGGTTTTCTTCAGCATTATGGCCATTTTCAACATTGGGTTGGCCTGAGAATACAGAAGAGTTACAGTATTTCTATCCAACTGATGTGCTTGTAACAGGCTATGACATTATATTCTTCTGGGTTATCCGTATGATATTCTCAGGATATGAGCATATGGGTAAAAAGCCATTTGGTAAGGTTCTATTCCACGGTCTTGTAAGAGATGACCAGGGACGCAAGATGAGCAAATCACTTGGAAACGGTGTAGATCCTCTTGAAGTAATTGAGCAGTATGGAGCAGATGCCTTAAGATACACACTTATTACAGGAAATGCTCCGGGCAATGATATGCGTTACTATGATTCAAGGGTTCAGGCAAGCCGTAACTTTGCAAACAAGGTATGGAACGCATCAAGATTTATTATGATGAATGACCCTGACAATAAGATTAAGGTTACTGACAAAAGACCTGAGAATCTCACAGGAGCAGATAAATGGATTATCTCAAAGATGAACAGACTTGTTAAGGAAGTTACTGACAACATGGAAAAGTATGAGCTGGGTATTGCTGTTTCTAAGTTAAATGACTTTATCTGGGATGAGTTCTGTGACTGGTATATTGAGATGGTTAAGCCACGTCTTTACAATGATGAGGATGCTACAAAGACAGCTGCAATCTGGACATTAAAGACTGTACTTATTGATGCTCTCAAGCTTCTTCATCCTTATATGCCTTTTATTACAGAGGAAATCTTCTGTAACATTCAGGATGAGGAAGAGTCAATAATGATAAGCTCATGGCCGGTATATGATGATGCCAATAATTTTGCTGAGGAAGAGAAGGCAATTGAAACAATCAAAAATGCAGTTCGCAACATAAGAAATTTAAGAGCTGAAATGAACGTTGCTCCAAGCCGCAAGGCAAAGGTTTACGTTGTATCAGAAAATGCAGAGATTTGCTCAATATTTGATAATTCAAAGGTATTCTTTGCAACACTTTCTTATGCAAGTGAGGTTGCAGTTTTGTCCGATAAGGCAGGAATTCCTGAAGATGCGGTATCAACAGTAATACCTGATGCTGTTGTTTACATTCCATTTGCAGACTTAGTGGATGTTGAAAAGGAAATAGAGCGTCTTACCAAGGAAGCAGATAAGCTTAACGGAGAGATAAAGAGATGTAACGGAATGTTAAATAACGAGAAATTTACATCAAAAGCTCCACAGGCAAAGATTGACGAAGAGAAAGAAAAACTGGTAAAATACACTCAGATGTTGGAGCAGGTAAATGAAAGGCTTGCCTCTTTGACAAAGTAACTAAAAACATATTTTTTGTCGCGTGTTACGCAGATTGGAGGCAGATATGTCAGAATCTACAATGATACAACTTCCATTTACACAGTTTTCCATGGAGATGAGAAGTGGTAAGATTATCGAAATTGACGAGGGATTTACTAATCTTCTTGGATATACCGAGGAGGATGTAAAGAATGGACTCGTTTTTAAAGATTTTGTTCCTGATGTTGAGTATGATGAGATTATCACAGAACTCCGAGCAAAATTCATTGAGCAGAGATACAATTGCTATAAACATGAATTTTTGTCAAAAACTGGAAATAGTCTTACAGTAATTTCATTTTATAAAATACAGAACAAGCTTTTAGATGGGCACAGAGTTTTGAGAGTCAGTGTTGCTAAGATTGATTAACTTTTTTTATGAATAACTTAAAGAATATTGGGGATAGTAATGATGACTACTAGTACATTGATTTCTAAATAACTACACCAAATAACTTGCTTATTTTCCCGATTGCACATAACAAAAAGCCTCGACGTAGCCCGCTACGCCTACGTTTTTTGCCATGCACACTCGAAAAAATATTCTGCGTTATTGTTCTAGCTATTTACGAAACAATGTACTAGTCTAATATTCTTTAAGGAGGACAGAATAATGAAGAAGATGAAGTTGTTATTATTGACTTTGCTTATAGTAACAGTTATGGCTGCATTTGTGGGTTGTGGTAACAAGAATAACACAGAAAATGGGAGTAATTCTAATACAGATACCAGTGAGGGTTCAGGGATTATTAATGAACTGGTAACTGACGCAGAGACAGGTGTTAAGGAAATCGCAACAGATGCTGCTACAGGGGCAAAAGAAATAGTAACGGATGCTGCTACAGGTGTGAAAGAAGCTGCAACAGGGATGAACAGATAAAGAAACAAGTGATTGATAAATGCGAAGATATTATTGCACCAGGAGGTAAACCCTGGTGCATTTTGTTTAATAGGATTTGGGAGTGAACAATACAATTTTAAAATAAGACTTGGCAAAATGCTGGAAATATGCGGATTGCAACTGTCGGTTGACAAATTTCCAAGTTGCCTTGGTAGTATGTAACTGTGGATTTTTGGTAGACTTCAATTGTTCTTAAGCATATGTTAAGCAAATAGGAGGTTATAATGATGATATTGGCAGATAAGATAATGGAAGAACGAAAGAAAAATGGATGGAGCCAGGAGGAACTGGCAGAACAATTAGGAGTGTCAAGACAATCTGTTTCAAAATGGGAAAGTGCACAGTCAGTGCCCGATTTAACACGAATTCTTCAGATGGCAGATTTGTTTGGTGTCACAACGGATTATCTGTTAAAGGATAATTGTGAAAAAAAGGAAGACAATGTACCGTTAAATGAGGCTGTGAAAACAGTAAAAGATGTGAGAACTGTAAGTATGGAAGAGGCATCGGATTATCTTATAATCCAGAAAAGAACTGCACCAATTATTGCATTTGCAGTGTCTTTATGTATTATGTCTCCAATTCTTTTGATAGTTCTTGCCGGGTTAGCAGATGGCGGAATGCTAGGAATTTCTGAAAATCTTGCATGCGGACTGGGACTGGTTGTGCTGCTTGTGATGGTTGCTGTTGCTGTATTCTTTTTTATACAGTGTGGCGGAGAAGTGAAAAAATATGATTATTTAGAAAACAAAAATCTGGAGACAGCTTATGGTGTGGACGGAATGGTTCGCGATAAAAAGGAAGCTTTTTCAAGACAATATAATTTATACATATCTGTTGGCGTAATTCTGTGTATCATAAGCTGTATCCCATTAATAGCAATGTCATTAATAACAGAAAAAAGCTACATCATCGTAGCTATGGTTGGAGTTTTATTGTTTATTGTAGCCATTGCGGTGAATATGTTTGTAAGAGTTGGAATTATTAATTCAAGCTTTGATAAACTGTTGCAGGAAGGAGATTACACACAGAACAAGAAAAAATCAGCCACAGTGATTGACCGAATTGCAGGTATCTACTGGTTGATTGTAACAGCAGTGTACCTGGGATGGTCGTTTGCCACAAACAAATGGGATATAAGCTGGGTAGTATGGCCTGTTGGTGGAGTGTTATTTGCAGCTGTAATCCTGATTGTGAAAATAGTTATAAAAGAGGAATCGTAGGCTTTTGCTCGTATTATGAAATGTAGATTGCGGCGCATTCAAAGACTAAAAGAGGCGCCGCACTAATTTTTCTTAATGTGACAGGCCCTATTATACATTAGTTATAATAAATATTATCCGTATGATATGTAACTAATGAGAATTATTTTATCTGTGCAGTGGAGTTCCACAGCTTGTGCAATAAAACATTTCAGAATTACAAAGGTTTCCACAGTGGGTACAGTAAATCATTCTGACAGAACCTCTGGAATTGCGAGGAGCACCGGTATTGCCATCTGAAGCAGGATAATGTGTCGTCTGGTTTGGGACCTGACAGGGCACCTGATATGGCGTCTGACGCTGAGGCTGATATGACGTCTGCTGCTGAGATGTATATAGTGCCTGTTGATTTGGCGGATATGATGCCTGAAGTGTCGACCGTTGATTTGACGTATATGGCGGATATGGCGGCATACCCGGTCTTGGATAATTCTGAGGCTGCATCGGCTGATTATAAGAAGAATATCCGCTAGGAACATTGTAGTAATTCATCTGATTTACAGGGACATAAACATTGCCGTATATGTTGTTATAATTCTTACGGAATATTTCCTGGTTATGTTTTGATGACACATGAATTCTGTAAAAAGCAATGATATCCATAACAACAACGAATACAAGAAACAGGATTATTGTTAAAGGGTTCTCCATAAACAGACAGAAATCATAGAAACCGTGTAAAAATACTGCGATAATAACAGAGAAAATCAGATTTTTATTTCTTCCCTGTTTGTCTCCAACCGAATCACAGGCCTTGGCATTTCCATAGAAATATCCCATAAAAACAGCATCTATTGCATGTGATGGAACAGATAAAATGGCACGCATAATTGCAGTTAACAGTCCACCCTCCACTATGTATAAGATATTCTCAAGTGTTGCAAATCCTAAGGAAACAAAAACACAATATTCTATTCCGTCAAATTTGAAATTGAAATTTCTGTTGTTCCAGGTTCTTATGTAAGTAAAGATAAATTTGCCGCCTTCTTCTGCCAAGGCAACAACAAAAAAAGCTATAAGAAAGTTATACATAAACGAGGACTCTTCAAACACACTTAAAACAATTATCTCTCCGAATACTTCAAGAATAGCAGCCGGTAATGTGGACAGAACTCCCAGAAAGAATAAAGAAGCTAATAATCCCACAGGTTCTTTTTCATGGGAGTCTTTGTAATATATGAATATCATAAGCAGAATAGTGGGCAAAAGAGCTAAAGCCAACAAATAAACAAACATTTATGTGATACTCCTTTCAACAAACAGAATACGAGTAAGCTCATTAAGAAGTTACAATAAAAAAAGTATATAAAAAACTTTACAGAATAGCAAATGAAATCATTCATTTTTCACATTTATTATGGTAGAATAGGTTTATAATTTTACATTTTTGAAAGGAACGGCTAATTATGACAGATAACTATAATCAGATGCCACCAACAGGCTATCAGCAGGTATTTAATTATAAGGGCCTGATATTCCCGACAGCAGAGGATATGAATGCCATGATCGCAAAGGATAATGAGGCGAACCAGTTCTGCATAAACATTGAGCAGTATTCACACAGAACTCTCTTTGAAAAACGGGCAGAGCTTATGACATTTCCGCCAACTATATTCGGACCATATATTGCTAAGATTAATACATTTATCAATATTAAGGAGAATCAGGAGAAGAATAATTATATCCAGAGAATAGAGCTTTCTGAACTTGAAGCGTTGGGTGAGGTTCAGAATAATATTGCCAGTGAGAATTATTCAACCCAGACAAAGAACGAATTATTTAATGCTCTTAATTACAGAAAGATAGTATGCCAGAAGATGATTCTTGATACAGAGATAATGGGTTATGAAAGTATGGACAGAGCTGGTATTTCTGCTCTTATGCAGAATATTACGGCAAAGAATTTCGAGCAGGTTGTTAAAGATGAATATATTGCAAAATTAAGCATGCAGTATGACAATATTGAAAAAAATGAGCTCGCAGCACTTTGTGCAGATTTGGAGAATCTTGAGATTGACCAGTTGGTTCAGCTTGAGAACCATATAAGAGAGCAGAACTATCAGATGAAGTTCGCAGAAGGCTACTTTGGAATGATTAAGTCAAGAATCAATTTCATTCATGTAAGAGATTTGGAACAGATTTGTAAGAATGTTTCAGAAGCGGACAGAGAAGAACTGGCAGCTATTAAGAGTAATGTGGATGCAAAAGAGTGTGAGACATTTCTAAAGCAGAGGTTTTACGATTTGATTAAAGAAAGAACAGATGCGCTTGATTACAACGATTTGTGTATGTTGACCGAAGGGTTTGAAAGCAAGAGTGTAGAAGAACTTGAAGTATTATATAAGGAGTTATCAACAGGAAATTATAATCCTAAGTTTATCAAGTCATTTCTGTTTAATGTCCGTATTGCATTGGAAAAGGGACAGCTTGATTATGTAAAGAATCAGTTGAAGGATATTGATTCAATGGATAAAACTCAGATTCTGAATGTTTCGGATTCCATTGCTATGAAAGATTATCCGGACAGGGTTACAGCAAATGCAAAAAGAAAGCTGGAAGTGAGAAATTACAATCTTGATATGCTTGAACTTATTGGACTTTGCAATGACTTTGATTCTCTTTCAAAGGATGATATTGTTCAGTTGAAAAATCAGATTAACCAGAAAAATGTCTGCGATTCAAGTAAAAACAAATATCTTGCAAAGGTAACAGAAAGAGAGAAAATGATCGGCTACGAGACATTAAGTCCATATGTTACTTTATTTAAACAGATATGTGATGCGCAGATGTTAAGCGACCAGAATATTAAGCTGGCATTGTATTCCCAGAATTACGAAAGTCTGCTGGATGGGTTCTTTAAGCAGTTTGGTGAGAATAATTTATATGAATTACCTATATTTATATGGCCTGAGCTTTCCTATACAGCCATGAGTGTCCAGAAGTTCTACTGCAAGTCTTCCACGGGACTTATGTATCTTAATATGAGTGATATCAGAGGATTCTCATGTGAAAGCAAGTTCCTTTCGGACATTATTTCGGTTGTTCTTACTAACGGAACTGTGATTACAATAGATGGCAGCATGAGCAAGAAGTTATCAAAGGTTGTTGTTGGTGTTCTTAATACATATTTGCAGAATTACAATAATCCAAACGTAATATGCAATTACAATACTACCAGGTTTAATGTGGCTAAATTTGATGAAAACGAATACAGGGTGACGGATGTTGAAATTGATTTGAGTAAGTATCAGGTGGAAAAGAAGTTCCTGGAGTCATACTGTTCCATTGCAGCCACAGCAAGAATCACTTCCGTTAAAATGGCAATGCAGGGAAACTGGCAGTCTGTTGCGCAGAAGGCGTTCTCAGGCTTTGGAATTATCAATCCGGATCAGCTGTTGTGGCTTTTTGACAAGTCAATGTTTGGAAGTGCAAAAGAAGGATTTGCAGTAGGAGAGAATGCACTGTACATTAAGAAGGGAAGTAATCCGGTTATTGTCTTACCTGTCAAACAGGTTTATTCTGTTGATGCAGCACTGAATAGTTTGTGCATTACGCTGAGTGACAATAATGTGTATATAGCGGAACTTGCCATGAATAATGATACTGTTCTTAATGAAATTGCAAAGATTCTTGATGAATATGTTAAGTGTATGCAGTTAACAAAGTATGAAATGCCGGCACCGGTACAGCCAGTGCCACAACCGGTTCCAGCACCGGCACCGGTACAGCCAGTATCACAACCGGTTCCAGCACCGGCACCGGTACAGCCAGTATCACAACCGGTTCCGACACCGGCACCGGTACAGCCTCAGGATGAGATTTTGTTCTGTCCTGAATGTGGAACAAAACTAAAAGAAGGTGCATTATTCTGCGTGAATTGTGGTTTTAAAGTAAGATAGTTTTTAGAGTGTAGTTTTTAGAGTCAAAATATTATGGCAATTATCTTATTTTAATGTTATACTGAAAGACAATGTGTAACAAAATGAAATTTGGAGGATAAAATGCAATATACAACTCAGATGGATGCTGCAAGGAAAGGCATCATCACTAAAGAAATGCAGATTGTTGCTGAAAAAGAACATATAGACGTTGAAGTATTGAGGGAACTTATTTCAAAAGGACAGGTTATAATTCCTGCTAATAAAAAACATGTTTGCCTCGATCCTAATGGTATTGGTTCTAAATTGAGAACTAAAATAAATGTTAATCTTGGTACATCAAGAGATTGTATTGATCTTGACATGGAGTTAGAGAAGGTTAACAATGCCGTGAAGATGGGTGCAGAAGCCATTATGGATTTAAGTTCATTTGGTGATACGAGAAAGTTCAGGCGAAAGCTTACCGGCGAATGCAAGGCAATTATTGGAACAGTTCCGATTTATGATGCCGTTGTATATTATCATAAGGCTCTCAAGGATATTACCGCTAAGGAGTGGCTTGATATCGTAAGAATGCACGCTGAGGATGGCGTTGACTTTATGACAATACATTGTGGAATTAACAAGGCAACAGCTAAGAAGTTCAGACAGGATAAGCGTCTCATGAATATTGTTTCAAGAGGAGGCTCGCTGATATATGCATGGATGGAGATGACCGGAAATGAGAATCCGTTCTTTGAATATTACGATGAAGTTCTTGAGATATGTCGTGAATATGACATCACCATGAGTCTTGGAGATGCCTGCAGACCAGGCTGTATCATGGATGCATCTGATATTTCCCAGATTGAAGAGCTTGTTACTTTAGGAGAACTTACAAGAAGAGCATGGGAAAAGGATGTTCAGGTTATGATCGAGGGTCCGGGTCACATGCCACTTAATCAGATTCAGGCCAATATGGAGATACAGCAGACAATATGTAAGGGAGCACCATTTTATGTGCTGGGCCCATTAGTTACAGATATTGCTCCCGGATATGACCATATTACTGCAGCTATAGGTGGTGCGGTAGCAGCTACATACGGTGCGTCATTCTTATGTTATGTTACTCCTGCAGAACATTTACGACTTCCTGATTTGAATGATGTCAAGGAAGGTATCATTGCATCAAAGATTGCAGCACATGCAGCAGATATTGCAAAGGGAGTACCTGGTGCCACAGACTGGGATTATAAGATGGATGTGGCAAGGAAGGCTCTTGACTGGGAGGCTATGTTTGATGTTGCGGTAGATCCTGAAAAGGCGAGAAATTATAGAGCATCAGCTAAGCCTGAGAAGGAAGATACCTGTTCAATGTGTGGTAATTTCTGTGCCGTGAAGAATATGAACAGAATTATGGAAGGCGAGATCGTCAGTGTCTTTGATGAATAATAATGAAAGACAATTAAGATAAGCTGAACTAATTTATAAATATATACAAAATATGTGGAGGAAATAACAATGTCAAAGAAGCCAGTAGAAAAAAATGCTGACGCCAAAGAGGAAAAAATCGTAACGAAATATGACAGAAAGGTTGCAAAGCGCAAGGCAGAGGAAAAAAAGGCAAAGAGAAATAAGCTTATTGCCAAAATTGCGGGTTTTGTTGTTCTTGCTGCTTCTATAGTTGCGTTAGTTGTAACAACGGTGATTAATGTAAACAGAATCTTCAGGGAATATATTAAGGTGGATGAGAAGAGCATAAGTCAGATAGAATTTGATTTCTACTATGGACTCACAAAAAATGCTGAACTTTCAACAACTCTTTATGGTTCTATGACATATCTTAATTATTACGAGTCTTATCTTGGATATGATGCCGAGAAGAGAGATGATAAGCAGGATTACTCTGATGAGCTTACATGGTATGACCATTTTGCGGCTAAGACAACAGACGCAATGATAGAATATAAAGCTCTGTTAAAGGCTGCTGATGAGGCAGGTTATGAGTACACAACATGGGAAGAAGATTATGAGGAATTTGAAACAGGAATGAAAGATAGTGCAGCTTCACTTGGCGAGTCTGTTTCAGATTACTATAAAGACATGTTTGGAAAGTATGCTACCAAATCAAGAATAAAGGAATATGTAAAGGATTATTATAAAGCTATTTCATATTATACGGCTCTCAGGGAAGAGCTTGGTGCCTCTGATTCGGAGATAAGTGAGTATTACAATGAGAATAAGGATGATTATGATTTGTTCTCGTACAGAATGTTCACTATTAAAGCTGAAGATATGGAAGATGAGTCATTTGAGACAGCAAAGAGCAAGGCCGAGGAATTCAGAGATTCTGTTTCAGATGAGGAAACATTTATAACCGCATGCAAATCATATGCCCCTGAGGGAGACGAAACATATGAAAGTGATGATGCATCATTAATTGAAGACAGTTCATCATCATACTTTGCAAGTTATCCGTTTTCTGAATGGCTTCTTGATGGTGAAAGATCAGAGGGCGATGTAGAAATGTTTGAGGATTCCGATTCAAATTGTGCTTATATTATTTATTTTATAAGCAGAGAAGAGGATGCTGAGGCTGATGAAGAAATAACAGAGATTATTATAGGTCAGAAATATTCAGAGTTTATAGCAGATTATACTGATGATATAAAGGTAGATGTTAAGAAGAAGTTTGAGTATTAATAAACATGAGGTTATATAGTGATTAATTATAATAATTATAAATGTGCCATCTTTGATTTAGATGGCACATTGTTGCATTCAACGGGAATATGGAAAAAAATTGATATTGATTTTATGGGAAAAAGAAATATTCCCGTAACGCCGGAATTTGAGAAAGAAATCAAGCTTCATAATTTTGAGAGTGGTGCCGAATACGTGGTTAGGGAATACGGATTAAATGAAACACCAAAGCAGGTTATGAAAGAGTGGTTTGATATGGCAATAGATGCTTATGCTAATGAGATAACAATAAAAGTGAATGTCAAAGAATATCTGCATTTTCTTAAAGAAAAGGGCTATAAATTAGCAGTTGCCACAGCATCAGATGAAATACTTTTTAAACCGTGTCTTGAAAGAAACGGAATATATGATATGTTTGATTCCTTTACACAGGCAAAGGAAGTTGAAAGAGGAAAGAATTTCCCGGATATCTATTATATGGCTGCAAAGAAAACAGGTGTGAAGCCGGAAGAATGTATTGTATTTGAGGATGTTTTAGGGGCGGTAAAGGCAGCAAAAACTGGTAACTTCTTTGTTGTAGGAGTCGCAGATGTTTCATCAAGTGATGACGAGGAACTGATTAAAAATCATTGTGACATATTTATAAACGACTACAAAGAACTTATGGATAAGGAGTAAGATATGAGCAAGAAGTATATCCTATTCGATCTTGACGGAACAGTAACAGATTCAAGCGAAGGAATTACAAGGAGTGTGGCTTATGCACTGGATGCTATGGGGTGTACCTATGATGAGGCGACACTTAAGAGATTTATCGGGCCACCGTTAGATGAGAGCTTTAAAATGTTTTTTGGAATGAGTGATGAGGATGCCCTTAAGTCAGTTGCCAAATACCGGGAAAGATATGGCAAAACAGGAATATTTGAGAATAAGTTGTTTGATGGAATAAAGACAGTATTGGAACAGCTCAAAAGACAGGGATATGTGCTGGCACTTGCAACATGTAAACCGGAGATATATGTTCCTACGATTCTTCAATATTTTGGCATAGAGGATTGTTTTGATTTTGCAGTTGGCAGTGAGCTTGAAGGAGGAAAGCGTCGTCATAAGAATGAGGTGATTGAGGAAGTGTTCAGGCAGATTATTGCTAAATCAGAATCCGGTGAAATCACGCTCAATGAAATAAAAGCAGATGCATTGATGGTTGGCGACAGAAAGGATGATATTCTTGGAGCTAAACTGGCAGGAATAGAGTCTATGGGTGTAAGATACGGATTTGCTGAACCTGATGAGCTGGAAAATGCCGGAGCAGATTATATAGTTGATGAGGTATGTGATATTGTTCCTGCTATTTTGACAGAAATATAGTATTGATATCGCAAATTTGCTGTGATAAAATTTTTGTATTGTTAGGATGCTTTTAAAACACTAATGGAGGAAATGACATGAAGAAATTTTTAAGTGAATTTAAAGAGTTTGCATTAAAAGGAAACGTTATGGATATGGCTGTCGGTGTTATCATCGGTGCTGCTTTCAAGGATATTGTTACAGCACTTACAAGCAGCTTTATCAACCCACTTATTCAGGCAGTTACAGGAGGTAATGGGGTAAATGTTGGTGGACAGTTCACTATCAATGGTGCAGTGTTTACATATGGAGCATTTATTACTGCTGTAATTAACTTTATTATTATGGCATTCATCTTGTTTGTCATGATTAAGACAGTTAATAAAATGATGAGTATCGGAAAGAAGAAAGAGGAAGCAGCACCAACACAGAAGGATTGCCCTTACTGCATGAGTAAGATTTCCATCAAGGCAACAAGATGTCCTCATTGTACATCAATACTTGAGGAAAAATAAAAATATTGCGGTGAAAATCTGTCCGGGAGGTATTAACTTTCCGGACGTTTTTATGTTAAAATTGGCGTATCTTAATTGTTAAACGCCTATATTAAATAATTGAGGGGATTACCATGGATAAATATTTTAAATTAAAACAGAATAAAACAACAGTAAAAACGGAGGTCCTTGGAGGATTAACCACTTTTGTCACTATGGCATATATCCTTGCTATTAATCCTGCAATTTTGTCCACAACCGGAATGGATTCCCAGGCGGTGCTTATGGCTACGGCTCTGGCTTCATTTGTGGGAACTATTTGCATGGCATTGTTTGCTAATTATCCTTTTGCATTGGCTCCGGGATTGGGATTAAATGCCTTTTTTGCTTATACAGTGTGTATGCCGGAAGAATACGGCGGTATGGGTTATTCATGGCAGTTTGCCCTGATAGCGGTTTTTATAGAGGGATTGATTTTTCTTGTCATAACAGTGACAGATGTTCGTGAGTCAATATTTAATGCCATTCCTATGTCATTAAAGAAGGGCGTTTCAGCCGGGATTGGCTTATTTGTTGCCTTTATCGGACTTCAGCATGCGGGAATTGTTACTTACAGTGCATCAACCCTTGTAACAATTAACAATTTTAAGGATAATATAAGAACAACCGGAATGACAGCGTTGCTGGCTTTGATTGGGTTTATCATAATAGCTGCTTTATACGTTAGAAAAGTCAAGGGCTCAATTTTGATTGGAATAATTGCTACATGGATTCTTGGAATAATATGCAAGGCCACTGGTCTATATCTTGGACCGGATATGCTACCGGTCTGGTCTGACTTTGATATCACAAGTATGGGAAAAACCTTTGGACAGTGCTTTAATTTCAGCAGTATGAGTGGTGTGAAGCTTATTGATATAATTGTTATTGTCTTCTCATTTTTGTTTGTGGATACATTTGACACATTGGGAACACTTATCGGCGTGGCAGATAAAGCCAAGATTCTCGATAAGGATGGAAAAATGCCAAGAATGAAGCAGGCACTTATGGCTGACGCAGTTGCCACCTCTGTCGGTGCAGTATTTGGAACTTCAACAACTACTACTTATGTTGAAAGTTCAGTGGGAGTTGCAGAGGGAGCAAAGACCGGACTTGCATCAGTTGTCACAGCTTTGATGTTCTTGCTTTCCATTTTTCTTGCTCCTGTATTTGTTTCAATTCCAATGTTTGCAATTGCTCCTGCACTTATATTTGTGGGAACTCTCATGGTAAGTACTATGGCAGATATAAGATTTGACAATCTGTCAGAGGCAGTTCCTGCATTCCTGTGTATGATTGTAATGCCACTTACATATAGTATTTCAGATGGAATAGCTTTTGGTGTTATTTCATATGTTGTAATAAATGTTCTTTGCGGTAATGCAAAGAAGGTAAATCCGATAATGTATGTTCTTGCGGTTTTATTTGTTTTAAAATATACTTTTCTTTAAATTAGTTTTTGAGGTGAATAATGGTGCATTCAGCAACAGAAAATGAATTAGACAAATATCTTGAAAAGAAAAAAATTATCACAGATGGTGCGTTTGGTACGTATTTTTCGTATTTATACGATACGGAGGAACTTCCGGAAAAGAGTAATATTACTGCGCCTGAAAGGATAGTAAATATACATAAGCAGTATATTAAGGCAGGGGCAAAGCTAATCAGGACAAACACTTTTGCAAGTAATACAGAAAGTCTAAAATGCTCATTAGAAGAGGTCAGAGAGAACATAAGGGCAGCAGTGAATAATGCGAAAAGAGCAGCGGGTGAGGACACCTTTATCGCAGGAGATATAGGTCCTGTCCCAACTGACAATCTTTTTGACAGGGATTCACTGGCTAAAGAATATCTGGAAATATGCAGGGTTTTTCTTGAAGAGGGTCTGGATATTATTATATTTGAGACATTTTCAGAACTTACGGATATTATTCCGGCAATTGAATTCGTGGGTGAAAGAGCTTTTATTATCACGCAGTTCTCGGTTAATCAGTTTGGATACAGTAATGCCGGACTTAGCGCAAAGAAGCTTGTTGCACAGGCACAGGAAGTAAAACAGATAAATGCCGTAGGTTTTAACTGTGGAATAGGTCCGGGACATATGCAGAGAATAATTTCGCAGGTTAAAGGGCATACTGATAAATATATCTCTGCCATTGCCAATGCAGGTTATCCTCAGTCAATAAGTCAGAGAATGACATTCTCCAATACCAATACTGACTATTTTGCATCTAAGGTTTCCGATATAGCAGCTGATGGTGTCGATATTGTTGGTGGCTGTTGTGGTACAACACCTGAGTATATTCAGAAGCTGAGTGAAAGGGTTGATTTATTTCAGAAGAATAAAAAAATACAGCTTATGGCATGCGAGGCTGAGTCTGTAAAGTGTAAGGATGTAGCCTTTTACAGAGAGAAAGCTGATTCTGATGACAAGAGAACAAAAAAACTTATAGCAGTGGAGCTTGCACCACCTATTGACTGTAATGATGAGAGACTGATGGATGCCGCACATCTGCTTGAAAAGACAGGTGTTGATGTGCTAACCTTCCCGGACTCTCCGTCAGGAAGAACCAGGGCTGATTCAATTCTTATGGCTGAGAAGGTTTCAAGAGAAACAGGAATATGTGTTATGCCGCACATCTGCTGCCGGGACAAGAACGCCATTGCCATGCGCTCACAGTTGCTTGGAGCATATATAAATAACATTAATAATTTCCTTGTAATTACAGGAGATCCTATTCCATCATTGGTACGTTCTAAAGTAAAAAGCGTATTTAACTTTGACTCGGTAGGTCTCATGAATATAATAAATGACATGAATGAGGATCAGTTTGCAGGATGCCCGGTTGTCTATGGTGGAGCGATTAATCAGGGAAGAGCTAATTTTGATGTCGAAATAAGCCGCGTAAAGAAAAAAATAGAGGCTGGTGCTTCATTTTTTTTCTCACAACCGGTGTTCTCAAAACAGGATGAGGATAGACTTAGAAGAATAAAAAATGAAACAGGGGCAAGAATACTTTGTGGAATCATGCCTTTAGTCAGTCTTAAAAATGCTTTGTTTATGAAAAATGAGATGACAGGAATAGATGTTACCGATGAGGTTATAAGCATGTATTCTGATGACTTATCAAAGGAAGAAGGAGAGGAGACAGGAATCAGACTTGCGAGAAAAGTAATAAGTGAAACACTTGATTTTGCTGACGGATATTACTTTTCATTTCCATTTAACAGAGTTTATATGCTGAATCCAATAATTCAAGGTTTACTTGACTAGTAATACCATTTTTTGGTATAATATCCTAAAGTTGTAGTTACGTGACAATTACATATTCTAATAATAATGCGAGGCGGTTTTTTATGATGGACGAAGCTCAGGTTAGACATTTTGTTATGATGGAAAGACAAAAAGGTACAACGATGGAGGAGATTATCTTCATTCTGCATGATAATGGAGTTCCGGAATATGAGATATCTAATTTTCTGGATATGTCTATTCGGCATGTCGAGGAAGTTCTAAGCGATAATTAGATTTTATACGTTTGGTTATTTCATTGCTATTGTCTGCTTACGCACCAGTGTGGAAGTGTTCCGTTTTTTTGGCGGGAATATACACTTCCTTACACCTGGTGCGTATTTTTATGGTTGATACCAGGGTCAAAATAAGGATATTACTTTTACTTGAAATTTTCCTGAAAATATAAGAGAATATACGATAGTGTGCGGTTTCATAAATGCCTAAGAATAATAAAAAATGTGAGGAATATACAAATGTCTATATTGAATGTAGAACATCTTACACACGGATTTGGTGACAGAGCCATATTTGATGATGTGAGTTTCAGATTATTAGCAGGAGAACATGTCGGACTTGTCGCACCTAATGGTGAGGGAAAGTCAACATTTATGAATATAATAACAGGAAAGCTCATGCCGGATGAGGTTAGGAAAATAGAGTGGGCCAAGAATGTCAGAGTTGGTTATCTTGACCAGCATGCGGTTTTGGAGAAGGGAATGACAATACGGTCAGTGCTTGCCGGTGCATTTGATTATCTGTATGACATGGAAGCGCAGATGAATGATATATATGCCAGACTTGGTGATGTGGAGCCGGAGGAAATGGATGAACTTATGGCAGAGGCAGGAACCATTCAGGATCTTCTGACTATGCATGATTTCTACATGATAGATGCAAAGGTGGAAGAGGTCGCAAGGGCGTTAGGTCTGTTGGACCTGGGACTTGACAGGGATGTGACAGAGCTTTCGGGTGGACAGAGAACCAAGATATTACTTGGAAAGCTTCTTCTTGAAAAACCTGATATCCTTCTTCTGGATGAGCCAACCAACTATCTTGATGCAGAGCATATTGAGTGGCTTAAAAGATATCTTCAGGAATATGAGAATGCATTTATTCTTATTTCACATGACATACCATTCCTTAACAGTGTAATAAATCTTATTTATCACATTGAAGGTAACAAACTGGAAAGATATGTGGGAGACTACGATAAATTCCAGGAGGTTTATGCAGTAAAGAAGGCACAGCTGGAGGCTGCATATAATAAACAGCAGCAGGAGATTGCTGATTTAAAGGATTTTGTTGCAAGGAATAAGGCGAGGGTAGCCACCAGAAATATGGCGATGTCACGCCAGAAAAAGCTTGATAATATGGATGTAATTGAGCTTGAAGCAGAAAAACCAAAGCCGGAGTTTAATTTTAAGGTTGCAAGAACTCCGGGAAGGTACATATTCCAGACCAGTGATTTAGTTATAGGTTATGATGAACCGCTCAGCAGACCTATGAATATTGAGATGGAAAGAGGAGAGGTTGTTGTTTTAACAGGAACTAATGGTCTTGGAAAGACCACACTGTTAAAGAGTATCCTTGGAATGATTAAGCCGGTTTCAGGCTCTGTTACTCTGGGAGATTATCTTGAGATAGGATATTTTGAGCAGGAGACACCGGCAGGAATTGAGACTACGTGCCTTGAGGAAATATGGCAGGAATTCCCGGGATTTACGCAGTACGAGGTGCGCTCGGCACTGGCAAAATGTGGTCTTACTACTAAACATATAGAAAGCAGGGTTAAGGTGCTTTCAGGTGGTGAACAGGCAAAAGTAAGACTTTGTAAGCTTATAAACAGGGAAAGTAATGTTCTTGTTCTTGATGAACCTACAAACCACCTGGATGTGGACGCAAAGGATGAGCTTAAGAGGGCTCTTAAGGCATATAAGGGCAGTATTCTAATGGTCAGCCATGAACCTGAATTTTATGAAGACCTTGCCACAAGGGTGCTTGATTTATCACAATGGACCACAAAGATAATATAGTATATAGTTCTTGAATTGGCAGATTTTAGTCAAGTTATTTAGAAAACAATGCAATATCATAAAAAATAGATAATGAATAAATTGACGTTACCAGTATTTGAGAGTAAAATTACAGTGAATTTACAATGATTTTATGAATTTTTTAAAATTGGAGCGGCTTATGAAGATAGGTATTTTTGATTCAGGAATTGGTGGCTTATCCCTTCTTCATCAGGCAATGATTTCATTGCCTGAGGTTGATTATATGTTTTACGCGGATGTTGACAACGTGCCATACGGTGAAAAAACAAATGATGAAATTAAGACTTTTGTGGACCATGCAGTAGGATTTCTCGTTGAGAATGACTGCAGGGCAGTTGTGCTTGCGTGTAACACCGCCACGAGTGTGGCTATCTCATATCTGAGAGATAAGTACAGGATACCTATTATTGGAATAGAACCGGCCGTTAAGCCGGCGGTGGAGCATTGCGGTAACAGAAGAATTATGGTTGTTGCCACCACTGTAACTGCACAAGGAGCAAAGTTAAAGAATCTTATTATGAGATATGATACTTCTAATCTGGTGGATGTTGTACCACTTCCGGGATTGGTCAGATTTGCACAGAATGATGAATTTGACTCTGATGAGGTAAGAAACTATCTTAATAATGAATTTGCCGGATACGACTTGAATGAATATTCAGAACTTGTTTTAGGCTGTACGCATTTTAACTATTTTAAGGATTCATTTGCCAAAATATTTCCAGAAGATATTGATATGGTTGATGGTAATCTCGGGGTATCAAATAATCTGAAAAGAACCCTTGAAGCAAACGGTCTGCTGGATGGAATATCAGCGGGAAGTCGTGGAAATGTGGAGTATTATTACTCTGACAGGCGTGTCGTTGCAGGAAATGAACTTGAACATATCATGAAATTGCATGAACGTCTTGAGAATATGAGGAAGATTTAAGCATTTTAATATATATAGACTTTAGGAATAAGCATACTGTTATTCGGAATAGAGGAATTGTATGAAACTGAGAGTGCCACATTATTATGATGAATTTAAGTGTATTGCAGGAGCATGTAAGGACAACTGTTGCATTGGCGGTTGGCAGATAGATATAGATGATGATACATACGAGTGCTATTTACACATGGAAGGTGAGCTGGGAGACAGACTGAGGACTTCAATTGAGCAGACTGATGTTTACTGCTTTAAATTAAAGGATGGTAAGTGTCCGTTTCTTATGGAATCGGGCTTATGTGAGCTTCATTCTGAACTTGGAGAGGAAAAGTTGTCCGTTGTCTGCAGACAGTTCCCTCGTTACAGTGAATATTACGGTTCAATAAAGGAATCCGGAATAGGGATGGCATGTGAAGAAGCCCAGCGTATAATGCTCTTCGATGAAAGACCATTTTCAATGGTAGAAAAAATCATTGATGAGGATTATGTTGAGGACAAAGAGCTGGACACAAAGCTTTTGAATAAAATATTCTCACTAAGGGATTATATTTTTGAACTTATGGAAAAGGAAGGGTATTCCATACATGAGAAACTGATAGCGATTCTTGAGTTGTGTGGGAAAGTTCAGGAATGTATCAATGACGACAACCCTGACGAAATTACCAGAGTAATTAATTCATTTAAAAATGGTGGAATAGAAAAAGCCATTGACAGTGTCAATCGGTTGAATGAGAATGGAGAGATGGATGGACTTTCAGTTAAGGAAAGCGTCAGAAGCATTTTGTATGCTTATGAGGACATGGAAATCTTAAGTGAGGACTGGCGAAGGGAAGTTGAAGGACTGGTAGAAGATTTCCACGGCAGCATGGAGGAAGAGGATTTTCGGAATATCAGTGAAGAGTTCATGAATTATATCAAGGACAGAAACATAGAGTATAAGAATTTTATCAATTATCTGATTTACAGATATTTTTGTAAGTCCTGTTATGACCATAATGTGATAGGAAAAGCACAGATGCTGACATCACATTTTCTTGTGCTTAAGGAACTGGATATGCACCGGTGGATGAAGAATAAAAAAGTATTCACTAAAGAAGACAGAGTAGATACAGTTCATATATTCTCAAGACAGGTAGAGTACTCTGAGGATAATATTGAAATCCTGTATGAAGACTTTATCTTTGACGATATATTTACAAGTGACAGCCTGAAAGCCATATTATGGAGTGATTCTTCACCATTGTAATATGCAGGACAGGTTTAAAAGCAAGTTATAAAATGAATTAAACCAGCAGATACTGGCGTTTATATGGAGGTTAAACAATGATTAAGGAAGTTATTGCCAAACTGGTAAAAAGGGAGAATCTTTCTGAAGAAGAGATGAAGCTTGTTATGGAAGAAATAATGACAGGCGAGGCAACAGATGCGCAGAAGGCATCATTTCTTACAGCGCTTTCCATGAAGGGAGAAACAATTGAAGAAATAACTGCGGCAGCTAAGGTGCTTCGTTCACATTGTGAGAGGTTCTTAAATGAAATGGATGTTCTTGAGATAGTAGGAACAGGTGGAGATGGTTCTAATTCCATCAATATTTCCACAATTGCATCTATTATAACATCGGCAGCAGGTATTCCTGTGGCAAAGCATGGTAACAGAGCTGCTTCAAGTAAATGTGGAACCGCTGATTGCCTTGAGGCGCTTGGCGTAAAGATTGATGCTGCTCCGGCAAGGATGGCACAGATACTTAAGGATGATAATATATGTTTCCTTTTTGCACAGAAATATCATCCGGCAATGAGATTTGTCGGCTCAGTAAGAAAAGAAATCGGTATCAGAACTTTGTTTAACTGTCTGGGACCTCTTGCTAATCCTGCAGGTGCGTCAATGCAGCTTTTCGGTGTATATGAAAAGGAACTGGTTGAGCCATTGGCACATGTCCTTAGAAATCTTGGCGTTAAGCGTGCAATGACAGTATATGGAATGGACTGCATAGATGAGATTTCACTCAGTGCACCAACCTATATCTGCGAATTCAAGGGTGATGAGTTTAAAACATACGAAATTACACCTGAACAGTTCGGATTTGAAAGATGTGATAAATCTGCACTTGAAGGAGGAACACCACAGGAAAATGCACAGATTGTAAGAGATATACTTGACGGTGCAACGGGACCAAAGACCGACGTGGTTCTTCTTAATGCAGGAGCAGCCATTTATCTCGCATCCGATGGAATAACAATGGAGCAGGGCATAGAAAAGGCAAGACAAATCATTTCAAGTGGCAAAGCAAAGGCTCAGCTTGAAAAGTTTATTGCAGCAACAAATGAGTAACTGATGAGTAGCATGATAACAGTGTAATAGTGATTTAAAAGTGTTTTAGGAATAATTTATCCGGGAGTGCCAATGTTTCAGATAACTGATTTGCTATATGACAATAATTATAGTTTTCATGCTGATGTATGCTCAATAGCGGTATGTATTCTTTGCTGGATATTGCTGCAATATACATACAACAGCAGGAATAAAAGATTATTTTTGTTCAGAATATCAACATATACACTTATAATCGCGTCAGTTTCAAACATAATATTTCATTATCTTCTGGATAACATATCCCATGGTAATCTTGTTTATGTTTATATTACACGCAATATAAGTTATATGTTGTTGATATTCATGCTGGAAATATTCTTTGTATATATCTGCAATATTGTTGAATTAACAGGATTATTAAAAAAACTACTGGTGTCTGTTTCTGCATTAGTATATATGTTATATGTTTTAATTCTGGCATTTTCTCCAGTCACACACTTTGGATTCTGGGTTGATAAGGAACTGAAATTTCACCAGAATTACGTGTGGGATCCGTTCAGATTCGCATATTGTACATATTTTTTTGCAATAATAGCACTGGTTATAATCTTTAGAAAGAAATATATCCAGAAGGTTCTTCAATGTATCGGGAATGTTATATTGCTATCTTTTGCACTAATGGTAATTCAGACTGAATTGCAGACGGCAACATATACAACTATGGCATTTACACTTCCAATAATTGCAATGCTTTTTTTGTTTCATTATAATTTGTACGATTTTGATACAGGTACGCTAGATTCCAAGTCGTTTGCATCATGTCTTCACGATATGAGAAATAAAGATTATACAATAATATGGTTATATATTCAGAATGTGAGCGATGACAATCTTCAAAAGCTCTCAAAAGGATTCTTTGAAATTAACGGTAAAGTGCTTAAACATCCGGTTACATTCAGGTTAAGGGATGACAAGCTGGCATGTGTATACAGAAATGATTTTAATTTACCTGATCGTGACAGATATTGTATGCTGCATGAAAGATATGAGAAGCTCTGCAGTGATTATAGAACTGATTACAAAATGGTAATTATGAATAGTGATAACAGGCTTGTAACCAGCAGGGATTATCAGGATTATGACGATTTTATCGAAAGCAGAATAAAAATTAATTCCATCTGTTTGACAACAGAGGATGATCTTCACAGATTTTTAGAGTGCAGAAATCTTACGGAACAGCTCACAGATATACATACAAAGTCGGATCTTCTTGATGAAAGGGTAAAGGTATATTTTCAGCCTATATATAATACTGTTACAGGCACATTTACATCCGCGGAGGTTCTTATGCGTCTTGAACTCTCGGAGAGCGGCATTGTTTTTCCTGACCAGTTTATTTCTATTGCAGAGAAGTTTGGATATATTCATACACTAAGCAAAATAATTCTGAACAAAACATGTCTTGTAGTAAAACAGCTTGTTTCTGAAGGATATTATTTTGACAGAATATCCGTAAACTTTTCAGTACAGGAGCTTAGAAGTGCTAATTTCTGCGAGGACATTGTTAAAATAATAAAAGATAATGGTGTGAATTTTGATAAGATTGCAGTTGAACTTTCTGAAAGCCGGAATGAGCGGGATTTTGAGAATGTAAAAAGCAGGATGACAGACTTGCAGAAGCTGGGAATTAAGTTTTATCTGGACGATTTTGGAACGGGTTATTCAAACTTTGAGAGAATCATGCAGCTTCCAATTGATATTATTAAATTTGACCGGTCACTGACAGTAATGGCAGATAAAGACGAGGAGTCAAGATTTATGGTGGAAAGCTTTGTCGATATTTTCCAGAAGGCTGATTACCAGATATTATTTGAAGGTGTTGAAACTGAGAATGATGAGAAGAACTGTCTTAAGATGAAGGCAGTTTATCTGCAGGGATATCGTTATTCTAAGCCGCTTCCACTGGAATATCTCAGGAATTATCTGGAAAAAAATTAATAAAAATAAGATAAATATTTGATTAAAAATTGGGCGTATGTGTTGCATTGCGCTCAATTTTTTATTATGATAATGAGTAAATTTTGGATATTATCAGAATAAGCTCCGAGCTATTTTGGACGCTGCTGAGGATATTTATAATTATCAATAATTTTAGGGAGAATAAGGGATAAATGCTTGAATTAAAACAAATTACCAAAGAATACTCCATGGGAGAAGAGACAGTTCATGCACTTAAGGGTGTAGACCTTCAGTTCAGAACTAATGAATTTGTTTCCATTCTTGGACCATCGGGTTGCGGCAAGACAACCATGCTTAATATTATCGGAGGACTTGACGGATATACGTCAGGAGATCTTATTATCAATGGAAAGTCAACTAAGGATTTTAAGGACCGAGACTGGGATACGTACAGAAACCATACTATTGGTTTTGTGTTTCAGAGTTATAATCTGATTCCACACCAGACAGTTTTATCAAATGTTGAGCTTGCACTCACATTATCAGGTGTGCCTAAGAAGGAAAGAAGAGAGCGTGCAAAGAAAGCACTTGAGCAGGTAGGATTGGGCGGACAGCTTTATAAGAAGCCTAAGCAGATGTCCGGTGGACAGATGCAGAGAGTTGCCATTGCAAGAGCCCTTGTAAATAATCCTGATATTATTCTCGCCGATGAACCTACAGGAGCCCTGGATACAGAGACAAGTGTTCAGGTAATGGAAATCTTAAAGGAGATATCAAAGGATAAGCTTATCATAATGGTTACGCATAATCCTGATCTTGCCAATAAGTACTCTACAAGAATTATCAATATTCTTGATGGAGAGATTAAAGATGATTCCATGCCGCTTACCGAGGAAGAGATAAAGAAAGAAAAGGAGGCAGAGAAAACTGTACGGGAGGCAAATGATAAGAAAAAGAAGCCTTCAATGAAATTATTGACAGCTTTTTCTTTATCTTTAAAGAATCTTATTACTAAGATGGGAAGAACAGCACTCACATCATTTGCCGGAAGTATAGGTATTATCGGTATTGCGCTTATATTTGCAGTGTCAAACGGAATGACCACCTATATCAGTGATGTTCAGGAGAATGCGTTGTCTTCTTATCCTCTTACAATAGAATCTTCTAATATTGACATTACGTCTCTTATGGAAACCTTCATGGGAATAGCAGAAAGTAAAAATGAACATGAGAATGATGCGGTTTATAAGAAATCTGCCATTTTTGATATGGTAAATGCCCTCAGTGATCTGAAGGAAACCAAGAATGATCTCACTTCTTTCAAGAAATTCATTGAAGAAGAGAAGGATAAGGAAGATTCAAAGCTTAATAATGCATTAAGCGGTGTTTCTTACAGTTATGATCTTGATTTGCTGGTTTACACAAAGAATGTTGATGGTGAGATTATTGCATCTGATGCAGAAAAGGTATTCCAGGATATGCTGACACAGTATGTAAGTACTGACCCTGCTATATTAAGTCTTATTAGTCCGGACGGTTCATCTGAATCGGCTTCTATGTCCATAATGAGTGGAAGTAATATTGTCACATGGCAGGAGATGCTGCCGGGAGATGATGACGAGGCTGTAAGTGATGTGGTTAAGAAGCAGTATGACCTTGTATACGGCTCATGGCCAAGTGATTATAATCAGGTTGTTCTTGTGTTAGATGAGAATAATGAGCTGGATGACCTGACACTTTATGCCCTTGGTCTTAAGTCATCTGAGGACATTAACAAGATTATGGATGCAGCCATCAATAAAGAAAAGCTTGATGAGAATGATGAGAAATGGTCGTACGAAGAAATCTGTGAAAGAGAGTACAGGGTAATTCTTAATTCAAGCTGTTATTCACTTGATCCGGCTTCCGGTAAATACGTAGATTTACGTGATACACAGACAGGTATAAAGTATCTGTATGACAATGGAATCAGCCTTAAGGTTTCCGGTATTATCAAACCTAATGAGGATTCTAATGCAAATATGCTTTCAGGTTCAATTGCGTATACAAGTAAGCTTACAGAATATGTTATTAATGCTGCAAAGGATTCTGATGCAATCAATGCACAGTTAAAAACACCTTCAATTGATATTTTTACAAACCTTCCGTTTAAAGAAAGCACAGGAAGCTTATCTAAAGAAGAGAAGAAGGATGTGTTCCTCAAATATGTTGATGCACTTGACAAAGCAGGCAAGGCTAACGTTTATGTATCAATGATGAGTATTCCGGACAGCACATTTGTTGAGCAGTCGGTTGCTCAGATTATGTCAGCGATGGACAGGACTGCGATGGATGAGATGCTTATTGCAGTTATCTCACAGCAGATGGGAGCAGAAAATGAACAGATTAGAAATTATGTTACTTCCATGTCTGATGAGGATGTGAAAGAGATGATTGAACAGGCTGCAGCTGAACAGGTTAAGATGCAGTATGCAGAGTCAGTTAAGGCCCAGCTTTCATCAATGAAGCAGGAGGAGCTTGTTGGAGCGTTAAGTGCGAGTCTTCCTGATTATACAGCTGAACAGTATGCTTCATTTTATGATGAAATACTGGAGTTCTCTGACAGTTCATATGATAAGAACCTTCTGTCACTTGGTTATATTGACCTTGAAAAGCCCGCAGCAATTAATCTTTATGCATCCACATTTGAGAATAAAGATATAATTAAGGATGTGATAGAACAGTATAACAAGGATGTTGATGATATTTCAAAGTTAAGCTACACAGATTACGTGGGAATTATGATGTCATCAGTAAGTACAATAATCAATGCAATTACTTATGTATTGATTGCATTTGTGGCAATTTCACTTATTGTTTCATCGATAATGATTGGAGTTATCACACTTATCTCTGTTCAGGAAAGAACAAAAGAGATTGGTATCTTGAGAGCCATGGGTGCATCAAAGAAGAATGTATCAAGTATGTTTAATGCAGAGACAATTATTATTGGATTTACATCAGGTTTATTGGGTGTAATTTTAACGTATTTATTCTGCATTCCAATCAATGCAATTATCCATGCACTGACAGGAATTAACAGCCTGAATGCATTCCTGCCTGTTGGAGCAGCTATTACACTTGTAATAATCAGTGTGTTACTTACACTTATTTCAGGATTTATTCCTTCAAGAAGTGCTGCTAAGAAGGATCCTGTTGTTGCATTAAGAACAGAATAAAAAAGTATTAAAGATGGGGCTGTTGCATTTCATAATACGAGCCAAAGCCCCTTGAATTTATTTTTATTTAATAATTTTATTAGCACTCACCTCTTGACAGTGCTAATAATTAGGTATATAACATAGTCAAGAACAAAGGAAGGGAACAGTAAGAGGCACTGAAACAATAGAAAATGTACCACTTATGTTCTTGAAACATCCCGGTTCCAAAGAAACAAGGTAACATGATTTTATAAAAGGAGGAATGACTTATGTTGATGCCTAGTATTTTTGGAGAGAGTTTATTTAATGACGACTGGATGAATTTTGGATTTCCTGAAGTTGACAAAGCTTTGTATGGAAAGAATGCACAGCATGTGATGAAGACTGATGTCAAGGAAACAGAGGAGGGGTATGAAGTCGATATCGACCTTCCTGGATTTAAGAAGGATGAGATAAGCGCACAGCTTGACAATGGATACCTGACCATCAGTGCATCGAAAGGACTTGATAAGGAGGAAAAGGATAAAGAAGGCAAATATATCCGCAAGGAACGTTTTGCCGGTGCCATGAGCCGGAGCTTCTATGTTGGTGATTCAATCAAACAGGAAGATATCAAGGCAAAGTATGAAGATGGTATTTTAAGATTATCCGTTCCTAAGAAGGATCAAAAGGCAATTGAGAATAGCAGGTATATTGCCATCGAAGGATAAATATCAGAATAATTGAATAAGTGAATTAAACATGACACCGCGGCTGGTGCTTTAATGCACAGCCGCGGTGTTTGTTTCGTTTAGTTTAAATACAATAGCTAAAGGCGGGCCTTTATATTTTTTTTATAAATTAATTAGCACTCACCTCTTGACAGTGCTAACAATTTGAAATATAACATTGTTAGAGACGTAAAGAACCGTCAATAATTGTTATAGGAGGTAGTCACATGAATATTAATAAGTTTACGCAAAAGTCCATTGAGGCAGTTAACCAATGCGAAAAGATTGCATACGAATACGGCAATCAGGAGATTGACCAAGAGCATTTTCTTTATAGCCTGATGACAATTGAAGACAGCCTGATTGCCAGCCTTATCGAAAAAATGAATATCGACAAAGCAATATTTGTAAGTAATATAGAGCAGTTACTTGCTTCCAAGACAAAGGTTTCAGGCAATGTGCAGTTATATATAAGCAATGACCTGAATAAAGTGCTTATTAGCGCTGAGGATGAAGCAAAAAGAATGGGAGATGCTTACGTTTCAGTTGAACATCTGATGCTTGCAATGATTGCAAATCCTAATAAAGGAATTAAGCAGTTATTTAAGACCTACGGAATTAATAGGGAGTCTTTTCTTTCAGTGTTAGCAACAGTCAGAGGAAATCAGTCTGTAACGTCAGACAATCCTGAGGCAACCTATGATACGCTTAGCAAATACGCACAAGATCTGGTTGAGCGAGCAAAGAGTGGTAAGCTTGACCCGGTTATCGGCAGGGATAACGAAATAAGAAATGTAGTCAGAATTCTTTCAAGAAAGACTAAGAATAATCCTGTTTTAATCGGTGAGCCGGGTGTTGGTAAGACAGCAGTTGTGGAGGGGCTTGCGCAGAGAATAGTAAGAGGAGATGTTCCGGAAACTTTAAAGGACAAGAAATTATTTGCACTGGATATGGGCGCCCTGGTGGCAGGTGCAAAGTACAGAGGTGAGTTTGAGGAGCGTCTGAAGGCTGTTCTTGATGAGGTTAAGAAATCAGAGGGACAGATAATTCTTTTCATTGATGAAATTCATACAATTGTTGGTGCAGGTAAGACAGAAGGTGCAATGGATGCAGGAAATATGCTTAAACCAATGCTTGCAAGGGGCGAGCTGCACTGTATTGGCGCAACAACACTTGATGAACACAGACAGTATATTGAGAAGGATCCGGCATTGGAGAGACGTTTCCAGCCTGTTATGGTGGATGAACCTACAGTGGAAGATACAATTTCAATCCTTCGTGGTTTAAAGGACAGATATGAAGTGTTCCATGGAGTTAAGATTAACGATGGCGCACTTGTATCTGCTGCGGTTCTGTCAGACAGGTATATATCAGACAGATATCTTCCGGATAAAGCCATTGACCTTGTGGATGAAGCCTGTGCAATGATTAAAACTGAGCTTGATTCACTCCCTGCTGAACTTGATGAAATGCAGCGAAAGATTATGCAGTTGGAGATTGAGGAAGCAGCTCTTAAGAAGGAAAATGATAATCTTAGCAAAGAGCGTCTTGATGCCCTCCAGAAAGAGCTTTCAGAACTCCGGTCTGATTTCAGTACCCAGAAAGCAAAATGGGACAGTGAGAAATCAAGTGTTGATCAGGTTAGCAAGTTAAAGGAAGAGCTTGATCAGGTTAATACACAGATTGAGCAGGCGAAGAGAGATTACAATCTTGATAAGGCCGCCCAGCTACAGTACGGAAAGCTGCCTGAACTGCAAAAAGCATTGAGAGAGGCTGAGGAGAAGGTTAGTGCAAGAGACACATCCCTTGTTCATGAAAATGTAACAGAGGAAGAGATTGCAAAGATTATTTCGAGATGGACAGGAATCCCTGTTTCCAAGCTGTCAGAGTCGGAAAGACAGAAGACACTTAATCTTTCGGATGTCCTTCACAGAAGAGTTGTGGGGCAGGATGAAGGTGTAACAAAGGTTACAGAGGCAATAATACGTTCAAAGGCAGGTATTAAGGACCCAAGCAAACCAATCGGTTCATTTTTATTCTTAGGTCCAACCGGTGTAGGTAAGACAGAGCTTGCCAAGGCCCTGGCAGAGAGCCTTTTTGATGACGAGTCCAACATTGTGAGACTTGATATGTCCGAGTACATGGAGAAATACTCAGTATCTCGTCTTATAGGAGCTCCTCCGGGATATGTTGGATACGATGAAGGCGGTCAGCTTACAGAGGCTGTCAGAAGAAAGCCTTACTCTGTTGTGTTATTTGATGAGGTTGAGAAGGCACATCCTGATGTGTTCAATGTGCTTCTTCAGGTGCTTGATGACGGACGAATCACTGATTCACAGGGACGTACAGTTGATTTTAAGAACACCATAATCATCATGACAAGTAATATTGGTTCGTCATATCTTCTTGAGGGCATTGATGAGAACGGTAATATAAGTGCTGAAGCAGAAAATATGGTTATGGCTGATTTGAAAAATCATTTCAGACCCGAGTTTATCAACCGTCTTGATGAAATAATAATGTTTAAGCCTCTTAACAAAGATAATATAGGCAATATAATTGATTTGCTTGTTGCAGACGTCAATAAGAGACTTGCAGATAAGGAACTTAAGGTTGAGCTTACAGATGAGGCAAGAAGCTTTATTGTTGATAACGGATTTGATCCGATGTATGGCGCTAGACCGCTTAAAAGATATGTCCAAAAGACTGTTGAAACTCTCGCTGCAAAGCTGATTCTTTCAGGAAATGTTAAGACAAGAGATATAATTGTTATAGATCTGGATGGCGGTACGCTGGTTGCAAAAACAAAATAATATAACTACTTAAACTGGTTAAGTGATGTGTTGTATTCATAATTGATTGCTGATAAAGCATCAATTATCTCTGATTCTTCAACAGAATACGCCTTGCATAACTCTGATAGTGAAGAATATTTATCTCTCAATTGTGTATTTACAAAACTAAGAAGCATAACCGGATCTTTTGGCATAGTAGTCCTCCCATTGTTTTTTACTTGTATATTCTGCCATTTTTTGAATATTATGTAAAGTGGACAGACAAAATATATTTGTTATATTTATGTAAATTATACCAGTTTAACCTTAAACAAAAATAAAAGTTGCCTAAATATGGAATGCGTGTTACTATTTTAACAAGACAAAAAGTGAAAAATTAAAAAATGGAGGATTTATAAGATGACAAAGAAATGGGTATATTTGTTCACAGAGGGTAATGCAAATATGCGTGAGTTACTCGGAGGAAAAGGTGCTAATCTTGCAGAGATGACTAATATTGGTCTTCCTGTTCCACAAGGCTTTACTATCACAACAGAAGCCTGCACTCAGTATTATGAGGATGGACGTGAAATCAATGACGAGATAATGGGGCAGATTAATGAGCACATTGTGAAGATGGAGGAGATAACAGGAAAGAAGTTTGGTGATAAGGAGAATCCTCTTCTTGTTTCTGTTCGTTCCGGTGCAAGAGCTTCAATGCCGGGTATGATGGATACAATCCTTAACCTCGGCCTTAATGAAGAGGTTGTTGAGGTTATCGCAGCAAAGTCAGGTAACCCACGCTGGGCATGGGATTGTTACAGAAGATTTATTCAGATGTATTCTGATGTTGTAATGGAGGTTGGTAAGAAGTATTTTGAAGAACTTATCGACAAGATGAAGAGTGAGAGAGGCGTTAAGCAGGATGTTGAGCTTACTGCTGACGATTTAAAGGAGCTTGCTAATCAGTTTAAGGCTGAGTACAAGTCTAAGATTGGCTCAGATTTCCCTGATGATCCAAAGGAACAGCTTTACGGTGCAATTAAGGCTGTGTTCCGTTCATGGGACAACCCACGTGCCAATGTTTACCGTCGTGATAATGATATTCCTTATTCATGGGGTACAGCTGTTAATGTTCAGTCAATGGCATTTGGTAATATGGGAGATGACTGTGGTACAGGTGTTGCATTTACAAGAGATCCTGCTACCGGTGCAAAGGGATTATTTGGTGAGTTCCTTACAAATGCACAGGGAGAGGATGTTGTTGCAGGTGTAAGAACTCCTATGAAGATTTCAGAAATGGCTGATAAGTTCCCGGAGGCATTTGAACAGTTTAAGGACGTATGTAAGACACTTGAAGCTCATTACAGAGATATGCAGGATATGGAATTTACAGTTGAGCACGGCAAGTTATATATGCTTCAGACACGTAATGGTAAGAGAACAGCTCAGGCTGCATTAAAGATTGCATGTGATCTTGTTGATGAGGGTATGAGAACAGAGCAGGAAGCGGTTACAATGATTGACCCAAGAAACCTTGATACACTTCTTCACCCACAGTTTGATGCCAAAGCGCTGAAGGAAGCAATTCCAATGGGCAGAGGACTTGGAGCTTCGCCTGGTGCAGCATGTGGAAAGGTTGTATTCTCAGCTGATGATGCTGTTGAGTGGGCTTCTAAGGGAGAGAAGGTCGTATTGGTTCGTCTTGAAACATCACCTGAGGATATTACAGGTATGAAAGCTGCGCAGGGTATTCTTACTGTTCGTGGCGGTATGACATCACATGCTGCTGTTGTAGCCCGTGGAATGGGTACTTGCTGTGTTTCAGGTTGCGGTGATATTGCAATGGATGAGGAGAACAAGAAATTTACTCTTGCAGGAAAGACATTTACAGAGGGTTCAGAGATTTCCATTGATGGTACAACAGGTAATATTTATGAGGGTATTATTCCTACTGTTGATGCCACAATCGCAGGTGAATTCGGAAGAGTAATGGCATGGGCAGATAAATACAGAAAACTTAAGGTTCGTACTAATGCAGATACACCGGCAGATGCCAAGAAAGCAAGAGAGCTTGGTGCAGAGGGTATCGGTCTTTGCCGTACGGAGCATATGTTCTTTGAGGAAGACAGAATTGCAGCATTCCGTGAGATGATTTGTTCAGATACAGTTGAGGAAAGAGAGGCTGCATTAGAGAAGATTCTTCCATACCAGCAGGGCGATTTCAAAGCTCTTTATGAGGCACTTGAGGGTAATCCAGTTACTATAAGATTCCTTGATCCACCTCTTCATGAGTTTGTTCCTACAGAGGAAGCTGATATTGAGAAGCTTGCAAAGGCACAGGGAAAGACAGTTGACGAGATTAAGAATATTATTGCCAGTCTTCACGAGTTTAACCCAATGATGGGACACAGAGGATGCCGTCTTGCAGTTACTTATCCAGAAATTGCAAAGATGCAGACTAAAGCGGTTATCCGTGCTGCCATAGAGGTTAAGGCGGCGCATCCTGACTGGGATGTTAAGCCTGAAATTATGATTCCGCTTATCTGTGAAGTTAAAGAGTTAAAGTTTGTTAAGAATATTGTTGTCGAGACAGCAGATGCTGAAATCGCTGCCGCAGGAGTTAAGTTAGAGTATCAGGTTGGTACTATGATTGAAATTCCAAGAGCTGCTCTTACAGCAGATGAGATTGCTGCCGAGGCGGATTTCTTCTGCTTTGGTACAAATGATTTAACACAGATGACATTTGGTTTCTCAAGAGATGATGCAGGTAAGTTCTTAGATTCTTACTATGATTCAAAGATATTTGAGAATGATCCATTTGCTAAGCTTGACCAGAATGGTGTCGGTAAGCTTATGGAGATGTCAATTAAGCTTGGTAAGCCGGTTAATCCTGACCTTCACATCGGTATCTGTGGAGAACATGGCGGAGATCCTTCATCAGTTGAGTTCTGCCACAAGATTGGTCTTGATTATGTGAGCTGTTCTCCATTCAGAGTTCCTATAGCAAGACTCGCGGCTGCGCAGGCTGCAATCTGTGAGCAACGCTAATCAGAAATTAGCATTAATTGCGACGATAATTTACTAAAATAATTACGGTCACACGACTTTTTGTGTGACCGTAATTTTTTTCTGCTTAGGTACTAAATATGTCATAATATGAATCGGCAACTTGAATTTTGGAATATTTTTAGTATAATGATACTAGCTATTTAGACCTTGAAAATTCTGAGAACAGAAAGATTAAAACATCAAACAGCCAGGTGATACAAATAATAAAAGTTGATTTGAGAAAGGATATATATTATGAATGACAAAATATTCCGTAAAAAGAGCGTTGACAGAATATCATCGCCTGAACAACTGAACGATTACATAAAGGTTACCAACCCGGGTGTGTGGATGGCACTTGTGGCAATTGTGATTCTTCTCGTCGGTGTTTGCGTTTGGGGTATTTTCGGAACACTCGAAACAAAGTTGTCTGTTGCGGCAGTAAGCCAAGATGGACAGACGGTTCTTTATGTCAAAGAAGAGAACGTAGCATCTGTCAAAGAGGATATGAGAGTTTATATTGGCGGCGATACTTATAAAGTCGTTTCTGTCAGCTCGCAACCTGTTGCGGTTTCCGAGGATATGAGCGAATATGCAAGACATTTGGGAGAATTGCAACTTGGAGAATGGGCATACATTGTGCAAATAGATGGAAATATACCGGACGGATCGTATAAGGCACAAGTCGTTGTTGACAGTGTATCTCCGTTTTATTTTGTTTTTAACTGAGGTGATGACCGCACATGAGTTATCCGCACGACTGAATACACTCGTTGGGAGCACATTTGTAAGTGCTTCTTCTTTGAGCATGGCTACGTGGAGAAGTGTGAAGAAATGCTCGCTCCGTTTGTAAATTGTACGCATATATTCTAAATGAAACTGGAAGAGTGAACTTACTAACAATAGTCAGGAGGAGAATATATGAAGAAAGTATATATGATTATTTTGTCTGTTATTTTAGCAGTTGGGATGATTGGATGTGGAAATGAAAAGAAATCGGAAACTGCTGAATTAAACGAAGAAAAAACAGAAGGATATTCTGAGCCGGTGACAATAGAAGAAGTGTCACAATCCACAGACCGAGTATATGGAGAAGAATGTGTGGGTGTGGTAACAATTTCTATAAATCCGGAGATTGATTTACATATAGATAAAGATGGAAATGTTTTATCCTATGTATTCCAGAATGAAGATGCTGAAACTGCATATAAGAACCTGAGCTTGAAAGGAATACAGGTAAATGATGCAGTTAAGATTATTGTAGAAACTGCAGAAAAAAGTGGGTATCTGAAAGATGGTGGAGAAGTAACGGTAATTTATGGTGCTACAGGTAATGGTTCTGCAGAAAAAGCACATGATATGATTGAATCAGCAAGAGACACAGTCAGGGATACTCTAAATGAGTTAGGAAAAGAATCTGTAGTTACATTAGAGATGAAGAATTATACACAAGATACATCTGATATTTGTGATTTGTGTTTTGGTGTTGGCTCAATAGTATGTGAACAGTGTAGTGGAGTAGGCCATGGAAATGGAATGACCACATGTGATTTGTGCAAGGGAACCGGAATTATCGATGAGAATAATTCTGAAGGTGGTAATGGACCAGCGGCAGACGGAGCATGCAGATTATGCCATGGTACAGGCATTATGACTATTCAGGCTCAAAAATGTTATATATGTAATGGAACAGGATTGTGTATAAACTGTGGTGGTTCAGGTATAGATACTGTACCTACAGATAGAGGGGAATATGGTTCTTGCCATGCATGTGGAGGAAATGGAGATTGTTTGCAGGAAGTATGTGAAGGCGGAATTATGACAGAGCGCCACGAAACATGTAGAGACTGTGGTGGAACCGGTAAAGACACTGGAAAGAGTTCAGGTCCTGAACCATCAAATAGTTGTAACAGATGCGATGACACAGGCTTTATGGAATGTAATGGTTGTGGTGGTACCCTGATGGGAACCTGTTACCGTTGTAATGGTACTGGAAAGAAGATACAATAATATCCGATAGTTTAATATCTTCGTGGATAAAACAATAATGAAATTATTTCTAATATGTGATAAAATCAATAAATAGAGATTCCAAATTAATATTAACAAATTAAAACCAACGATTAAATTTATTGACTCTCCCCCAGGGGGATACTCCACAATGTAATTAACAATTTGAGTGTTTGAGAAATACGGGGATGGATTGGAACCATTTCCAAACCACTTAAATTATTAATTGAAAGAGAGGGCATCAACATGCTTAAAATCGGGGATTTTTCTAAATTATCACACATTACTGTAAAGGCTTTAAGATATTATGAAAAAGAAGGCCTTCTTATTCCTGAATCTGTTGACGAATGGACGGGATACCGCTTTTACAGTACAAGCCAGTTAGAAACTGCAGCAAAGATTAAGTCCTACAGACAGCTGGATTTATCTATTGACGAGATAAAGGCAGTTTTTAAGGGAACTGATATTAAGAATATTCTGGAGCAAAAGGCAGAGGACCTGAAAAAACAGCAGAATGATATAGATGTCAGACTTTCAATAATAAAACACATTTTGGAGGATGATAACATGAAATATCAGGTAACAGTTAAAGAAATCCCGGAGACAATTGTTTATTGTTCAGAGGTAAAGCTGCCAAAATATTCTGATATAATGCAGTATATACCTGCAATTGGTGCTGAATGTGTGAAACTTAACCCGGATTTGAAATGTGCTGAGCCACCTTATGAGTTCTGCGAGTATCTGGATGAAGAGCATAAGGATACAGATGTATTAATCAGACACAATGAAGCGGTTATAAACTTTGGTAATGAAAATGAGCATATTAAATTCAAAAAAATACCTGCCACTAAGGTTTTAAGTATTTTTCATAAGGGTGCTTACGACCAGATAAGTGAGGCTTATGCATTTATTATGAATTATGCTAATGACAATGGATATAAGGTTTCAGGTCTATCAAGAGAATGTTATATTGATGGAATCTGGAACAAGGAATCTGTAGATGAGTGGCTTACCGAAATACAGCTTCCGATAGAATAAAAGCTGTGATGGAGTGTTACTCCATAATTGTAACTGATTTGCTTAGGAGGAAAGTGCCGAAAAGCGCAATATTGTTGCAGATGAAAGATAAAATAAAAAAGATTTTTCAATTCATAGCCAACCCAAGATTATTGTTGTGCATTGCAATTGCGTGGATTATAACCAATGGGTGGGCCTATATTATATTCGGTCTTGGAACCCTTTTTGGAATCAAATGGATGATGGCAGTTGGCGGCGCATATCTGGCGTTTCTGTGGCTGCCGATATCTCCTGAGAAGTTAGTGACATTTGCCATCGCAATTGCACTTCTGCGGCTTTTTTTTCCAAATGACCAGAAAACACTTGCTGTTTTGAGAAAGCACCATGAAAAAACAAAAGAAAAGATAAGGATTAGAAAACAAAAGTATAAGCAGCGAAAAGAAGAAAGATAACAATTGACTTTACACAGATTTTACATAAAACATCTTTTTAATTTTACATTTGTTTAATACCATACGATTGTGGAATAATGTCTTTAGTGATTAAGGAGGAGCAGTCGCATGGTATTTTTTAATGTGCTGACAATGATAGGCGGTCTGGCCTTATTTTTATATGGAATGAAGATAATGGGCGATGCCCTTTCTAAATTAGCGGGCGGAAAGCTTGAGCAGGTATTGGAAAAAATGACTAATAACATATTTAAGGCAGTACTTCTGGGAGCAGGAGTTACGGCAGTTATACAGTCATCATCAGCTACAACAGTTATGGTAGTTGGTTTCGTAAATTCAGGAATTATGAAGCTTTCCCAGGCAATTGGTGTTATTATGGGTGCCAATATCGGTACAACAATCACATCATGGATGTTGAGTCTTACCGGTATTGAGGGCGGCAATTTCTTTCTGACGCTTTTAAAGCCATCTTCATTTTCGCCGGTGCTGGCCCTTATCGGCATTATTCTCATAATGTTTATAAAAGATGACAGAAAAAAAGATATTGGTACTATTTTGATTGGATTTGCCATTCTTATGTTTGGAATGGAAACGATGAGTGACGCAGTAAAGCCATTGGCTGACATACCACAGTTTACGTCTCTGTTTACTGCATTTGAAAATCCAATTCTTGGAATGGTGGTTGGTGCTGTTTTAACGGCTGTAATTCAAAGCTCATCAGCATCAGTTG
>JBJEME010000010.1:0-1522 GCA_051879515.1 Lachnospira sp. | reverse complement strand
TTGCAGTGGAAATGAGTTACAGTATCCAGCACATTTATCGGTTACGGGATAAGGCACTGAAAATGGTAAGCAGCCCGGAATAATATTTGGGAGCCTAGACGATAAGTTGTCTAGGCTCCCTGTTCGTTAGAATATGACTTTGCTATTGGGTAGAGGATGTTTCATCTTTCTGTATATCGCGCACCCTGTTTATAATATTTTGCGATGAACGTGGCAGCTCGTTCTCAAATCCCCAGAATTCATTAATGGGCATTTCTACAAACTTACTTTTCGTAGCCATCCAGGAAGTTTGGTTGCAGCGAATCATATCGTAGATATACTTTGCTTGCATATATTTATTAAGGCAGCATTTCTTTAGCTTTTTCCCGCTACCACAAAGACACTTATCATTTCGTCCGATAGCCCGCCCATGCTGGTTTTGAAATTGAATCATTTGTGTGCAGTAAGTGACATATTTTTCAAATATTTCTTCATCCTCATCGTTGAAGAATACTTCCTTCTTTACAGTATATGATTTCATTGTACCGTTCTCGTATTTCATTATGGTTCCGCTTGGTCCATAGGTTTTTGCTTTGAAATCCTTTATTGCTTCCAATTCCTCTTTGTGCATAGCGAGGCATTTATTATAGCTGTTCCGCAGGATTACTTTATTTATGCTTTGAAGGTCTGTTGCATCCAAATCATAAATCGTGTCGGCAATCACGGGATTGTTCATTGAAAGGCTCCCGTTGTAAAATAGAATGTAATATTTGGCTGATAGGGGAACCAGAATCATACAGTTGGAAAAACCGATTGTTCGGTTCGAGAAATTCGCAATTTTTCCTTTACAGTTTAGGGAAGCGGTTGATACATACTGGTCGCTCAGAATAAATCTTTCTTCTACTGATTTTAATGCAACGAAGGCATAATCATTAATGATTGTTGCAGCCAGTCTGTCCAGGTATTTTCGATCCAATATGCGTTTGAGCATATTATTAAGTACAGATTCTTTGTCAAAATTATTATGATCACTAAACTCAAGCAATGTAGCACCGCTTCTGTAGTAGAACAATAATACAAGAGGCAGAATGGATTTTACGATTGTTTTTGCGGTATTGATATCGTTATTCTCAAGTGCGGCAACAACCTCCTTCACCAAGGGGATATATTCATCCTCAACAGTCTTGAAAGCCTTTTCTAAGGTGTTGCCCGCCAGCAAAGGGTGTTCATAGGTGTACTTTGAACTCATTGTGGTACTAATGCCTTCAGGATAAATCCTGTCATTCTGAAGATTGAATTCGAATACAAACTTCTTATTCTGCGAAAAAAGTTTTATGAGCCCCTGTGAAATATAATGCTGGACAATAACATCCAGTTTTTCTTTTGTCTCCATGTATTCTCCCTGTCATCTGTAATTTGATTGTTTATTTTATGAACAGTATAATTTAAAATTGTAAACAAATCAACTTCTTGGTAACAATCACTGGGTGAGAGTAAATGTGATGGTTTGAGAGTGTGTCCCTATGATATGATTACAATAGCA
>JBJEME010000009.1:0-1532 GCA_051879515.1 Lachnospira sp. | reverse complement strand
GATTTTAAAGCTATCGGGTTAAAGATAAAGGAACGCAGACAGCAATTAGGCATAACACAAGAGCATATTGCGAATGTATTAGAAGTAAATCCGTCTCACATTTCAAATATTGAATGTGGTCGTGCTAATCCGTCACTTACCGCCCTTGTTAAAATTGCAAATATACTGGAATGTAGTGTTGATTATTTTATTAGTGGAGAATATACTTACAAGATTAACAAGGAAAAAGAAAAGACATTAGATGATAAAATTATGGATAAACTAAAGTATTGTGATACCGACAAGAAAACTAAAATCTTAAAAATGATTGACCTACTTTAAACATTCAATAACGAATACAATAATTTAACAGCAAATCGGACACCATTTTCAAATCCTGCCTGTTCAGCGGTCAAGCCGACCATTGATAACATTTCTTTCAGCTTTTCCAGTTCATTATCTGATACTTGTTTTGTATATGGTTCTACAAGCCGATTGATTTCTTCATCAACCTGCTTATTGGTTTTAACTACATCATGTTCATACACAAGCACATCATTATAAATCTTTTTTAGTAATTCATTCATGATTATACCCTCACTTTCTCGTAATCAAGATATGTCAAAATATGTATTAGTTGGTACATTTCTTCATAGGTTAGTTGTTTCCAGTCCTGCAACTGGTACAACTCTGCTAATAGGAAATCAAAAAACTGTTTTGTTATTTTCTTTTGGCGGATTAGCCGACATAAAATTTTATACTGACTTTCCGTATAATGGTCGGGTACAATTTTTGTAACTGGTCGTAAATTCTTCATGATAAGATACTTGCTATCATAATTAAACAGCTTCATATCCAACACCCCCATTCATACAATCATCATAGCAACTGCACCATTCACAATAGTACAAGTCACACTCGCCACAAATAAAACCGTCAACAACAATCGGCATACAGCTATTAAGGTATTCGGTACAATTACCACAAGGACTGTTATGCTCACTTACAGGCTGATAATTCTTCATACACATAAAACTACACTTCCTTTCCTTAAAATGCATGCTTCATTACATCAACAATGATTGCACCGTAACTGTCTGCTTCAATGTTTACCTTGCGTGTACCATTACCCTTAAAAGTAATAAGTACATGACTATCATCAACAAGGGATAACCCTATAATGTCAAGATTTGCACATAACAGGGTTGTTTCAAAAACTGCAATAAAATCTTCTTTGTTCATAATCTTCACGCTCCTTTAGTTTAATGAATACTGGTGTGCTTGGTTTCTAACTGTCTGACTTCCGTATTTAGCTCTAATTTCATTTAGCGGTATTTCTTTCTTGTGGTGTCTGTGATATTCTCCGTCATGAAATACCCACGCTTTTTTCTTACAGCACCATGTAAAACCTAAGGATTTTAATTGGTCTTTATAAGCGTAGCAGTTAAAACACCATATCCAACTTCCAATAACCTCAATCGTGATGTTATACCCTATAATAGCGTTCAAAATCGCCTTAAATTGCTCGTTTTCTTCTTGGGTATAAGATTGAC
>JBJEME010000008.1:0-5925 GCA_051879515.1 Lachnospira sp. | reverse complement strand
TGCAAGAGCCTCAGTGTGTGGGACAGACAAGCAACTCAGTCCCCACGCTCTTTTTTTATGCCCTCGCGCCAAGACTTTGGCGCAGCATGTATCGCACCTATGGACGACACCAACGCCACTGAAGCTGCGATGGATAAAACTGGAGGCGGATTAGAAACCCCTCCCTGCACCGGGATAACACCCGAGCCCTCCCCAAAGTTCACGAGCTCGTTAAGCCCGAGAACTCACATACAGGGGTGTCCACCAGTTGTGTACAAAACGCAAATACCCCGAACGAGTAGACACAATGGTTCGTGCTACGGACTCAAAAAGAAAAGCCAATGAATACCTGACAAAAAAATGTTGAAATCTTATACCTCATCATCACCACAATAAAAGTATCAAAGGGAAGAAAAAGGCAGTGAAAGTATCATGACCGCCCAACATACTCTTTGTTCACTGTACCGAATGACAGGTATCTCAACGAGAGACAATGCAGAAGTAACACGATAGTAGAGGTAACAATATGTGGTTATAACCATTGATGATCAACCAATTATTTCAATAGGCTCTACGCCAAGTGCTTTTAATAGGAATCCACATTCTCTTATGATTGGATAACAAATTGGATAATATCTTACAATGTAAGGTTACTTATAGTAGGAAAAAGCCATAAACAAGAAAATAACATCTAACTATTTATTATTATGGAACAAAATAATTTTAAACAGACTCTTGTAGCATGCCCCAAATGCGGTCGTGTATCAGATTCCATCAAGTGCTTTTCTTTACCTAATTACATACTATTTTTGGGGATTTACGCTGCGTATGAATTTAAGAAAGAAATTTGTTGCCCTCATTGTATGAGAGAACAAATCTTAATTAAATACTTTACCTATAATATTATTATTGGTAATTTTTTGTGGTTAATTATTGGGTTGCCCATGGGCATTTGGAAACTGTGTTCGTCTTTTACAAAAGGACATTCAGACACTGTAACAAAAATCCTTGCAGAACATCATTCTGAAGATTACAAATGTCATTATTAAAATAGGACGAGTTATAGATTGATTAGTGATACTATAAAATAGATTCCATACGACGCCTATCGTAAGCCCGGTGAGAAGGACAGGGGGCGAGAAGCACCTAACCAATAATGAGGTTAATATCACATGAAAGTCAATCAAGATAAGATTGGAGTTTATCAATTCAAACAGTGATAACATACCACAGTATCCAGCAATGACTATATAGAAAATAATAATAACAGATATACTACATTAATGGCAAAAATAGTGCAATTCCGAACGCGCATACAAGAGAACGAGGTGCGCCTTGTTGCGAGTGTGGCAGACAATAGTCGGCGCATGCAGTTTGAACTATACACATACTGCGCCGATTACTTTTGGGATAATTATCGAGGAGTGTTCTTTGTTGACAAAACAGCGGCAGAGGACATTCTGCAGGAGACGTTTGTTGCGTTCTGGCAGAACATTGAAAGAAGGAAAATATATGCAAAGGATGGCATCGTTATGGGACGCGACAACAAACCTTTGAGTGGTAGCGTTCTTACCTATTTTATGGGGATCGCTCGAATTAAATACCTTGAATGGGTAAGGCAACACCCATTCTATACCGACCCGGAAAGCGAAATGAAAAGGATAATCAAAGAAACAGGCTTTGACACGCAAGAATACATTGACATTCTCTATGATTCAAGTGAAAACAAAATGCTTGAAATCATTGCCGACGTCATTTCACACATGTCGCCACGATGCAGCCAGATATTAACCAAGTTCTATTATGAGGAAAAGAAACTTGATACAATTTTGTTAGAGATACCAACTATCGAATCCAAAGATGCCCTTAAAACCAAAAAGCATAAGTGCATGGAAACATTAAGGACTTCTGCAAGGAGTATTTATAAAAGATATCTAAACTCATAACACACCTGTACTATGGACAAAGATTTTCAGGATAGGATAGACGATTATTTGCTTAACCGCATGGATGATGCAGAAAAGGTTAAGTTCTTGCAGGAGGTAGAGCAAGATAATGAGAAGAAGGAACAACTAGAGTTTACAAAAAATGTAAAAGACTCCATCTGTAGCCGTGCTAAAAAACTGCAAAGTATTAAAGAATTCCAAAAGATGTATGAACAGCGACAGCAAAATGTAGCAGCAACACCCACAACCTATGGTAAAAACAAAAAATGGTATTGGATATCGGGTATTGCAGCCGCATTTGTGGTAGGTTTCTTTGCAGTAGTTCAACTAATTAACATTTCGTATAAACCATTTTTGCGCGGCGCTGGTGATAACAAAGTTTTACAGTATAAAAATTTGCCAAATAATTCACTTCCAGGTATAGGAACATATGATTCAAAACAATTCATCGTTGACTCTGTTAGCACCGACACTTTAAACACATCAATCCCAACAGAATAGACTGCTAACTTCTTTGGCCTTTGTAATCTACTTCTTAACACCTTATTGGATCAAGGGCCTCACATTGAGGAGTTAAGACACAAACCGAAAAAAGCATTATCAATAATCAGAACAAAAGATTACGAGATACAGTGGAAAAAAACGATTTGAATTACACTTGTCCATTCTGCAGATGGAACAAATCTCATTCATGGACTCATTTTCAAGAAGAGGAAGAAGTAATAGACTCGCAATATCTTGGTCAAGAGTTTAACACGACATATTACTTGGAGACGAAGAAAAAGTTTAAGGTTAAGATTTGTAGTAATTGCTATAGGTATTTAAAAATCAGAACATGGATTATAAGAATACTTTTGGCAATTTTTTGCGTTTGCATTTTGATTGGATTCATCTTGTCACTTATAAACAACTGGATAGACTCTTCGTCGGTTGATAAAATAGGCATGTATCTGGTCGCAACTGGATTTATTGTTGGATTCGTACTGTTCTTGTTTTGGATTCTATGGAAGATGTTAGCACCAACAAGAGCGCATGTCAGTTTTGAAAGGGCTTTTAAATGCAATGCTCTGTAATACTATTACCCAAAATTATCTTAATTGAGAGCAAAAGTTGATAAAAATAATACTTTTAAAATACACGGTATCGGTTAGCTTGATTGCTTGTGTACGTTTCATATTGACATATATGGTTATAAAATTTTCTTTAGGGGGTTACTTTTAATGATATTTTGCATAAACAGACAAAGGAACATAATAACACTTAATTGTTGCGCCCGACACGCATTAAGGGTCTCATATTATGAAAACGATAATACTTTATTTATTTGCTTTTTGTTGCATAATTGGTAACCATTCGTTTTTACATGCACAGGAGATTTATGATGTGATTGACTCTCCAATAGCAGAATCCGACAGTACAAGTGCAAAAGTCACTGAAGTATACACCATTGGTGATAGCTTGATTGTGGTTAAAGGAGAGATGCAATCTCTGGTGAATCACAAAGTTATGTTTCTTCCTATATCCTACACTGCTAATCTCTTTGTTGAAAAATATATAAAAGGTTATTTTATACCTACTGACTCTTGCAGTTTAAGAAATGTGGTTTTAATAGACCCTGCGACAGACGAACCAACAGAATCAGAGATTTTTGGAATTACATATTGGGAAGATGTCAAGCCAGATGTAACATACGAGTTTTACATCATTTATTATGGAAGAATAACCATGGGCGATGAATATTTGAGCATTATATCTAAAAGAAAAGACTTATATGATTTTAAACGCATACACATTGATAACAGCATAGAAAAAGCTCTGATTGTAAATCGGACGGCCTTTCCCACCACCACTGTGAATGTGAGAAAAGGTGCATCCCGCGACAGTGCGGTGATATGCCGAGCTTCACCATCTACTATAATGGTGGCTGAGGTGAATAATTTAAATCAGTCCGACTATTGTAAAGTGGTCATCTTGCGCACTGGCGAGGAGGGATATGTCCACAAAAAGTATTTGTCGTTTGGCTCTGTCTTACCCAAAGCAACATCAGGTGCTCTGAAACAACTATCTAATAGCGGTCTAAATGTTCGTCCCGACATTGAAGTATATAACAACACTGAAAGAACTATTAATCTTACAATATCGGGAACAAGTTATAAGCTAAAGCCACATGATAAGAAAACAATTACCGCAAACGCAGGTAAATGTCATATATTAGCTACAGGCGCTGGATGCAATCCATATTACGGGATTGAGGATTTACGTGAAGGATATACCTACTCTTGGGAGTTTATTATAAAAACCTCAAGGTGGTAAATTTATCTATTCTACGTCAAAAATGATATGCAATAGTCCCATACTATTGTTAAGATAATAACATTAACGGACCAGTACGCTCATTATATGTTCCAATCTACATATAGCATAGGAGAAGGCTCGTCCCACTAACATTAGAATATAAATATTTAACCTCTAAAAACACATTGAATATTATGGAACAAACTACTATCATCAGTTCTCCACGATGGAAAGGCAGGCTTGAGAATTATCTCGTAAGATTAATTCAGAAATATCGTCTTTATTATTCTAAAAGCGAAGATATTACCCTGATCAGCATGATTTCTCGAGTTAAATCAGCGGCATCAAGCAGTGAACAGTCAGTCATTGATACTATTCTCAACAAATACTCTGACGCATTGTCGCATGAAAAAGACAGCAACATAACATACTCCGACGAAGAAACAAAAGCCCAGATTGGCCTTGGCTATACCGACGTCGATGCCGCAAACGTAATTATGGGTGATTATGACTATGTGATTCAAGACAAAGACTTTGCAGCTATGCTTCAGCAGCACATTGAAGAACAGAAAAAGCGTAAGAAAAAGAAAGCAGCCATTGTCTTGGCGATAATTGGCGCAATAATCTTGGCTTTTGTGGTTTTTAATCTGCCATTTGTGAAAGAAATCAGAGCATATAATAGAATAAAAGATTATCCCGCTGAATATAGCTGCAAACAGTACTATGAAGATTTTCCCGATGGCAAACACACTGAAGATGTGCTCTATTTGGAAGAATCAGTATCATCGTCGCCAATTACAGTGATTTGCAGGTATCTGCGCAACTTCCCTCAGGGAAAATACTCTGATGTTATGCGCCATCGATGTGACAGCTTGTGGGATGAGCAAATAAGCCACTACGAAGCGCTTGATAAGTCAACCTTAACACCAAATGCACAAAAATATATGCACGCATTGTTGCAATATATGAAGAAGCACTTTGTTACCACCATCAAGCTTGAGATTGAATCAGAATTGGAACTTAAAGATTATACGGAATATGACAAAAGCATCCGCGACAGAATGGAACGTTTTTATGACAACCCTCTGTTGCCACTAAAGGAGAATATGGTATCAATAAAAAAGAATTTCTCAGCCGGGTATGAATCTTATCTAACCAATACACTCCAAGAGGGAGTGAGCAAAAGTTTCGAACATGTTTTTGACTCTGATTTCGTATCAATCTCCACGTCAAATGAGGAAGATGACGAAATAGAATCGAACATCTCACCCGTCATACACATCAAATATATTATTAAAAGCCAAGAAGATAAAGGTTATCCTCACATTTGGTGTTACTCCGAAACAACAAATGGAATAGAAACAGAAAAGGCTTATTTGATTGGAATAGATATCAGATTTATTGTGGATTACACCATCCCCAACTCCGAGATATCTTATACACTTTCAGAAAAAGGTACACCCGAAAATGACATAAATGGCATTAGTGACATCACAGAAGGATATCAAGAAATGACAAAAATATGTTTCGCAGAATTCTCTAATAAGATGGCAAAAAACATAGGTCTTGCTCCTGCTTACCTTCCTTATGACGAAGAATAACAACTCCTCACATATGGACTAAGAAATGCGCCGAATCAAAAAAAACATGATTCGGCGCATTTTTTATGATATATCTGGTTACTTTTTTCACTCTATTATCATAA
>JBJEME010000007.1:0-5943 GCA_051879515.1 Lachnospira sp. | reverse complement strand
TCTCGATAGAATGAAATTGCTATATTTTTATACAAGAACTCGACAACTTCCAGTTGTGCGCCCAGCAAAGGGCAATTAACCTAACAGGTGCGAACCCTGTCTGTTTAAGGTCTAACCAGCCAGCAGTAGCGAGTCTTGCGTGGTAGTCAGTAATGGCTATTGCGAAGCGTAGACAGCAAGCAAGTAGGGTTGCAATGCGATTGAGCCTCGAAATGTTGAAATTCAGAGGGCTGACGTCTTAATTGGTGCGGAAAGCAATATCGACAATCTCGTGACGGTGAGAGCTTGTCGGCACTGCGGGGTCAAAGAGCCAATCATGCTTGACATTGTGGTTAATTGTCAACTGGGGAGAGCCTGTTGTCTCTTGGAATCAAGTACGGCGTTTCAACTAGAAGATGGAGAAAGTCGGATGGATGACAGGCAGTCGGATAGCTTCATAGTACTGATGAAACTGGGTAATGCCAGTGGAGGGAAGGGGGCTACATAGTAAAGGTCTTTCTGAGGACACATCAACCGTGCTCAGGAACGGAGGTATTGATGGGAACGAAATTGGAAAGAATAGCAGAAATATCGGCAACAACGCCGAAGCCAGAGTTTACATCTCTGTATCACTTAATAAATGCTGAAATGCTCATGCAATGCCATAAAGAACTAGATGGTAGCAAAGCGGTTGGCATAGATAGAGTGACTAAAGTGGAATATGAGGGACATCTGGAAGAAAACCTAACAAATCTTGTAGAGCGGTTTTTCACATGGGTCTTTCCGCATTTATGATTATTTTAAGGAAGGGCATGACAGTAAAGAAGCAGCTAATTTCTTAAGAAATGAATATGGAACAGGTGGCAGTACCCATGCACTTGCCGGAGCAGACCACAGCTATGAGGATCACGATGCAAAAGGGATAAAGCTGAAAAAGGGAAACATTGGAAAACCATACGCAGAAGTGCTTTTGTCTTGGAAGGTTGTGGAGAAACGCATCCGAAAGCTCATTGAAGAAGATAAGTATTTATCTCCGGAAGGAAAAGAAGCCTATGCACAGTACAGAGTGGAGCAGGAGCAGAAGGCTTTGGAGCAGGCACAGGCAAAGATGGAGCATGAAACCAAGGTAGCCTGCAAGAATGCCATTGAAAAGGCAATCGCTGAAAAGTTTGACGGGTATCGTCTGCCAAAGGATACAGCGGAGGGAGTCATTCAGGAATATGGCTCTGAAAGAGTAAGCTATGTGCTTGCCAATTCTGTCATGCACAAAAGACAGGACGGACGGTTTGCTCCGGAGAATAAGGAGTGGGCAAAAGCCATTGAGCCTTATGCCATGGTGAAAAATGAGGATATGGTTGTGAATTCCCACCCTGCTGTATTAAATGGATTTATCAACCAGACACGACGGTATATCGAGCAGGAGAAAGCGCTTGCAGCACAGGAGGCTGAGAAAGTCACGATTGACGGACAGGAGTGCATCAAAGTCGATGAATGGGGGAATGAGGAAGAATCCTATGTGCTTGGAAAATCCGTAACAGATAATGAATTCTTTTATGCAGAGGTAAATGGTGTTTCATTTGAGTATGATTATCAGCCACAGCGGGGAGAAGTTGAGGAAGATTATCTCAACGAAATGGCGGAAAGGGATATAGACCGTCATGAGGCGGAAGTATTTGCACGGATTGAAGGAAGTGAAGATTATACTGAAAGTGTTGAGGAACCACCATTAACGGCAGAAGATGTGCAAAATCAGGAAACCTCTGGACAGGATGTCCAAAAGCCGGAGGAAGTGTCAGACACACCCTTAGAGCCGGACATCAAAGTTCCTGTGAAGCAGGCAGAACCGCAGATTGATAAGTCCGGAGCTGTCAATTTCCATATCACGGATGATGATTTAGGGATTGGTACTGCAAAGGAAAAATTCCGAAGAAATGTGGAAGCCATGCGTAATGTGGCGGGAATTGCACAGTCGGAGGCACAGAAGTCCTCGGATATGTTTGCAAAGTGCCAGTATCTTGATGAGCTGACGGGCGGTAAGGGCGTGACCTTTGCAACAGGTACGCCGATTTCAAACAGCATGACGGAGCTTTATACCAATATGCGTTACCTTCAGTATGGTACACATCAAAATGTAAAGCTTTACATTTTGATGTTAATGTAACGTTATTCATAATGTTAAGAACCTCCTTAAATTGTTGTATTTACAGTGCTTAAGGAGGTTCCAACTTTACATTATATTTAGGTCAGATTATTTAAAAACTCCATAAGCGACTGTTTTTCCTCTTCAGAATAATAATTGGTACTGTCTGAAACTGTCTGAGAAGCAACCTTTTCTATGGCTTTTCTTGTAACCTCTGGGTTAGAGGTTAAGTACACCTGTGTAGTTGCAATAGATGAATGTCCCAGAAAGTCTCTGACATTGTAGATGTTTACTCCTGCGTTTACTAAATGTGTTGCCTTGCTATGTCTTAGGATATGAGGATGTACATTTCCATCAAAATCTGAAGGATTTTCAACCTTGGATTTGACAGCATATTTTTTTAAAATGTACCCTATCCCCTGTCGTGTCAAAGCCTGTCCCTGCTTATTTGTAAAAAGTAGGTTATCAGCGTTAATCCCCAAAACTGAAATATATTTTTTTAGTATGCTTTCTGTTTCTGGTGTTATTGGAATAGCTCTGTATTTATCACCTTTGCCATGGACATAAATACGCTGACCTTTTTCAAACTGAATATCACATACCTTTAAATCGATAAGTTCCTGCACTCTGCAACCTGAGTCATACATTAAAGATAGAATAGCCAAGTGCCTTAAGCCTTCTTTAGATTCGCTATTCACTGAGTGAAGCATATGAGAAACTGAGTCCTCATCCATATATTCCGGTGGCTTTTTTTCGACCTTCATAAATGGAATATTTATTATTTGTTCGCAGTGATTATATAAGGAAGGATCTTCAATTTTTACAAAATGGAAAAAGGATTTTAAATGCGCAAGCCTTATATTTCTTGTAGAGGAAGAATTTCCTCTATCAGAAACAAGCCAGTTCAAAAAATCAATAATCAGTTGCTTTGGTATATCCTGCAGCATAAGGTTCTTCTTCTTTTTGCAATTGGTCTCTATGTAGGTAAGAAGCAGTCTGAAAGTATCACGATAGGATTCAATAGTGTTAGTGCCATAATTGTGTTGTCCAATCAAGTAAGCAGAAAAATATCTTTGTACAAAAAAGCTGAAAGTTTTATTCATTGATGTTTACCTCCGGAATTATATTTCTAAGTGCTGATTGTGATTCTTGAAATTTGTTAAAATCATTCTCAGTAAAATGGATATATGATTCCGTATCCCTATAATTCACATGACCAACATAAGCCGCAAGTATAGGAACAGCTGTATATACATCCATTCCAGAAGATAACAGTTGATTCAAACTCCTGGTACAAAATGTATGGCGAAGGGAATGAATATTTGGGACGTTTCCATTAGAACGATATATATGAGCTTCCATGCACATTTTTTTGAACATATGTCTGATTGTGTCCGGAGCATAATGATGACCATCATTTATTGGAGATTGAAATAACCATTCATCATCCTCATGCTTTTTGTAGTAGGGTTCGATATAGGTCCTCAATGAATCTGACATTGGTATGTATCGTGATACACCGTTCTTTCCATTGAGCACTTTAATGATGCCTGATTCTATATCAATGTCATCAGGTTTCAATGTGACCAGCTCACCTATCCTAATACCGGTACAAGATAATAACCTCACAATTACAGGGTAAATATCATTACGACGCATTGAATGATGCCAGTCATGCAGAGAATCTGCAGCATCATACAATTTGCATATTTCTTCATCAGAAAAAATATATGGTCTGAATTCACAATGTATAGATTTGGTATACCTCATTGGAATTCTGTAGCATTCTATTCCCAGAGTATTCATGAAATTCAGAAACTGCCTTAAAAATGAAATACGTGCATATCTTGTAATTTCACTCACACCTTCTGCAGGAGTAAGTAAAAATTCAGCGGTTTCTTTTGTCACATTCAATGAATCTGTCTGGTTCAACTGATCATTGAGCCATTTCATTCGATTTAAAGCGGTAGGAGCTACTTTTTCGCCTTTGCTGCGCTTGAATTCGATGAATTTTTCAAAATATGGTTTAAAAATACCCTCTGAGTATTTTTGGAATTGTACATCAGTTACCATTGGAAATCACCTCCAGCGCACAAAGTTTCAAATGCTTAATATCAGACCATATATAGCGCTTTGTTGATTTAGCACTTGAGTGACCAAGGATAGATGCAATTTCATTTATTGCAGTATTTTCTCCAAGAAGATTTGTCGCTAAACTATGTCTCATAGAATGGAGTCCATGATGTTTCCCTTCGGTATTAACACCGGCTTTCTTAAAATAGTATGATACCTTAGAGCCGAAGTTATCCTTTCTGGAATATGGCATGTAAGGGCGGGTATGCCTGATAAACACATGGGAATCCGTACAATTTGGACGAACGTTTTTTATGTAATCAAGTAATGCAAGAGTTGTCTCCTCCGTCAGCGGAAGCTCTACAAAGCGTTTTGTCTTGTATTGATAAAGACGGATTCTCTGTTCCTTCCAATGGATAGATTCAAGCTGAAGTTCCCTGATATCACTGACCCTAAGACCATAAATGCAGGCCAGCAGCATCATAGCGTAAATAGTTTTTCCCCAGGGGGTATCTCTATCCACGGCATTCATAACAGCTTTAATTTCAGTTGTCGTATAGAAAGATTCCAAACGCTGTTTCTTATTATGACGATAGCCTAAAAGTAAGGTATCTATATCATAAGGAAATGACAAATTTAATTTTGGACAACATAAAAATCTGCGTGTTGTATATGCCTGTGAGCGTTTCCATGCATCCGAATAGTCAGGATTAATGCTGGCGATGTAAGAAAGCAGATGGTCAGCTGTAACTTCTTGAAGGCTCGTAATTCCATAATCCTCTAATGCAGTCAATAAGTTTCCAACCTCTAATTTTTCTTTGCGTATAGTTTCGCTGGCTTTACCCTCATCAATTCTATATGCAATGTATTTATTAAATTCATCGGTAAATATGCCTGCGTAAGATGCTTGATTATAGGTGTATTCCCTTTTAGGTGCTGCGTTAATAATAAAGTCTCCAAGGACAAAAACAGCGCGTGCCTGCATCATCCACCATTTCGTAGATGGCTTTGTATAAGCTGGTGTATGAGCAACTTTTTCATAAAAACTACATAGGTCTACATTTGATGAATCAGCCGAAGCTTCAGCATAGGTAATGAGCTTATTCCAAACACCTGTATAATAACCAAATGTTTTGGATGAAAGAATCGGCTCAAAGTGTTGTTTCGCTTTTTCCACCACATCGTAGATTTCTTGTAAAGATAAAGAATTAACCATGATATGACCTCCTTTTTGCTTGGTTAATTCTTATATCGAGCCAAATATAATGTAAAGTAATAAAATTTAAGAAACATAGAAAGAAAGGGATTTTAATATGCAACTTAACATTAATAAAGACTTGTCATTAACATCAAAATGTAAAGCTTTACATTTTGATGTATCACAGACAGACGGAAAGCCGATTCCGGAACTGGAAGCACAGGAGCTGTTATCTACAGTGGAGGGATATGAGGATTTTGTGCAGGCACTTATGAATGTTGCCCCGGTTCCTATTGGCTTTGAGGATATTCCCGGCGATTCCAAAGGGTATTTCCATACCGAGGAAAAGCGGATTGCAGTGCAGGAGAATATGAGCGAGAGCCAGACTTTAAAGACAATGGTGCATGAGGTAGCTCATTCCATGCTGCATAATAAGGAAATCAATCGGGATGATTTGATGGAAGCACCTGCAAAGGACAGGAATACAAAAGAAGTAGAAGCAGCATCATAACGGATTTCAGGGCAAAGACCAATGAAGTGTTCCATGACATTA
>JBJEME010000006.1:0-28325 GCA_051879515.1 Lachnospira sp. | reverse complement strand
CATCTGATCCTTTTCCTTTGACTCTGTTTTTTCATAGGTCACTTGACACTATCTTGAATTGTCCCTGTTTCCGGCAATTTCTTCTGCTTTTTCTTCGCTGTTATCCAAGGTCTTGTTCACATAGAAAAGCATGATTTCCTCAAGGGATACCGGTTCTACAACCATCTGAGGATACATTTTTTTACATAAATTCCTGTCTTTTACAAGCACCTCTACTCCAAATGTGCCGGGCTGTACATTTACAACAAGCGCCTCACTGATGGCGGCAATTTCGCTCTTTTTGCATTTGAGAAGTCCATGTTTTTCAAGTATATCATCCTTATTACCTGAAAGAACAATCTTGCCTCCATTTATAAATACTACCTCATCAGCCAATTTTTCCAAGTCTCCTGTGATATGAGAAGAAAGCAGAATCGTATGGTCATCTTCTACCACAAATTCGCGGAAAATCTGTAGCATCTCATTTCTTACAATCGGATCAAGACCGGATGTTGGCTCGTCCATAACAAGGAGCTTTGCATGGTGCGAAAGCGCTACCGCAATCTGCAGCTTCATACGCATACCTCGGGAGAAATCACCGCATTTTTTACCGGATGGCAGGCTAAAACGTTTCAAATAATCGAAAAACACCTTTTCATCCCAGTTTTTGTATATGTTTTTCATCATAATATTGATGTCTTTTCCGGTCATAAACTCATGAAAACCCATCTCGTCAAATACGACACCGATATCCTCGCGAAGCTTCGCGCTGCCTTTCCTGATGTCCTTCCCAAACAATAAGATTTCTCCTGAGTCTGCACCGATGACATCAAGTAAAAGTTTAATCGTTGTAGTCTTTCCGGCACCATTCTGACCGATAAAACCGCATACAGAGCCCTCCGGCACCACAAAACTTACATTGTCCAATTTGAAATCCCCATAATCCTTGGTAACATTTTTCAATTCTATTACATTTTCCATATTTCCTCCCAAAGCTTCTCATCACATATGATCCGCTTTCTCATCATAAAGAAGATTTAACATCTCGTTTAGCTCTTCATAGGTAATTTTCCCGAGAATTGCCTTGTCGACAGCAGTCTCCAACAGCTCCTGAATGGCAAACATCATGTTCTCCTTCACCATCTCACTGTTGATTCCTTTTACAAAGCTGCCCTTTCCTGTGACAGACTCAATGAAGCCGTCTCTTTCCAAATCCTCATAAGCCCGTTTTGTTGTGATGATACTAATCTTCAATTCCTTTGCCAGGACACGCATCGACGGAAGGGCGTCCCCTTGTGATAGTTCACCCGTCATAATCTGGCTCTTAATCTGCTCCTCAATCTGCTCATAAATCGGCACGCCGGAGCTGTTGCTTATAATAATATCCATATTCATTTCCTCTGCGCACAGGTAAAGGATTTTGCGCATTATCCTTTACTGCAATAATTATTGTATATATTCAATATATACACCTATCAATATAATGTCAATACTAAATCTGTAAATTATTGCGGGGTACAGATGACACTTTTCTTCATCTGTACCCCGCTACTTATGTTTTATCTTCCTTCTCTCCAAGGTCTTAAACCCTCATTTGAGCAAGCTCATGTGGATTTAAGACCTTTTGACCCTGGTAATGTAAATATGATACCTACGGATTGTTCCGTACTTCGTACTCTCACAATCCTCCAAAACTTTCGCATATCGTGGTGCTTTCGCACCACTTTTATGCTCATGTTTTGGCGGGTCCCAAGGTCTTAAACCCTCATTTGAGCATGCTCATGTGGATTTAAGACCTTTTGACCCTGGTAATGTAAATATGATACCTACGGATTGTTCCGTACTTCGTACTCTCACAATCCTCCAAAACTTTCGCATATCGTGGTGCTTTCGCACCACTTTTATGCTCATGTTTTGGCGGGTCCCAAGGTCTTAAACCCTCATTTGAGCATGCTCATGTGGGTTTAAGACCTTTTGACCCTGGTATCATATAATTTCTCCTGCCATCTCAAAGCCTTTCTTTGCGGCAATGACTGCGATAAACTCATTGATGACAGCCGCTGCTGCAATTGTTCCCTGCACTATATGTGCAAGTTCAGGCTCAGCTGCAAGCGTTGAGCAGATAATTCCTGTAAATACAAGTGACACTCCTGAATGTGGAAGCAGTGTCAAACCGAGGTATTTCCTGACTGTATCCGGCATATGCATAATCTTTGCGCCGAACATGGAGCCGAAATATTTTCCGCAAGCTCTGGCAAGTATATATACAAATGTGTACACTCCGGCACCAAGAATTAAGTGATAATTCAACGGAGCACCTAAATCGACAATTGCTGCCAGCAGTGACACTCCAAGTATAGGAGAAAAATACTTTGAAATCTCTTCAAGTCGATCTGCTGTTACTATATTGGAAAATAACGCTGCAAAGGAAACACCCATAAGCATATAATTTAATGTAATTCCTGATAAAAGAAACGTATTGATTAACCATCCGCTTACCATGGTTACTGTGATTCCTGCCAGCAGTACAATAAGAGTAGGCGCTTTCTTTTTACATTTTTTCAGTAATAAACCTGTTGGAAATCCCACAACGGCGCCTATTATAACCGGAAGAAAAATCATTACCGGAATCATTATGAGAGGAATATCTCCACCTGATACCTGCCTTGCTACCAGGGAATTAACTGTAAAGAAAACCACAATACCTACAACATCATCCATTACCGTCATAGGAAGCAAAGTGTCTGTAACCGGTCCTTTTGCATGAAATTCATTTACAATAGACAATGCAGGCGCCGGTGCGGTGGCAAGTGCAATTCCGCCAAATACAAATGCAAGGTAGACCGGAATATCTAAAAAAGTAAATATAAGTCCGAACACAAGGCTTACTAATGCAAATGTTCCAAGCGATTGTGTCAATGTGGTAACTACCAACGCTTTTCCATAGCTTTTGAGCTTTTTCCATATAAGCTCAGTTCCAAGCATCACTCCGAAAGCACACTGCATCCACATAATAATGGTTTTATACCAGCCTGTTTCCATGAGTATCTGCGGCATCAATCCGATAGCATGTGGACCAAATACCATTCCTACAATCAGCCATCCAAGAATAGATGGCATTTTTAATTTTGCAATCAGTTTTCCTGCTATAAATGCGATGGCAAGTGTAGCGACCCATCGTAATAAATAAACTATCAATTGCTCTCTCCTTCCAAAAAATAAACATACATATACGCAATTGCGAAACAATTCAATCATACGGTATCAATATTAATACCTTATTTTTCATCCGTTTCGCAAATGCCAATAAAAAAATGAGGGTTAAAATCATTAACAGGGTGTAAGTATGCAATTTTCCATACTTAACACCCTGCTATTTATCTTATGATTATAGCTTTAATATTCTTCACAGAATAATTATATAATATCTGCATTATTGTGAAGATTGAGATATTCAGCAACTGATCTGTCGGCTGACTTGATATGTCTGAACAGCCAGTCAACAACCTGAGTTTTAACCTTTTCTACAAAATCTTCATTAGGACCTTCCAGCTCGTCAAGGTAATCAAATAATTCCTTGATTGTTGATTTAAATTCCTCATGCTTTGCATGATGATTATCATAATCAGGATAACCGGCTTTCTTCTGAAGCTCTTCCTCTGCACTAAAATGGAAATTAGTATATTCTGTCAGATAGTCAAGCATCTTAATTGCCTTAACCTTGCCATCTCCATTTTCGCAGGTAGTTACCAAATCACTAATCTTTTTAATCAACTCCTTGTGCTGTTCATCAATGGTATTATTACCAGTGATTAGCGAATCATCAAACTCAATTAACATATAAAATACCTCCGAATTATAATTATTAAAGACGATAATGTCAAAAGTCCGTTTATAATAAAATTTACCGTCACGGTCTTCTGCCCCTAAATCTTATATATAAAATATACCATTATTATCTGCTATAAACAATATTTTTGTAGAACAAATTGTTTATTTATGATAATCTATATGCATAATAAATGTACAAGGGGGTTTTTAAATGAACAAAAAAGCAATGAATAATCTAAGCTACGGTTTATTTGTTTTGACAGCCAGAATGGACGCAAAGGATAACGGATGTATTATTAATACTGTCCAGCAGGTAACCACTGACCCTAATCGAATCAGCATAGCTGTGAACAAAGCTAATTTTACTCATGATATGATTATGAGTACCGGGGTCTTTAACGTGTCAGTCATTAGTGAACAGGCTCAGTTTGATCTGTTCAAAAGATTTGGTTTCCAATCAGGACGAGATGCTGACAAATTCGAAGAATTTAGTGAATTTAGCACAGCGGATAACGGTGTAAGATATATCACTCAGGGGACCAATGCATTTATATCCGCTAAAGTAGTAAATACTGTAGATTTGGGTTCACACACTCTCTTCATTGCAGACGTCACTGATATGGAAGTATTAGGTGATGCCCCATCAGCAACGTATAGCTACTATCACAAGAATATCAAGCCAAAGCCTCAGGAAGTGGGAAAGACACCTGAAGGACAGACTGTATGGAGATGTACTATATGCGGATATGAATACGTTGGTGAGGAGCTTCCAGATGATTTTATCTGCCCTCTCTGCAAGCATTCCGCATCTGATTTTGAGAAAGTAATTAAATAAAAAACAAATGGTAGCAGCAATTTAAGGTACACCTGATATTCTTTTACTCGCAACACAAAACTAATAATAAGGAGATTGTTTTATGAATAGGTTAAAGGATAAGGTGGCTATCGTTACAGGTTCTACAAGTGGAATCGGAATTGGTATCGCAAAACTTTTTGCTTCTGAAGGTGCCAGGGTCGTGATTTGTGGAAGAAGGAAAGAAAAAGGTCAGGCTGTAGCAGACAGTATTATTAAGGATGGTGGAGAGGCAGATTATCATTTTATGGATATCACTTCCACCGACAGTATTGAAAAGCTCATGGCTGATACTTTTGAAAAATACGGAAAGATTGATGTTCTGGTAAACAATGCAGCTAATGTGGGCTTAAAAGACGGCAGAGTTGATGAACTGACAATTAAGATGTGGGACGACGTTTTTAACAGCGATATGCGCGGAACATTTTATACAACAAAATGTGTTCTTCCATATATGCAGAAGAATGATAATGGAGGATCAATTATCAATATCGGCTCAATGGCTTCGTGCGGCGGAGATTTAGGTTCAACAGCTTATGCGTGTGCAAAGGCAGGTGTTGATATGCTCACGAAGTCAACAGCTCTTCAGTATGGCAAGCAGAATATCCGCTGCAATTGTGTCCGTCCGGGTCTTATCGTTACACCTCAGAATGAAGCACATGTTCCACAGGCACTTAAAGAAATCTTTTTAAGCAATATAATGATTAACCGATATGGCTGTCCTGAAGATATTGGACATATATGTGTTTACTTTGCTTCAGACGAGAGCAGTTATGTAAGCGGACAGATTATTAATGTGGATGGCGGAATGAATTCACATGTTCCTACAGTGGCTCAGTTTAGAGAGCTTAATTCACGTACATGGTAGAAATAAAAACCATGTGGTATAAATTATTTTAAAAATTTTGAAAATACAACAAATGCACAGAAAAGAGGTAAGTTATGCCATTTATTAATTCAAAAATAAGCACCGCAATTTCAGCAGAACAGGAAAAAGAGATTAAGACACGTTTAGGTCAGGCAATCAAGCTTATCCCTGGTAAATCTGAGAGCTGGCTTATGGTGGGTTTTGAGCCTGAGTATAAGCTTTATTTCAAGGGAAGCAACGCAGAACCGCTTGCCATGGTGGAAGTTAGTGTATACGGAAACGAGAATCCAACTGCATTCTCAAAGCTGACTGGAGAAATATGCAACATTTTCAAGGATGTTCTTGGAATTGCTCCGGATCACATCTATGTAAAATACCAGGCTGTTTCTAATTGGGGCTGGAATGGCAGTAATTTCTAAAATCAAGAACCCTTTATGGACTATTTCAATTAATATAAACAAAGCCAGAAGATGCCACCAAACCGGCATTTTCTGGCTTTGCCTATTATATGAGGTTCGTACACTTTGTGATATATTATGACTAATTCTGATTATTCAACTTGTCACTCACTGCTCACACCAATTTTCCTATAATACTCTGCTTTTGCTTCGTACATTCTGTCATCCGCAATTTGAGCCATCTCAGCAACCGTGGAATCGTGATACTCCTTCTTTGTAACATAACCACAGGAAACCGAAAGGCTTTTAACGATTTTCCCTGACCAATTATTAATGGTTTCCTCAAAATTTTCTTTGATGCCTTCAAGACGATTGCTGTCAGCTGACAGAATAATAGCAAATTCGTCTCCTCCAATTCTATAAACCTTACCCCATCTGCCAAAGCAATGCTTCATACATCTCGCCACACCCTTAAGCAACTCATCTCCCGCAGCATGTCCCATGGTATCGTTTACTACCTTCAAGCCGTTGACGTCTATTGATACGAACACAAAGTCCTCATCTGTAGGCGCATCGGGGTAATTGTGCAGGTCGTTTTCATAGGCTCTGCGGTTGAAGCAATGGGTGAGCTTATCCGTGGTCGATTCCAGGATAAGACGCTCCTCCTTGCGTTTTTCCTCATCAATTATTTGGGTGGTGCAGATAACTTTGTCTATCTTTCCTTTCTCGTCTGTTCCAATCGCAATCAGTGACATCCTTATCCAACCGAAATTTCTGCCAAGAAGATCCATAAAAATGACTTTTTTACCCTTCATGCGCTGCGCCATTGTGGTAATATCCGTAAACTCCAGACCTGGTTCAAGATACTCATCTGTCATCGTGGCCTTCATAATCGCCTCAATCTGTGTTGCTGCGTCCATGTTACGGTACTTGTCACCCGCTTCCTTCACCTGATTACGTGCAGAATATTCCTTAATTGTATTCTGCTTAAGATTAATGATGTGCATACTGTAATAAATCTCTGACATTGAAGTCAGTATCTTAAGCTGCTCTATTTGCTCATTTCTAATTATCAGCAGCCGTCTCAGAAGAATAAGCAATGTAACTGCCGCAACAATCAGGCAGACTGTCACAATGAGCATTGAAAGAAATGTTTCCCTTCTTGTAAAAGGATTATCCTGTACAACGCATATTATATATTGGGAGTCTTTCATTAGTGAGCACTCACTGGTGTGCCCATTCACAACATCTAAGAAATGAACTATATCATTGTCCTTTTTTTCTGAATAGCCTATTCCTATTTCCTCTAATGTTTTGCCCCCTATATTATTAGTGCAACCAAGTATTTCCCCGCTCTCTGCATCTGCAACATATATATTTATATCCTCATACACCGGCATACTGTCTATCACGTTTGAAATCTGATTGTTTTTAAGTTCCTCCAGCAGTCTTAACGGTTCAATTCCAACCTGGATCATTTTTTCTCCATGGCTGTCCCAGACTGTCGCGTACATCATATTTCTTTTTTCTGCGGTGTTTGGAGTAACGTCCTGACACATTGACAGAGTTTTATCCCCAAGCATAGGCTTAAAATACCCGATTTGTTCTCCGTCGAATATACTTAAACCATAATACTTTGGAATGGTTCCGGCATAGATAGTGCCTGCCTGGTCAAAAATATGAATTTCATCAATTCCCATTAGTTCTGCAATTTTGTTAAGTTCATCTATATCACACTCTGCGCCCGGATGGTGCTCCAAAATATATGAAACTGTCTTTGCTCGGATTATATAGTCTTCTTTAAGAGAATCAAGCAGGTTTTCCTCGTCAGAGCGGTTCTTTTCCAGAACGCTGCTTACCTGGTTTATCATAACCTTCCCCGTTCTCTTGGCACTGTTCTGATTATTAAATATCAGGACAAAATATGTGAAAACAATCATCAGAATCACAGCTATGGAAACCATTATCACTGCACTTCCGAATTTGATTTTATTCGTTATGTTCTTCATATCAATTCCTCTGTGTGAAATGTTTTCATTACTATTATCTATTTATGTAAATTATACAATATCTTATATCTTTTTGATTATATCACACAGTGTGTAACAAAAACGTAACTAATTTCATTATTTGCAAAAGAATTGTTTAACCCAACATTTACCAATTTAATCATATGTGGTAAGAATTGTCTGGATAAGAAGCTCAGCCACCTTAATTATCTCAGGAACGCTTGCATACTCACTGCATCCATGAACCTGATTCATGGATGTGGCAATTACGAGGCCCTCTATTCCATTCTGTGCAAATACATTGTTGTCGCTTCCTCCAAAGGTCTTTGTTAATTCAGCCTCTATTCCCAGCTTTTCGCAGGCCTTCCTGTAATCAGCCACAATCCCGCTTGATAGTGGAATCTCATATGCTTTAATATCCGTCTGCTGTGTCCACTCTGACACAGCACCGTTTCTTTCTGCCGCTTCTGTAAATATCTTTTTATAATTGTCAGCCACATTAAGTGCCTTTTCGTGATTAAGACTTCTGATTTCTCCTTTTATGACACATTTTTCCGGAACTATATTGATACCTTCTCCACCGGAAATCACACCAATGTTAGCCGTAGTCACCTCGTCAATATGCCCCTGCTTAAGGAGTGAAACAGCCTCACAGGCAGCCTTAACTGCATTAATTCCTGCCTCAGGGCAGAATCCGGCATGAGCAGCCTTTCCATTGACTGTCACCGAAAATGAAAGAATTGTTGGAGCCGCATATGCCGCATTTCCAATTCTTCCGCTAAGATCCAGCACTAACGCACTGCGGGATTTTATATTTTCATAATTAAACGCCTTTGCGCCTTTACAATACAGCTCTTCGCCTGTGGTAAACATAATCTCCAAATCCCTGTGAGATGCCCCGGTTTTCTTTATATATTTTATTGCCTCAAAAATGGCAGTGATACCGGAAATATCATCTGCCCCAAGGACCGTAGTTCCATCGCTTGTAATCCTTCCATCCGGATGGAATATTGCCTTCTTTCCATGGGCAGGCATTACCGTGTCCATATGCGCGGCAAGAAGAAGCGGCTTCTGTCCGTTTCCCTTTATATAGCAATACAGATTACCGGCACTGCTGCCTGTAATCTGTCCGCTGTCGTCCTCCTTTAATTCTATTCCTATGTCATCAAACATCGCCTTTATATGGTCTGCAATCTCACGTTCTTTAAGCGATGGCGAATCTATGTCTGCAAGCTTTGAAAATGTTTCTCTCACATCTTCCTTACTAATCATTATTCTTCTCTCCTTAAGTGTCATTTACTAAATACTGTATTCCGGTTCAATTTCAAGCATATGCATCTTCGCCAGAAACTCCTTGGTTCTTTCATTCTTTGGGTCGTAAAATACCTGTCTTGGTGTTCCGTCTTCAACAATTACACCTTTATCAATAAAAATTACCCTGTTAGATACATTTCTTACAAATGCCATCTCATGGGATACAAGAAGCATCGTAAAGCCTTCTGCAGCTATCTTTTTTATAACATCCAGAACCTCACCTACCATCTCAGGGTCAAGTGCTGATGTAGGTTCGTCAAGCAGGAGAAGCTTTGGCTTCATTGCCAGAGCTCTCGCTATTGCAACTCGCTGTTTCTGTCCACCGGAAAGATGTCGTGGATAATGATTTGCCCAGTTTAACATTCCCACTCTATTCAATTCTTCCAAGGCTATCTGCCTTGCCTCTTTCTTGCTCTTTTTCTGAACTACAATGAGCCCCTCCTCAACATTTTCAAGAGCTGTTTTACGCTCAAACAGGTTAAACTGCTGAAATACCATTCCTGTATTCTGTCTTAACTGTAAGATATCTTTCTTATTTTTCTTTGAGGAAAGGTCTATTTCTTTATCACCTAATATAATGGTTCCCTCTTCAGGTATCTCAAGCTGGTTTAAGCAGCGAAGAAGTGTTGATTTACCGGTTCCTGAAGGTCCTATTATACCTATTACATTTCCCTGTTCAATAGACAGATTAATACCGTTTAGTACAACATTTTCCTTATACTTCTTATGGATATTTCTGATTTCTATTAAGCTCATATCACACCTCCAAACCGTTACTCTTCCTTTTGTTCCACGAAATTTTCTACCTGCTCCGGTATCGCAAGCTTCTTTTCGGTAAATTTCAATATCTGCTCAATTACAACCGTTACTAACCAATATATAATCGCCAGTGAGCAGTAAACTTCAAAATATCTGTAATTTCTTCCGCCTATGATTTTGCCCTGGGCTGTAATCTCCACAACTGCACAGGTAAATGCAAGGGATGTTCCCTTAATTGCGGAAATAAGTGAATTTCCGATTGTCGGAAGCGCGATGGTGAGTGCCTCCGGAATAATTATCCTTCTAAGTGACTGCCCATAGGTCATTCCCAACGCTGAAGCCGCCTCCATCTGCCCCTTATCAACACTCATAAGCGCCGACCTTATCATCTCTGCGCTAAACGCGGATGAGTTGAAGCCCAGAGCCAGAACGGCATACACAAATCCCGGTATATCTGCAAGGGCAAGATTGGCTCCATACTTCTGATTTAAGTATTTAATAAACATAGGTACACCAAAATATACTATGTATAACTGTACAAGCACTGGTGTTCCTCTGACAATTGATATGAAGAGAGAGGCAAGCTGGCTAAGTACAGGAAGCTTTTTCATTTTTACAATTGCAAGAAGCAAACCTAATACCAGACCAATAGCTGTTGCTGCGAGCGCCAGCTCCAGTGTTATCGGCAGGTACTTTAACAATTCAGGAATATTAGTAAAAACCTGCTTAAAATCAAATAATTTCGCCATATTCTCCTCCCTCTTTGTCTAAATGTTTTTCTACCAGCACGCAACTAAAACCCAAATCCAGTTTGTGCTTATTCTTATTTTCATCAGAAGAACTTTGATGAAAATGATTCTCATATATTTCAGGGTCAACTCCGGGAACCAGCTTATAGCCGCATTTTTCATAAAATGCTGCTGCCCGGTCCTGGGAATTAATCACAATATGTCTGTAACCTCTCTCACTAATCCACTTCTCAGCCTCTTTGATAAGAATGTGACCTATTCCGCTTCTCTGTCTCTCTCGAATAACGCATACTCTTCCTATCTTTCCGATAGTATCCCGCGGGAAAGTGATTCTGCATCCGGCAATCGGCTTGTTATCCTCAACCAGCACCACTGCTTCAAGTTCATCCACAGGCTCGTCATGTCCAAATTCCACATTTACGGGAATATTTTGTCCGAACACAAATGCATCCATTCTGACGTAATCATACGCCTTATATAACCATGCCGGCGCATTTCCTTTTTCAATTCTATATATTTCCATTGCAAAATCACCTCTCATCAGTTAAATTTTGTTCCAGCGTATTCTTATATATTCTGCCATCCTTCATTACCAGCAGAATATTTTCCGTATCACCGAGAATATCCAGGTCTTCCACCGGATTTCCTTTTGTAATCACAATATCAGCGTAGGAGCCCTGCTTCAAAACTCCGATTTCTCCGTCCGGATATGGATTCTGATATGTTGTCAGCTTGGTAATGTCATTAAAGTTTCCTGTTGCAGAAAGCAGCCCCTTATATGAACCAAAACGCTTTTTATACTCTGTAAAATCCAGACTTTCTCTAGGCTCATAGCCATTGTACATAATCATAAGGTCTGTTCCGAAAAGAATCTTTATATCATACTTATTAATAAGCTCGGTGGTTTCTGCCATGTGTTCCTTAATTCCGGTGCTACCGGATTTTTTCTTCTTTTTAAGCTGTGATGGCTGGTCTGAAAACTCACCCATATGATTCCATTTCACTTCTTCTAATGTAAATTGTGGACATGGATTTAAAAAAGTACCTGTATCCTTAATAAGCTTTGCTGTCTCTTCATCAATCCAATGGCCATGCTCAAGGCTCTTAACTCCGGCTTTTACTGCCCTTTGTATACATGCCGGAGTATACAGATGTGCCAGCACATAGCTTCCATAATCTGCCGCAGTCTGAACAATCGCTTTCATTTCTTCTAAAGAAAACTGAATTGTCTCCACCGGATCACATACAGAGCTCATTCCACCGCCAGCCATAATCTTAATCTGCGATGCCCCAAGATAGAACTGCTCTCTTACGGCTCTCTGACATTCCGCTACTCCGTCACACAAGACAGCACCTCTGGGGTTTCTATACTGTATATCCCTGTTTGCGTGTGCAAAATCATTATCACCATGTCCGCAGGTCTGGGACAAATAATTCATGCTGGGATATATACGCGGACCGTTAATTACGCCTTCGTCAATGGCTCTTTTCAATCCATCCGACATACTTCCCGCATCTCTTACTGTGGTAATTCCATGGTCAAGAAGCTTACCTGCTACCACTGATCCTACTATGGCATCATACGAAGCTGATGCGCCATCTATATGAGTTTTTCCGAGATGCACATGAGCATCTGTAAGACCAGGGATAGCATACTGATTTTTTCCATCAATCAGTTCATCAAAATTTTCCTTTGATATATCTCCTGAAAATATGTCTGTCACAAGATTATCTGTTATGACAATATTCTGATGCTTCAAAACAGATGAGTTTCTACCATCAAATACATTAATGTTATAAATAAGCTTCTTCATAATAATCTACCTATGCCTTTATTGTTAGTTAAGTGTCTTTACCAGTTCTTCTGCTGCCGGACTGGTATCGCTTCCAAAGTATTTTGTCAATATCTCTGCAAGTGTTCCGTCATTTTTCAATTCTTTAAGTACCTTGTTAACTTCTTCTCTTAACTTCTCACCTTCACTATCCTTTGGGAAAAGGAAGTATGAACTGTTATGAGGGCTTATAAACTCCTGTGTCTTTTCATCAATAGGGTTACCTACCAAGTCTCCCTCCAGTCCGAATTTTCCAATCAGTGTATCTAAGATAGGGCCGTCATCAATAGCTACATCTGTCTTTCCATCAACTATGTTCTGGAACTTAATCTGGAAGTTAGAATCTGAATAAATAATGTTAATCTTGTGATCCGGATTTTCCTCATTCCAATGTTCCAATGCAAGAGCCTTGTTAGAACCGGCACCTACTTCAATCTTATATCCTCTGTCAGCTATATCCTTTAAGCCTGTCAGAGGCTTATCTCCCTTTCTCTGGATATACACGTCATAGCCTGTTTTGTATGGGTAGCTGTAATAATATAACTCTCCTCTCTCATCCCTCCATGCATAGTTATTTACCGCAACATCATAAAGTCCGCTGGTAAGTCCATTAAGCGGATTATCTGCCTTAATTATTTCCAACTCGTACTGTGGCAGACGGTCAAAAATTTCCTGCAAAATCTCAATATCACTTCCCGTTATCTTGTTATCGGAATCTACAACAACATACGGAGCAGGACTTCCTGCTGTTACCGCCGTTATCTTTGTCACTCCGTTATCATCCTTACTCTTTTCTTTTCCACATCCTGTAAGACTCGCAAATGCTACTGTTGTCAGGACTACTCCTGCTATAATCTTCTTAACAATTCCTTTTATCATAATATTAATTCTCCTTTTTCATTCATATTTTATAACAATCCCTTTAATGGATTGATTGAAGCATCCACACTTAATGTTCCGTTCTTTGGGTTTCTATCTTCCCAGCTTGGACTGTTCCATCTGCTCACTGATATTTCACCTGCATACTCCTCGTATGTCTCACCCTCCTTATGGCGAAGGAATAGTTCATCAGGAGTGCGGCTAAGCTTTCTTCTCTCACCATCATCCTCCCAGAGCTTATCGAAATCCACTTTTGTGAGAATTCTCTCATTGTAACCTCTAAATAGCTTTGTTGACTTTGACAGACCATTTAACGCCAATGTTCTCGCATTGCAGTTATTATGGAATGCCGGTATCGTATTCAGTTCTCTTAAATATCCCCAGATATTTTTGTAGTCTTTAATAGGCTTCTTTACAGGTCCCACATTGTGATAATAATTAACATCCCATCTAATCAATGTTACATATGCTCTTACATCACTGTCAGTTATGTAGTCACCAAACAGGAAACGATTGGTTTCAAGTCTTTTCTCAAGCTTATCAAGTGAATCATAAAAATCTTCATATGCCTCATCATAGGCTTGTGGTGACTGACAGAAGGCCATGCGGTAATGACCGTTATTAACGTGTGGGAACAGCCAGTCGTTAAATTCATCTATCTCCTTTCTGAACTTCTTAGGATACAAGTCCGGAGCATCTGCCGGCTGAAATGGTCTGAACTGTACCTCAAGATAATTGGTTAATCTGTGATAATCATTGTTCACTGCTTTCTTCTCAATGATATCCACCAGTGTTGGTGTAGTTGCCCTTCCCGTGAAATCAGGATTTGCTCTCTTATAGAACTCGCTTAAAAAATATGCTCCGGTAAGTGGATCCTTATGCTCCGGCTGGTCTCCAAATCCATGTCCGTACTTATTGCTCTGTCCTGAATGTGTTACCAGGTGATCCTTGATTACGTCCTGCAGTCCTAAGAGGTCTCTTACTATAACCGGTCGATTTGACCAGTTACATCCGATTGCCCAATAGATAGCATAACGGTTTGCCTCTGCCTTAAGATCTCCTTCCTTGTCTCCGAAAGGTTTAATAAATGCATTTGGCTGTCTAATGAAAGCACCGGTTTCATCAATCTCACTAATAGTCTCATTAGGTCTCGGGTCTACACCTACCTCCCTTGCGTGAGCCTCCGCTTCCTCATCGCTATAAGAAACTAATAACTGCTCACCATTTAACTTCTTTGTATCTAATCCACAACAACTCAATTTATTCTTCCTCCTTCTTTTTGCCTCTTAATGATTATCCCTACTGATTTAATAGGTTTTATAGGCGTTATTATAATGGTGAGATTTAGCAAAGTCAAATTCAGAAAAACTATAACTTGTTATAATCAGTTGTTATAACCACAACTAATTTTCCTTATTATTTTCCTTATCTACAGCGAAAAAAGGGCAAAAAAAGGGGCCTCACCTCAACGATTTTCAATCGTCAAAACGATGGCCTCATTATTAAATCTCATACTATCCTACACACAAATATCTCCGTCTAATACTGCCTCTACAAGCTTATCCCCTTCATATCTTAGCTTTAAAGAAAAGAATTCTGATGATGTGCCAAGAAGCTTAAGAAATATCCTGTCCCCCTCCCAGACGGGAAGATTACATACATCCGACTTACTGACCCACTCCAGCACGCCTTCATTACATTCCTGAAGTTCTCCCGTAAAGCTGTCTGCAGTGTACAAAAACATATACTCTGCCGGACACTCATTAGATATAAATGTTATAATGCCGCGGAGCTTCCAAGACTTTAGTGTTAATCCGGTTTCTTCCTTCACTTCACGTAGCAGGCATTCCTCCGGCGACTCATTCTTTTCAAAATGTCCGCCTACTCCAATCCACTTATCCCTGTTAATGTCATTTTCCTTTTTTATTCTGTGCAGCATAAGATACTTCTCATCCTGCTCTATATAACACAATGTAGTTAATTCCATATTGTACCTTTCTGCTGTATTATTCTTAATTTAACTTCTTCCAATTCCTCTACCTATTATCAATACTTTATCACAACATTAAAGGCGTTTCTTGAATCGGCAGCTCTTTCAATTGCCTGAACAAGCTTCTCCCACGGATATATATCCGTAATTATTTTCTCAATCTCCCATCGGTCATCCTGCATAATTGAAAATACATCTTCCACATCTTCCGGCATATAACCACCGCTTCCTATAATGGCATGCTGTGCGTATGTCATATCCAGAACATTGATTTCACGGAGTCCTGCACGTACTGCAACCACTACAAGTCTGCTCTCAATTTTGCCCATGCTCTGATATGTTTCGATCAGTTCTTTTGCTCCTGCTGCATCAATATAAATTCCTACATCAGCAGTTTCTCCATGTATGCTTAAGGCCTTCCCAAAAATCTCCATTGCCTTTGTTTTCAAATCATCCTTTTGTAAATTGCACACCTCAAATCCAAGCTCCTCTGCAATATGCAACCGGAAATCTGAAATGTCTGTAATCAGCACCTGCCTGCATCCAAAATGCTTTAATGCCATTGCGGCAGCAATTCCAATTGTTCCACAGCCAAAGACAATTGCATTTTCTCCGGGCTTTGGGTTACTTCTTCTTGCAGCCCTGCATCCTACGGTAAATGGTTCTACAAGGCTTGCCACCTGATCTGATATTTTATCAGGTACATGAAAAACACTTTCACCAAGCTTTGCTTTCGGTGCCAATATGTATTCAGAAAATCCCCCTGCCGTACCGGCTCTTTTGGGATCCCTCTTTACAAGTCTTGGATAAGGATATACCCTGTCCCCTACTTTTATATCTTTTACATTGCTTCCTACCTGACTTACAATGCTTACCATCTCATGTCCAAACTCCCCGCCCACAGTTACCTTGTGTCCTGTGTCCGGACCGTTCATGTATACTGCCACATCAGTTCCACAGATGCTGGCATAAATGTTTTTCAAAATAATATCATCATCTCCACAAACCGGGTCAGGTAGTTTTGCCATATTTATCTGTTTTTTCCCCATGTATAACGCAGCTTTCATATTCTATCTCTCCTTTGCATAGATACGTTCACTTATGATTCTTACAATAAAATCAATATCGTCCTCACAGTTTCCGGAAATCCACGTCTTAATAACCGCCAAAATTCCATTCATGTAAAATGACAACAAATATTTCTTTTCCTTCTCAGCGATAGAAAACCTATCCATAATTGGATTAAGCACATATGTAAACATCCTGTCATAGGTGTCTTCCAGTCGAAGTGCCGTACTTCTTTTTATGGCTGTAAGAAAGATTCTTTGATGCTCTTTTATGTATTCCAGATATGGCTTAAGGTAATCCGGCGTAACAAGGAACAATTCTTCCAGAGTTGCTGTTTGGATTCTCCCAACAATCGCGTTATCACTATGACTGAAATACTCCAGAAACTTTTCATTCATGTGGCATACGCTTTCTTCCAGCAAATCATTTACCGTTTCATAGTGAAGATAAAAAGTGGAGCGGTTAACACCGGCTTTTTCACAAATTTCCTTGACCGAAATATACTCAAAATCCTTGTGCTCAAGAATCTCCATGAAAGCTTCGTCCATTTTTATGGCCGTATTAAAATATTTGCTTTCCGATTTGTTCAACTCTCCACCTCCTTGTTATTACTGCTTATCGCTGATTTCTTTGGCAAGCTGCATGATTTCAAATGCATATTTTTGCTTGCCTTTTTCACGCATTTTCTTGTAAATCGGATAATTGATACCGATAAGTACTAAACCAATAATTCCAAAGATAATTCCGGTAATAATATAACCAGTTGTTCCGGGACCAATCACCTTCATAGAAAGACACATTCCTATGCCCATGATTAATGAAGCTGCTATACCAAATGTATAAGTAAAAATCTCTGATGGCAGCTTTGCCCTTTGATCCAGTTTCCTTAAAGCCACCACCTTTGAAGTATCTTTAGGTGCGTATTCGTTTGCGATTGCCTCTGCGAAAATCTTATCTGTATTCATATTAAACAAACCTCCATAATTGTATTAAATGAAGCAGTGCGCATCTACTTCATTTGATAAATCAATTATAGAAAGTGTATTTTCTAAATGGAACAACACGATTTACGAATTGTGTTGATTTGTGGGATAAGTGTAAATTTAGCAGATTTGCTTTTGCCCAGCATATTCCACTTCCTTGTGCTAAAACTTCTGTAGCTGACTTAGATACTCTTTTGTCCTGTACATCCCATGAGTGCTTAATTTCATCACGCACAAACTCATAAACAGCATTAATCAACGATAATTCATCTAAAAATTTCTTTAGACAGACCGTTGCAAGTAATCAGTATTATATCACGATTCGCACTTCGTACTTGACGATTTCTTCGAAATCTATCGTAATCGCCATTCGCCGCTCGTCAAGAGTAAGCAAGCTTCCTCTGACTCGCTAACGCTCATTATATCATAGTTATAAACACAAAACTATTCAAAAAAATAAAAATGAGAGCCCGATAAATCAAGCTCCCTTCGGCTTAGTACACAGACGTCCGCCATATTTTCATTGTATACTTAACAACATTTCTTACCATTATTCGTTGTTCACCTCTTGTTGATATACTTCTTCCCAATCATCTTCTTGCACCCACTCAAAAAGTCTGCATACCTCAAAGTCGTCATACATTATTTTTAATATTTTTTCAACTCCTATCCACTACCCCCATCTCACTTAAATCCTGATAGATTTATTACTTTTCTATTTCTTCCAAAGATTTTTAACATCTTTATAAAATAATGACTGCATACTTTCAGCATAAACAGAATATTTTTTATAATTACTTGTTCATTGAAATGTAGTTGTTTTATTTAACAAGTAAAAATGTGAAGTCAAAAAACTTTCTATTTATAAACTATCTAAAAATTGTTTTACTATCGTTATAAACCCAACAATATATGTTTTTTATTCTTTCATTCTAATCATAATATGATTAAAGTTCCTCTTTTACTCATAACAGTTTTCACAATTAGTATCACTGTCCAATTTCGACGAATGAATAACTTCCATTCACTTTTACAAATTCATAATCTACTATTCGCATAAATTCTTCTTCATAATTAGATGATATTAAGACTATTGCATCATTTTCAAGTGCATATGTATGCAAATGCTCATACAGTTCTTCTCGAAAAACATAATCTAATTGTCCAATTGGATTATTAAGGACAAGAATTTTAGGCTTGATAGCCATACATATAGCATATTGTAGCCTGTTTCTTTCTCCCTCTGACAATAGCCTAAGTGGAGCATTTCGATTAACCTTCATTTTATCAACTAGATTATTAAAAGTCTTATCATCCCATTTTTCATAAAACTTACTCAGATAATCAGCATTTTTATCCAGCTTTTCATTCTCAAAAAATTCTCTGTCATAAGCTATTACTGCAATCTGATCAGAGTTTAATCCTTCTCTTATCCCCAATACTTCTAATGCTTTTTCTAGAAGAATTCTGCTATCATTTAGACAATCATTCTTAACGTAAACGACACACGGGCTCTTAATCATTATACCTCCTCTGACAACACCTTTATCATGTCAATAAGCTCATCTAAGCTCATTCCGGCACCTCTGCTTTCTGTAAGTAGGAGTATTACCTTGTTTTCAATATTTAGCATCTGTTTCTCTCTTAAGTAATCATTATTTTGTTTTTTTATTATAAACCCTTTTGCCGGGATAGCTTCTATTACGCCTTCTTTGCTTAATTCTTCGTATGCTTTCTTCGTAGTGATAACGCTCACCTGTAATTCCTTCGCTAGTGTTCTTATTGAAGGCAGATAATCACCTTCTTTGAGACTTCCTGATACAACAGAATCTCTTATCTGATTGATTATCTGCTCATAAATCGGCATACTTATTCCTGTCGAAATACTAATATTCATATGTATACTCCTCCACATTATGAATAGACTCTGGATTTTATAATACTAAAAAACAATTCTTTAAGCGTCAACTCCCTAATCTTGAAAGAATTATATGTTGTGTCCAAGAAAAATTTTTCTTTCGTCATAGTTTCTTTTATGACTATTGCTTCATCACTGACGGAATTCTTTTTTCTATATAATATCATATCTTGCGGAATTGAATCTATAATTTCAGACTCACCATATATACAACAGAAACTTGAAAGTAATTCATCTCTTTCAGCAAATAAAATCATTTTCCCACCGCTCATAATTCCAAAGAAGTCAACTATTGATTCAATTTCTCCAAAATTATTAGTTGCAACAATTATACTTTTTTCCCCTTCTTCTACAAATTCCTGAAGCACACTAGTAATAATTTTGATTTCTTCTTTGTTTAAAAAAGCAAAAGGTTCATCTAATAACAATAGCTTTATGTCTGAAGACATATATAATGAAATCCAAAACAGCCATTTACTAACTTCTGACATATTTGAGAACTTATCTGTTTCGTTTATCTCATACTTTCTAAGTAATTCTGACATTTTATCACTTGAAAAATAATCTGCATTTTTTTCAAATTTCTTAATAATTTTATTAGGACTATAACCTCCACTATTAAGTTTATCTCGTACAATTGTTCCAATCTTTCCAGAAATTATCATCTGTCCCTTGTAATTATTATGCTGTCCCGAAAGTATTTCCAACAATGCGCTTTTACCAGATGCATTTTCTCCAATTATGCATGTTATATATCCCTCACGGAGTTGAAAACTGATATTATTCAGATTAAAAAAATGAAAATTGCATGACATATCTTTTACATCTACTAGTATTTCATCCATAAGAACTCTCCATCAATATTTATTTCTTAATATGGTTATAATCGTTTCTGTGATATATATGAACAAACCAAAAAAATTTGCAATAATCAAAGGAGGTACAATAAAAAGGTTAATCTCGTATTCCCCTGTTATATATAATAATATTTCCATAATTAATGCTGACACACTGCCAATTACTGATATTGCAAGTATTTTTTTTGATATTGTAACAAACCTCCCAATCATTATATCCCTATTACTTATCGGCAAATAAGTTAAAATATCACAATTAAACAAACTGAAGGCACATAATAAAACATACTGCCCAGTTATACATATTACTGAGATTATTATTAATACTGAATAACTGATGTATCTGATACTTTCTGAATATATAAGCGGAATAAATGCCCATCCAACACATGCCATATAGAATACAACTCTAAATAATAATTCGTAAATTTTTACACCAAATGTTGTACTATTATATCTTTCTCTTGCCACAGCAACAAAGCTCCTGTAATTATTCTTCCCTTTCATATTGGGTCATCTCCATTTTCAACGAATTATTCTTTATAGTTAATATGTGCAGGAATATTAAAAGAATAACCTCAACTGCAACTGATTCATATAAGCCCTCCATAGGCTTCATATCACACTCATTTTCTTTGTAATATAGTTTTATTCGGTAAAATTTTACTGGAAATAAATTATAATACTTATTATCATAAAGTGCATAGCATTTGTATTCATTGGGAGAAACCTTATCTTCTTTTTTATTATACGTATCCTGCGAAACCACGTATACCGGTAATCCGTTATACGACTTAAACATCCCTGTGGTTCCATACTTTTCAATTACTGAATTGTCAGAAAATCTATAATAATATCCGTTATATTCTTTTGAATATTCAGCATAAACATAGTCACACGTTAATACTGTTATAAAACATTTGATAACAGGCAGAAAAAATAATACTATTCCAATTAAAAGTAGTAGAATTTTTCTTTTGTTGCTTTTGATAACTTTCGTCATTTCATCCAAATTAGAAAGTTTTATACTTATAAGTTCATTACCATTCTCTTTTAGTTCCATAATTCCCAGATTCCTTTTTCAATAAATGTCACCACTACTATTTCTATGATACAAAGCACTATTACAACAACCTTATTGTTATTTTTTGATGCAACCCTATATGCCCCAAAAGAAAGAAGGATTGAAATTGCTGATTCTGACAATCTAATAATATTCCTTATCGCAACCCATTCTTTTATTGAAATTCTAAGGTTCATTTTTTCCATAAACCTTAAGCTTTGCACCGGCGCATCGCCAAACTTTATTATATATGTATTACATACATAATAATAATCTATTCCATAAACAATAATATAAATCAGAATAGCCAGCAAAATACATATTATTATCTGCATTACAGAATATCTTGTTTTTCCATTTTTAGAGCTTCTGATTATTTTTAATGTTCCACTTTTCTGGTCTATCGTCAGATATTCAAATGTAATTAGAGTTGTGGCAAGCGTTATTATAAGTACAAGCAGATACTCCCTTGTTGTCGCATTTTCTCCAAATAAATTGCCATACCCTCTCTCTGATACCATCCATCCGTCAATTCCTTTTTGTTCTTTTATTTGACTAAGATAATCCAACTTCTCTTCAAACTCATTATACGCAGACATCTGGCCTGTATAATAAATGAATGTACCTAAACATGTGGCATACTCTTCATAACTGGAATTCCCCGCTCTGTAGCTAATCTCCATCTCCTTGAGACTTGCTTTTGCAGCTTCGCACTTAACATTCATCTCATCTATAATTCTGCTTATTTCCCGGTAATCTGCGCCTCCATACTGTTCATATATTTTTTCTTTGGCTATTACTGTATCCGAGTACTTTACAACTCCATTTGTGTTAAAATACATAGCTGCCATTATTGTTGCCACAATTATTACCAAGCCTCTGTTCGAAACTACAGCTTTATGGAATTCTTTTAATATAATTGGATAGCTGCTGAATACTCTCTGATAAGCTTTATTTATTTCTTGCATTTTCTTTTGGACAAATGAATCATTTCCATATGGTTTCATAAAAATATTACTAAATATAGATACAATTATCTCAACAATAATAAATACAATCAGAATCCACATTATAAGATTGATATCCGTAAAAACTAAGTTGTTGATGTTAACATTATAAAACCTTTTCAGAATTATATTCACATCAAACAGCTTACAGATATTTATATGCCTCAATATTGAAATAATAGTTGTGCTTGAAGTGTTTATATATAAAAGATACTCGGCAATTCCTATACCTGAAATTATAATTAAAGAAAAATTTCTATTTCTGAAAACAGAGAAAAGTGTAAACACAAGAAAAGATATACAAACAACAATTAGCCATTGAATAAATGTCAATAACAAAATATACTGCATTTTACTTAAAGGATACGTAAAATTTCCGTATCCCTCTATATTCTGTATAAAAGTATATAAACATTTTATTTCTCCATACTTTATACTTGCATAGATTAGTCTTGGGAATTCCAAAAAAACAATAGAAGCAAATGACAAAACCGCAAGAGTAATCATTCTTGACAGAGTAAGCCAAGATCTTCCTCCTGACGATGAATATGTCAATTGCCACATTCCGTTTGTTCTGTCCTCAAACATCAGATATATCAAGTATACCATTAACAGAGTAACAATTATTATACCATAGCTATAATCCAAGTAATAACGTACTCCCCTGTTATCTTCATTTGTCATTTCAATGTCTTTTATGCGTTCATAAGCATTTGCTATAGAATCTATATTTTCGGCAGAAACAGAACCCTCTTTAGAAAAAATAGAAACCTCCGACATCCCTTTTGCATTTGAAATAACATTGTTTACATAAGCATTATAGTCGGTGGCATATTGTTGCTGTTTTTTCAGGTAATCATCTTTGTCCTGCTTATCATTTTCCAATCCATATATGAACAAAACCATATTTACAAGGAGAGCACACATTAGAATTATTATTGTTTTTGGCACAATTATTTTCCTTAAATCCATTATTATGCTCTCCTTCAAATAAGGATTGCAAAATCATTTCGCAATCACCTTTGATTTTTCCGAACCTATTCTTTATCTATTTTAAGATTCATAAATTCGAAGTTTTTTTTGTTAATTAAACTTTCTTTAGGTGCATACATTGTTTTCCCATCAGCATTGATAAAAAGTGTAGATTTATCACCACCTGAAACATACAAGGTAGTATTGGGTAATTCAATCTCATTTACTATATTACCATTCGGATCCATTACAATTAGTTTATTTGTTAAGCCGTTATAACCAAACATATAATACGCATATGAAACCCACGCAGTATTTTCAAAATACAGATAATCTCCATCGAATGTCATTTTAATTCGGTCAAATTGCTCTGTTGCTTCATAATATGTAGTTGTTTGGTCTGTTTTTACGTCATAACAAAATAATCCTTTTCCTTCAACAGAATAAAACACTTTTTTGCTTTCCATATCTATTGAATAGTTAAATACAGGTTCATCTAAAACTTTAGTATTTTCGTTATTTTCAAGATTTATTCGATTCAATCCATCAATTTTTATGTTATTCTCCTTCTTTGCGAAGTTAACACTGCCACTTGATTGTGTAAAATATAAATCATCTCCGTATATCTTAAAGTTTGAAAATTCAGGCTCATTACCTCTAAAAGTATAAATCTTTTCTGCATTACCTCCTGAAAGGCTCATTTTATAAATTGATATCTCTGATTCTTCAGATGATGTTTGATTGCATAATTCACCATAATAAATATATCCATTGTAAATTGCCATCTCAGGAACATATTCTGTATATAATAATGTGCTTATTAAGCGTCTGTTATTACCATCTTTATCCATGGCAAATAAATCAATTTTGTTATTATCAGAACATGCTGCATACAATGTTTCGTCGCTATACATCAAATATTCACACGCGTATCCTGTAAGATATGCCTTACAATCTGTTCCAGTTTTGGGAACATATTTATGAGAACAGTTTGGCAAATCACACAGATACACTGACTTTCCTAAGGCATTATCATAATATGCAAGTGGGCTAGGAATCAAACTATCATCAATGTAATAATATCCTCCTTCTGCTTTAGCAATTGTCTTTGCCCCACCAGAAAAATATGATTGTGTTATATCCAAACTATCATTTCCATCAAGTGATATCTTCTTTTTCTCATTCTGCCCATTCTTACCGCAAGAAGCCAGCATCAGTGCAAATATCATAATTAGTGGTATGATTTTAATTGTTTTTCTCATACAATTCTCCTTGCAAAAATCTTTTTCCGAGATTGACATAATATTACTATTTTTCTACACTTCCATTTTCTTTCCCAGAATAACTAAAGCATGCCGTCAATGCTCTTGTTAATGTATCTGATGCCATATTACCATCATCATCATACGCTCTGAAATTAATAGTTGAAGACATATACATATATTTATCACTTAAATAATATCTTGGTCCCCATGATGCACATTGAGCATAGCTATCCTCAAAATATCTTGTATAATAATTACCTTTTCCGTCAACATATCTAGCCGAACCATCAAGATAACAATCCGCAATTACACCTGTTGTAATTGAAGGTGCTACTGCATCATAATATAGTGTCAAACAAAATGTAGCATATGAATATCCTAACGGTTTAGTCGAATACCTTGATTCTGGATCACCAATATATGCATCAGCCTCCATTGTACCTCTCATTATAGTAATTAATAAAACAATAATAGTTAATAGTTTCTTACTCACTTTCTTCATAATAGTTCTCTCTGCTTTCTTATTTATTTTGCACAAAAAAGCCTTTATTTAGCTGTTTATGCAATGGTTTATAATGTTATAAACAATGATAAGCATTCTATAATGGGTGAGAACTGAGTTATTTCTGTTGCAATCCACTTTGCTTTCCTATGGTTGCTAACCGCTCATTTTCAACAGAATATTCCATACGTTTCCAGATGGTTCTACACTCCTTCGGTAAGCCTACCCTAAGTGAAATTTGGTCTCTTCTCCATTTCAAAGTCATGCATTTATAAATATGTTCCATCGGCTTCGCTCTGCTTTATCATTGCAAGAACACACTCCTATAATCCATCACTAATTATTTTTGGAAGACATCATCTGCCACTGCATGTACATTTGTTATTAGGTTGCTTCCCGCCTAATAATGTTTTTCGGAACTTTTCCCTTAGAAAGATTAAAACCTATTCAACCAAAAGCCCCTGCAGAGTTGATTCTGTGATCCAATATTAAGACTTGCAATTATTGTATCAGATGTACTTGCTTAAATCTGCCATTATGTGTTAAATGCATTTTAGAATAATCCGTTGATTAAAGTTTTCTACCTAGATAAATACTCTAATTGTACATCAAAAATATTTTTTATTAAATTGGCATTATTTCTGAATTACAAGAATGTTCTTTTCTTACTTGCATTAATTTCCTTTACTCTAATCCTTACTCCTTTCGGTAATAGTTAATAACAATAAATTTTATCATGGCCACAATGCATATCTACTGTATATAACATTATATACAGTAGATATGCATTGTGTCAATATATTTTACGTAAAAAAAATTTTATTGTGTAATGTGAATCTATAAATTCTTAAATGAATATATATATGTTCTTTGTTCTTTTAACTATGGATTGATTAATAATTTCTTATTACAATGGAAGAAAATAGTATTATCTAAAGAGATAAATCATAAAGAATATTTTGAGCAAAAACTCCGCCCACAGATAGAGTCAAAGTAGAATCGTTTAATAAATGTCGTAAAGTCATCAAAATATACGTATCATTCATCTATTTCTCCTTGAAGCTGCATCAAAAAACCGGCCAATCAGAAAAGTTGCCATTTAGTATTGCATGCATAATCCTGTCTTTAGCTCCCGGATTATCCTTATTAATACGTTCAATAAGCTCTTTAGCATAGGCTCTTTTAGTTGAACCGTCTACCGGACAGGTATTTTTTACTACTTTTATCCCCTGACCGGCAACATAATTAGCTACGCCCTTCTCTGGGACATACATCATTGGACGAATTACTGTAACACCTGCTTCCGGCAGCTCTGTAACCGGAGGAAATGCATAAAATCTTCCCTCATAAATAAGCGACATCATGGCAGTTTCTATAAAATCATCCTTATTGTGCGCGTATGCAATCTTGTTGATTCCCAGCTTATTTAAGCGCTTATACATCGCGCCTTTTCTTAGCTTTGCACACAGGGAACATGGCCTTTGGTCCTTATTTTCCTCAAATACAATCCTTGCTATTTCAGTATCAACCTGCTCATATGGCACATTTAACTCCTCACAGAACTTCCTGACTCCCGAGAAATCCATCCCCTCAAAGCCTATATTACAGGTTATGGCATACAAATCATACTTCACAGGATAAAATGTTTTGAGAAACTTTATTGCATAAAGAAGTGCTAAAGAATCCTTGCCGCCTGAAACTCCAACAGCAATTTTGTCCCCTTCTTCTATCATTTTATAATCTTCAATAGCCTGTCTAATCAGGCTTAACATTTTCTGTTGCTTCATAATACCTCTATATCACATCACCCCATCTACACGAATTGCGATTAGTAAATTTCATCTATATTCCTTATTACTTTAGATAATATTTCCTCTGCATCATTGCCTTCAATATCCAAATTCTCAGCACAAATTAATTCTGTTTCCTTAATGCCGAACATATTCTTCGCTAAATAGTCTATATAGTCAAAACTAAATCTTGGATTATATCCTCCACCGGCTGTCGTAATATAGTATAGTTTCTTTGCTTTACACAATCCTTGTGGATGCCCATTTTCATCATATTTAGTAACAATGCCCATAGAATAAATATTCTCGATATATATTTTCAAAATAGCAGGAAATTGATCGTCCCAATAAGGAGCTGATACTACTATTAAATCGGCTTCTGCAAACTGGTTTGATAGTTTGAAAATATTATCATCATAATTTTGCTTTTCAATTTGAGCAGAACGATAGTTCAATCTTTCTTCATTAAGTGGCTTAAGCTCCATATCGGTTAATTTGACTTCTTCAAAAACTCCTAGTTTATTCAATAAGGCTTTTGCTAATCTATTTGTCCTTGATTCTGTTCTTACACAAGCATTAATATATAAAACCATACTTCACCTCCACAAATTGTTTAGTTGCTCTTTCCGTTCATTTCCCACAGTATATCATAGTTTCAATTATTCCGCATCATCAGTTTAAAATGCGAAGCATTTTCGCTCCGCACCTAATCACAATCTCCTCTTCCTTGCTCTTCTCCCGCCATGCCCAGCTCGATTCCGCTTCGCTTCATCTCGCTGTACGGCTGTCGCCGTATAAATCTAAAAAAGGAAGCACCCCCCGAAAGACTGAGAGCAGTCCTGACTCTCATCTTATCGATTTCGCTTCGCTCGTCGATAAGCCGAGCGTCATGCCTTCTAATAGTCATAAAATAAAGGAAGAGCCAACTGGCAAGCAAGCTTGCCGTTGGCTCTTCCTTTATTTTATGACTGCTCTCAGTCCATTTTCTACTCATACTCCTCTTTGCCAAGTTGTTATGTGGTGTTTTTCGTTGGTTTTGATGATAGAAACCAAAGAGTTTTGTCTGATTTCTACCTGTTGCGTAGATTATCAAGAGATTGTATTGTCATTTTGTTGTCATGTGCATACCCACAGCTACCTCCGAATATACTAAATATAATGGTATATTGGAGGCGCAAATATATGAATATTGACATAGCTATGAAAGAAATACTTATCAGTCATAATCGAGTAAGTGTTTGGTTCGGTGATCTTTCCCTATTAGAAGAGTGTGCCAAAAAAAGTATGATAAGCACAAGTCATCCTCAAAAAACAATACAAAAAATCTTGAACGCGCTAGACAGATCGCCACTATTCACAAAATCCTATATTACTGCTGACCTATCTGGTCAAAAAAGAAAATATAGATGTTACACATTAAAATAATCTATTCCATCTCT
>JBJEME010000005.1:0-98945 GCA_051879515.1 Lachnospira sp. | reverse complement strand
ATTGTGATGATTGCTGCTTTTTGCTATTTTTCCTGGTTTCTGTCATGCCGGCGCATATTAATTCATTTTACCGCTAAAATCACTGAAAACTTATGATAGGAATACAGACATTTAACATCTGAAAAGCCACATTGCTGCAGCATCTCAACTTCTTTCTCAACGGAACATTCGCGGTCTAGTTTTCTTCGTTCTTTCCACAGCTCAATATCTCTGTCATCTAATCCGCTGTTATATAGCTGTTCCTCCCAATATGAATCAAACCATCGGTTCATCATTGTCGTACCGGCGCAAAACTGATCATAATTCACGAAGATACCGCCATCGGGTAGAGTGTCGTATATACGGTGAAATAAGTCATCTTTTTGTATGTCATCTAAGTGATGAATAGACAACGCAGATATTATCGTGTCAAAACTGCCGTCCGGAAAATGTTTTGTATAATCCATAACCTGATGGGAAACATTTGCTAATCCGGAGAATCTCTTTTTCGATTAACATCGTATTCTTTTGCAATTAAGTTAAATTGGTCTTCTATACTCATAAAAACAGCTCCTTTATAAATTCTTTGATTGACATCTGATTTGTCGCCACCGTACAAGAGCAAAAACAAATAATTACACAACAACATTGTATCATAATTCGCGTTTCGTGCCTTACGTTTTTAAAAAATCAATCTTGACTCTGATTTTATTGCGCTCTTTATAACATAATAGATACGCTAACGCTGACACACTGTTCCTACATGAGAAAGATTATCAATTACGCATCTATACATATAAAAGTTGAGATGATAGAATGAGTTAGCATTGTCTAACTATGATGATAGGCTTAAACAGTATAGTTCCGGGGTCATAACCTCAAAATTTATTCATGCTGGCATGATAAGGAATTTGAACCCGGGCACTACAAAAATGCAGAATAATGGAGTGACAGAAAAAATGATGATAAATAAGAGACTGATTGGAACGGTTAATGAAAGCAGAAAATATATTGCAGGGAATGTGATTTGTCAATGGATTTCCCTTGTGGCAAATATTGTATTGATGGGTAGTATTACGGCTTTTTTAGGCAGACTGTTTGAAAAAACGGCAGAGACAAAGCATTTTGTTCTCACATCATTAGTGGCTGTGATTATGATGGCAATTCGTTATGGATGTACATTGATGTCAAGTAAAATGAGTTATCTTTCTTCAAAGGCTGTAAAGAAAAAACTGCGTGAGATGATATACAAAAAAATGTTGAGGCTGGGAGCATCCTACAACGAACAGGTAAAAACATCAGAAGTGGTACAGGTGGCAGTAGAAGGGGTTGATCAGATTGAGACTTATTTTGGAGCGTATCTTCCGCAGTTTTTCTACGCCTCGTTGGCGCCGGTAACGTTGTTTGCGGTTCTTTGCTTTGTAAACGTGCCTTGTGCAGTCACTTTACTTATATGTGTGCCACTTATTCCGCTGGCCATTGTTGCCGTGCAGAGGTGGGCAAAAAAACTGCTATCCAAATACTGGGGACAGTATACAGCTCTCGGTGATACCTTTCTTGAAAATTTGCAGGGACTTACAACTTTAAAAATCTATCAGGCAGATGACTTTAAACAAAAAGAAATGAATGAAGAATCGGAAAAATTCCGAAAGATTACCATGAAGGTTCTGACCATGCAGTTAAATTCCATTACTATTATGGATTTGATTGCATACGGCGGTGCAGCTTTAGGAGTGATTATGTCAGTGAGTCAATACAGAGCAGGAAATGTATCTATCTCAGGATGCATTTTTATCATACTTTTATCTGCTGATTTCTTTATACCTATGAGAATGCTGGGGTCATTTTTCCATATTGCAATGAACGGGATGGCGGCAAGCGACAAGATATTTGGACTGTTAGATTTAAAGGAATTCCCGGTGGCAACAGAAAAGATAGGGGAGGACTGCAATATAGTCTGTACTAATCTGCATTTTTCTTATGAGAAAGAACGTGAGATTTTGCATGGACTGAACATGTCTTTCAATGCCGGTAGTTTTACTTCCATTGTGGGGGAATCCGGGTGCGGTAAGTCAACAGTATCTTCAATAATTATGGGGCGAAACAGGAAGTATGAAGGCTCTGTAACAATTGGTGGTAAGGAATTGAAAGATATTGATGAAGGAAGTCTGATGGAGAATATTACATATATCAGTCATCAAAGCTATTTGTTTAAGGGTACGGTGAGACAGAATCTTTTAATGGGTTGTCCGAATGCTTCTGACGAACAGTTGTGGGATGTTCTTGCACAGGTAAATCTTCTTGATTTCCTAAAAAGTGAAAATGGACTTGATACGAAACTGAATGAGAAGGCATCTAATCTGTCTGGAGGGCAGTGCCAGAGACTTGCGCTTGCAAGGGCACTACTGCATGATAGTCCAATATATATTTTTGATGAAGCAACTTCAAACATTGATATTGAAAGTGAAAATGACATTATGTCGGTGATTCATGCGCTGGCAGGAAGAAAAACAGTTATCCTGATTTCGCATCGTCTGGCAAACGTGACGTATTCTGATAATATCTATGTGATGGATCAGGGAAATATTGCAGAAATTGGTAAACATGAAAAACTAATAGAGAGAAACGGCATATATGCAAAGCTGTGGAATGCGCAGCAGAATCTGGAAAAATACGGAAAGGAAGGTGCGGTCGTATGAAAAAGAGAAGCGGATTTCGTGTAATGATGTGTCTTATCGGCCTTGTGAAACCTCTTACAGGGTATATGGTACTGGCAATTATTATGGGACTCATCGGACATCTTGCGGCGTCCTTTATCACTATATTTGGCGGATATGCTGTAGCGGAGCTTTTAAATATGGATACTCCGTTTTCGTTAAAATTTATTTTTATTTCGGTATGTGTGTTTGCTCTTGTCAGGGGGATTCTTCGTTATGCAGAGCAGGCATGTAATCACTTTGTTGCATTTAAGCTGCTGGCATTGATAAGGGATAAGGTTTTTATGGCGCTTAGAAAGCTCTGCCCTGCAAAGCTTGAGGGGAAGGATAAGGGCAACCTGATTTCTGTAATCACATCGGATATTGAACTTTTGGAGGTGTTTTATGCACATACAATTTCACCGGTTGCGATTGCATTTTTGTACTCAGTAATTATGTGTCTGTTTATAGGAAGCTTCAGCATCATACTTGGCATAGTTTCTCTCGCAGCATATATGACGGTAGGAATTATTATTCCAATTGTGATATCCAGGTTTAGTGGGGAGGATGGAATCAGATTTCGTACAAAGTCAGGCAATCTTTCAGGCTTCGTTCTTGACAGCCTTCGCGGACTGTCAGAAATAATACAATATGGGCAGGGCGAACAAAGACTTCTTTCGATGAATGAACAGACGGATAATTTATCTGATGATGAGCGGAGGTTGAAACGCACATCCGGCAGAAATCAGGCAGTTACCAATACAGTAATTTTATTCTTTGACTTCGTTATGCTTTTTGTGTCAGCAATGCTGCATCAGAAGGGGCAGGTGGAGTTTATAGGCGTATTGATTCCTACCATTTCCCTTATGAGTTCTTTTGGACCGGTAGTGGCACTTGCCAATCTTGGAAGCACTTTGCAGAATACTTTTGCATCAGGAAATCGTGTGTTAGATATTCTTTACGAGTCTCCGGTAGCAGAGGAAGTAAAAGGAATGAAAGATATAACATTTACAGGTGCATCGGCTGAAAATGTCACATTTGCTTATGGCGATGAAGTTATTCTTTATGATGTAAATGTAGACATTACGAAAGGTTCTGTTGTTGGAATCATTGGAAAAAGCGGAAGCGGTAAATCAACACTTTTAAAATTGTTTATGAGGTTCTGGAAAACGCAAAAAGGCAGTGTGAAATTATCGGACACTGATGTGAACAGCATCAATACTGCCAATCTTAGGGATATGGAGAGCTTTGTTACGCAGGAAACACATTTGTTCCATGACAGTATAAGGAATAATCTTAGTATCGCAAAGCTCGATGCAACAGATGAAGAAATAGTGACAGCATGTAAAAAGGCATCTGTACATGATTTTATAATGAGTCTTCCAAAGGGTTACGACACGCCGGTTGGTGAGCTTGGTGATACGCTCTCAGGAGGAGAGAGGCAAAGGCTGGGACTTGCAAGGGCGTTTCTGCATGATTCCGATTTGCTTCTGTTAGATGAGCCTACCAGTAATCTGGACAGCTTAAATGAAGCAGTGATTTTAAATTCTTTGATGGAAGAAAAGGAGAATAAGACGGTTGTGCTGGTGTCTCACAGAAAGTCTACCATGTGTATTGCCAAGAAGGTATATTCGGTGGAACACGGGAGGGTGAGCTGATGCATAAAGATACTCTTAACACATCCGGTGATTGCAACAAAACATGTGATTGAAACGAAAAAAGAGAGGAAAAGGTTGGAGAAAGAATTATGACAATAAAGAAAATACTTTACATTATATTTGGATGCATTGGTGTAGGACTTGGAGCGGTTGGCGCAGTATTACCGCTACTGCCTGCATTTCCGTTTTTGATGCTGGCAGCATTTAGCTTTGCCAGAAGCTCTGAAAAGCTGAACAACTGGTTTATAAATACTAAATTGTATAAAAACAATTTGGAAAGCTTTGTAAAAGGACAGGGAATGACATGGAAAACAAAAATCAGAATAATGATTATGGTTACAATCCTAATGTCTATCGGTTTCATTATGATGGATCAGGTGCCGGTAGGCAGAATTGTTCTGGGATTTGTATGGCTGTTTCATATTCTGTATTTTAGCTTTGGCGTGAAAAATTTCAAAAAGGAAACATGTTTAGAAAGATAAATTTTTACTTACATTTCTTTCATATCTGTTCGGTGATAAAGCTATGTTTCGCAAACACCTGATATTTATAGAAGAATGGAGAAAATTCAGAAAAATCTTGCTCGAAGATTAACTCTCAGAAAAAAATGCTTTCTTAATTGCTTCAAAGCTTTCCTCGCTCAAATCGTGTTCAACTTTGCAGGCATCAGCCAGAGCAGTTTCTTTACTTACTCCGATGCGTACCAGTATATCTGCAAGTATAGTATGTCGCTCCAAAACATTTTCTGCACGTTGTTTTCCGCTTTTGGTCAGTGTAATGTATCCGTTGTCTGCCATAGTTATGTATCCCTTTTCACGAAGATTCTTCATGGCAACACTGACACTTGGCTTGGTAAAATTCATTTCATTTGCAATATCTATTGAACGAACCTGTCCCATACTTTTTTGAAGCATAAGAATTGTCTCTAAATAATCTTCGATTGACTCATCTGAACGATGCTTGATGTAACTCATAATGTTTTCTCCAATCTTTTTTCGTATCATACCATTTTTGGCTTGAAATGACAATTAAAAAAGCAAACAGAGCTTATTGAGAAAATGTATCAATAAAGGATAAAATAGAAAAAATGATATTGACAAGGAAAGTTAGTTATACTAAACTCGATTTGGTTAGAGAAGCCTAACTGATACTGATGGATTGCAACGTTATCATGCAATTCTGGCAATTTTTCAATCATTTTACATAGCATTTATGGAAAGGTAAGGCATATATATGAATTTAGCAGATGGAAAACCGGGAGAGGAATACATAGTGAAAGATATTATAGCTGAGGATGAAGAACTGAAGTCTTTTTTGTTTTCGCTTGGATGCTATAGTGGAGAGCCTGTTACTGTGATTTCTCACATCAAGGGTGGTTGTGTTGTTTCCATTAAGGATGCCAGATATAACATTGATACTGATTTAGCAAAAGCTATTTCAATATAAATAAAATGGTGATTACATCACTATTTTTTTATAAGAGGGAGTTAGTGAAAACTAACGCATACCATATAAAAAATAATAAAACAAGGAGGATTCGACATGAGAATCGCATTAACAGGTAATCCCAACAGTGGAAAAACTACGATGTACAATGCCTTGACCGGAAGAAACGAAAAGGTCGGAAACTGGGCAGGTGTTACCGTGGAAAAGAAGGAAAGCCTGATTAAAAAAACTTATTATGATGGAAAGGAAGAACTGATAGCGGTAGATTTACCGGGAGCATATTCTATGTCGCCTTTTACGTCAGAAGAAAGCATTACCAGTGCATATGTAAAGAATGAGAATCCGGATGCAATCATTAATATCGTGGATGCAACAAATTTAAGCCGGAGCCTGTTTTTTACAACACAGCTGTTGGAACTTGGTATCCCTGTTGTAGTTGCCCTGAATAAGAGTGATATAAATGAAAAGAAGGATACGCAGATTGACGTAGAACTCTTATCGAAAAAGCTTGGCTGTCCGGTTATAAAGACGGTTTCCACGTCTTCCGGTCATATCGGATTAAAGGATGTTGTAACTAAAGCCGCTTCTTTAAAGGGCTGCGGACAAAATGCTCCTTATGTTCAGGATGATATTGATTTACATAATAAGAGTGAGGTAGAGGCTGAGGACAGGAAGCGTTTTGATTTCGTGAAATCCATTGTTTCTTCTGTTGAGAAGCGTAAGGTTTTAACGAAAGAGAAAAACGGTCAGGACAAAATCGATGCAGTCCTCACAAATCCATGGCTTGGAATTCCAATTTTTGCGTTGGTTATGTTTGGGGTGTTTTATATTTCACAGTCTACAGTGGGAACATGGATTGCAGACTGGCTGGTAGGATGGATTGAAGTCTTCCAGGAATGGGTTGCCGGGCTTGTAGAAAATGCAAATCCATTTTTACAGTCGCTTCTTGTTGACGGAATCATTGGTGGCGTGGGTGCTGTTGTAGGATTTCTGCCGCTTGTTATGGTAATGTACTTCCTGATTGCCCTTCTGGAGGACTGTGGATATATGGCAAGAGCAACTGTAGTGTTGGATCCTATCTTTAAAAGAGTGGGACTTTCCGGAAAATCTGTCATTCCGATGGTAATCGGTACAGGATGTGCAATTCCTGGTATCATGGCATGCCGAACTATCCGTAATGAGAGAGAAAGAAGAGCAACAGCCATGTTGACACCATTTATGCCTTGTGGCGCTAAGCTTCCTGTTATTGCATTGTTTGTGGGGGCATTTTTCCCTGATACACCATGGGTAGGAACACTGATGTATTTTGTCGGAATTATTCTGATTCTGCTTGGAGCATTATTGATAAAGGCGATTACAGGATATAAGTTCAGAAAATCTTTCTTTATCATTGAACTTCCTGAATATAAATTACCAAGTCTTAAGAGAGCTGTCATTTCTATGCTTGGAAGAGGTAAGGCATATATTATAAAGGCTGGTACGATTATTCTTGTATGTAATACAATCGTGCAGATTATGCAGTCATTCAACTGGCAATTGCAGGTTGTTGAAGAAGGAATGGAGAGCACTTCTATTCTTGCCTCAATCGCTTCTCCGATTGCAGTCATTTTAGTGCCAATCGTTGGTATTGCAGCATGGCAGCTTGCAGCGGCAGCAGTAACCGGTTTTATTGCAAAAGAAAATGTAGTAGGTACACTTGCGGTTTGCTATGGTTTAAGTGCTTTCATTGATACGGAAGAACTTGCGTTAGTCGGAGATGGAAATGTTGTTGCATCCGCAATGGCACTGACCAAGGTTGCAGCACTCAGTTTTCTTATGTTTAATCTGTATACGCCTCCTTGCTTTGCAGCACTTGGTGCCATGAATTCAGAAATGCAGAGTAAAAAGTGGTTATGGGGAGGCATTGCCCTTCAGTTAGGAACAGGTTACACGATAGCTTTTCTGGTATATCAGATAGGTACACTGATTACGACCGGTAAGATTGGAAATGGATTTGTTCCGGGACTTATTGCTGTGCTTGTTATGGTGGCTGTTGTAGTTGGATTGATTTATAGAACAAATAAGCAGTTTGCATCAGAGTATGAATTAAAAAAAGCAGTATAAGATTGACTGGCTTATAGACTCAGTCAGAAAGGAGCGGCAATGGATAATTTGATTGTCATAGGAATTATGCTTATTTTAGTAGGCGCAGCAGTCCTTTATATACGAAAAGAAAAGAAGAAAGGTACCAGATGTATCGGATGTCCGGCTGCCGGACACTGCTTGGCGAATGGATGCGGAAAGGCGAAAGAGAACTGTAAATGCCATACTGATAGCATTTAAAACTATGCCTGCACTTCTTTAGTGCAGGCATAATTTAAAGAGATATTCTTATAAAAAATGTGAAAGGAGCTGAAATATGGGGAGGGACTTGTTAAAAGCGGAAAACAAACTGGAAGCGAATTATCACAGGACAAGAATGCAGAAAGAAATAGTACTACAGCTTCTTAAAGAAAAGGGCTGCAGAATAACGAAACAGAGGAAGATTTTGCTGGACATTATATTGCAGGAAGAATGTGCGTGCTGTAAGGAAATATATTATAAGGCTGTGGCCATTGACCATTCAATTGGTACGGCTACAGTATATCGAATGGTCAATCTTTTAGAAGAAATAGGTGCAATCAGCCGAAAGAACATGTATCGTATTACCTGCAATATGAATTGTGACCGAGAGGGTATCTGCGTTATCGAGTTGGATGATAAGAGTGTCTGCAGGCTGTCTTCAGGTGAATGGTATAAGGTTATCTCAGAGGGGCTAAAAAGTTGCGGATATGTGGATACACAGAAGGTTTCAAGTGTAATTGCAGAGCCCTGTGAATTATCGTAAAATTAGAAATCAGATATGGTGTAGCTTACAATAATTTTATGCAGAATAAATAATAAGTTTATAATATGCCGTTTCGGACTATTCCGGAACGGCACGTTTTTCTTATTTCCCTTGTTCTTGCCATTAAAAATGAAATCTAAGTAGATAATACTGTTTGGAACTGTTATAATTATTATAGTTGATTTGAATGTGCGGAGGTTTGTAATTGTGAGCAGGAGCAGCGGAAGGTATCATTTTGTTATCGTGGGTTCAGGTTGGAGAGCATTATATTATGTGAGAATTGCCAAGGCATTGCCTGAGATATTCTGTCTTGATGCAATGTACTTAAGAACAGTTGAGAAGGCAGAAAGGTTTGCTGTGGAATATGACATCCACACTACCACTTCAATTGAAGAGTGTGAGAACTTCAGGCCTGATTTTATTGTTGTGGCAGTAAACAAGGAAAGTATAGCTGATGTGAGTATGGAGTGGCTAAGTAAAGGGTTCACCGTTCTTTGCGAAACCCCGGCAGCCATTGAAGCCAATAAGCTTGATATTCTTTGGAATCTTCACAATGAGGGTAAGAAACTTGTTGTGGCAGAACAGTACAACAGGTATCCGTCACATAAAGTTAACATTGACATTTTACGAAGCGGTATAATCGGTGATATTTCCTGTATGAATATTTCACTGGCACATGAATATCACGGGGCAAGCCTGATAAGAGAATATATGGGTATTGATGTAAATGAGAAATTCAAAGTCAGGGCGAAGGAATATGTATTTTCGACAACAGAAACTCTCACAAGGTATGAAAGATTTGCAGATGGTAGAACTGATAATAAAATCCGTACTGTTGCAACATTTGAATTTGAATCAGGTAAGGTGGCGTTTTATGATTTTGATTCTGAACAGTACAGGTCGCCAATCAGGAAGAACACCGTAAAGGTTCAGGGGGTAAAGGGTGAGCTTATTGACGATAAGCTATATTATCTTGATGAACATTTTAATCCTGTACAGAAACAGATAACTACCGGGTGGAATGTATCATATAGTGATAGCGATAATCCTAATTTGTCTGTTGTAAATGAGGTCGCACAGATAAAGCTTGGAGAAGAAGTGAAGTATGAGCCGTATTTTGGATTATGCAATCTGTCTGAAGATGAAACGGCAATTGCATCCCTGATGAAAGATACGGGAAAGTATGCCAGGGGAAATGGTGAAGTTCCTTATGACTTAAGATATGCACTGCAGGATGCGTATATGGCTCTAATGTTAAATGAAGCTGTTTCAACGGGTAAGGAAATTGAAAGCGAGGATAAAGTATGGTTAAAGCGGCACTAATCGGCGTTGGAAATATGGGTAAAAAATATGCGGAAATGATTACATCAGGTGAAGTCAGATATATGAAGCTGACTGCTGTTGTTATAAGGAGAGATGAACAGCTGCCTTGGGGAGAGAACCTTGTTAATGCAGATGGAAGCAAGCCTGAAATATATCGAAGCACGGACGAATTGTTTGCAGACTCTGATAAATTTGATGCAGTACTGATAGTTACACCTCATAAAACTCATCCTGAGCTGGCAAGACGTGCATTTGAGGCCGGGAAAGATGTACTCTGCGATAAACCTGCAGGTGCAACCATCAAGGATGCGAACGGGATGAATGCCAGCGCTAAAGCTTGCGGAAAGGTATATGGGATGGTATTCCATCAGAGATTGTATCCAAAATACAGAAAAATAAAAGAAATGAAAGACTCAGGAGAGCTTGGTGAAATAAAAAGAATAATGCTGGTAAATTCAAGATATCTGCGAACGTCCCGGTATCATAAATCCGGAGGCTGGAGAAGCAGCTGGGCATATGAAGGCGGCGGAGCACTGATAAATCAGGGACAGCATATTCTTGACATCTGGCAGTGGCTGTTTGGCATGCCTGAACGAATCTACGCAGAGATACCTTTTGGCAAATATAATGATTTTTTAGTGGATGATGAAGCTACAATAACCATGAAGTACAGTAATGGCGCCACAGGTGTATTTATGCTCACAACAGGTGAAGCACATTATGAAGAGCGACTGGAGGTAGTAGGAACCAGAGGAAAGATAATTCTTGAAGACGACAAAATGCATATTTTCAGATATGATGATATTACTGAATATATAAGTACACAAAAGGTTAATTCAAGAGAGAATCTTAAGATATGTGAAGAAATCATTGAATTCACCAAAGAAGCTGAGCCTTACACAGAGCTTCTTGACAATTTTGCACTTGTGGCTATGGGAACTGAGAATGTTTCTTTGATAGCGCCTGGGGAAGACGCTGTAAATCCGCTGATGCTTACATGCAGTGCATACTATTCGGCGGTTACAGGTCAGGCTGTCAGACTTCCTCTTGATGAAGAGGAGTATAATAAAATGTTAAATAATCTGATTAGTAGAGAGAAATAATACTTTATGGATGAAAAGAAGAATAAAATCACATCTGGAATAAATATAGCTGTAATAATAGCCGCTGCAATTCTTTTTGTTATCATTGGTGTGTTCAGTAGAGTATCTGCATATAATGAACGGGAAAATACTAACGGTTTTGTCGTAAAGGAAAGCAGCTGCATAGAAAAGGATAATGACAGTACACCTATAGGGGTAATTAAGGAGTATTCGATTGATATGGATACCATCACCAGGGATGAAACGTTAGCTTTCTATACGGTTCATCAGTATGTCAAGGTGTTTATCGATGGAGAGTGCATTTATCAGTTACAGCCCTCAGGACAATGGAATATGTGCAAAACAGTGGGAAGTAACTGGAATATGATACCGCTCAACAGGGAGGATTCCGGAAAAACAATTACTGTACAGATTACTCCGGTATATGAAAGCTTCCGCAACAGAGAAGTTGAGTTCCTTGTGGGGGATAACCTGGATATTTATATTGACCGTTTGAAAAAGGATCTTTTCCAAATCATTTTAAGCTGCCTTGCAATTTTTATAGGGCTGGTATTCGTGGGAGTGGCATTTTACAGATATATTAGTTCCCGACGAGAGAAGAATCTTATATACTTTGGCATTTTTGCAGTAATGATTGGCATATGGCGTTTAACTGATACCAGATTCACACCGTTTATTTTCCCGGATTATGCTGTGCTTATATACAATTTATCTCTTGTTATGCTTATGTTTGGTACGATTCCGTTTGTTAAGTGGATTGAGCATTATTATGACGTGAAAATGAGAAAAATATTTCAATGCTATTGCTCATTATCAGTCTTAATTGGGCTGATTCAGATGACGCTGCAATTTGCCGCTATACGGGACCTTAGGGAAACTTTGCTTGTGACACATGTTATGATTGGAACATGTGTAATAATGCTATTTGTCACATACTTTATTGACAGAAAGAAGAATCACCACAAGAAAAAGGAAGAAAAAAGAAACAATTTTGCCATTATTCTTGCATTTGGAATAATATTGGATGTCGTAGCTTTCTATATCAAGGGTAATTCGTCGGGGTTGGTTTTCTCACTCTTAGCATTTGTTATTTACATAATCCTGAAAGGGATGTCAATGATGTTTAATTACAATAAAAAGGAATTGGAACTTGCAGAGAAGGACAGACAGATTGCTGAAAAAGAGAGAACCCTAATGGAAAAGAGAATACTCGTAATGGCAAGTCAGATAAAAAGTCATTTTATATTTAATGTTCTTACTGCAATAAGTGGCTTTTGTAAAACGGACCCACAGAAAGCAGATAAGGTTCTGATAAGATTTTCAAGATATCTTCGCAAGAATATAAAAATTCTTGAAACAGACGGATTTATTGACTTTGTGGAGGAACTGGAGCAGGTAGAGGATTATGTAGCACTTGAACAGGTCAGATTTGGAGATGCTATCGAATTCGAGGAAGACATTCAGGAGACACGGTTTAAAATACCACCTTTAACTATCCAGCCTCTGGTAGAAAATGCAATTAAACACGGGCTGGTAGAGCATAACAGGAGTGGTGTGATAAGTCTTACCACAAGAAAAAATGGTGATAATATTGAAATAATAGTCGCTGATAATGGCGCAGGATTTGAGATTGATAATTATAATTCAACAGACTCTGTGGGAATTAAAAATGTAAAATTCAGACTAAAGAACATGGTTGACGGAGAACTTCAAATCAGCAGTATAGTTGGAGAAGGAACGGAAGTGATTATCAGACTGCCATTTGAAAAAGAATACGAAAGCGAGGCAGAATTATGAATATAATTTACGTTGACGACGAAAAACCGGCGCTGGATAATTTTAAATACACTGTAATGAATGTTGACTATGTCAACAGTGTGAATTTGTTTCAGAGAGGAACAGAGGCTTTGGAATGGATAAAAAGCCACAGGGTCGATATTGCATTTGTTGATATTGAGATGGCAGATATTCAGGGAGTAGAACTTGCAAAAAGAATATACGAAGCAGATCCAAAGGTGTATGTGGTGTTTGTTACTGCTTACAGCAAATATGCAATAGACGCATTCGGAGTTAATACCATAGGTTATGTATTAAAACCCTACGGTGAAGAAGACATCAGAAAAGAACTCGACAAAGTGAATAAAGAAAAGACAAAGAATGGTAAAAAGATTGTAATTGAGACTATACCGGATTTTGTTGTTAAGGTTGATAATGCTCCGATTTATTTTGGCAGATTAAAAGTAAAAGAGTTATTTGCACTTCTTGTTGACAGGGGTAGCGCAGGAATCACATCAGGAGAAGCGGTTGCATATTTATGGCCGGATAAGCCGGGGGATGCCAATTCAAAATCATTGTTCAGGGTAACACTGAAAAGACTGATAGACACATTACAGGAATATGGAATAGAACATATAATAGATACCCGCTCAAGGGAAAAGCATATTATTGCAGACATGGTTGATTGCGACTTATATAATATTCTTAATGGAAATACTGATGCACAAAAGAAATATAACGGATATTATATGCGGGAGTATTCATGGAGTGAAATTACTAATGCACTCTTGACTGATTTGACGGGTTATACAGGAAATGAATAATAAAATGTAAAGTATTATATAGTGGGAAATCGCAATGGAGAATACACATTATTGGAAGATATTGATGAAGAAATGACTACAGTCACATAGCAAATTATACGTTGAAAAAGACAGAAACATGGTCAAAAGTGTCTGACACTCATGGCCTTGTTTCTGTCTTTGCCAATTCAACTCTGTATAATGGGCTTTTGACCCTGGTATCATTTTATTAACTAATCTGCAACCTGAGTTCCATTTGCATTCATATGGAAGTTCTGGCGGATGATAAGCTCCGAAATGGGAACAATTGTGTAGCCTTGTGACTGTAGAGTTGATATCAGCGTATCAAGAGCCTGCTCAGTGAACTTGGAACCATTGTGCAGCAGGATAATAGCACCATTATCAAGGGCTTTGTGCTGGGTGACTGTTTTTATAATACTGTCAACACCATAGTCTTTCCAGTCAAGAGAATCCACTGACCATTGTATAGGATAGAAATTACAGCTGTATGATGTGGTAATAAGGGTTGAATCATAATCGCCATAAGGAGGACGGAACAAAAAGCTTTCATAACCTGTTAATTCTTTTATTTTATCATACACCTGCATAATCTCAACTTTCTGTTCTTCAACAGAAAGCTTACTCATGTGTTTATGATTCATGCTGTGGTTCCCAAGATCATGCCCTCTTGAATATATTTCTTTGACCATATCAGGGTAGCTTTCAACCCATTCACCTGTCATAAAAAAAGTTGTCTTCACATTATATTTATCAAGAATGTCAAGGATGCTTATAGTATCAGTAGCACCCCATGCAGCGTCAAATGAGATGGATATGTATTTCTTGTCTGAACTGAAAGCATTATCATCCCCATCCTGAGAAGTGATTTTACTCGGGATATCAACATTGTAGATGGGGAGATTCCTTTTTCCTGCAGTACAGTTTCCATTAATGTTTCCTCCACCGATGCCATTTGCCGTTGATGCCAGCGCTTTGCCGGATGCAGCTTTGTTTGTCGGAAATAAACTGAAATTACCGGACATGTTCTTGCCTAAAACCAGATAAATTGCAAGATTCACCAGCATAAATGATAAAACAATGATCCCGACAACAAATGAAAATCGTTTTTTTTGTGACGATATTAAAATATCTTCAGAATCTTCAATTTCAATATCAGAATGAATAGACATAATATTACCTGAAGAATAAATTACTTATTTATATCAGTATATTTAATAAAAAAATAAAAATGCAGGTAATATGCATAGGTTAAAGCAAAAAATATTAAATATATATTAGACAAAAAAATTTACAAAACCATGTGTGATGTAGTAGAATTATCATAATTGTAATTTTTATAATTGTAATTAAAACTACTATCTTTATTATTATTTGATTTTGGAGGGTATTATGAGCAGGTATACCAAGGAAGATATTTTTAGAATGGTGGAAGAGGAGGATGTAGAGTTTATACGTCTTCAGTTCACCGATATTTTTGGCGTTTTAAAAAATGTCGCCATCACTTCAAGCCAGTTAGAGAAGGCACTTGATAATAAGTGTATGTTTGATGGTTCATCAGTTGAGGGCTTCGTAAGAATAGAAGAATCTGATATGTATCTGTATCCTGATTTCGATACATTTGAGATATTCCCATGGAGACCACAGCAGGGAAAGGTTGCAAGGCTTATTTGCGATGTGTACACTCCTGATGGGGAGCATTTCGCTGGAGACTCAAGATGGATTCTTGAAAAGGTTATTAAGGAAGCAGAGGATATGGGATATGTGTTTGATGTAGGCCCTGAGTGTGAGTTTTTCCTGTTCCATACTGATGACAAAGGGCTTCCGACAACAATGAGCCATGAGAAAGCCGGTTATTTTGACCTTGGACCAACTGATCTTGGAGAGAACATAAGACGTGATATGGTACTTACTCTCGAGGATATGGGCTTTGAAATTGAGGCATCACACCACGAGGCAGCACCTGCCCAGCATGAGATTGATTTCAAATATGACGAGGCTCTGAAAACAGCAGACAATATTATGACATTTAAGCTTACAGTTAAGACTATTGCAAAGAGGCATGGCTTATATGCCACATTTATGCCAAAGCCAAAGCATGGTATCAATGGTTCCGGAATGCATGTAAATATGTCACTGGCAACTAAGGACGGAAAGAATATATTTGCAGATGAGAATGGAAAACTGGGGCTCTCAGAGGATGCATATCATTTTATTGCAGGACTTATTAAACATGCAAAGGCAATGACAGCCATTACTAATCCACTGGTTAATTCATATAAGCGTCTTGTTCCGGGATATGAGGCACCGGTTTACATTGCATGGTCGGCAACAAACAGGAGCCCGCTTATCAGAATTCCTGCTTCAAGAGGAAACGGCACAAGAGTAGAACTCCGAAACCCTGATCCTTCAGCCAATCCATATCTTGTGCTTGCAACATGTCTTGCAGCAGGGCTTGATGGAATCAGGAATAAGCTTGAAGTTCCGGAATGTGTTGATGGAAATATATTTGAGATGACACCGGAGGAAAGAAAAGCTGCAGGAATAGAATCACTTCCTGGGAATTTGTATGAAGCAATTAAATGTATGAATGAGGATGAATATATTTGTAATGTCCTTGGTAAGCATATTGTGTCAAAATATACAGAGGCAAAGTTAAAAGAATGGGACGATTATAAGACACAGGTTTCACAGTGGGAGATTGATGAGTATTTGTATAAATTCTAACTTGACTCAGATGGAAATATTTGGAAAGAGGTAGGTTATGTCAACATTAGTTGTTGCTTTTCCAAAGCTTGATGAGGCTAAGGCAGTAAGAAATCTTCTGGTAAAAAGGGGATATGAGGTAGCACCACCATGTACCAGCGGAGCTGCGGCAGTAACTCAGGCGGATTCTTTGTCAGATGGAATAATTATTTGCGGTTATAAACTGTCAGATAATATGTTATATACAGAATTGTATGAATATAAACCAAAGAGTTTCGAACTTCTTTTAGTGGCATCCAGAAATCTGTGGGATGACTGTCAGGATAATGGAATTGTCTGCGCAGCAATGCCAATTAAGGTCAATGACCTTCTGTCAACAGTGGAAATGATGCTGCAGAACCAATACAGGCAGAGAAGAAACCGTAAAGTGACTCCACGAAAGCGAAGCCCTGAGGAACAGAAGACAATAGATGATGCAAAGCATTTGCTTATGGAAAAGAATAATATGTCGGAGCAGGAAGCATTCCGATACATTCAAAAATGTAGTATGGACAGTGGTAATACCATGGTTGAATCAGCTTCCATGGTTATTGGAATTTATTCTATTTGATTTATTGCCGGAATTTCCAATTATTTATGTCCAGGACAGGAGGTAATATGGTCTTTACAAAAATGCATGGAGCAGGAAATGATTATGTGTATGTTGACTGCACTAAAGAAGAACCGGATAATCCGGAGCAGATTGCTGTCAAGGTTAGTGACAGACATTTTGGAATCGGTTCAGACGGACTTATATTGATAAAAAAGTCAGACAGAGCAGATTTTTTTATGGATATGTATAATGCGGACGGTTCGCGTGGCAAAATGTGTGGGAACGGCATAAGATGCGTTGGCAAATATGTTTATGACAACGGACTTACAGATGAGACAGAGATTGCTATTGATACATTATCAGGAGTAAAGCATTTAAAACTTCATCTTGGGGATGACGGGAAAGTGGCAACCGTAACGGTTAATATGGGTTCGCCTGTTGTAAAAGCCCAGGATGTACCGGTGGACATTACACAATTTGTTGGCGCAGATGTAACGCCGGAGGATGCCGTTATTTCAGAAAGGCTGTCGGTAAACGATAAGCTTTTTGATGTCACATGTGTTTCTATGGGTAATCCTCATGCAATCGTTTATCTGGATAAGGAAGACGATATTAGGAAGTTGGAAATTGAAAAAATCGGACCTTCATTTGAAAATCATCCTGCATTTCCTGAGAGGATAAACACGGAATTTATTCAGGTTGTTGACAGAAATAATCTGAATATGAGAGTGTGGGAGAGAGGTTCAGGTGAAACACTTGCATGTGGAACAGGGGCCTGTGCAAGCCTTGTGGCTTCAGTATTAAACGGTTATTGTGATGAAAGCGCAACACTTCACCTTATCGGTGGGGATTTAAAGATTACCTGGGACAGGGATACTAACACAGTGCTTTTGGAAGGCCCTGCCACAACAGTATTTACAGGAGAGATTGACATATGATGACAGATATGAACATGAATGAATTTTTAGAGGTGTTATCTTCAAAAGAGCCTGTGCCTGGAGGAGGCGGTGCTGCGGGATATGTCGCAGCAATTGGAATGGGCCTTGGTAATATGGTGCTTGCTCTTACTACAGGAAAGAAAAAATATGCAGAGTATCAGGAAGAGATAGAGGAGTTAATAGTTAAAGCTGATGAACTCACAAAAAAACTTGCTGAATGTATGGATAAGGATGCCGAAAGCTTTGAACCGCTTTCAAAGGCTTACGGACTTCCGAGGGATACGAAAGAGCAGATAAAGGTGAGGGAAGAGGTAATGGAAAAAGCACTTGTGGCTGCAAGTGAAGCTCCGCTGGCAATGATGGAAACCATCATGGAAGCATTACTTCTCATTGACAGAATTGCGCAGATTGGCAGCAGAATAGCGATCAGTGATGCCGGAGTCGGTACTGTAATGTGCAAGGCAGCCATGCAAGGCGCATCCTTGAACGTATATATTAATACTAAGCTTATGAGAAACAGAAAAGTGGCTGATGCCATGAATATAAGAGCAGATGAGCTTGTTACGAGAGCATGCGGGATTGCTGATAAAACATTTGACCAGGTATTAAATGCAGTGAGACCTGATTAGGATTATGGAGGAAACAGATGGAAACACTTAAAGGATTGCCGGTGGCAAATGCCATTAACGATAAAATAGCCGAGGAAATGCAGGACTGGAACGGATCGGTACCTCATCTTGCTATTATAAGGGTTGGTGAGAGACCTGATGATTTGTCTTACGAGCGCGGAGCTGTTAAGAAGATGGATAAGGTTGGTCTAAGATGCAGCGTGTTCACATTTCCTGAGGATTGTGATAACGAATATTTCCAGGCTGAATTTGACAAGATAAACAACAATGATGACATTGACGGAATACTTCTTCTTCGTCCCCTTCCTAAGCATCTTGATGAGAAGCTTATTGAGAGTAAGATTGCAAGCGTCAAGGATTTGGATGGGATATCACCTATTAATCTAGCAAAGGTATTTGCAGGTGATGACACAGGATATGCACCATGTACGGCAGAAGCTGTTATTGAGATGCTTGATTTTGCAGGCGTCGACTTAAAGGGTAAGAATGCAGTGGTAATAGGAAGAAGTCTTGTTATTGGAAAGCCAGTTGCCATGATGCTTATGAAAAAGAATGCCACGGTTACAGTATGTCATACTAAGACAGTGGATATGCCGGGGGTATGTAAGAAAGCTGATGTGCTTATAGCAGCTGCAGGGGTTGCAAAAATGGTTGATAAATCATACGTTGCAGATGATGCAGTGGTTATCGATGTGGGAATAAATGTTGACTCTGATGGAAATCTGTGCGGAGATGTGAACTTCGAAGATGTGACGGAAACCGCTTCAATCTGCACACCGGTTCCGGGAGGAGTTGGTTCTGTTACAACCTCTGTATTGGCAAAGCATCTTCTAAAGGCCGCCAAGGCACGTAGAGGTATGTAATTTGTATTTGCATATTTATCATAAAATATGTATAATAACTGTGCCTGTTGTTACACCACAGGCCTGTATGCACCGTTTGCATAATGGTAGTGCATCAGCTTCCCAAGCTGATGGTGCGGGTTCGATTCCCGTACGGTGCTTTTTGATAATATTATTAAATTATTAAGCAAGGACTTTTGTGTATGAGACAAAGTACTTGCTTTATTATTGCACACGGATAATTAAAAAAGTGGCACAAGGATTAGTAAGAAATAATATACAGCTCAGATTAGTAAAATAGTAAAATTATACCAAATAGCACGATTTAGTAACCAAATAGCACATAAGTATTGAGTTTGCTCCATGGAAATGATATGTTTGCAAAGGAGGAAAATCTGTAGCAATTATGAATGCTATGGGAAGTCATACAAACTAATGAAAGAGCAAGTTGTACATAGATAAGTATTGTATTAGATAGCTCTAATTGGTTAAGGGGCTTTTTACATGGATGGATATATTGCAGAATATTAAAAATATACTGCTATATATAAATAGGACTTTGTTTAAATTCGCGAAAAACAAAGTTCAGATAGGTAGCACATTTAATAAAGTACCTAGGATGAGTATATCACTTTTTTAAGGTGGTGCAAATTAAAAAAGGAGATTATTATGGAATTAATAAAGAGCAATGAGTTTTGTGAGATGGAAGAACAAGAACTTGTGACAACTGATGGGGGCTTTTGGGGCGCGCTTATAGCGGGTTTTTTGGTTGATGGAGTTGTTGTGGCTGTAACAGGAAAGAGTAGTGCCGAATGGGCAGCAAAAGGGATTACATATGTATGGGATCGTTATTTTACTGTAACATGCTATTAAAATTGCTATTTTGAATAGGAGAGCATAAACATGAAACAGATTAGTATTATTAAGGAAAAAAAGAAAATAATATATATTTGTTTCTACGTTTATGCCCTTTTTATTCTTCCGGTTATTATAAGAAAATATTTAGGTAACCGCATTAATGCAGAAAAGAACGTTTATATAAATATTGTGATTTATGCATTTCTTTTTTTGATAGCAATATGCTTTTTTATTGAAAAGCTTAAAAAAGATTGCAATGAGATATTTACATACAAAGATAGGTTGTATAGAAATTTATCATTAAGTTTAGCGTTGGGATTTCTGGCATTATTTGTTCAAATAGTTCTGGCATTTGCTGTTAGCTTGATTGTGCCTGAAAACACAAATCAGAATATTAGTAATCAAAGTTTATATACTAATTTACCTGCCACATTTATTTTATCTGTTATTTTTGCTCCAATGGTAGAGGAAATTGTTTTTAAGTTCATAATATTTAAATCACTTCTATACAAAAACAAATTTTGGGCTTATTTTGTAACATGTGTATTGTTTGGTTTATTACATTGCTTTAATGCTTTATTAAAAGGAGAACTGAATCAGATGCTTCTTCTTGTTGTATATGCAGTTCCTGTAGCTATAGAGTGCTATCTTTATCAAAAGACAGAGAATATTTATTACAATGTATTTATCCATATGTTATGGAATACAATATCAAATATGGCTCATATGTGAGGAGAAACAATGAGAAAGAAAGCTAAATGGATTATAATAGGATTTATTCTTGGAGTGTTGCTAAGTGGTATATTGAGAATGATATTTGGTTAGTATGGTAATAAAGAAAGACAACATTTTTAAAATCTTACCTTGAATTATTTTTTTTGTTATGCTATGATAACCGAGTATGAATATTTAAAGACTGTGAAGGAGACTTCTTTTCATGGAACCTGACAGGAAAGCGATGCCACCGACTGAAAGCATACACAGGGAATTGTTAAGAGGAACACTCTAGAGTTGAATGGTTGAAATGCATGCCTGTTATACATGCACGTAGGTCATTACGTTACACGCGTTAAGTGGAATGAGATGGACAGATGGAATTGCAGATTAATTCTTGCTTTTTTGCTGGGTAATGTGATGTTAAGCAGAATGAAATAATGTGCATAACCAGATGTTCAATGCGGGTGGTACCGCGGATAATTATGATTATTCGCCCCGGGATACGTTAAGTATTCCGGGGCTTTTTGTTTAATAGGAAATTTTTCCGGATTCCCTACTATTAAGCGGACTAACAGGAGCTTTTACAGAGGATACTTAAGTAATGATAATTTAGTCAAAGGTAATTGCTAAACGTGCTAAACGGACGAAGGCGAGAAGGTATAAATAAAAATATTTCATACGCAGGTACTTTGGAGCCCTCGGTACTTAGGCGCTGTTCTTTAGCGCCTTATGTACCGCTAGGAGCGACAAGTAGCGCGAGCGTGCCTGCGTGTGAATATTTTTGATTTATACCGTATGGCTGGGATGTTTTGCAAACGCCTGGAATTTAGCCAGACATGAAAGGAGAATTTAGAAATGGCAAACATTTACAGAGATGTCAACTTGGGTCAGATTAGTGAAGGAGACATTGGCAAAGAATTAAGAGTAGCAGGATGGGTTGAGAATATAAGAGACCACGGTGGAGTATCTTTTATCGACTTAAGAGATATGTACGGAGTGCTTCAGGTAGTTTTAAGGGATACAACTTTACTTGACGGCATTCATAAGGAAGAATGTATCGCAATCGAAGGTATTATGGAGCAGAGAGATGAGGAAACATATAACCCTAAGATACAATCCGGTACAGTAGAACTTGAGGCAAAGAAGATTACTGTTCTTGGTAAGGTTTACCAGCAGCTTCCGTTTGAGGTGCAGACATCCAAGGAAGTAAGAGAAGATGTTCGTCTTAAGTACAGATACCTTGACCTTCGTAACCAGAAGGTAAAGGATAACATGATTTTCCGTTCAAATGTTATTGCTTTTCTTCGTCAGAAGATGACAGATATGGGCTTTATGGAAATTCAGACACCAATCCTTTGTGCATCATCACCGGAGGGAGCAAGAGATTATATTGTTCCATCAAGAAAGTACAAGGGTAAGTTCTACGCACTTCCACAGGCACCACAGCAGTATAAGCAGCTTCTCATGGTTTCAGGTTTTGATAAATATTTCCAGATTGCTCCTTGCTTTAGAGATGAGGATGCAAGAGCTGACCGTTCTCCGGGAGAGTTTTACCAGCTTGACTTCGAGATGAGCTTTGCCACACAGGAGGATGTATTCAGGGTAGGTGAGGAGGTCCTCACAGAGACATTTAAAAAGTTTGCGCCGGAAGGCTTTGAGGTAACTAAAACTCCTTATCCTATTATCAGCTATAAGCAGGCAATGCTTGAATTCGGTTCAGATAAGCCGGATCTTAGAAATCCGCTTAGAATAATTGATTTGTCCGATTTCTTCAATAAATGTACTTTCAAGCCATTCCAGAACAAGACAGTAAGAGCTATCAATGTTCATGCAAAGCTTTCAAAGGGACAGCATGAGAAGATGCTTAAGTTCGCAACAGAGCTTGGCATGGGCGGCCTTGGATACCTTGAGGTGTTGGAGGATTCAACATTTAAGGGCCCTATAGACAAGTTTATTCCGGATGAGCTCAAGGACGAGATTAAACAGCTTGCAGGACTTACGCCGGGAGATACTATTTTCTTTATTGCTGATAAGGAAGACAGAGCTGCTTACTATGCAGGACAGATTAGAAATGAGCTGGGCGCACGACTTGATTTGCTTGAGAAAAATGCATACAGATTCTGCTATGTAAATGATTTCCCAATGTTTGAGAAGGATCCTGAAACTAAGAAAATCGGATTTACACACAATCCATTTTCAATGCCACAGGGTGGACTTGAGGCATTAAATACAAAGGATCCCCTTGATATTCTTGCATACCAGTATGACATTGTATGTAACGGTGTTGAGCTTTCCTCAGGTGCCGTTCGTAACCATGACATGCAGATAATGGTTAAGGCATTTGAAATCGCAGGATATGACGAGGAAGTATTAAAGGCTAAGTTCGGTGCCCTTTACAACGCATTCCAGTTCGGCGCTCCACCACATGCTGGTATGGCACCTGGTGTTGACAGAATGATAATGCTTCTTAGAAATGAGGAGAATATCCGTGAGGTTATCCCATTCCCAATGAGCGGTACAGCACAGGATCTTATGTGTGGTGCACCTAATGAGGTTACCGAGCAGCAGTTAAGAGAAGTTCACATTAAAGTCCGTGATTAGTATCGCAGAACAGTTGTGAATATATATAAATTCACAGCGTCCGGTGTTAATTACAGAGTTTCGTAAACACCTAAGTATATATGTAGTATAGGAGGAATTATGGCAAACGTAATCAGTGATGAGACTATAGACTACGTAGGCATTCTTGCTAAGCTTGAGTTGTCTCCGTTAGAAAAGGAAGCAGCAAAAAAGGATATGGCGAGCATGCTCGATTATATTGATAAATTAAATGAGTTGGACACAACAGGTGTTGAGCCGATGTCACACGTATTCCCTGTAAACAATGTAATGCGTGAGGATGTTGTCACTAACGGAGACGGAAGTAAGGCTACCCTTGCAAATGCTCCGGAAACAAACGATTCAGGCTTTGTTGTTCCTAAGACAGTGGAATCTTAGGAGGGGGAGGTTTAACAGATGAGCTTATTAGATTTAACAGCTGTGGATCTTGCTAATGAAATCAAAGCAGGAAAGGTTTCTGCAGTGGAGGCTATGGAGGCAGTTATCTCCCAGATTGAAAAAACAGAGGGTGATTATAACTGCTATGTTACATTTGACAAAGAAAAGGCACTTGCAGCAGCTGCAAAGGCAGATGAGGACATTAAAGCGGGAAAGCTGACGGGTCCTTTGGCAGGTGTTCCGATAGCAATTAAGGATAACATGTGCACTGAGGGAATGCTCACCACATGCTCTTCAAAGATACTAAGGAATTTTGTACCTACATTTTCTTCCGAAGCAGTTCTTAAGGTTCAAAAGGCCGGTGCAGTAATTATCGGAAAGACTAACATGGATGAGTTCGCAATGGGCTCAACAACAGAGACAAGTGCATTCGGTGCAACCAAGAATCCGGTCAATACAGAGCATGTGCCTGGAGGCTCGTCAGGAGGCTCTGCTGCAGCAGTAGCTGCCAATGAGTGCTTCTGCGCATTGGGTTCAGACACGGGTGGCTCAATCAGACAGCCTGCTTCATACTGCGGAGTTGTGGGAATGAAGCCTACTTACGGAACTGTATCAAGATATGGTCTCATTGCCTATGGCTCTTCACTTGACCAGATTGGACCTCTTTGCAAGGACGTAACTGACTGCGCTACAATTATGGAAGTAATTGCCGGCAAGGATGACAAGGATTCAACATCTGTGAAGAGAGAGGATACAGCATTTACAAAGGCACTGGTAAATGATGTTGCCGGTTTAAAGATAGGTATTCCAAGAGATTACTTTGGTGAAGGTCTTGATGCGGATGTAAAAGAGTCTGTCATGGCGGCAGTTAAGGTGCTTGAGGAAAAGGGTGCAATAGTTGAGGAGTTTGATTTAAGCCTGGTTGAATACGCAATACCAACTTATTACACAATTGCGGCAGCAGAGGCCAGCTCAAATCTTGAAAGATTCGATGGCGTGAAGTATGGATACAGAACACCTGAATATGAGGGGCTTCACAACATGTACAAAAAGACTCGTTCCGAAGGATTCGGACCGGAGGTTAAGAGAAGAATCATGCTTGGTTCATTTGTTCTTAGCTCAGGATATTATGATGCATATTATCTTAAGGCGCTTAAGGTTAAAGCTCTGATTAAGAAAGCATTTGATGAGGCGTTCGCAAAATATGATGTGATAATCGGACCTGTAGCACCAACAACAGCACCAAAGCTCGGTTCGTCTCTTTCAGACCCAATCAAGATGTATCTTGGAGATATATATACAATATCAGTTAACCTTGCAGGTCTTCCGGGCATCAGTGTTCCATGTGGAAAGGACAAGAATGGTCTTCCAATCGGTATGCAGATTCTTGGCGACTGCTTCAAGGAAAATAATATAATCCGCGCTGCTTACACATACGAGCAGGCTACAAAACAAAACTAGGAGGATGGGCGATATGGCAAAGGAATACGAAGTAGTTATCGGTCTTGAGGTCCATGTTGAACTTGCGACTAAAACGAAGATTTTCTGTGGATGCTCAACTGAATTCGGCGGAGCACCAAACACACATACATGTCCTGTATGTACAGGTATGCCGGGCTCACTTCCTGTGTTAAACAAGAAGGTTGTTGAGTATGCAATGGCAGTAGGACTTGCAACCAACTGTACAATTACAAAGGACTGCAAGTTTGACAGAAAGAATTATTTTTACCCTGATAACCCACAGAATTATCAGATATCACAGCTTTATCTGCCAATCTGCAGAGATGGTCATGTTGACGTAAAGCTTAAGGATGGTACGGAAAAGGCGATAAGAATCCATGAGATTCATATGGAGGAGGATGCCGGAAAGTTAATTCACGATGAGTGGGAAGATGTTTCTTTTGTTGATTTTAACAGATCAGGTGTGCCTCTTATTGAGATAGTATCTGAGCCTGATATGAGAAGCGCAGAGGAAGTTATCGCGTACCTTACTAAGCTAAGAAATACAATCCAGTATCTTGGCGCATCAGACTGTAAGCTTCAGGAAGGCTCAATGAGAGCTGATGTTAACTTATCAGTAAGACCAAAGGGCTCTACAGAATTTGGAACAAGAACAGAGACTAAGAATTTAAACTCTTTCTCAGCCATTGAGAGGGCAATTAAAGCAGAAACTGCACGTCAGATTGATATTATTGAGGCAGGAGAAAAGGTTGTCCAGGAGACGAGAAGATGGAATGATGATAAGGAATACTCTTATGCTATGCGTTCTAAAGAGGATGCACAGGATTACAGATATTTCCCAGATCCTGACCTTGTTCCAATCCACATAAGTGATGAGTGGCTTGATGAAATCCGTGCTGCCCAGCCTGAATTTAAAGAAGAAAAAATGCAGCGTTATATTGATGAATTTGGTCTTCCTGAGTATGATGCTGAAATCCTTACAGATTCAAAGAGACTTACAGAAATCTTTGAGGAGGCTACCGCAATCAGCAACAAGCCTAAAAAGGTTTCTAACTGGCTTATGGGTGAAACCATGAGACTTATGAAGGAGAAATCTGCAAGTACAGGAAGAGAATTCAGGGCAGAAGAGCTTACATTTTCTCCAAAGAGCCTTGCAAGAATTATCGAGCTTAATGATGCTGGAACAATCAATAACAATGCCGCAAAGGAAATATTTGAAAAAATATTTGACGAGGACATGGATGTTGACAAATATGTTGAGGAACACGGCCTTAAGCAGGTTAATGATGAGGGCGCGCTAAAGGCGACAGTTGAGAAGGTTATTGCTGATAATCCACAGTCAGTAGCTGATTATAAGGCAGGTAAGGATAAGGCTATCGGTTTCCTTGTCGGTCAGACTATGAAGGCTATGCAGGGCAAGGCTAATCCGGGAATGGTAAATCAGTTGTTGAAAGAACTTTTAAAATAGTATATAATGCGTATATAAGCACAGAATATATATGTCTGACAAAGAGGTCAGTTGCAGGGTGAGCAACTGACCTCTGCTGTTTTAATAGTTTTCTATGTGGAGGGAATATGTCGGGAAAAGGATTTGAGGTTAAGCTGCCTGCATTTGCAGACAGGACGGTTATTGTAAACAATTATGGTGCAAGACCATTTGCATACACAGAAAGTGATGCGGCAGCCAACGCCGTTGCGATTAATAAAGCAATCACGTATATATCCGAAAAAGGAGGAGGAAAGGTAGTCATACCTAAGGGGATATGGTATTGTGCACCTATTGAACTCAAAAGTGCGGTTTGTCTTGTTATAGAAAAGAATGCTATTTTAAAATTTTCGAAAAACAGAGAGCAGTATCCGCTAATTAGAACTAATTATGAAGGTCAGGAATGCTTAAGAACGGTTTCGCCTATTTTTGCAGAGAATGCCATAAACATTGCAATAACAGGGGAAGGAGTTATCGACGGAAGCGGAGATGAGTGGCGCCCTGTTAAACAGTTTAAGCTTACTGAAAGACAATGGCAGGAAAGGTTAAAAAAGAGCCAATATGTTATTGATACTAAAGAGGGCGGGATATGGTTTCCTACAGAGAGCGCATTTTTAGGAAACAGGGAGAATATAACCCTGAAAGATGACAATGCCTTAGAGGCTGCAGCTGAGTACTATGATTTTTACAGACCGGTTATGGTGAGCCTTCGCAATTGTAAGAATATTCTTTTAGAGGGAGTGACATTCAGAAATTCACCTGCATGGAACATCCATCCGTATTTTTGCAAGAATCTTACTGTGAGAAAGGTGACTGTAAACAATCCTTACTATGCACAGAATGGTGACGGAATCGATGTGGAATCATGCAAATGCGTTGAAATACATCACTGTCTTTTTGAAACCGGAGATGATGCAATCTGCATCAAATCAGGGAAAAATGCTGAGGCAAGAAAGACGGAGGGACCATGTGAGAACATTTTTGTTCACGACTGTAAAGTAAATGAGGGGCATGGAGGATTTGTTATAGGAAGCGAGATGTCCCGTGGTGTAAGAAATGTGTTTGTTCAGAACTGTACATTTATCGGAACTGATGTGGGAATAAGAATGAAGAGTGCATTGGGACGTGGCGGAGTTGTTGAAGATATTGATATAAAAGATATTAATATGGTTAACATAAAGGAAGATGCTGTAATTCTTACTATGTCCTATGTTCTTAACAACTTAAACAGGAATGAAACTAATGAAACTGTAAGCGAGGAGGATATTCCATATTTTAGAAACATTACCATGGATGGAATAAATTGCATGGGGGCAAAGAGGGCTGTAAACATAGAGCCATTAAATGGCAGACCGGAGACCATATCTAACATAAAGATAAGTAAATCCAAATTTTACGCACAAGAACCTAACATAATTGGAATTGAAGATTTTGAAGAGGATGGCACAGAATATATAATAGGGTAGATGCAGATCAAAGCGGACAAGTCCGCTTCCAACTCCCTAAATTCCTCAATCCTTGAGGGACTTGCTCCGCTTTGCGAGCCGAGCACGGTCTGCTTTAGCTGACATTTTCTTCTCGTGCGAGTGCTCATCCGAAGCGGAGCGTTTTTTGTACAATAGGGAAGTTCGGAGAACTTTCCTATTGTATAAAAAAGCACTATGCCTGTGTTACGGCATAGTGCTCTGATGAATACGAATAATGATTATGCTTCCTGTTCAGCCGCAAATCTTTCAAAGATATAGTCAAGAACAGGAGCCATACCTACAAATTCACAGCCGTAAGAATACATATCAGTTTCTTCGATAGGCAGACAGCGTATAATTCTTACAACGCAATATAAAACGTCTTCTTCAGAACCAAGCTTTAATGCTGCATTGAAGTAGAAATCCAGCGGCAGAATGCTTTTGGATTCAAATCCGATACCGCTTTTTGATACGTTTATTACTGTGATTGGTGAGTCAATGTTAACAATCTTGACATTGTTCTGGTTGAATAGTGAAGATACATTGAGTTTAAGATCAGCGTTAATCCTTTTATGACGACGCTTTTCAATACTGTTATTCATTAGTTACCCCCTTTGGCAAAAGCTTTAAGATTTAGCCTTTACAAAATAATGCTATAAAAATATCATACACATTTGAAAGTGATTATGCAAGCAAATGTATATTGATTTTGATGTGTTGCTGTAATATAATTACACTCGGTCAAATTGTGATAAGATTAGACCTTGTTAATAAAAATAATACTAATAAAAGAAAAGGAAGGGCATATTCATGGAGAATATTAAGTTACTTTACGAAGGAAAGGTAAGAGAGGTTTATGATTGTGGCGATACTCTCGTAATCGCTGCTACAGATCGTATTTCGGCATTCGATCACATTTTAAAGAATAAGATTACTGATAAGGGTGCTATTCTTACACAGATGTCTAAATTCTGGTTTGATTACACAAAGGATGTTGTTCCAAATCATATGATTTCTGTAGACGTAAAGGATATGCCTGAATTTTTTCATGATGATAAATTTGTTGGCAGAAGCATGATGTGTAAGAAGCTTACAATGCTTCCAATCGAGTGTATTGTTCGTGGATACATCACAGGAAGCGGATGGGCAAGCTATCAGGAGAATGGTACAGTATGCGGAATTAAGCTTCCTGAAGGACTTAAAGAGTCAGAGAAGCTTCCTGAACCAATCTACACACCAAGTACAAAGGCAGAGATTGGTGACCATGATGAGAATATCTCTTACGAGCAGAGTATTGAGGTATTGGAGAAGAAGTTCCCTGGCAAGGGTCTCGAGTATGCAACCAATATTAAGGATGCCACAATTGCACTTTACAAGAAGTGCGCTGAGTATGCGTTGACAAAGGGTATCATTATTGCAGATACAAAGTTTGAGTTTGGTCTTGATGAGAATGGTGAGGTAGTAATTGGTGACGAGATGCTTACACCTGACAGCTCACGTTTCTGGCCATTGGAAGGATATGAGGCAGGTAAAGGACAACCTTCATATGACAAGCAGTATGTCCGTGACTGGTTAAAAGCTAATCCGGATAGTGATTATCTTCTTCCTGATGATGTTATTGAAAGAACAGTTGATAAATATAAAGAGGCATATAAGCTTCTTACAGGCAAGGATTTCTCAAGAATCTAATTAAGCATATAATATACAGTGTCAGATAGAGTTTATTGACAGAAAGAGGAGACACATGAAGCAGGATTTTATTTACGACAGTTACTATGATGAAGACAAGATACATGAGGAATGCGGTGTCTTTGGCGTTTATGATTTTGATGGTAATGATGTTGCGTCTACCATCTATTATGGATTATTTGCGCTACAGCACAGAGGTCAGGAAAGCTGCGGTATTGCTGTAAGCGACACGGAAGGACCTAAAGGTAAGGTGCTGACCCACAAGGATATGGGCCTTGTAAATGAAGTCTTCAATCCTGAGAGCCTCGAAAAGCTTAAGGGGAATATAGGTGTGGGACATGTAAGATACTCCACAGCAGGCAGCTCTGTGAGGGAGAATGCTCAGCCGTTAGTAATTAACTATGTCAAGGGTACTCTTGGCATGGCACACAATGGAAACCTTCTTAATGCAGTGGAACTTCGGGATGAACTGTCATATACCGGCGCTATTTTCCAGACGACAATTGATTCAGAGGTTATAGCATATCTTATTGCAAGAGAAAGACTTAATGTTGGTACTGTTGAGGATGCTGTAAAGAATGCAATGAAAAAGATTAAGGGAGCATATTCATTGGTTATCATGAGCCCGAGAAAGCTTATTGGAGCAAGGGATCCATTTGGCTTTAAACCTTTGTGTATTGGTAAACGTGATAACGCATACTTTCTGTCTTCTGAAACATGTGCTCTGGACACTGTTGGGGCAGAGTATATAAGGGATGTTCTTCCGGGAGAAATAGTTACGATAACTAAGGATGGAATACAGTCAGATACAAGTATGTGCCAGAAAAAGAATGCAAGATGTATCTTTGAATACATTTATTTTGCAAGACCGGACAGCAGGATTGACGGAATGGGCGTTTACGAGGCGAGGGTTAATGCAGGACGTATTCTTGCAAAGACGCATCCTGTGGAGGCAGACCTGGTAGTAGGAGTTCCTGAATCAGGTAATCCGGCAGCACTTGGCTATTCATTGGAATCAGGAATACCATATGGCAATGCATTTATTAAGAATAACTATGTAGGAAGAACCTTTATTAAGCCAAAGCAGGCACAGAGAGAATCCAGTGTCAAGGTTAAACTAAATGTCCTGAAGGAGGCTGTGGAAGGCAAAAGAGTTATTATGATAGATGATTCAATAGTGCGAGGAACAACAAGCGCACGTATAGTTAATCTGTTAAAGAGCGCCGGCGCTAAGGAAGTACACGTAAGAATCAGCTCTCCTCCATTTCTTCATCCCTGCTATTTTGGTACGGATATTCCTTCTGAGGACCAGCTTATTGCATCGGGACATTCCGTTGATGATGTCTGCAGAATGATAGGTGCAGACTCTTTAGGATATCTTGAAGTAGACCGTTTAAGTGAGATGATTAATGGCGGTACAGGTTTCTGCCACGCCTGCTTCACAGGAGATTACCCAATTGAACCACCTACAATAGATATAAGAGGCGAGATGGGATAAAGAAATAATTATTCAAATCATACGGTATAAATAAAAATATACACACGCAGGCACGCTCGCGCTACTTGTCGCTCCTGGCGGTACATAAGGCGCTAAATATTAGCGCCTTATGTAGCGAGGGCTCCAAAGTACCTGCGTATGAAATATTTTTATTTATACCTTTTTTTCACCCGTTTCGTAATAATGTAACATTTTGTGAATCAGGAGGAATTTTATGGAAGATAAGGAAAGACTTGATAAACAGATAGCATTTTTAAGGGAGATAGATAAGGAAAAACAAATCGGAAGACAGACCTATCTGTCAGATGCAAGCCGCAAAGAAAATGATGCTGAGCATGCCTGGCATATGGCAATTATGGCTGTATTGCTGTCAGAATATTCAAATGAGAAAATAGATGTGTTGAAGACAATTACAATGCTTCTTATTCACGATTTAGTTGAGATAGATGCAGGGGATACATATGCATATGATGAGAATGCCAAAAAGACACAAAAGGAAAGGGAACTAAAAGGTGCAGACAGGATATTTGGCATGCTTCCAAAGGATCAGGGCGAGTATATGCGTGGACTGTGGGAGGAATTCGAGGAACAGAAAACACCGGAGGCTAAATTTGCAAGAACGTTAGATAATTTCCAGCCAACACTGCTTAACAGTGCAAGCAACGGAAAAAGCTGGAATGAACGAGGCGTAAAGCTAAGTCAGATTCTTAACAGAAATGTTAATACCAGGGAAGGTTCTGGTGTGCTTTGGGATTATTCACTAAATAACTTTATAATGCCTCATGTTGCACAGGGGCATATAAAGGATGAATAAATTGCATTACATTTTTTGATGTGATATAATCGAAATACTCATGGTTATTATGATGGTATAAATATGAGATGATTTTTACGAAACAAAGAAAGGCGGATTAGATATGAACGACAGATATCAGACACCTCTTGGAGAGAGATATGCCAGCAAGGAGATGCAGTATATTTTCTCGCCAGACATGAAGTTTAAGACATGGAGAAGACTTTGGATTGCTCTTGCAGAGACAGAGAAAGAGCTGGGGTTGCCTATCACTCAGGAGCAGATTGATGAGCTTAAGGCACACAAGGATGACATAAATTATGAAGATGCCAAGAAGAGAGAAAAGGAAGTAAGACATGATGTAATGTCTCATGTTTATGCTTATGGTCTTCAGTGTCCTAATGCAAAGGGAATTATTCATCTTGGAGCGACATCATGCTATGTGGGGGACAATACAGATATCATTATTATGACTGAAGGTCTTAAGCTTGTTCGTAAAAAGCTTATCAATGTAATAAATGAGCTTTCAAAGTTCGCTGATAAATATAAGGCACAGCCTACACTTGCATTTACACATTTTCAGCCTGCACAGCCTACAACGGTGGGAAAGAGGGCTACTCTCTGGCTTAATGAGCTTATGTTAGATCTTGAAGACCTTGATTATGTGCTCTCAACAATGAAACTTCTCGGATGCAAGGGAACAACAGGAACACAGGCTTCATTCCTGGAACTGTTCCATGGAGATCATGAGAAGATTCGTCAGATTGATAAAAAAATTGCAGAGAAGATGGGCTTTGAGGAGTGTGTACCTGTATCCGGTCAGACTTACTCACGTAAGGTTGATACCAGAGTGTTAAATGTTCTTGCAGGAATTGCAGCAAGCGCCCATAAGTTCTCTAATGATATAAGACTTTTACAACATCTTAAAGAGGTTGAGGAGCCGTTTGAAAAGTCACAGATTGGTTCGTCAGCTATGGCTTATAAGCGAAATCCAATGAGAAGTGAAAGAATGGCATCACTTGCAGATTATGTATTGTGTGATGCATTAAATCCTGCGATTGTTTCATCTACACAGTGGTTTGAGAGAACTCTTGATGATTCTGCAAACAAGAGATTATCAATTCCTGAGGGCTTTCTTGCTGTTGATGGTATTCTTGACTTATATCTTAATGTTGTTGATGGACTTGTTGTATATGATAAGGTTATCATGAAACATATGATGTCAGAGCTTCCATTTATGGCTACAGAGAATATTATGATGGATGCAGTTAACCGTGGCGGAGACAGACAGGAACTCCATGAGAAGATCAGAGAGCTTTCTATGATTGCCGGTGCAAGAGTTAAGAAGGAAGGTCTTGATAATAACCTTCTTGAGCTTATCGCTGCAGAGCCAATGTTTGGAGTTACATTGGAAGAACTTACAGATAAGCTTGATCCAATGAACTATGTGGGACGCTCAAAAGAACAGGTTGAGGAATATTTAAGCGAAGTAATCAAGCCTGTGCTTGACGCTAATGCAGATGCTCTTGGAATGACAGCCGAGATTAATGTATAGTTTGTACGACATTTTTACAATAGGGGTAATACAATGAATGATGATATAAAGCTGGAGGAGCAGGACAATTCTGAAACTTCTGTAACATCTCAGTCTGAGGAAAATGTACCTTCAGAGGAGAACACAGTCCCAGAGGAGAATACAGTTCCAGAAGAGAATAAAGTCTCAGAAGAAAAAACACTTCCAGAAGAGAATGTACTTCCAGAGGAAGAAGTGCTTGAGTTTGAAGAAATCGAAACACCGGAGGAAACTACTGATAACAGTGTCGGTGAAGCATCGGCAGAAGCCGCAGAGGAGAAGTCCGGTGAAACAGTTGAAACTGCAATTGAAGCTGAGACTGCCAATACGAAGAAGACCATAAAAGCCCTGGAGGAGGCTAATGCGAACAAAGAAGCAGGCTTCGGAGTTGGATTTAGCGAGGGCGAATTTACGTCTGAGGATGACAGTAAGAAGAAAATCGTCATCATAATAGTTGGAGTGGTAATTCTTGTTGCATGTATAGCAGCTGCAATTCTCATAGGTTATAATACTTTTGGCAAAAAGGCAGTAAAAACAGCCTCAGACAATCCTTCACAGGAAGAGACAAGCTCAGTTAATGAAACAGAAGAAACTACTGAAACTATTGAGAGCAGTGCAACACAGGAAACTGAAAGTGTAAGTGCAAGTGTGAGTGAGACTTCAACTGAAATTCAGACTACTACGCAGGCACCAACTAAGGCTACTCAGGAAACGACAAAAGCACCTCAGACTACTGCACCTGAAACTCCAACACAGACAACTTTTAATCTTTCGGGAAGTTCGCCATCAATAGTGGCAAAGGCTATTGCTTCTTCTAGGGGGAATTCCAATGTTAGAGCGGGTTCTTCATATGCAAATGAGGTGATTCTCACGTACGAAAAGAAGAATACACCTTCGGATGCAAAGAACCTTATTATTCTTGACGCAGGACATGGCGGATATGATCCGGGTGCAACACAGAATGGTTCAACAGAAAAGGTTATTACATTGGCCATGACAAATAAGGTCAAAGCTCTTCTTGAAAGTAAGGGATATACGGTGTATATGACACGAACAACAGATACTTTCGTGGATTTGGAGGAGCGTGTTGCATACGAGAATTCATACTATTGTGAATTGTTTGTAAGTTTTCATTGTAATTCATATGACAGTTCATCAGTGTCAGGATTGGAATGTTACTATACATCTTCAAAATCAGGAAAATATGCAACCTCATTTTTCAATGCATTAAGTGGAAATGGAGTAATCAATCTAAGAAAGGCTGATTATTCTGAATACAGAGTGACAAGAAAAGCAGAGAATCCTGCAATGCTTGTGGAGATGGGTTATCTTACAAGTAACACAGATAATAGTATTCTTAACAATAAGCAGGATGAGCTTGCAACAGTGCTTGCCAATGCCATTGATAAAGCTGTTTTAGCAAACAGATAAAAAAATGTAAATATATTAAAAAAAACCTTGACATATGTGAGGAAATAATATTATAATAGCAAAGCGGTTTGCGGTTAGTAAACCACTTTGCTATGGGGTCTTAGCTCAGCTGGGAGAGCATCTGCCTTACAAGCAGAGGGTCACAGGTTCGAGCCCTGTAGGCCCCATACTTTTTATAATGGTGTTATGCCTGATATACAATATGGCGAGATAGCTCAGTTGGCTAGAGCACACGGTTCATACCCGTGGTGTCGTGGGTTCAAATCCCTCTCTCGCTACTAGGGATTGAGAACGTTGAATTATTCAGCGTTCTTTTTTCAAATGTTAAGCTTTGAAATACCACCATGAAAGGAAAAGTGCGACGTATGAAGAGAGAGTATAAGAAAAAGGTTATTGCGTTGGGTGTTGTTGGAGGAATAGTATTTCTTTTTACAGAATTGATGATTTATCTTGGAAACGTTCCTGTTGCAATGCTTGGTATGTTTCTTTTTGTTGCGATTGCGTTTGAAATGGTTATAATAAGCGGATATAAGGATGATCAGGAAGAAAAGATTGATCAGCTTTTAAGACTTGCGAAAGAGCAGAACAGAAGAATTATGGCAGCAGAAGGAAAGCTAGCAAAGGCTAACAGACAGCTGCAGGAATACAGGGATAATAACATTGTAACTGAACGTGAAGATGAATCCGGTGATGCTGTTGAACCTGATTTGAAAAAGAATTTATATTTCTAGAATAAATTAGAGCTGCACTTTAGTGCAGCTCTATGTATTTATTGAAGATATATCCGGTATAACCGTTATATTCAATCTGTGTATAGAATGCAGCCACAGATACTACATTGCCGGTGGCGTTCCGGGGAACAACAGTAAGATATCCGGAACCGTCAGAGTTAGTGTGTAGCTTTACAAAATCTGCATCAACGACCTTGTATGTGTATGACTTTGACTTGTCGGTGAATTTACCGTTAGCAAAGGTGTATGGAACATAGGTTACTACCGGTTCGGTGGCGGTTGGTGGTTCAGTAGGAGCAACAGTGGAAGAATGTTCAGTTACCGGTTCAGTAGGAGCAACTGTTGAAGTCTCAGGAGCCTGCGTGGAAGGCTGCTCGGACACAGTCTCCACAGGCTTTGATTCTACAACGGTTTCTTTATGCGTTTCATCTGTTGAGTAATTTCCTGAAGAAGTTTCAGATTCGCTTTCTTTTTCAGTAGGGCATGTAACATACTCAGAAATCAAAGGAGATTCCTTTCTGCCTTTATTGTTGTCACGAATAACAGATTTAACTGAAAAGAAGATACCTGCAACCAACGCTGCAATCAAATATATAAAGAAAATGACTTTAATCATCCAGTTAGTTTTTTTCATATTAATCCCCATTCCGCAGATAATTCTTAAGTGTAATAAGTTTATATATATAATTCTAATTACAAAGACAGATTTGTCAATAATGAAGATTTCATTTTATCAGACAAAAGCTTTTACTTATCTGTGCTCTTCCAGCCATCTCATAGCAGTATATGCATATACTGCACTTCCTCCGGTAAGTGCTTCTTCATCAAACTTTACCATAGGGTGGTGCTGTGGATATTGATATCCTTTTTCCGGCTGGCCTGCCGCCAGTGCAAGCATGACGGACGGAACCTCCTGACTGACGTATGCAAAATCTTCAGAACCTGCTGCCTTGGAAGACTTCTGGTTTCCACCTGCTGCATTAAGCTCCTCTACAGAAAAGGCATGTCCTTCTCCCAATAATTCTTTAACATATTTTACAGCACAGCAAGATAAATCACTATCATTTACAAGAGTCGGACATCCGCTTCCAAAGGTTATTTCTGCCTCAGCGCGGAAAGCACTTGCAACGCCTTTTGATATATCAGTCATACGTTCTTTTATAAATGCTCGTGTATCCTCATCAAAAGTACGGATACTTCCACCCATGGTAACCATATCAGGAATTGCATTGGCAGCTGTTCCTGCATTCATGGTGCCTATAGTCAGTACTGCCTTGTCACCCATTGCCAGTTCTCTGGAATGGATTTCCTGCAAAGCAATGAGAATATGAGCTGCAGCATTCAATGGGTCAATGCCGGTGTTGGGCATGGAACCGTGACAGCCTTTTCCCTTAACTTTAATTTCAAAATAATCTGCGGCGGGAGCACTGACGCCAGGAGCTGACACAACAACAGTTCCTGCAGGAAATGGCATCCCTGCCATTACATGAATCATCAACGCTGCATCCACATCCGGATTCTTTAATAAACCCGCATTTATCATATCCCGGGAACCCTGAAAAATCTCTTCAGCAGGCTGGAACATAAGCTTAATTGTTCCTTCAATCTCATCCTCGTGCTGTTTTAATAATCTCGCAGCTCCCAGCATCATTGCAGTGTGCATATCATGACCACATGCATGCATACAACCATTGACAGATGGAAAATCAACATCTGCCTCCTCTCTTATTGGCAGAGCATCCATATCTCCCCGAATCATGAATACCTTTCCTTCTTTTTTGCCGCCTGCTAAAGCGACAAGCCCTGCTTTACCGCATTTTACAGGAGAATAACCCATATTCTCCAATTCCTTTTGTACGTAATCAACTGTTTCTTTTAAATCAAATCCTGTTTCTGCATGGGTATGCAGAAAACGTCTGTTGGCAACGACGGTATCAAAAAGCTCGTCAGCCTCCTTCAATAATTCTGTTGCTTTCAAAATAAGTCCTCCTTTTTATAATTGTTTAGCAGGCGTTTGCAAAACATTTTCTTTTCGCAACGTCCGGTGTTAATCACAGTATTTTGCAAATAGCTACTCCTCGAGATGAACACGGGGAAGATTCCACTGGAATCTGGCTGCAAATAGCCGCACCAGTAATACAATTAATAAACTTATGGCGGTGGCCAGATCAATGTAGCCGGTTTTCTCAAGACACAGATAAGCGGCAGCACCTGCCAATGAAGCAGTTGCATAAATGTGTTTGCGGAATATATATGGAACATTTCCTGCAAAGATATCCCGTATTAAACCGCCGCCAACACCGGTAATCACACCCACAAACAGAAGCAGAGCAGGATTGTTGTAACCGTACTGCTCGTGTACACAGCGGATTCCAAGGATAGTAAATGCTCCAAGACCCACCGCATCAGATATAAGAAGTATCTGATTCCATATATTTTTGTGACTGCTTTTTTTCTTCTTTGAAGCGACTGCACCGACGATAAATGCCAGGAATGCAGCAACAATTGCTATTATCACATTTCGGGGATTTCGGAAAGCAGCAGGCGGCAGTTCACCCATAATCATATCTCTTAAAATTCCTCCTCCAACGGCAGTGACAAGACCAAGTACCAGAACGCCTAACAAATCCATGTTCTTTTTCATGGCCTCAATGGCTCCGGAAACGGAGAATGCGATAGTTCCTAATATTTCCAAAAATAGTATCATTCCATTCATATTGTAATCCTCTGACAGGTGTATTTTATGTGGTTGTATTATCATAACTGTGATACCTACGGATTGTTACGTACTTCGTACTCTCACAATCCTGGTATCATCATATATTATATATAAGTTTTAAAAAAATACAATTTTATCTTAGAAATATATTTTTTGTAAAAACAGGGAATGGATAATTATGCTTGATAATATAAGTAAAATGTGTTTTACTTAAAAGTGGTTTATTGTAAACAAATGTGGCAGATTAACAAAGAAAGGGCTAAAGCATGAGAGTAGGATTAGGTTATGATGTTCATAAACTTGTGGAAGGACGCAGGCTGATAATGGGTGGAGTTGACATTCCCTATGAAAAAGGGCTTCTTGGACATTCAGACGCAGATGTTCTTCTTCATGCAATAATGGATGCGCTGCTTGGTGCGGCAGCTCTTGGAGATATAGGAAAGATTTTTCCGGATACTGACGACAGATATAAGGGAATTTCAAGCATAAAGCTTTTGTGTGAGGTTGGACGGCTGATAGATGAGAATAATTATGTAATTGAGAATATTGATGCAACCATAATTGCACAGAAACCTAAGATGCGCCCTTACATTGATGATATGAGAAAAAATATAGCAGAGGCACTTCACATTGATATAAATCAGGTAAATGTTAAGGCGACAACAGAGGAGGGACTTGGCTTTACAGGAAGTGGTGAGGGAATATCTTCCCAGGCGATATGCAGTCTTAATCCGGTTTCCAACTACATTTACGGTTCGTCAGATATGATGAATTGTAGCGGCTGTGGTGGCTGTTCAAAGCGTTCTTAGGTATAAAGATTATTTGTATAGATTTATGGAGGATATAAAAGTGAAGATTTTTAATACATTAACAAGAAGCAAGGAAGAATTTGTTCCATTGGAGGAAGGAAAGGTAAAAATGTATGTCTGCGGACCTACTGTCTACAACCTTATCCATATCGGTAATGCAAGACCAATGATAGTGTTTGATACAGTAAGAAGGTATCTTGAATACAAGGGCTATGATGTTAATTACGTGTCTAATTTTACTGATGTCGACGACAAGATTATAAAGAAGGCAATAGAGGAGGGAGTTTCAGCTGAGGAAATTTCCACAAGATACATAGCGGAGTGCAAAAAAGATATGGCAGGAATGAACATAAAGCCTGCAACAACACATCCGCTTGCAACTAAGGAAATTCAGGGAATGATTGACATGATTCAGACTCTGATTGACAAGGGCTATGCATATTGTGTCAATGGAACTGTATATTACAGAACAAGAAAATTCGAGGGCTACGGAAAGCTTTCTAAGAAGAATATAGATGACTTAGAGGCAGGACACAGGGATGAAGCCCACAGCCTTAAGGTTACAGGTGAGGACGAGAAGGAAGATCCGCTTGATTTCGTATTGTGGAAGCCTAAAAAAGATGGTGAGCCTTACTGGGAATCTCCTTGGAGCGAGGGAAGACCGGGCTGGCATATTGAGTGTTCAGTTATGTCTAAGAAATATCTTGCAGATGAGATAGATATTCATGCAGGCGGCGAGGACCTTATATTCCCACATCATGAGAATGAAATTGCACAGTCAGAGGCTGCAAATGGAGTTCCATTTTCAAAGTACTGGATGCACAATGCATTTTTAAATATTGACAATAAGAAGATGTCAAAGTCTCTTGGCAATTTCTTTACCGTAAGAGATATCAGCAATGAATATGACCTTCAGGTGCTCAGATTCTTTATGCTCAGTGCACATTACAGAAATCCTATCAATTTCAGTCATGAGCTTATGGAGTCAGCAAAGAACAGTCTGGACAGAATTATTACATCTGTGACGAATCTCACACATTTGTCTGAGTGTGCAAAGGCAGGTGAAATGACTGATGACGAGAAGATTATTCTTAAATCAGTTGATGATATATATGCCAAATTTGAGGCTGCAATGGAGGATGACTTTAATACCGCTGATGCAATTGCAGCAGTATTTGAGCTTGTAAAGCTTGCTAACTCAAACAGCAGCGCGGACAACACAAAGGCATATATTGATGCCTTAAAGGAGAAGATTGTACAGCTGGCTGATATTCTTGGTCTTAATGTAGTTAAGAAAGAAGAAATGCTTGATTCTGAAATTGACGATATGATTGCAAAGAGACAGCAGGCAAGAAAAGATAAAAACTTTGCATTGGCAGACCAGATAAGAGATGAACTTCTTAAGAAGGGTATTGTATTAGAGGATACCAGAGAGGGTGTCAGATGGAAGAGAGCATAAGGGGAAGTCTTACCGAAAGTATCTGGAGAGAGTTTGGCTTAAATAACTTAGACCCTAAACAGATGTCGCCACTTGTGCTTGCCTATATTGGGGACAGCGTATTTGATGTGGTTATCAAGTCATACGTTGTTGAGCATGGCAATGTGCAGGTAAATAAGATGAATAAAATGACAAGCAACATCGTAAAAGCTGAATCACAGTCGATAATGATTGGATTTATCGAGGATGAGCTTTCAGAGGAAGAGCTTGGAATTTACAAGCGTGGAAGAAATGCCAAGTCATACACCAAGGCTAAGAATGCCAGTGTGAGTGATTACAGGAGAGCCACAGGCTATGAGGCTTTGGTGGGATATCTATATCTTCAGGGCAGGTATGACAGATTAGCAGAGCTTATTCATATGGGGATAACCAGGAGTGGCTCTGAGCTGGAAAAATAAAAAGAAAATATATAGTAATATGAAAAAGAAATTGTGGAGAACGTTTGATGAAAGTAAATGAATTGGTGTTTGTGGGCAGAAATGCGGTTCTTGAGGCATTTCGCGCAGGAAAAACAATAGATAAGCTGTATATTCTTGACGGCTGTCAGGACGGACCGATAAAAAGCATAGTCAGAGAAGCGAAAAAAACAGACGCACTGATAAGCTATGTGGATAAGGAACGACTTGATCACCTGTGCAACACAGGACACCATCAGGGTGTTGTTGCTATCGGGGCAGCATATGAATATGCTGAGGTTGATGACATACTTGAGGCTGCAAGAAATAAGGGGGAGGACCCATTTATTTTCATACTTGATGAGATAGAAGATCCACATAATCTCGGAGCGATTATAAGGACTGCTAACTTAGCAGGTGCCCACGGCGTAATTATTCCAAAGAGAAGGGCAGTGGGGCTTACTGCAACTGTTGCAAAGACATCAGCAGGAGCAATTAATTACACACCTGTGGCAAAAGTAACTAATATCTCACAGACAATAGAAGAACTAAAAAAGCAGGGCTTGTGGTTTGTATGTGCAGATATGGATGGAGAGACAATGTACAACCTTAACCTTAAAGGACCAATAGGACTTGTTATTGGAAATGAGGGAAGTGGAGTGAGCCGCCTGGTAAAAGAAAAATGTGATTTTGTGGCGTCAATTCCAATGAAGGGTGATATTGACTCATTAAATGCATCAGTTGCTGCGGGAGTGCTTGCTTACGAGATAGTAAGACAACGCCTCAAATAAATCGCACAACATTTCACAAAAAAGGAGTTTCGCAAACGACTAATAATCATGAAATATGGGGATTGATATGGAATTTGAACATTTTAGCGATGAGCAATTGATAGAATTATACAGAAATGGCGAAGAAAAAGCTGTGGATGAGCTGTTTAACAGATATAAGGGACTTGTAAAGATGAAAACCCGGAAGCTCTATCTTGTTGGGGGAGACAGCGATGACCTGATTCAGGAAGGTATGATTGGACTGTATAAGGCTATGATGGGGTACGACCCCGGCAAATATGCAGCTTTTTCAACATTTGCCGGACTTTGCATCGACAGGCAGATAATAAATGCAATATCGGCATCAAACAGAAAGAAAAATGCTCCTCTTAACACGTATGTATCCTTCGAACTTCCTGCAAGTCAGGATGAGGACAATGAATTGAAGCTGGTAGATGTGCTAAATACGTCTCTAGAGCAGAATCCGGAAAATCTGTACATCGACAAAGAATTTACGGATTCACTTGAAAGCAGAATAAAAAAATCATTGAGTTCATACGAAAGAAAGGTTCTCGATTTATACCTTGAGGGAAATGACTACATCCAGATATCCAAAATAACCGGCAAAAGCCCAAAATCCGTGGACAATGCCATCCAGCGAATCCGGAGCAAGGCAATATCAGCCAAAAAGGTGCAGTGTGTATAAAACAGGGGTTTATGAGAAGATACTGGGTTTACACTATGATAGTTCGGTTGCATTTAAGGAATTTATTCTTTGATGCAACCTTTTTTTGTGTATTCATACTACAGACTTTTATACACTATAAGAGGGAGAAAGAAAAAATGAAGAGAAAGATTTTAGCATGGTTACTTGCCGTCACGATAATCGTGACGACGTGTCTGCAGACGAGTTTGGCGTTTGCAAATGAGGGAGAGGAGAATTTTAACAGCACTATAACAGCGCTTTCTAGCGATGAAGACTCTTTTTTGATTGAGACAGGTGCGGGGTGTGTTAATGGCAATCTTATCAGTGGCAATACGATTTCTACAAAAAATCTAAATGTGAATGGCAGCATAACAGAGAATGCTGACATTAAGACACCGATTCTCTTTGATTCTATTGAGGATAAGTATTTTAAAGATTATAAATGTATAAGTACTTCTGAAGAAGTTTATAAAAAAGGCAATAATATTAACGAAGCGGTAAAGATTGAAAACAAGCTGGAACTTGATTGTGGATTGAATCTTAACGGTGCTCTTGAAACAAAAGGAGACTTGACTGTAAATGGCTCAGCGTTCAATGCTAACAATGCACTTATAGCATCTGAAACAGGTAATGTCACATTAAAGTGTGATAATATCAGCTTTTCTGGCTTGATATACCTGCCATATGGAACACTTACCATTGAAGCTGACAATATCAACCTGAACAATGTGTGTATTATTGCTAATAAGATAAGTATTAAGTCAAAGAATAACCTGAATATCAATGAAAGCAAAGAATTGATGAATTTTGTCAGAGAAAATGCTATTTATGATGATAACAAAGAATTCATATTTGCTGAGGGCAGAATAGATGATACTAAGCTCATAATCAAATGGTATACAAACGTAGATACAGATGAATTTAATATATATAAGTCTATAGATGATTCTGATTATTTATTATTAGCAAATATAAAGAATGAAATTCAGTACATATGTGAATTGAGCAATGATTTCACTGAAGAATATTATTATGTTGAAGCCGGAAAACATAAGTCTGTCAGCTTTAAGGTAATTAATAATAATGGTAAATATACTGTCGAATACCAGGATAGTGATGATGATGGAATTCCAGATGGCATAGAAGAAATATATGGAACCAATGTATTTGAAAAAGATTCAGATGGAGATGGACTTACAGATTACGAGGAAGTAATGGTTGTGGGGCTTAATCCGTTAAAGAAAGATACCAATGGCAATGGAATAGATGATTTTAATGATGATATTGATAAAGACGGTTTAAGTAATGGATATGAAGTCGCTATTGGCACCAATGCATCATATAACGATACAGATATGGATGGTGTAACTGATTATGATGAGGTTACAAGCTATAAGACAGATCCAACTAAGAAGGATACTGATGGAGATAATGCCGGCGACGGATGGGAATTAGCTAATAATACCAACCCTTTAGTAAAAGATTCTGGCTTTAGTATCTCCTCAACAACGGGAGATGTTAATGAATATGATCCTGTCGGAGCAAGTGTATATATAGACTGTGCCAAAGCTGACCCGGAATCATTAACAATTGACAGAGTAATGCCAAGCGACAACTGGTATATTTCGCCTATGGTTGCCGGCTACTTAGGTGATGGCTTTGATTTCACACTTGAAGGTACATTTGATGAGGCAAAGCTGGTATATACTTATGATGAATCGTTAGGTGAGATTTCAGATGAGTTTCAGCCAAGAATATACTATTTCAATGAAGAAACTAAGATGTATGAGGAACTTGCTGATCAGATTGTAGAAAATGGGAAGGTAACAGCGACTACAACACATTTTTCAACATATGTCTTGCTTAACAAGGTAGAATTCGATAAGGTATGGAGCAATAATATAAAGGCTGCAGCTGGAGAAAATAGCCTGAATGTGGCATTAGTTGTTGATTTGTCAGGAAGTATGGGTGGGTCAAAGCTTTCTACTGCAAAGACTGTAATTAATTCCTTTGTAGATGAACTTGAGGAAAAGGATTCATCTGCACTTATTTCATTTACAAGCAGTGCAACACTGCGTTGCGGTTTTACAGAAGATAAGAACATAATAAAAAAAGCAGTAAACAATATGATTGCTTATGGAAAAACATCAATATACACAGGAATAGAAAAAGCACTGGATGAGTTTGATGCAAACCAGATTAATGGATATAAGATGATGGTAGTGTTTACAGATGAATATGATCAACCTTATACGACATATGAATCAAACTATAAGAATCTGGTGGAGAGAGCAAAGCAGTCTGGAGTAACGATTTACACTATCGGAATAGGAATAACAGATCAAAATCTGTTGACTAATGTGGCACAGAATGCTTGTGGCAGTTTTTATCATGCTAATGTGATTTCAGATTTAAAGGGCGAGCTTGATAAAGTTAGAGAGGATGCAGTTGATCTTGTAACAGACTCTAATGAGGATGGAATCTCAGACTATTATACTGAAAAAATAAAAAATGGTGAAATAGTTTTAAGCAATGGCTCTAAAGAGTTATCGGGGATTGATTTTAATGTTAATGCATCCGATAAAGCTTCTGATGACTGGGATGGAGATGGGTTAAAGAATGGACAGGAAATAAAAGTTGTAACTAGAGGAGCACAAACTTATATTGAAATGACATCTAATCCGCTTATGAAACACAGTGATTATGATGCTGTGGATGATTACACAGAAGTTAAAAGAGGCTCAGACCCAATGAAATATTCGATATTGAAGAGCCCTGCTGATAGTCTGATGAAATCATCGCTCTATGCATATGAGAGTTATGCAGATGATATGAGATACGGAACATATACATCATTTGGAATTGGATATTCTGCTGTTATTTCAGGAGTATGGAATAAACATGAGCTATATAGAGATGTGATTATTAACTATTATGCAGACACAGTCAACAATGAGAATATAAAAAATTCTGAATTGATTGAAGCAAAGAAGACATTTACAGATATAGCTTTTCAATTATTATCATATGTAGTGAATATTACAGATGAATATGCTAATAAATGCTATGTTCTGTCGACTGATATAAATGCTGCAATTAGTGCGATTAATGGATGTGTAAAATCGAAAGAGATAGATGCGTTATATAATACAAGGCTTACAAATGTTATTCTGGAGTTTAATAAGTTGGAGGAGGCAAGACAACAGCTGGCTACATTTGCATGCCGAGCTGAAGAATATATTCCTAAATACTGGTCGGCAGAGAAAGTTGGAACAATTGTGGAAGGCAGTACAGAATTTTTAACTGATGTTTTCCATGCAATAGTGATATGGACAAGCGCTGAGGATTTTGTTGACACAGCTGTAAGTCTGTATAAAGTTAATGCTAACAGCAAAGTATTTGAAGAAAATATGGATGCTCTGAATTCACTTTCATCAAATAAATATATCAGTACAGATATTAAAAATGCTGCGGCAGATGTGGTGGAATTGTTAGGGGACGAATATGAAAAAGTGGTTATTAACAATTTGGGAAGAGATATTCCGGAATATGTACTGAACATAGGAATTAATGTATTTTTATTAGATATCCCATATATAAATATTGTCGTGGCGGTAAGAGATATTTTACTAGTTACGACAGGCGTAAAAGAGGATGTTGAGCAAATGTATAGAATGTTCTGCTATAGTGAGATAGTATATACATACAAAACGCTGCTTTTTTCAAAAACAAGTGAAGAAGGTAATTACTATAATGTGAATGAAGCTACCAATGATGTGCAATGCATACGATATTTAACTAACTTGGGACTCCTTAGAATCGTGGGAGAGAAGGAACAGTACTATTTTTATAAAAATGATGGACTATTTAAGGGAATGGTAAATAAATTAAATCACACTGATGAAGTGAAGAACAACACTAATGGAACAATAGATAAAGTGATTAATAATCTAAGTAAACTGATAATATCATTAAGTTCATACAATACAGAGAAAGTGTGAAGATATGGTAGAGTGTATAATAGAATTAATATTTGGAATAGGTTTTATAATATGGGCTATATATGTTAATTTGTTCTATACAAAGGTGCAAGGAACGATAACTACTGGTGGGTTTATGAATTATGATATGTGTGTGTATGAATATAAAGGCATAGAATATAAATCTGCTGTTCGCAAATTGTTTTCAATGAGGTCAGGAAAGAAAATAAAAGTATGGGTATGTAAGAATGACCCAGAAAAGGCAATAACTAATCAGTGGTATTGGTTTGGTCTAAGCCTAGGAGTAGTGATGATTCCGGCTTGCATATATATAATGTATGTGTACTATTTGTAAAAGGGATAAATAATTTAAACAAGCTCAAAATAGCACGAAAAGGTGTAAAAAATGGCAGGATACATAATAGGAATTATTATAGGTGCTTGTATTATTATATGGGCTATATATGTCAATTTATTTTATGATAAAGTGGTGGGTACGGTAATAGAAGGTGGACTTCAAAGCTTTGATATGTGTATGTATGAATATCAAGGCATAAAATATGAGTCACTTGCTCATACATTATTCACTAAACGTGTTGGCAAAAAGGAAAAGATATGGGTATGTAGGAATAATCCAAAGAAGGCAATAACTAATCAGTGGTATTGGTTCGGTTTGATTCATGCAGTTATTGTTGTTGTTTTTGGGATAGAACTCTTATTCACATATTACATATAATAGAGTTGCTATAAAGAAATGAGAACGCATATCTATATTCCGGAAATATATGAATTAACGAAACATCAAAACATGCAATTCAGGAAAAGAAAGACGCGGTAGCTTGAACGAGAGAAGTATATCTAGATAGCAACGGAGAATGAAACATTTATAACACAACCCACGGATTTGTCCGTGGGTATTTAAAGTAAGGCAGGTATAGAAAAAATTTTTTTAGGAAAAATGTTATAATAGAAAAGTACTCACCATTTACAGACAGAGAAGGAACAGTACTATTTTCATAAAAATGATGGATTATTTAAGGGAATGGTAAACAAATTAAATCACTCTGAGGAAGTGAAGGACAACACCAATGGAACAATGATAAAGTGAGTAATAATCTAAGTAAACTGATAATATCATTAAGTTCATACAATACAAAGAAAGTGTGAAGATATGGCAGAGTGTATAATAGAATTAATATTTGGAATAGGTTTTATAATATGGGCTATATATATTAATTTATTCTACGCCAAGGTGGAAGGCACGGTAACTGAAGGTGGGCTTCAAAGCTTTGATATGTGTATGTATGAATTTCAAGGCATAAAATATGAGTCAAATGCTCATACATTATTCCCTAAGCGTGCTGGCAAAAAAGAAAAGATATGGGTATGTAAGAATAATCCAAAGAAGGCAATAACTAATCAGTGGTATTGGCTTGGCTTAAGTCTTGGGATTATGATGGTTCCGGCTTGCATATATATAATGTATGTGTACTATTTGTAAAAGGGATTAATAATTTAAACAAGCTCAAAATAGTACGAAAAAGGTGTAAAAAATGGCAGGATACATAATAGGAATTATCATAGGTACTTGTATTATTATATGGGCTATATATGTCAATTTATTCTATACAAAAGGCTATGGCTGAATTGTTCGGTGTGCAGACACCGGCAATCAGCAAGCATTTAAAAAATATTTTTGAGCAGGGAGAACTTCGTGAAGAAGTGGTAGTTTCCAAAATGGAAATACCCACTCCACACGGTGCGATTACTGGGAATATGGCAACAGATAACCGATATATTTGCCGAGCTGTTACAGACAACGAAAGATAGAGTCATTGCTTATGGTACGGAAACTCAAGCCTAATGAATATTGACAGAATGAGTCTTTTATGATATAAAGAATTGTTTGAAAATGCTATTGTAGCTCAGGGGTAGAGCACTTCATTGGTAATGAAGAGGTCGGGGGTCCGATTCCCCTCAATAGCTTTCGAATCATAATGCGGTGCAAAACAGTACGAGTAAGCCCTTGTTGGGAGCTTGCTCACAAACAAGGGCTTACTCGTACTGTTTTATAGCGCGGAACGCGCGTAATGAATAATTGTGCGAAGCACAATTATGAATTGTACCGCATTAAAGTAGAGGAAAGCAAAGAGCTTGCTCACAAACAAGAGCTTACTCGTACTGTTTTATAGCGCGGAAGGCGCGTAATGAATAATTGTGCAGAGCACAATTATGAATTGCACCGCATTGAAGTAGAGGAAAGCAAAGAGCTTGCTCACAAACAAGGGCTTACTTGTGCTATTTTGCACCGCATTATGGGAGCAAATATTTCACCGCAGGTGAAATAAGCGTGGGAAAGCCCACGGAATGCAGTGCGCGAAGAAGTATGCAACGCAGATATTTCACCGCAGGTGAAATAAGCGTAAGCAAGCGAAAGCGGAATGGAGGAAACTATGGTAAAAGCTATCGTTGGTGCTAACTGGGGAGATGAGGGTAAAGGTAAAATTACCGATATGCTCGCAGAGGAATCTGATATCGTTGTAAGATTTCAGGGTGGTTCAAATGCAGGCCATACAATTATTAATGACTATGGTAAATTTGCATTACATCTTCTTCCATCAGGAGTCTTTTATGATCATATCACAAGTATTATTGGTAATGGTGTTGCTCTTAACATTCCATATCTTGTAAAGGAGATTAATTCCCTTACAGAGAGAAATGTACCAATGCCTAAGATTCTTGTATCAGACAGAGCACAGATTATGATGCCATATCATATTGATTTTGATACATATGAGGAAGCAAGACTTGCAGGAAAGTCATTTGGCTCAACCAAATCAGGTATTGCTCCATTCTATTCTGATAAATACGCAAAAATCGGCTTTCAGGTAAGTGAACTTTTCGGAGACGAGAAGGCATTGAAGGATAAGATTGCCAATGTATGTACAATAAAGAATGTTATGCTCGAGCATTTGTATCATAAGCCACTTCTTAAAGAAGAGGACGTATTTGCAACACTTATGGAGTATAAAGAAATGGTGGCTCCATTCGTATGTGATACATCTGCATACCTTCATCAGGCAATTAAGGAAGGCAAGAATATTCTCCTTGAGGGTCAGTTAGGTTCTCTTAAGGATCCTGATCATGGAATTTACCCAATGGTAACTTCTTCATCTACACTTGCCCCATACGGTGCTATCGGAGCAGGTATTCCTGCCGCTGCAATAACAGATGTTGTGACTGTAGTTAAGGCATATTCGTCAGCAGTAGGTGCCGGTGCATTTGTAAGTGAGATATTTGGCGATGAGGCGGATGAACTCAGACGCCGCGGCGGTGACGGTGGAGAGTTTGGCGCTACAACAGGCCGTCCAAGAAGAATGGGCTGGTTTGATGCAGTAGCTTCACGTTATGGCGTGAGAATGCAGGGAACAACAGAAGTTGCTCTTACAGTCATTGATGTACTTGGATATCTTGATGAGATTCCAATCTGCGTAGGATACGAAATCGACGGAAAGGTTACAAGAGATTTCCCTACTACATCACAGCTTGAGAAGGCTAAACCTGTTCTTAAGACACTTCCTGGCTGGAAATGCGAAATCAGGGGAATAAAGAATTACGAGGATCTTCCGGCAGAGTGCCGCAATTATATTGAGACTATTGAGCAGGAAATTGAGGCTCCTATCACGATGGTTTCTAACGGTCCGGGAAGACATGAGATTATTCACAGAGTAAGCTCATATAACAAATAAAATGGCTGATATTTAGGAAACATATAGTGCCGTATTCATGTAAATAGCATAAGCATTGCATGGGTACGGCATTTTTGCACAACTGCCCGGTGAAAAAACAAGTTACGCAAAGATCTAAATATAACAGTTGCAGAAAGGATAATTTATATGAAATTTGAAAAATATTTTGACCATACCATTTTAAAGGCAGATGCCACTAAGGATGAGATAAGGGCAATATGCGAGGAAGCCCTCAGGTATTCATTTGCATCGGTGTGCGTTAACAGCTGTCATACAGCATTTGTAAAAAATGAGCTTAAGGGAAGTGATGTGGCTACCTGTGTTGTGGTTGGATTTCCTCTGGGCGCAATGGATATTGAGAGTAAAGCTTTTGAAACGAAGATGGCGGTAAAAAATGGTGCCGACGAAATAGATATGGTAATTAACGTGGGCGCATTAAAGGATGGAGATTATGATTATGTCAAGGCAGATATCCTTGCTGTAAGAAATGAATGTAATGGAAAGATTTTAAAGGTTATAATTGAGACTTGTATGCTTACAAATGAAGAAAAGGTCAAGGCGTGTGAACTCGCTGTTGAAGCAGGTGCCGATTTCGTAAAAACTTCCACAGGTTTTGGATCTGCAGGTGCTACAATAACAGATGTTTCCTTAATGAAAACAGTTGCAGGCAGCAGGGCAAAGGTAAAAGCCGCAGGAGGAATAAGGGATTATAATACCGCAATGGCCATGATTGAGGCGGGTGCTGACAGACTTGGAACCAGTGCCACAATAAAGATTGTAAATGACAATAAGTAAAAAGGTCGCAGGTAACGATGGTTACTTGCGGCCTTTTAATAATTTGTATATGAGCATCATTCCATAAATAACAACAGGAAATACGATGACCGTAAATATTAATCCGGGGAAGATGCGCTTGCATAATTCGTTATTGATAAATGATACAACCATTGTAAGTATAATAAAGCCTACCCATATAATTACAGCAAGAAGCGCTGCTATCTGCTTGAATTTTTTCATTAACCCCTCCTATAAATGCCTATGAATGATTTGAGTATATCTTTATTTAATGACAATTGCAAGAAAATACACAATTATAAAATGAATTAATGAGATATGCGTATATTTGTCTTGACTATATACTATACTTGTTGTATGTTTATTTTCGTTGATTATATGGGAAAGGCAGGATTAGATTATGAATCAATTGATGGACATTTTGATGGAACTAAATTCGGACATTGATTATGAAACTTGCGATACATTAATTGATGACGAAATGTTTGATTCCTATGAAATCGATTCACTTGTTGAGGCTTTGAATGACGCATTTGACGTGAATATATCTGCAGATGACGTTACACCTGAGAATTTCAACTCAGCAGAATCAATTTGGGATTATATACAGAGTCTTTCATAATTGTATTTGATTATTTTTTGTTTTGTGATAAAATAAATATAGCCATACATATATTTGCGTTACATGGAGGTTGGCAGGATATGGTTATTATCAACAGGGAGGTGTTATTATGAACGGAATTAACAGTTATAATTCGAGTTTTGTTTCATCATTATTTTCAAATATGGGAAATAAAACTTCATCCGGAAGTTTATTCTCCGGCATAGACCTGAACACATATAGCAGTATCAGGAATGGTTCCTATCGTTCGCTTTTAAAGAGCTATTATAGTCAGGATACGGGGAATAAAGCATCTTCGACATACAGTGCTAAGCAGACAACTACAGCAGCAACCAAGGTGAATGCTACTGCAACAAGAGACGCAGCTAAGGCTTTGATTGAAGATGTATCAGAACTTAATAAGTCTTCTCTTTGGGATAAGAAGACGATAACTGATAAAGATGGAAATAAGAGTACAGATTATGACAGAGATGCAATTTACAAAGCTGCGTCAGCGTATGTTAAGGATTACAACAGTTTAATTGGCTTGACAGCCGATTCAGAGGATGATGCTACACTGCGTGCGGCAAGTAATTTTATAACATACACGAATAGAAACTCATCGCTTCTTAAGTCGATTGGCGTTTCAATCGGAACAGACAACAAGCTTTCTATTGATGAAGAGGCATTTAAGGCTGCAGATATAAGCCAAGTTAAGTCAGTGTTTGGCAATGGAGGTGCTTTAACAGGCAGAGCGTCTGTTGCTGCATCCAATATTTACAGCAGTTCAGCGTCAGTTTTATCAAAGCTTGCAACGACTAATACATATACTGCCAGCGGTTCATATTCATATGTGAGCGGCTCAGTATTTAATTCATTCACATAGAATGAATCTTATATTAAAAGATAAAGCGCCGCTGGCGTTATGAATGAGAGGTATTTACAATGGCATTACTTGAAACATGGAGAAAACTTGCATACGAGACAGAGATGAATAAAAGTCAGGCGAACCAGTTCTGGGGAAGCTATTTTCAGCAGGAAAAGGCTATATATGAGCAGCTTCTGTCTAATCCTGATGAGGTTGTAACAGGTACAGTTAAAGAACTCGCTGATAAGTACCAGGTAGAAGTTCTCCTCATGACAGGGTTCCTTGATGGAATCAACGACAGTTTAAAGACTCCTAATCCAATTGAGACTATGGATGAAGATACAACCGTAAGCCTTGATTATGACAAGGAAAAGCTTTATTACAATATGGTCGGATGCAAGGCTGACTGGTTATACGAGCTTCCACAGTGGGATAATCTTCTTGATGAGGAAACAAGAAAGGATCTTTACAAGAAGCAGAAGCTTTCAGGTACAGTTGTAAAGGGAAAGAAGATTGGACGTAACGAACCATGTCCATGTGGCAGCGGAAAGAAGTATAAGCAGTGCTGTGGTAAGAATGCTTAAGATAGGTTTATAATCAGGATAGATTTATAAGTGCATGTTTATGGCCTGCCGGGTTATCTCGGCAGGTCGTTGTGTTGTTAGATGAATTGGAATGGAGAAGAAGGCAATGGATGCATATACAGGATTCGCTTATGTTTATGATGAATATATGGATAACATACCTTACGATGAATGGGGAGATTATATGTTATCTCTTATGAAGGAGAACGGGGTATGTGAAGGAATGACTGTGGCAGAGCTTGGCTGTGGGACCGGAACCATAACAAGGCGAATGGCAAAAGAAGGATATGAATGTATTGGAATAGATTTGTCGGAAGATATGCTTTCTATCGCCGCTGAGAAGTCATATGATGAGGAATGTGAGATAATATACACCTGTCAGGATATGAGGGATTTTGCACTTCCATACGAAGCGGATGCCATGATTAGCATAGGGGATTCAATGAATTATATTACTTCAGTACAAGACTTAAAGGCAGTTTTTGGATGCGTTCAGGAGAATCTGAAAAAAGGTGGTGTGTTTATATTTGATTTAAAGACCATTCATTTTTTCAGAGATATTCTTTCTGATAACACATTTGCAGAAAATAGGGAAGATTCAGCATTTATCTGGGATAATTATTATGATGATGACAACAGGAATAATGAATATCAGCTTGCGGTTTTTGTAAAGAATGAGGATGGAAGCTTTGAAAGATTTATGGAAGAGCATTATCAGCACGGATTTACTATAGATGAAGTGAAGGAAAGTATTATTTCCCAGGGATTGAAGCTAAAGGCAGTTTACAACGCTTTTTCTAAAGAACAGCCGGGAGAAGATTCTGAACGGCTATATTTTGTTGTTGAAAAATAAAAATGGATTACAAGGTAAAACGGAGGAAAAGTATGAAGGATTATATTGTGAGAGCTACTGCGGCAAATGGACAGGTAAGGGCATTTGCGGCAACAACCCGTGAATTGACTGATAAGGCAAGACAGTTACATGAAATGAGCCCTATCGCAACGGTAGCACTGGGAAGGCTTCTGACCGGAACAGCTATGATGGGCGTAATGATGAAGAATAACACTGATGTTCTCACTGTTCAGATAAAGGGCAACGGACCAATCGGTTCTATGACAGTAACTGCAGATTCGAAAGGAAGAGTTAAAGGGTTTGTTGCAGAGCCACAGGTCATGCTTCCGCTTAAGGATGGAAAGCTTGATATTGCAGGTGCCGTTGGCATAGGAGTGTTAAGTGTAATTAAGGATATTGGTTTGAAAGAGCCATATGTTGGCGATACTATTCTTATAACCAGTGAGATAGCAGACGACCTCACATATTATTTTGCAACAAGTGAGCAGGTGCCTTCATCTGTAGGTCTTGGGGTTCTGATGAACAAGGATAATACAGTTAAGGAAGCAGGCGGCTTTATTGTCCAGCTCATGCCAAATGCATCTGAGGAGTTTATCGATAAGCTTGAGAACCGCATCAGGGAGGTTAAATCAGTAACCGAGATGTTAGAACACGGACTGACTCCTGAACAGATTCTCGAAACTATTCTTGGGGATATGGATTTACAGATTCTTGACACAGTCCCAACAGAATTTTACTGTAACTGTTCAAAGGAACGCGTCAGCAAGGCGGTTATAAGTATCGGAAAACAGGAAATTCAGGCTATGATTGATGATAATGAACCAATCGAGGTTAACTGCCATTTCTGTAACAGCCATTATAAGTTTGAGGTTGAAGAATTAAAGGAAATGCTCGAATATAGCCATTAATCAGTTGAACGAAATAAAATTTTGCTGTAAAATAAATTTAATTGTCGTTAAAGGGCAGTTTTTTTATCAGATAAATGAATGGAGAATAAGCATGGAAAACGAAGTTGTATCAAAGAATTTCATAGAGCAGATTATTGAGAAAGATATTGAGGAAGGTCATTGCAGTAAGGTTGTGACAAGATTTCCACCTGAACCAAACGGTTATCTTCATATTGGACATGCAAAGTCTATATTATTGAATTACGGGTTGGCAAAGCAGTATGGCGGCCAGTTTAATATGAGATTTGATGATACTAATCCTACAAAGGAGAAGGTAGAATTCGTAGAGTCAATCAAAAAAGATGTTGAGTGGCTTGGTGCCAAGTGGCATGGCGATGTTTTATTTGCTTCTGATTATTTTCCGCAGATGTACGAGAGTGCAGTAAAGCTCATAAAAAAGGGCAAGGCGTATGTGGACGATTTGTCAGCGGAGGAAATTCGCGCCTATAGGGGAACGCTTACCGAACCGGGTAAGGAAAGCCCTTACCGTAACAGAAGTGTTGAGGAGAATCTTGCACTTTTTGAGGATATGAAGAATGGTAAATATGAGGATGGTGCAAAGGTGTTAAGAGCCAAGATTGATATGGCTTCACCTAATATCAATATGAGAGATCCTGTTATTTACAGGGTTGCCCATATGACTCATCACAGAACAGGCGATGAATGGTGCATTTATCCTATGTATGATTTTGCTCATCCAATCGAGGATGCAGTTGAGGGAATCACTCATTCTATCTGTACTCTTGAATTTGAGGATCACAGACCACTTTATGACTGGGTAGTGACAGAGCTGGGATATAAGGATGACCCATCAGAGAATCCAAAGCAGATAGAATTTGCAAAGCTGTACCTTACAAATGTTGTAACAGGTAAGAGATATATTAAGAAACTGGTAGAGGATGGAATTGTTGACGGATGGGATGATCCAAGGCTTGTGTCAATCGCTGCATTAAGAAGAAGAGGCTTTACACCGGAATCTATAAAGATGTTTGTTGAACTTGTTGGTGTAACAAAGGCACAGGGTTCTGTCGAATACCCTATGCTTGAGTATTGCATAAGAGAGGATCTTAAGCTTAAGGCTGGCAGAATGATGGCAGTGCTTGATCCTGTAAAGCTTGTTATTGATAACTATCCTGATGAGCTCGTTGAGTATATGGATGTTCCAAATAATCAGGAGAACCCTGAACTTGGCAGCAGAAAGGTGCCATTTACAAAGGAACTTTATATTGAGAGAGAGGACTTTTTTGAAGATCCTCCTAAGAAGTATTTCAGGATGTTCCCGGGCAATGAAGTACGTCTCATGAATGCATATTATGTAACATGTACAGGATGTGTAAAGGACGAGAATGGAAAGGTTGTGGAGGTTCATTGTACATATGACCCTGCAACTAAGGGAGGAAACTTTACTGAGCGTAAGGTAAAGGGCACAATCCACTGGGTTTCAGCAACTATGGGAGCAAAAGCTGAGGTAAGACTCTATGAGAATATAGTCGATGAGGAAAAGGGTGTGTATAACGAGGAAGATGGTTCAATGAACATTAATCCTAACTCCCTTACAGTCTTAAAGGATTGCTATCTTGAGCCGGAATTACTTAAGAGCATAGAAGGAGATAAGTTCCAGTTTGTAAGGAACGGATACTTCTGCGTCGACAGTAAAGATTCAAAAGAGGGCGCACCTGTATTTAACAGAATAGTGTCATTAAAGAGTTCTTTCAAAATGCCTAACTAGTTGATTGATTTTATAATAATATAAGGGGAGGACACTAATGGCAGAAAGTGATGAGAAGTCATTGATTTTAGATAAAACCATGGTGTGTGATGCCTGTCAGAGGAAATTTACAACAAAGCAGGTAAAAACAGGAAAAGCGCGTCTTATAGGAACAGATGATATTTTGAAACCACTATATTCAGGAATAGATGTAGTCAAGTATGATATTATTCTTTGTCCTCATTGTGGATACGCAGCATCTCAGAGAAATTTTGGTCATCTTACCTCAAAACAGAGGGAAAGTATCAGATCAAATATTGAGCCGAAGTTTACCATGACTTTAAGCGATGATGAAGTGTATAGTTATGATGTAGCAATAAGAAGATGCAAGATGGCGATGCTTACTGAGATGGTAACTCACGGTAAGATAAGTGAAAGTGCATATTTATGTCTTAAGCTTGCGTGGCTCTATCGTGGTAAGATTGATGAACTGATGGAAATGCAGGCTCCTGATGAGTATATTGCAATGTACAGAAGGTATGAGCAGGAATATATTGCGGATGCATACAAGGGCTTTAAAGAAGCTATTCAGACTATGTATCCGCCTATTTGTGGCATGGATGAAATGACAATTAATTATTTGCTTGCAAGTCTGGGCTTTAAGTGCGGGGAACTTGAGGAATCCAGAAAATTTGCGGGCACTATTATCACATCAAGGTCAGCATCATCTAAATTAAAAGAAAAAGCAAGGGATATTATCGAACAGATTAAAAAATGTAATTGAAATAAGGAGCATTATTGCGGTTATGGATAAAGCAAAAACAATTATAAAGAAAATCTGGGGATATGAGATAAGCCGTATATTAGTTTATTCAGTCGTGTTAAATATGATAATTGAATGCTTTAACAGAAGAAGCTTAATGGGATTTGTGTTACCATTTACTAATCCATTGGTTTTTTTCTATAACGTGATGATTATCATGACTACAATGTGTATAGCTTTGTTGTTTAAGCGTAGATACTTCGTATATGGGCTGGTGACTTTTGTTTGGTTGCTTGCGGCAATTACTAATTTTGTTATTTTATGTTCAAGAAAAACTCCATTTACCTGGATGGATATTATGATGATAAAAGATGCCATCAAGGTGCTTCCGCTATATCTGAATATAATAAAAATAATTCTCATTATAGCAGGGGTTGCATTAGCAGGAACAGGATTGTTTTTTCTTTGGAAGAAAGCACCCCGTATAGAGATTACTGTGTCTAAAAAGAAATTTTATTTTTATACAGTAACGCATATAATTATAATTTCACTTTTGACTTATTCACTTACAACGACATTTCTTCTTGCAGGTGTACTTACAAGAAATTTTAGCAATTTAGCCCAGGCTTACAAAAAATATGGATTTGCATACTGTTTCTCCAGCTCTGTAATAGGACGCGGAATCAGCAAATCAAAAGAATATACCAGCAAGTATATGGATGATTTGAAGCAGAATCTGGATGATGCGGAGACTCCGGCTTCAGATAAGACGCCTAATATTATTTTTGTTCAGCTGGAGTCATTTTTTGATCCGACAATGGTGAAGGGAGTTAAATTTTCAGAGGATCCAATACCTAATTTCCATGCTCTTATGAATGAATATACTTCGGGTGATTTGTCTGTGCCGGTGTTTGGCGCGGGAACATGTAATACTGAATTTGAGGTTCAGACAGGAATAAATCTTGATGATTTCGGTCCGGGAGAATATCCGTATAAGACAATTATGCAGTCTGCTGTATGTGAATCTACTGCCTATGTTCTTAAAACGTTAGGCTATGAGACACATGCATTGCATAACAATGACGGAACATTTTACCAGAGATATAAAGTATTCTCTCATCTGGGGTATGATACATTTACATCTATTGAATATATGAATAATCTTTCCTTTACTCCACAGGGTTGGGCAAAGGATGAGGTGTTTACAGGTGAAATAGAAAAAGTACTGGATTCAACAGATGGAGCAGATTATGTGTTTACAATTTCTGTTCAGGGGCATGGTGATTATCCTTCGCAATATCCGGAGGATTATGAACCTTCAATACTGATTTCTAATTTTCCTTATCAGAATGATGAGATTGCATTTGAGTATTATGTTAATCAGCTACATGAGATGGATACTTTTATAGGAGAACTGATTGATATGCTCACGGAGCGTGATGAGGAGACCGTGTTAGTTCTGTATGGAGACCATTTGCCTACATTTGAATTCAAGGATGAGGATATGGTCAATGGTGACATTATGAAAACCCAGTATGTTATGTGGGATAACATTGGAATTGAGCGGAATGAAATCGATTTAGAAGCATTCCAGCTTTCTTCGTATGTTTTGGGCAGGATTGGAATTTCAGAAGGATATATCAATAAGTTCCATCAGTTAAAGCATGATGAGGAGGACTATCTGAAAAACCTTGCTATTCTTGAATATGATATTCTCTATGGCAAGAAAGAAATATATGGAGGAACTAATCCATATACAGTAACAGATTTAAAGATGGGAACAGAAGAGATTACTATAAGTAATGTTTATAATTATAAGAATTATGTCTGTGTTGAAGGTGATAATTTTACCGACTACAGTGTTGTGTTGATTAATGATGTTGAAGTAGCTGCGGAGATAATCAGTGACCAGTTTATAAGAGTGCCGCTTAACAAGGTTAAGGATGGGGATGAGATTGTTGTCCTTCAACGGGGTTCTGACAAAATAGAGTTAAGCAGGGTATCATATACTGTGGAATCAGTTGACACATCACCATATAAATGATAATATTAGTAAGGTGTTTTTCACCGCATATTTTTATTGGAGGTACTTGAAATGAAGGGTACAGTAAAGTGGTTTAACAACCAGAAGGGTTACGGTTTCATCAGTGACGAGGCTGGAAATGATGTATTTGTACATTATTCAGGTCTTAACATGGAAGGCTTCAAGTCATTAGAGGAAGGTGCCAGCGTAGAGTTCGATGTGACTGAAGGTGCTAAGGGTCCTCAGGCTACTAACGTAACAAAATTATAATCAGGTTGTTTACAGTGTGCCTTTTTCCAATATACATTTAAACGTTATTGAAAAGATATATTGTTCCACAATTAAGATTATGGGTGAGCAGCTACTTTAACAGTGGCTGCTTATTTCGTATAAAATAGCAGTTAAATTAAAAGGAGGACAAATGGAGGAATTGGGAATTGATTTAGAACAGACACTTAAATCCGGAACTGCAGGCATGATTGCTGCAGGTGGAATATTGGTAATTTCTGTTCTGATAGTTATGATTATTATAATATCAAAGAGATGGAGAGGAAGAATACTGCCGCTGCTTATCGGTCTTTTTGGATATTCTGTTTTTGGATTTATTTTTTCTAATCTTGTTATCAGCTTGCTCACAATGCTTCCGGGAGTCGGAACATCATTTGAGTATAATGAGAGCTCATATATTTTAGTGTATAATCTTCTGATCGCTGTGGGCTTTGCTCTTGCAAGAGCGTTTGTGGCTAAACTTATTTCCGCACGTTATGACAGGGCAGGTGATATTTATCTTGCAGGAACAGGTATTGCACTGGGGGAAAGCATTGTTATGTACGGTTTGTCGGCAATGTATACCTACATTTATGCTTCGGTGATTGAACACACAGGTTTGGAGACAGTAATCAGTGATATGGTGGAAAATGGTCTGTCTACAGAAGAAATACTTACTGAATACAACAGTTACATTTCACAGTTATTTGAAGCTCCACAGGTTTTATGGCTACTTTTGGGGATTGCAACAGTTCTTGATATTGTATTGAATGTCGCACTTATGGTTGTTGCCTTTGGAGTGCAGAAGAAACAGGTTCAGGGTATGTGGATATGCTACGGCGCATTAATTCAGTTTGTTGCCATTATGTCATTCCAGATGTACAATGCATCATCTCTTACAAGCATTATTGTATGCTTCACAGTTAAACTATTGGTTGTCGCTATATCAACATTCTTCATTATGAATTATGTTGCCAGAAATATAACATTCAACAAAGAATAAATAGACCGTGTTCTGCGGAAATGCCGGAAAAAGATAGTCAAACAGTCTTTTTCCGGCGTTTTGATATTTACGGTAATTGGTTATTTTTTCGCTGCTGAATCTGAATACGTCACCGTCACAAGTTTATTGTATGGAATTTCTTTATCAAGTTCACCGGCTTCAACAAGTATTTCAAGGAGAAGACTAAAGCTGTCTTCAGAAAAACAGGTGTCCTGCTTCCATGTGCCCTGGTCAAGATAACGTCCGACTATAATAGTCAGTGTTTCAACATCAGTTTCAGGAAATTGTGGTGAGATAACGGTAGCAATTTCAGACGCACTGTGAGTGCTTACATAGTCAAGTCCTTTTTGAATAGCGTTGGTAAATGATTGGATAATATCAGGATGTTTGTCAATATATTTTACTGTTGCACTGTAGGCGGTATATGGTACATAGCCGCTGTCCACGCCAAGAGATGCGACTATTTTTCCTTCACCCTGCTGCTCGAGCAGTGTCGCAGAAGGCTCAAATTCCACAGTATAATCTCCAATACCTGATGTGAATGCAGCTGAGGTGGAGCCAAAATCTACATTCTGGATAATTGTCAGATCATTTTCAGGAGAAATGTTATTCTTTTTCAAAATGTATTCAAACAGCATTTGCGGCATTCCTCCCGCACGCCCGCCAATTACCTCTTTACCTTTTAAGTCACTCCATTCAAAGTCGGGTTCTGAGTTCCTGGAAATTAAGAAGTTTCCTGCACGCTGAGTGAGCTGCGCAAAGTTTACGGCGTAGTTATCCGAACCCTCAGCGTAAACGTATACAGAGCTTTCCGGCCCCATAAGTCCAATCTGGGCATCGCCGCTTATGAGACATGTCATTACTTTATCTGCACCAGCACTGTTTATCAATTCCAGTTCCAGTCCTTCTTCAGCAAAGTAACCATTTTCAATGGCAACATACTGTGGAGCATAGAATATGGAATGTGTCACTTCACTTAGAGTAATCCTGGTTAATGAACTGTCATTTTTTTTGTGTGACGGCAGAGCTGAACATGCAAAGCAAGGAAAAATAAGCAAAATGCACAGTGTAAGTGCTGTTATTTTTTTGAAGAATTTAGCCATATAGCACCCGGTAATAATAATCTCATGGTATTATACGAAAAAAATAAGTAATTGTTACCAAATTATTTGTGAAATCAGTTGTTTTTAGTCAGCTAATTTGTTATTATTATAACAGGAATGTAGTAGGGTCGTTTAGAAGGCATAATATACTGAAATAATTGGAAGAAGTTTATTATCCAAAGATATACGTATAGGAGGACTAGTATGTTTGGCAAAAAGAAAAAAGAGACGGTTAACAATGATTTTAATAAACTTATAGAAATTATTGATAAGATTAATTCGGGTGAGATTGCCATTTCAAAGACTGGAGAATTGCCGGCCAACAGAGATGATTTCCAGAATCCTGAAGTCGCTGATAAGTTTAATGAAATGATTGATACTTATAAGAAATTTAATAACAATTTTGTTATGCGTCTTAATGATGCCATGGGATCTATCGGAGATAACTCATATGTCAAGAATCTTTTCGATCAGGTTCAGTCTCAGACGGAAGCTATTAATGAGATGGGAGATGCCAGCCGTAATCTGGAGGATTCAATTAATAATATAACCAGTACCATGGCGGGAATTAAGGATAGTACTCATGAGATTCTTGCTTCATCACAGAACAGTACCGCTAACATGAATGAAAGTATTAAGGTGGTTAATGAGTCTTCGGAGAAGATTAGCATAATTAACGAACAGGTTCAGGCTTTTCAGGATAAGATTGAGAAGATTGGTGAGATTGTAGATGTTGTAAAGAATGTTGCCAGCCAGAGTAATCTTCTTGCACTTAATGCTTCAATTGAGGCAGCCAGAGCAGGTGAGGCAGGTAAGGGATTTGCTGTTGTAGCTGATCAGGTAAGACAGTTGTCAACTAATACATCAGAGTCTGCCGATGATATTGTAAAGTATGTTCATGAACTTAAGTCAGATATCGATAAGCTGGCAGAATCCATGAACGAGACAACGGCTAAGCTTGCTGAAGGTAATACAAAGGTTGAGGAATCCCTGAACGATATTGAGAGAATGAATAATCAGATGGTTTCAATTAATGATTCTGTTGACAGTATTTTTAATGATATTGATACACAGTCTGATATTACTAAGGCATTTACAAGACAGGTTGACAGTATTGCTGTAAGTTATGAAGAGTTATCACGTGAATGTATGGATACGGGAACTCACATTTATAAGATTGGTAGATATATTGATACTGCCAGAAGTGATATGTTCAGATCATTCTCTAATGTTACATTGCTAGATAAACTGAGAGTATTTGAAATTGACCATTTCATTCTTATGTGGAGAATTTACAATCATGCTGTAGAGTTCGAGGAACTTAAGATTACACAGCTTAATAACCCTGACGGATGTAAGCTTGGTAAGTGGCTTTTAGATCCGGGTGATGACAGAATTAAGGCAAGCAGGGAATTTAAAGAACTTGATACTGCTCACAGAACACTTCATAAGTATGCATGCGATTCATGGTACTGCAAGGATAAGGGTGATGTTGCGGGAGCACTTGAGGCGTTTGAAAAGTGCCGTAGTTCTTATGATGTGTATAGGGAGAAGATTGGTAAATTAAAGGAGTTCTGCAAGTCAATAGGATATACAGATGAGACAGAAATCGTTGTATTCCGTAAATAGTATCCGGGAATAATCAGTTAAATTTCAGACACCGGTTCGCTTTGAACTGTTCCATAGGTGCCAGTGTGGCAGTGGACGGTTAAGCGGGCCGGTGTTAAATTTGGAGGAGGAACAATGGGAACTAAAAAGTATCTAAAGGATGAGCTTTGCTGGTGCAATAGCGGTAAAAAATACTGTGAATGTCATATGGAATATGATAAAAAAATAGAGATGTACCGTAAGAAATTTCATAAAGTTCCGCCAAGATCTATAATAAAGAACGAAGAACAGCTTAACGGAATGCGTGAGAGCAGTAAGATTAATATAGCTGTGCTTGATTATGTTGGTGAGCATATTAAGGAGGGAATGACAACTGCCGAGATTGATAAGATGGTATATGATGTAACCACCGGTATGGGTGGAATTCCCGCACCTCTCAACTATGAAGGCTTTCCAAAAAGTGTATGTACATCAATCAATGAGCAGGTGTGTCATGGTATCCCTTCGGAGAATATACAACTGGTTGATGGTGATATAATTAATGTTGACTGTTCCACTATCTTAAATGGGTATTATTCAGACTCATCAAGAATGTTCTGTATCGGGAATGTTAAACCTGAGCATAAGAAGCTTGTACAGGTGGCAAAGGAATGTGTTGAACTCGGTCTTAAACAGGTTAAACCATGGGGGCATCTGGGAGATGTTGCCCATGCAATATGTGAACATGCCCACGCCAATGGATGCACAGTTGTAAGAGAGGTCGGAGGACACGGAATAGGCTTAGAGTTCCATGAGACACCGTTTGTAAGTTATGTAATAAAAAAAGGAACAGGAATGTTAATGGTGCCGGGAATGGTATTTACAATTGAGCCAATGATAAATCTGGGAGGACCAGACATATACATTGATGATGACAACGGCTGGACAATATATACAGATGATGACTCATATTCAGCACAGTGGGAAATAATGGTGCTGGTAACAGAAGATGGATATGAAGTCATGGCATATTGATACATCAGACTTCTTTACATATATTTTATTACGTAACATTTTAAATGAAAGCTCCATATACTGTAATGAGTACATTACGTATATGGAGGTTTTTTATGCAGAAAAGCATGAGTATGCAGATGCAGATACCCGGAATGTGCTATGTTCCATGGCAACGCTGGGGACAGACTTATGAGCTGAGAAAGGCATTGTGTGCCGGAACATTATTTCCTGTATTAGATTTTCCATTCACAGGAGGCAGACCATGAAAAATATTCAGGCTGACAGAAATGCTGTTATGAACAAAATATATGAGCTTGGTTTTGCCATGGTGGAAACAATGCTTTATCTTGATACCCATCCAAATGATGAAGAGGCAATGAATTATTATTCTGAGTTGAAGGAAAAGTATATACAATGTATGAGAAAATACTCAGATTATTATGGACCTCTCAATATTACTCATATGGGCAACGATAATTACTGGATGTGGGTAGCAACTCCATTTCCTTGGGAAGAGGAGGGAATGTAAATGTGGAATTATGAAAAAAGACTGCAATTTCCAATTCATATAAAACAGACTAATCCAACTCTTGCTGCAATGATAATAAGCCAGTACGGCGGACCTGATGGTGAGAGCGGTGCGGCACTCAGATATCTGTCACAAAGATACGCCATGCCTTACAGGCAGGCAGCGGCAGTCCTGACGGATGTTGCAACAGAAGAACTCAATCACCTTGAAATGGTATCCACAATGGTTCACCAGCTTACAAGGAAGTTAAATATGGATCAGATAAAGGGTACTCCATTTGAAGCATATTATGTGGATCACACTGCCGGCGTATGGCCACAGGCAGCGGGAGGAATACCTTTTAATGCATGTGAATTCCAGTCAAAGGGAGATCCTATAACTGATCTTGTTGAGGATATGGCAGCTGAGCAGAAAGCACGTTCAACCTATGATAATCTGATAAGACTGTGCAAGGATGATCCTGATTTGTTAGCACCGTTGAGATTTCTACGACAAAGAGAAATAGTTCATTTCCAGAGATTCGGTGAGGCATTGTCCATAGTTCAGGATAATCTTAACAGTAAAAACTTCTACGCCTTCAATCCGGCATTTGATAAAAAGTAAACGACAGTATATAATGATACCAGGATTGTGGGAGTACGAAGTACGGAACAATCCGCTGGTATCATTACCAGGGTCAAAAGATCAAGATGCCGTTCATGCTTGCATGATAAGGCATATGAACTTGGGACCCGCCTGAATATGAGCATAAAGTGGAGCGTAAGCGCCACGATATGCGAATATTCGCATAAATATTTAGAGAACAACAGTGACCGTTAAGGCATGGGAATGGGGGACTTATGAACGAGAAAATATACACAATTCCTGTAAACGATGCATTTGCATCTGACTGCGAATGCCCAGTGTGCGCAATGTATAAAAAACTTGAGGATGATGCGGTGGAATATACAATGGGCTCAAGTTACATGGAGGGCGATATCAGGGAGCAGACTGACAGAATGGGATTCTGCCAGAAGCATTTACAGAAAATATATGATGTCAATAACAGACTGGGCTTTGCCCTGGTAATGAAGACCCATCTTGATAGGGTCATTTCTGATGTGGAGAAGCTGACAGATGAAAAGGTTGCATCGAAGTCTTTGTTTAAGAAAGCGGAGCGTTCATCTGTATGCGGTTATATTGACGAACTGAATAAAAAATGCTTTGTGTGTGACAGGATTGATAACACTTTTAACAGATATATTGATACTATTTTTTATATGTATAAGCATGACAGTGCTTTTAAGGAAACATATTCCGGATGTAAGGGTTTCTGTACAACTCACTATGGCGTGCTTATTGATAAGGCACAGGAAAAACTTAAGGGTGGGGAGCTTGAGTCATTTGTTAATCTTACTAACAGATTATACCTTGACAATATAAAAAGAGTCCGTGACGATGTGGAATGGTTCATTAACAAATTTGATCACAAATATGTCAATGAACCATGGAAAAACGCCAAGGACTCACTGCCAAGAGCCATGATAAAAGACGGCTCTATTATTGATAAGTAAATTTAATATAATAAAGTGTGTATTCACTTCGTTCTGATGTCTTGTAGACATAAGTAAGCTGCTCTCCTGCTCTGGAAGCAGCTTCTTTTATGTTAATGTCACAGGTTGAGGCAAATTCAACATCAGCTTCTCTGCATCTTATACGATCTGTGAGATAAACGTTTAATTCTGACTGATTATTTATAACCTTAACATCAGATGCATTAACATAAGAATATTCAGTTGATGTGGAACTGTATTCTTTAAAAATGTTCCTGTCCCATTCATGGTCACGTGACATGTCATCATCTGTAATATTAAAATATGAATGGTCAATTGTATCTAACTGTGAGTCAATTGGATCGTCCCAGGTTACATCCACCTGGTACCATTGCCCATCAAGCTTAACAGCGTTCCAGATGTGCTGGTCACCGCCTGCAATTCCGGATATGGTTGCATTTTCAATACCAAGCATATTCATAAGAGTTTTGAAGCATTCTGCATATCCGCTACAAACGGCCTTGCCATGTATAAGGGCATCATAAGCGTTAAATACAGTTGAACCTGACTTCACATAGGTGATATTGTCAACCAGGTAATCATGAATTGCCAGCTCGTTCTCATAATCACTGTTGTTCCTGCTGGTAACGGTAGAAATAATATTAGAATAAACGTTATATAGTTCAAGCTGCCTCTCATTTAACATGGAAGTATTGTTGTTTCTAAATGCATATGTTATGGCATAATCGTCCCAGCAGTCATAATCAACAACAACATTATATCCGTCTTTTACGCGACGATACTGGCATTGAATCTTTTCAACACCGTCCAGTCTCTCAACCCACAAATCAGCATCAATAAGCTGCACATCTGTGACAAATAATTCACAGGTCCCCTTGTTTTGCTCCATTGAGTTTATTAATAGCTGTAATATTTCATCAGTTGATGTTGCCCTGTTATCAAAGGCTGTATATGAAATGCTGTCATCTTCAGTGATGGACTCACTTTGAAGAGTTAAGCTGCATGCACTTAAAGAAAAAGATAAAACTGTTCCAATAAAAAATGAGGCCAATAATCTTTTATTAATCATAATGGTCTCCTTATATCATAAAAATACATATAAAATTCTAATACTATTTTGGGCAATTGTAAAATGGAAAATAATGAATATCAGTATTTTTTTTAATACATTTATTAACAAATTATAATCAAATTATTAAATGAATAATATATTTAGAATTAGCTGTTGACAAACAAATGGGGTAGTGATATTTTTATTTTATTGAAATTAGCACTCACATTTAAAGAGTGCTAATAAATAATAGTCAGCCTTTATATAAGACGGCAGAATGGAGGATTAACGATATGAAATTAGTACCATTAGGAGACAGAGTTGTTATTAAGGCTTTAGTTGCGGAGGAGACAACAAAGTCAGGAATTGTATTGCCAGGTCAGGCAAAGGAAAAACCACAGCAGGCAGAGGTTGTTGCAGTAGGACCGGGCGGAGTTGTTGATGGCAAAGAGGTGGTTATGCAGGTTAAGCCAGGTGACAAGGTTATATATTCAAAGTATTCAGGAACAGAAGTTAAGCTGGATGAAGAAGATTTAATCATTGTTAAACAGGCTGATATTCTCGCAATTATAAATGAGTAACAGTTTTATTGATAATCAAAGTAATAATCTTAATAATAGTCAGGAGGATTTGAATAATGGCAAAGGAAATTAAGTATGGGATTGAAGCTAGAAAGGCTCTTGAGGAGGGCGTTAATAAATTAGCTGACACAGTAAGAGTTACAATCGGACCTAAGGGACGTAATGTTGTTCTGGATAAGTCATACGGAACACCACTTATCACTAACGATGGTGTGACTATTGCAAAGGAGATTGAGCTTGAAGATTCTTTTGAGAACATGGGAGCACAGCTTGTAAAGGAAGTTGCAACAAAGACTAATGACGTTGCAGGTGATGGAACAACAACAGCAACAGTTCTTGCTCAGGCAATGGTAAATGCAGGTATGAAGAATCTTGCAGCCGGTGCTAATCCTATTATATTAAGAAAAGGAATGAAGAAGGCTACAGATTGTGCTGTTGAGGCTATTGCAAAGATGAGCCAGAAGGTAACAGGAAAGGATCAGATTGCAAAGGTTGCATCTATCTCAGCAGGTGACTCTGAAGTAGGTCAGATGGTTGCTGATGCTATGGAGAAGGTTTCTAACGATGGTGTAATTACTATTGAAGAGTCAAAGACAATGAAGACAGAGCTTGATCTTGTAGAAGGTATGCAGTTTGACAGAGGATATATTTCAGCTTATATGGCAACTGATATGGATAAGATGGAAGCAGTTCTTGATAATCCATATATCCTCATTACAGATAAGAAGATTTCTAACATTCAGGAAATTCTTCCTGTTCTTGAGCAGATTGTACAGAGTGGTTCTAAGCTTCTTATTATTGCTGAGGATGTTGAGGGTGAAGCTCTTACAACACTTATTGTTAATAAGCTCAGAGGTACATTCAGTGTTGTTGCTGTTAAGGCACCGGGCTACGGTGACAGACGTAAGGAAATGCTTAAGGATATAGCTATTCTTACAGGTGGTCAGGTTATTTCAGAGGAGCTTGGACTTGAGCTTAAGGATACAACAATTGATATGCTTGGTAGAGCTAAGTCAGTTAAGGTTCAGAAGGAGAACACAGTTATTGTAGATGGCGAAGGCTCAAAGGAAGAAATCGATGCAAGAGTATCTCAGATTAGAGCACAGATTGAGGAGACAACATCTGAATTTGATAAGGAAAAATTACAGGAAAGACTTGCTAAGCTTGCCGGCGGTGTAGCTGTTATCAGAGTAGGTGCAGCAACAGAGACAGAGATGAAGGAAGCTAAGCTTCGTATGGAAGATGCTCTTAATGCTACAAGAGCAGCAGTTGAAGAAGGTGTAGTATCCGGTGGTGGTTCCGCATATATCCATGCTTCTAAGAAGGTTGCTGAACTTGCTGCAACACTTAGCGGAGATGAGAAAACTGGTGCAGAGATTATTCTTAAGGCACTTGAAGCTCCATTGTATCATATTGCATATAATGCAGGTCTTGAGGGCGCAGTCATTATCAATAAGGTAAGAGAGTCAGAGGTTGGCACAGGATTTGATGCTCTTAATGAAGAGTATGTTAATATGATTGATGCAGGAATACTTGATCCTGCAAAGGTAACAAGAAGTGCACTTCAGAATGCAACCAGTGTTGCTTCAACACTTCTTACAACAGAATCAGTTGTAGCCAACATAAAGGAAGAAACACCAGCTGCACCTGCAGGAGCAGGCATGGGCGGCATGATGTAATACCTGCATAGACTAATTTAATAAACCATTATCAGGAGGAACGGTGGATTGAATTAATTGTGATCCACAGTTCCTCTTGTTGATTTTATAAATGGTATATTGTAATATAAATGCGGTGGTAGTATTCTGCCACCATAATTTTTGACTTTTTGGGAGGATTTATATGGGAGATTTCAGTACGGAGCAGATTATCAAGGTAAGTGCTCCTAAGTGGTCATATGTATTCAGAGGAGTAATGATTGTTGCCTGTATTCTGGCAGCTACAACAATCCCACAGACTAAGACGTTTGGCTTAATATTGATGGTTATATTTATTGTGTTTACATTTCTTTTGTTTGAGTATTTTAATTCAGAATTTGAATATTCTATTCTGGATGAGACTTTGTCCATAGACCGAATCATGGCAAAGAATCATAGAAAGCATTGCGGAACCTACGATTTAACAAGAGCAACTCTTGTTGCAGAGGTTGACTCGCAGGATGCATTGAGAATGGAACATGTGCAGCTTAAAACCATGGATTACGCATCCGGCAGAACTAATGAAGGTGTTTATGTAATATACACATATGATGCCGATAATAATGAGCAGATTCGCTTATTTATTGAGCCTGACGAGAGAATTCTGGAAAAGTTAAAAGAAAATTGCCCATGTGGTGTGAAATAACGTAAAAAAGTATTTGACTTTTTATTTCTATTTTGATATATTGACAAATAATATATTCGCAAGTGACAGACATAGTAATTACAGTTTGCGGCAAATTAGAGAGTTCCGGTACAGGGACTCTTTATTAAATAATCACATTTTCAAAAGAAAGCGAGGATAAGGTAAAATGGGCAGAATAATAGGCGAAGGAATTACATTTGATGATGTACTTTTGGTCCCACAGTATTCAGAGGTAACTCCTGATATGATTGATTTATCAACTAATCTCACAAAGAATATTAAGCTTAATATTCCATTGATGAGTGCCGGAATGGACACAGTTACAGAACACAGAATGGCTATTGCCATGGCTAGACAGGGTGGTATTGGAATCATCCATAAGAATATGTCAATTGAAGAGCAGGCAGAAGAAGTAGATAAAGTTAAGCGTTCTGAGAATGGTGTCATCACGGATCCATTTTTCCTTCATCCTGATAATACATTACAGGAAGCTAATGAGCTTATGGGTAAGTTCAGAATTTCAGGTGTTCCTATTACAGATGATGATGGCAGACTGGTTGGAATCATAACTAACAGAGACCTGAAATTTGAGGAGAATTTTGACAGGAAGATTAAGGAGTGCATGACAAGTGAGAATCTTGTTACTGCTCCGGTTGGAACTACTCTTGAAGAGGCTAAGAAGATACTTGGCGCTGCAAGAAAAGAGAAACTTCCTATTGTTGATGATGAGTTTAAATTAAGAGGTCTTATTACTATTAAGGATATTGAGAAGTCAGTTAAATACCCTTCCTCAGCACACGATTCACAGGGAAGACTTCTTGCAGGTGCTGCTGTTGGTATCACAACAAATGTTATGGACCGAGTACAGGCTTTGGTGAATGCCAATGTTGACTGTATCGTAATTGATTCAGCTCATGGTCATTCTAAGAATATCATTACTACTCTTAAGAATATCAAGTCGGCATTTCCTGATCTTCAGGTTATTGCAGGTAATGTTGCCACAGGTGCAGCTGCCAAGGCACTCTGTGAAGCCGGAGTAGATGCTGTTAAGGTTGGTATTGGACCGGGTTCTATATGTACAACACGAGTTGTTGCCGGTATTGGTGTTCCACAGGTTACAGCTGTTATGGATGCTTATGAGGAGGCTAAGAAGTTTGGTGTTCCAATAATAGCAGATGGCGGAATTAAGTATTCAGGAGATATTGTAAAGGCAATTGCTGCCGGTGGTAATGTATGTATGCTTGGAAGTCTTCTTGCAGGCTGTGACGAGGCTCCGGGTACTTTCGAGTTATACCAGGGCAGAAAGTACAAGGTATACAGAGGTATGGGCTCTATTGCAGCTATGGAGAATGGTAGTAAGGACAGATATTTCCAGACCAATGCCAAGAAGCTTGTTCCGGAAGGCGTCGAAGGACGAGTTGCATATAAAGGGCTTGTTGAGGATACAATCTTCCAGCTTATGGGTGGTTTGAGATCAGGAATGGGCTATTGCGGAGCTCCTTCAATCCCAGTTCTTCAGGAGACAGGACAGTTTATAAAGATGTCTTCCGCTGCGTTAAGAGAGAGTCATCCACATGATATTCATATTACTAAGGAAGCTCCGAATTATTCAGTCGAGGATAAGTAATTTTACAGGTCATTATATAGAATTTAATTATAATAAGGCATTACGTTTACAAATGGTAACTTATAAACGTAATGCCTTATTTTCTATTATCTTACTATACCACAATTTTATAGAATTATCTTGATATGGCAGGTGTATTTGATGTATAATTATTCTGGAATATAGGCTTATGTTAGATGTTTATATAAATATACTCAGTAAGGAGAATTGCTTATGGATAATATATTGAGTAAATACATAGCTAAGAATCACTCGGGAACTGTATTTACAGATAAAGAGCTGAACGTGTTAAGACAGGGTGATACAGATGAGATGATTGAAACATTTTTCGATATGAATAATGATTATTATATTACCCAGATGCAGTGTGCAGTTAAAGGCCTTAAGATGCTTTATGGTAATCTTGAACTTGTGGGAATTGATTATGACAGCGAGTATGACGGTAAGTTTATAGGTTGTCAGGTAATGGATGGTGATATAGACGTATTTCTAGGGGTTGCCGGACAGGATGAGGATCTGCTGGGAGTGGCGTCTGCATTTTGCCAGGAGGAAATCAGTGAGTTTGACAGCGATGCGTACGATGCAATATGCGAGTTTATCAATATTATGAATGGTGCGTATGCCACTAAGTTAAGCTCAGAGGAGATACAGGTTACGCTTCATCCTCCGGTATTTTATATGAATACCAAGGTTCAGGGATATAGAGGATTTTATATAGTTTCATTTGCGTTGGATGAACATAGATTTAAACTGCTTATGGCAGCAGATGACAAGATTAATATGATTGCGTAGGAGATAAAGAAATGGCAAAGGTATTGATAGTTGATGATTCTAAGACATCAAGAAAGTTTTTACGTGCTATGCTTGAAGAAGCCGGACACGAGATTGTAGGGGAAGCTCTTGACGGTGCAGAGGGTGTAAAGAAATATAAAGAACTGAAACCGGATATAGTTACAATGGATATTACAATGCCTGTTCTTGATGGTATTGAAGCTGTTAAGCTTATTGTTGATGATGATCCGGCGGCTAAGGTTATTATGGTTACAGCTGCAGGACAGAAATCTAATATGGTGGAAGCTTTAAAGAGAGGTGCATCTGATTTTATTCAGAAGCCATTTGAAGCCGGTGTTATTTTGAATACTATTGATAAAGTATTGGAAGAGGAATAATGTATAATTATAAACTAACATTGAAGTATGACGGCTCGCGATACGATGGCTGGATGAGACTGGGTGGAGATTCCACAGCAGGAACAATAGAAATGAAACTGATACAGGTCATTGAAAAAATGGCTGGTGAAACTGTGGAGATATATGTTGGATGCAGGACGGAGAAGGGTGTTCATGCTATTTGTCAGGTTGCCAACTTCAAATTAAACAAACATTTCAAGGACTATGAGGTTAGAAATTATCTGAACAGATATCTTCCGAGAGACATAGCAGTTATGTCAGTGGAAGAAGTGGATGAGAGATTCCATAGTCAGCTTAATGCAAAAGAAAAGACATACCTTTACAGATTAGATGTTGCAGACGTGGCAGATGTTTTTAACAGACATTTCGCATATCACACATTTCAGATGCCGGATATAAAAGCTATGAGGAGTGCTGCCAAAGTGCTTGAGGGTGAACATGATTTTAAATTTTTTACGACAGCCAAAAAGAGCAAGTCAACGGTTAGAAGAATTAAAGAGGTCAGCGTTAATAAAAAAGGTGATGAGGTTCTTATAAGAATAACAGCCAATGATTTTCTTCACAATATGGCTAGATTGATGATAGGTGTTCTACTTGATGTGGGTAATGGTATAAGGAAACCTGAAGATGTTGAAGGTTTGTTTAATGGAAGCGTTTTGATGTCCCTGCCGGCAGAAAGTTATGCTCTTTTTTTAGAGAACATTGAATATTGATTGTCGTATTAAGAGGATTACTCTTAGTACGACATTTTGTTTACCTAAAGAAGATTCGGGTGTCAAAAGCCCATTATACAGAGTTGAATTGGCTTTTGACACCCGAATCCTAAAGAATATAGAAATGGAGAAAGAATAATGAAAACAATAATTGAACTAATTGAAGAGGTAATGGAAAAGGCGTTTGAAGAATGTGGATATGACAAAGAATATGCCAGAATTACCGTTTCTAACAGACCAGATTTATGTGAATTTCAATGTAATGGTGCTATGGCAGCAGCAAAGGCATATAAAAAGGCTCCTTTTATGATAGCAGATGAGATTGTCAATAAATTAAATGGAGAATTAATATTTGATAAAATTGAGAGCGTAAAGCCAGGGTTTATCAATATTAACCTGAGCGCTGAATATCTGGCAGAATACTTAAACAGTATGTCCAAAGAGGATAAATTTGGTTATGTTTCTGATAGTACCAAAACTGTTATAGTTGATTACGGCGGAGCCAATGCTGCTAAGCCTCTTCATGTAGGTCATCTGCGTTCTGCCGTCATTGGCGAGAGTGTAAAAAGGATTAATTCCTTTGTTGGGAATAAGACAATAGGAGATGTACATCTTGGTGACTGGGGTCTCCAGATGGGACTTATTATTGAGGAGTTGCGGGACAGAAAGCCTGAACTGCCATACTTTGACGAAGGCTTTACCGGAGATTACCCGGATGAGGCACCGTTTTCAATTTCAGAGCTGGAACAGATATATCCGGCTGCCAGTGCAAAGGCAAAAGAAGATGAGACATTTGCAGCAAGAGCACATGAGTCCACACTTAAGCTACAGAACGGAGACAGGGCTTGCCGTGCAATCTGGAATCATATAATGAATGTTTCCAAGGCTGATTTAAAGAAGAACTATGATAACCTCAATGTACATTTTGACCTATGGAAGGGCGAAAGTGATGCACAGGAGTTTATTCCTGATATGGTGGATAAGATGGTTTCAGACGGTATTGCTTATGAGAGCCAGGGCGCTACTGTTGTAGATATTGCAGAAGAGTCTGATACGAAGGAACTGCCTCCTTGTATTGTCAGGAAATCAGATGGTGCCGCTTTGTATGCCACATCAGACCTTGCAACAATTGTTCAGCGTGAAAGAGATTATAAGCCTGACACATATATTTATCTTGCTGATAAGAGACAGGAGCTTCATTTTACACAGGTGTTTAGAACTGCGAAGAAGGCTGGCATAGTAAAGCCTGATGCAGATATGAGGTTTGTGGGTTTTGGCACTATGAACGGCAAGGATGGAAAGCCTTTTAAGACGCGTTCTGGCGGTGTTATGAGACTGGAGCATCTCATTGAGGATATCAATTCTGCTGTATACGATAAAATAATTGAGAATCGTTCAATGCCGGAGGAAGAAGCAAGGGACACAGCTAAGACAGTAGGTCTTGCTGCATTGAAATATGGCGATTTGTCTAATCAGGCGTCAAAAGATTATGTGTTTGATATTGACAGATTTACTTCATTTGAGGGAAATACAGGACCATATATTCTTTACACAATTGTAAGGATTAAATCCATTCTTGCCAAGTATATGGAGAACGGCGGAAGTCCTGACGGTCTTAAGATAGTGTCTATGGAAGAGGAGAGTGAGAAGAACTTAGGACTTGCTCTTGTTAAGTTTACTGATGTGATAGATAGTGCATATAAGGACAATGCTCCACATAAAATCTGCCAGTATATATATGAGGTATCCAACTCATTTAATGGATTTTATCATAATACAAGGATTCTTAATGAATCTGACAGGATGAAGCAGGAAAGCTATATTGCGCTTATCAGCCTTACCAAGGCAATACTTGAACAGTGTATAGAGTTGCTGGCAATTGAATGTCCAGAGAGAATGTAGAAATTTGGAGGTCTGATAATGAAATTATTGTCTTTTGCCATTCCATGTTACAATTCAGCAGCGTATATGGAAAAATGTATTGAATCAGTAGTCACAGGTGGCGATGATGTAGAAGTAATCATTGTTGATGATGGTTCTACCAAAGATAACACATTTGAAATAGCAAAGAAATACGAGAAGAAGTACCCTGGTATAGTTAAGGCTGTTCACCAGGACAACGCCGGGCATGGCGGAGCTGTTAATACGGGCTTAGCCAACGCAACAGGAAAGTTTTTTAAGGTTGTTGATAGCGACGACTGGATTGATTCAAAGAGTTATAAGAAGGTTTTAAACACACTCAGGCGTTTCGATGAAGGAGAAGAGCCTGACATGCTTATCGCTAATTATGTGTATGAGAAGGTTGGGGTAAAGCGTAAAAAGGTAATTCACTACCATAATGTTTTTCCTATCGAGAAAATGTTTGGCTGGGATGACATTGGTTTCTTTAAAATAGACCAGTATATTCTTATGCACTCGGTAATTTATAAAACGGAGATTTTAAAAAAATGCAACCTGAAGCTGCCTACACATACATTTTATGTAGATAATATTTTTGTATTTGAGCCACTAAGGAATGTCAATAAAATGTATTATCTAGATACTAATTTTTACAGATATTACATTGGCAGGGAAGATCAGTCGGTAAATGAAAAGAATATGATTGCAAGAATAGATCAGCAGATAGGGGTTACAAAACGAATGATTAACTTCTATTGCGACAATGAAATATCCAACAAAAAATGTGCAAGTTATATGCTTAAGTATTTAAGAATAATGATGGAAGTATCTTCAATCTTTCTTATTGTGGATGGAACGAAAGAAAGTCTGGATAAGAAGAAGGAATTGTGGAAATATGCAAAGCAGACTGACAAGAATCTATACAGAAAGCTTAGATACAGTCTCTTAGGATTCTCTGTTAATATACCGGGTAAAGCAGGCAGAGGTATTTCAAAGGCAGGCTATAAGGTAATGAATGCTATTATTGGATTTAACTGATAAAGTATCGGCATAACATCAAAATATTAATTCGTAATTTAAGAAATTATTAAAATTTAAGAGTAAGGGGAGATAAATTATGATACTTGATATGTTTAAGCTTGACGGTAAAGTTGCTGTTGTGACCGGAGCTAATACAGGATTAGGACAAGGGATGAGTGTTGCACTTGCTGAGGCGGGAGCTAAGGTAGTGGGTGTTGCAAGACGTTCCTGTGAAGAAACAAAGAAGCTTATTGAAGAGTTTAATGGAGAATTCTGTGAGGTAATAGCAGATTTATCTGAAATGTCATCGGTAGATACTGTGATTTCCGGAGCTCTGAACGCATTTGGAAGAGTTGACATTCTGGTTAATAACGCCGGTCTTATTAAAAGAAATGATGCCATTGATTTTACTGAGGAAGAATGGGACAGTGTTATTCAGGTCAATGAGAAAATGGTATTCTTCCTTAGCCAGGCATTTGCAAAACAATATATAAAACAGGGAGAGGGTGGAAAGATTATCAATATCAATTCCATGCTTTCCTATCAGGGTGGAATCAGGGTTCCATCGTATGCTGCCAGCAAGCACGCTTCAAGCGGACTTACAAAAGCCATGGCTAATGAGTGGGCACAGTATAATATCAATGTAAATGGAATTGCACCGGGATATATGGCGACTAATAATACGGCACAGTTAAGAAGCGATTCAGACAGAAGTGAGGCAATAATAGACAGAATTCCTGCCGGAAGATGGGGCACACCTGACGATATGAAGGGTGCGGTTATCTATCTTGCCTCAAAGGCTTCTGATTATGTGAATGGTTTTACAATTGCTGTAGATGGAGGCTGGCTTGCCCGTTAGAATCTAATCTGGCATTTGTTTCTATCAACATGTGATTTGATATAATCTGGTAGTTCTGCCTGAATTTCATTGGAACAGTCTTTGGAATTCAGCATGACTGCCATTTTTTTGCCGTTAAAAAACATATAATAGCCATACTTAAAATAGACAGTTGTGAACTCGTTCCATTCGTAAGTATAAGTTAACTCATGTTCAGGAATTTCAGCCATAATCATATTAGACATTAAAGTCATGATACAGGGAGCATCTTCCGAAGGATGCCTGTGAGCCAGATGATAATTCACTCCGTTTTTGAACTGGAAGCAAAAAATATAAATAGGGTAAATCCAGCACGCTGCATATAGGCAGAGTAAAAAATAGCTATATATCTGCATACATAATAAAACTAATGATATCGCAGCAGGAACCCATGAAAGAATAAGCTCCGCCGGATTTCTCAAGAATCTGTTCCAGAACACGATTTTCTTATAATCTTCTCCTGATGCTTTTAATGTTGTATTGTATTTAATTATTTCCATAGCTTCCCCTTTATTTCAGAAATATAATCATAAATTAAACTTATTTTGATAAAAAACATATCGGATTAAATGTCCCAAAATGGTTTATTAAGACCGCTCACACAATAGTAACATGTAAAAAATAATCTGACAATTATTTTAAAAATTTTTAATAAATTTATTTCCAAAGCTTAGTGAATAGGCTATAATACAATCATATATACAATCGTGTATAATGGAGGTATATTTTGAGCGGGAATTATATTAGCGAAGATGTACTTAAAAGCATATTGAGCAGTATTGATTCGGGAATAGTTGTATTTAACAAAATAGATGGAACTGTTATCTTTGAAAATGAGATGGTTATTAATAATAATGCCTTTGGCTCTGTAATGCGTGAATGTATGGAAGAAATATACTCCGAAGGTGTGCCGGAAGGAAAGATTAAGCCTATGGAGTGTTACAACTCAGATGCGGGACTTTGGTTTTTAGTTAAATTTTCTGAGCAGAGCTGGATAGATGATACTTCTGTTATTGTTAGTACAATTACAGATATTACACAGAGGAAAAAGAATCAGCAAAAGATTGAATATCAGGCGCATAATGATTTTCTTACCGGTCTTTATAACCGTGTTAAGGCAGAGACGGATTTAAGAAAGGTTATCCGAAAGGCTGTCAGGGAAGAGACTAAGGGAGCGGTACTGTTTATTGATTTGGATGATTTTAAGCATATCAATGAAGGACTTGGACACCAGTACGGAGATATACTGCTTCAGCAGATAGCTGCAGGTTTGCAGAGCGTACCGGGATTACGTGGACACTGTTATCGTATGGGTGGAGATGAGTTTCTGGTAATTGTTGAACCTGAGATGTATTCTGCAATTGACAGAATAATTGACAATGTCATCAGAATGTTTAACAAGCCATGGTATCTCATGGAAACAGAGTATTACTGCACTATGAGTATGGGTGTTGCTATTTTCCCTGATCATAGTACTGATGTACATGAAATAACAAGACTGGCTGATATAGCGATGTATGATGTTAAGAACAATGGAAAGAATTCATACAAGTATTATGATGGTATGAAGAGGGTTAATACAACCAAGAGACTTGATATCGAGAACAGTATGAGACAGGCAGTGGCATCAGAGATGGACGAGTTTGTGGTATTTTATCAGCCGGTTGTTGATATTAATACCGGATTGTGTACATCATGCGAGGCACTTGTAAGATGGGACAGTAAGGCATTAGGATTTATGGGACCGGGAGAATTTATTCCTCTGGCCGAATATCTTGGACTGATTACATCTATAGGTGATTATGTGCTTGAGGAGGCATGTCTTCAGTGTAAGTACTGGAATGAGAATGGTCATCCTGATTTTCATATAAATGTTAATCTTTCGGTTGTCCAGCTTCTTCAGAAGAATGTTGTTGAGATAGTGAAGAACACTCTGGACAGAACAGGAGTGAACCCTAAGAATATTGTACTTGAGATAACTGAAACGTTTGCAATCAATGATATGGCAAGGGTACTTGATATAATTGAAGGTCTTAGAACGCTGGGACCTATGATTGCTTTGGATGATTTCGGCACAGGATATTCATCACTTAACTATATCAAACAATTACCTCTTGACATAATCAAAGTGGACAAGACATTTATCGATGATATAGTCGAAGATGATTATGCACAGGCATTTGTTAAGCTTATTGTGGATTTGTCAAAAACTATCGGAACTAAGATAGTTGTTGAAGGTGTTGAACGCAAGGAACAGGTGCAGTTACTGAAAGAGCTGGGCGCAGACTATATACAAGGCTTTTATTATGGCAAGCCTATCCCTGCAGCTGAGTTTGAAAATATTAATTTAAAGGGGAGGCTGGGTGAATGAAAATGATTATAAAGCACGGCAGGGTGCTTAATCCTGCAGATAATACAGATGCAGTGTTGGATATCCTTGTTGAAGACGGAGTTATAAAGCAACTGGCAGAGAATGTAGACGAAGAACAGATAAAAGACTGTGATACAGTAATAGACGCAGGTGGTTGCTTTTGTATGCCGGGGCTTATTGATTTACATACTCATCTGCGTGAGCCGGGATATGAGCACAAGGAAACAATGCGTACAGGAGCGAGAGCTGCTGCAAGAGGCGGTTTTACTACAATATGTGCTATGCCAAGCACGAAGCCTGTAATTGACAGCCTGGATATGGTGGAATTCATAAAAGAAAAAGCAAGTGATATTACAGATGTTAACATTCTTCCAATCGCAGCTGTGACTGCAGCACAGGAGGGAGAGTATATTACAGATTTTGAGAAGCTTTTTGCAGCAGGAGCTGTTGCATTTAGTGAGGATGGATATTCTGTTGCAGATGCAAGAGTTGCAAGACAGGCTATGAGACTTGCAGCAGAAGTAGGGGCACCTGTATTTGTCCATTGTGAGGATAAAAAGCTTGCTGCAAGAGGTGTTATGAATGCAGGTAATCATGCGAAGGAACTGGGATTGTTCGGCATTATGAATGCTGTTGAAGATACAATGGTTGCCAGAGATTTAATTCTTGCGAAAAACACAGGGGTTAAGCTTCATATCAGCCACTGCTCCACAGCAGACAGTGTGAGGATGATAGCGCTTGCCAAAAAAGAAGGAATAGATGTCAGCGCTGAGGTTACACCACATCATCTGATTCTCACAGAGGATGATGTTAGTGGGGAAGACACTAATTTTAAGATAAATCCTCCTCTTCGCTCAAAGGAAGACAGGGAAGCGTTAAGACGTGGTTTATGTGATGGAACGATTGATGTAATTGCGTCAGACCATGCTCCTCATCATCCGAATGAGAAGGCTAAGGGCTTTGATGAGGCACCATTCGGAGTTTCAAGTCTTGAGACTGCGGTAAGCCTTATTATCACTGAAATGGTTAAGACCGGCATGATTACTCCGCTGCAGATGGCAGAGAAAATGAGTTATAATCCTGCAAAAATACTTGGTCTTGATAAGGGTGATTTAAGTGTGGGTAAGCCTGCTGACATTACTATTATCAACCCTGAGGAAAGCTACATAATTGACAGCAGTTTATTTGCATCAAAGGGAAGGAATACTCCGTTTAACGGAAAAGAGGTTTACGGACGTGTGTGTTATACAATTGTCGGAGGAAGAGTTGTATATTCAAACCGCAACGGCAATGAGATAATAATTGATAAGGATGTGGCACGAAGCTGACGAGTAATATGCCTTTATTGCAGAAATACATTTTCACAAAAAGCTTCAGATATCAGTTCAGTCAGAAAGATATTAAGTTAAGATATATACTGCATAATAAGATAGCTTATTAAGAATGGAGAAAAAAGATGATTAACAAGTTAGTTGACAAGATTATTAAAACAAATGCACCTGTTGTTGTGGGTCTTGACCCAATGCTTAAATATATTCCGGAGCATGTGCTTAAGGCTGCATTTGAACAGTACGGCGAGACACTTGAGGGTGCCGCAGAAGCCATATGGCAGTACAATAAGGCCATAATTGATAACATTTATGATATTGTTCCAGCCGTTAAGCCACAGATTGCCATGTATGAGCAGTTTGGCATTGAAGGAGTTAAGGTATTTAAAAAGACTGTTGATTACTGTCACGAAAAGGATATGGTTGTAATTGGTGACGTAAAGAGAGGAGATATCGGCTCTACTTCAGAGGCGTATGCAGTTGCACATATTGGTAAGGTAAAGGTTGGTTCAAAGCTGATTGTTCCTTTTGATGAAGATTTCGCAACAGTTAATCCATATCTGGGCTCTGATGGAATCAATCCGTTTGTTAAGGTATGTAAGGAGGAGAAGAGAGGAATCTTTATCCTTGTTAAGACATCTAATCCATCAAGTGGTGAGTTCCAGGATCAGCTCATTGACGGAAAGCCTTTGTACGAGCATGTCGGAGCAAAGGTAAGAGAATGGGGCGAGGAATGTATGGGTGATTCCTACAGCTATGTAGGTGCCGTTGTTGGCGCCACATATCCAGAGATGGGACGTACCTTAAGAAAGATAATGCCTAAGTCCTACATTCTTGTTCCGGGCTATGGTGCACAGGGCGGTAAGGCAGAGGATCTCAAGGCGTTTTTCAATGAAGATGGCCTTGGCGCAATAGTTAACAGCTCAAGAGGAATTATTGCAGCTTACAGCAAGGAAGAATATTCTAAGTTTGGTGCGGCTAATTTTGGTGAGGCATCAAGACAGGCAGCTATTGATATGATAAATGATATCAATGGAGCACTTGGAAAATAAATTTGCTATGGCAGATATCAGCTCTGCCGTAAGTGTTTTTGTATAAATAATCAAAAGTTAAGATAATGGAGAGTATGTGTATGCCATTCAGGGAAAATGCAAAGATTGTTAAGGCACAGAGCCTTTCCAAGGGTATATATGAAATATGGTTTGAAACCGATAATATTGCAAAAGAGGCAAAGGCTGGACAGTTTATTTCTGTTTATTCCAATGACGGATCAAAGCTGCTTCCAAGACCAATAAGCATCTGCAGAATTGAAGGGAATAATTTACGAATTGTCTACAGAGTTGCAGGAAAGGGAACTGAAGAATTCTCTAAGATGAAGGTGGGAGAGTATCTAAACATTCAGGGACCTCTTGGCAACGGATATGATATTTCTGCAATTAAATCATTCGTAGAGGAGAATGGCGGAAATTTTAAAAATGCTCTATTATTCGGCGGTGGAATTGGAATTCCACCAATGCTTCAGCTTGCCATAAGTATTAATGCTGAGACTGGTTGTGAATGTCAGGCAGTTCTTGGCTACAGGGATTCTGATAATTTCTTAAAGGATGAATTTGAAGATGTTGATAATTGCAATGTATATATTGCAACTGAGGATGGAAGCGTTGGAACAAAGGGTAATGTTCTGGATGCTGTCAGGGAGAATAATATAGAAGCTGACGTAATATTTGCATGTGGACCAACTCCTATGTTAAGGGCAATTAAAGCATATGCACTTGAGAATGATATTCCTTGCTTCATTTCTCTTGAGGAGAGAATGGCATGTGGTGTTGGCGCATGTCTTGCATGTGTTTGCAAGTCAGTGGAAAAGGATGAGCATTCCCAGGTTAATAATAAAAGAATCTGCAAGGAAGGTCCTGTATTTAATGCAAAGGAGGTTGAAATCTGATGAGTGCTTCACCTAAGATGAGTGTTAATATATGTGGAGTGGAATTGAAGAATCCAATTACGGTTGCATCCGGTACATTTGGTTCAGGAATGGAGTATGCTGATTATGTTGATTTAAACAGACTTGGTGCAGTTACAACTAAAGGTGTTGCCAATGTTCCATGGCCTGGTAATGCAACGCCTAGAATTGCCGAGACATACGGCGGAATGATGAATGCCATTGGACTTCAGAATCCCGGTCTTGAAACATTTGTAAAAAGAGATATTCCATTTTTAAAACAGTACGATACAAAGATAATTGTTAATGTGTGCGGAAAGTCTGTCGAAGATTACGTTGATGCTGTGGAGCAGCTGTCTGTGCAGCCTGTGGACCTTCTTGAAATTAATATCTCATGTCCTAACGTAAAAGAAGGCGGAATTGCATTTGGACAGAATCCTAAGGCGGCATGTGAGATTACAGAGGCAGTTAAGAAGGTGGCAAAACAACCGGTAATCATGAAGCTCAGCCCTAATGTCACAGATATCACTGAAATGGCAAGAGCGGTGGAAGCAGGTGGCGCAGATGCAGTATCTCTTATCAATACTCTCACAGGTATGAAGATTGATGTCAACAGAAGGACATTTGCCGTAGCAAACAAGACTGCAGGTGTGTCAGGCCCTGCAATTCATCCTATTGCGGTGAGAATGGTTTACCAGGTTGCCAATGCAATTAGCCTGCCTATTATTGGTATGGGTGGTGTAAGAAATGCTGAGGATGCATTGGAGATGATTATGGCGGGTGCAACTGCCGTTGCTGTCGGCACAGCTAATTTTAATGATCCACTTACTACAATCAAGGTCATTGAGGGTATTGAAGAATACATGGTTACCCACAATGTTAGGGATATCAATGAGCTTATAGGATGTGTGAGATAATTAAATACTAAGATGTTTAGCCTATATACTTGTTAAGATGCAGGTATATGGGCTCTTTAAAATGAAAGGTGGTAATATGCATGGAAGATTTAACAGCGGTTATTAAGGAGTTGGAATTACTTGAAAACGAATTACAGTTTGAACATTTTGATTCAGATGATGCTATGAAAATCGGAATGGCTCTGATTGATGAGGCAAAAAAACGTGGCAACAAAATATGCCTTGATATTCAGATTGCAGGCAGAAGACTATTTCATTATTCAAGCGACGGTAATGCAGCAAGCAATGATATCATGATAGAGCGCAAAAAGAATACAGCAATGTATACCGGACATAGCTCATTGTGGGCGCACTACACGTTAAAGAAGATGGGAATGTCTATTAATGAGAAATGGCATCTGGATCCTTCTGTATATGCAGATGTGGGAGGAGCATTTCCAATTAGATTAAGGAATTGTCCAACAGCTATAGGAACGATTACTGTTTCGGGCTTTCCACACACTATTGATCATGGAATAATAATTGATGTGTTAAGGAGTCTGAAGGAAGAGTTGATGTAAATGATAATTTAATGCTGCAAGCTTCATCAACGATTTGCAAGTTTGTAAAAAAAGACCTGCAGGTCAATGTTAACTTAATGACATCGACCTGCAGGTATTACATGATAGTATTATGATCTAATTCTCTTATCATTTCAGATACCATATTCATCAACCTTTCTGTATCTATATTGTGAACGGATTCATTAAATGCGTCAAGAGAGATATATATAATATTTGACAGATTAGATACGACTGCTCCGGAACTGTAATGATAAAGAAATTCGTGGAAATACTCCGGCGAAACTGCCTAGAATTCGGTAGAACTGCTCTCCATAAGAATAATAAGATATGTAGGCGTCATGTACTTAAATAAGTGCAAATCACCACGGATTAACTGCAAAATAGCACATCCATATTGATTGTTAAGAATTACCATGCTACAGTAAATTTGTAAGAAAAAGAGAAAAGGGGTGCGTAATGAAAACAGTTGAAATAGCAGTATGTGATGATGAACAGATATATATTGATAGGATGGTTAAGTACATTGAGGTTTATTCTGAAGAGTGCGCAATAAAGATTAATACAACAACGTATCATTCAGGGAATGATTTGCTGGAAGATATAAAGAAAGATACCTTGAAGTATGATATAGTTTTTCTGGATGTGGAGATGCCGGACATTGATGGTGTAGATACGGCAAGACAAATTCGTAAAGTTACAGAAGATGTAATAATATGCTTTGTGACGAGCTTCGACAAGTATGCAATACAGGCATATGGAGTTGAGGCACTTGCCTATGTTGTTAAGCCTGTTGCATATAGTGAACTGAAAAGAGTATTGTCACGAGCAGTTGTGATGGTGCAGTATGCATTTGATCACAGAGAGGCAGAAGAGCGATTTATTGAGGTCCCTGTTGCCAAAAATACAAGAATAGTTGATGTGAGAACCATACAATACATAGAAAAACGCAGAAATCAGTGTGTGCTGCACTGTACAGATGCAGAGATAGCATGTTATGAGACCTTGAAGAAAATTCATGCTAAGCTTGATAAGAATATGTTTATATTTGTGCATCAAGGGTATATAGTGAATTTTGAAGCCATAAAAGAGGTTAAAGAGGATGTGGTATGTCTTGGTGACGGAGTGGAAGTGCCACTAAGCAGAAGTCATCACAATGAAGTAAAAAACAGGCATATGAGCAAGATAAGGAGACTGCTTGAAGAAAGAAACAAGCAGTGATTATATGTAATTTGGTATAAGTATATCAATCGTAAAAACGGAATCGTTGTAATTGATGTCAACAGAGCCGCCGTTTTTTTCAACAGTGTTGGTTAAGCTTATTATGCCTAGTCCGTGCAGAGGGTTTGATTTGGAGCCAGAGGAAGGTTTGCTTGAAATAAAGCGGCCTTCTTTTTTCTTGATTTTTTCACAGTGATTGTTTTCACAATGTATGGCAAGGTAAGTGCCCGCCTGTTCTATAATTAGATTAATATATCCGTTATCTGCCTTGGAAGCGGCAGATATAGCATTATCGAGAATGTTTCCCAGTATGGTTATCAGCGTAAAGTCACTGATATAGATATCACTGAAATCAAGTCGGGGACTAAATGTTATCTTGTAATCATCACATATCAGTTTTTTAGAGTTAAGAAGCGCTGATATGGCAGATGAGGAAGAAGAAATGGTCTGAGTCTGATTAAGCTCGTCGGTTATTTTGCGTATATAAGAGCGTATCTGTTCATTTTTGCATTCTGCAGAAAGGCTGTCTATTACAAGCAGATGGTTTTTCATGTCATGTCTTAAAGTATGGAGCTGCTGTAATTTATCGTCAATCTGAGTGTTATACTCTGCTTCCATGGCAGCCTTCTCAAGCTGAATCTTACTAATTGCATTTTCCTCAAGAGTAATAGCAACCTTGCTGTAAGTAGTTAAACAAAATGTGATTATAAATGCAATCAGTATAAAAAATGCAGGAAGAAGCTGCTCTGAATTAAGCACCGATGGTTCAATAAGAATAGGTGCTATTGATAATGCAACAATTGTTGCTATTGATATAAAATAGTATAAAAAAATATAGGATTTTGCTGAACTAATTATTTTAACTTTCTTTGTGTTGAAATACATACAGGCTACAATGTAGGAAATTATAATACATGCAATAGTATTATAGCTGGTGTATAAATCATTGTTATACAATTGTGAAAAATCTTTAAATAAAATCATGCGTGTAGAAAGGAAGACTATAGCAGATATAAAACTATATGCATAATATTTTACAAGCACTATTAAGCGATTAAATAATTTCTTATCGCAACATATCAGAATTTGCGCACATGTTAAGATTTCATTAATGTAAGATAAAGAATATAGTTGTAATAAATCATATAACAATATTGCAAATAGAAATAAAGGACGCAAAATTCTTTGACGAGAGTGATTTTTAGTATTATAAGTTACAAACAAATCTATTAGTAAAAAGCCAAAAAGATCCCCAATTACATGAAAAAATATTGAATAGAAATCCATAAATAATCCCCTTGTGTAATATAAAATATTATACTTAATTAATTATTTTGAGTCAATTCTTACCAATTAGCACCGTTTGATTACCAAATAGCACATGTGTATTGTATTTATTTTTCTCAAATGTTATGTTTGCTACGGAGAGGAGATGATAAATGTGCAATATGCAAATTTTCGAGAGTTAAATGCAGATCAAGTATTTGATATTCGAGGAGGGGGATACGATAGGATATACTCTTGTTTCGATAGCATGCTAAACTTTATACATAGATTTTTTTAAAAGAGTTTATTGTATATGGTTAATCGATGTATTTATAAGAGATATTAAAGAAAAGTTAATAATGTTGGCAAACTTATAGAAATATAAGGACGCAAAGCTAGAAGTCTAAGGCAAAAAGCATAGATAGTTCGGTCGCAATGATAAATAAAGTTTCGTTGCGACCGTTTTTGCGTGTTGTTGAAGGAGTAATATGTTGGAAATTAAAGAAAATCAGGAATTGAATGTGGCTAATGTTCTTAGTTTCAAGGGTAAGATAAGACAGACGGAACTTGAGAACATAGGAAAAGAAATGGAATTGTATATTCATAATTCAGGTGCAAAGCGAGTAGGAAATCCTATTACCGCCACTTATGGCATAGAAAATGATGTAATTGAAGTGGAATTACTAATGCCAATAGATATGAGTATTGATTCTACAGATAGATTTGTTTTTAAAAATCAGATTAAAATAGTAAATGCAGTTATTGCATCTTACAAAGGGCACCCAATGGGACTGCAAGATGTGTGTAATCAGTTAAATCAGTACATAATGGAACATAAATTACAGCCAATAACAGTAGGATATAATGTCACGAAGAAAACGGACATGTTAAATACGGAAAATACAGAGATAGATGTATATGTGGGAATAAGTCCCAATATCTTATAGGATAAGTTATAAATCAGATCTGCCAAATAAAAAGGGCTCTGAAAAGTATGCGCAACCATCAGAGTCCTAGTTGATGGTGGAGTGGATTGGTATAGTATTGGAATGGAACTTTCAATGACAGCAGGTGGTTTAATTGGTGGTGCAATAGGAAGTTGTGTTGGATCAGCTGGTACTGTAGCAGGAGTTAAAGTTGGTACTGTAGCAGGAATGAACTATATATCTATAATTGGTAAAGAAGGAAGATAATATGAATAAGAAATATTTTATCCATTTTTCATGGATTGTTACATTAATAATGTTGGCATTTCTAGTGCTTTGCCTGTTTGATAATATGTCTATAGTGTATCCGATTTGCATGTATGTGGTTGCAATGATTGTTTATGTTTTACCTATGTCTTATATTAAAAGTAAAGAAGCAAAATTAACTCGTTTAGAATTTAGTAAAGAATTAATTGATGAAAAATCAATTGAACAAATAATAAATAAAAGAACAAATCGAGTGTTGACATATGAGGATGAAGAAAAAAAAATTTACCAAATGAATAATAAATACTATAAATGGTTGACAAAAGAAATTATTTTGGAAAAATCCTCTGATAGAATATATTTAACTATTCCAAATACGTATATCAAATATTTTTGTAATATTTGATATCTTGAGTTTCCGCAAATTGTAATTAACAAATGAGTACATCTTTCCAAAGTACCAATCTGCCGATTTCTTGAAGTAATAGAGCGGCAGTTCTGTGAGTAGAGATACTTTAATAAGCTCCCACCTGAGCCGGGCTTTGCGAATAATATTCTTTTATCTATTTAAGAGGTTAGTTTAAGGCATAGTTGATGGTATACAGAACGTTTTGTCCTAAACCATAGCCTGACGCCTTCTTTTGCATACGATAGTATGCCAGAATTTCAGTAGAGGAAATGCAGATTGTAGATGGAGCTTTGGCACTTACTGGAGCAGGTCTTATTGGTAAAGGAACTGGATGCTATTAGGAGAAAGTAAATATGGAGACTTTTATTGAATTAAATTTTACAGAATTGGAATTAATTGATGGCGGTAAGAAATCATTAAGTGACTGGATGTTGCTAGGGGGTGCTTTATGTTGCATTCCGTTAAATCCATATGCAGGTGGAGTACTTACAGTTGTAGTATTTCTTTGCACAGATTAAAGGTTCACATATTTAATTTGTAGTCATATTAATTTTTTGTAATTGTCTAAACTAATGGGGTTATAGTGCTTAACAGAATTATAATCCCATTTTACACGGAGGCCTTATGAGTTTAATCACATATTTTAAAAGATCAACTTTCAAGATTAATGTCAGAAAAATATACCCAAGATGGTTTGGCGGCTGTGTACTCTTATTTGAGATTTTAGCCGTCTTTATGGTTTATTATTTTAGCAAACTTAAAAATAATGATGCACTGGCTATGTTGGGATTATTTTTTATTTACATAATAGATATTTGTGAATTTTATATAAGATATAAAATTAAGTCAAACTATTTCTCACAGGGTTTTGAAATGGGAAAAAATACAGATTTTTATATGAATAAAGTCAAGATGATTTTCCCTATTAGTATATTGGTGACTATAGGATGCAATATTAATATATTTATTAGTATGGTTATTATTCAAAGATACACATTGTATGATATTTATTGGATATGGATGGTTACGGTTGTAACGTTGCTGGTATTAGAGCCTTTTCTAGATCTAACAACTGGATTTAAGAATGAACTGATTTTAACAGATAATAAAATAATAGATTTGAGTTATGTTCAAGATGTTTGCATAACTAAGGAAAGAAAAACATCTAAAGGCTCTGTATATGAAGTTGAATTTTGGGCAAATGGAGAAAAAGTCGGAAAAGATCGTTATTTTGAGGAGGATTTCCTTAGAATAAAAAAATACTTATTAGATAGGATTTAGCATTGGACTTTATGAAAAGGTATGTTAACAGGAGCATAAGATGAGATATTATTGTATAAAACAACACGACATCACGGATTGTGGAGCTGCCTGCCTTGCAACCATTTGTAAGCAAAATGGTTATAAGATTGGCATCACACAAATTCGTGAAGTCGCAGGAACAGATAAACAGGGAACAAATGTATATGGTGTAATAAAAGCTGCGGAATCATTAGGCTTTAGTGCCAAGGGCGTAAAAGGGAATAAAGAAGCTTTTTTTTCTGAATTTCCATTGCCTTGCATCGCACATGTAATTGTAGATGGTAATCTACTACACTATGTAGTTATACATAAAATTACAAAAAAACAGGTGGTTATAGCAGACCCGGGTGTGGGTATTGTGAAGCTTACACCTGAAGAGTTTTTTGGCGAAGTTCATGATGAAGGAAAGCCGCCTAAATATCAATGGAGTGGTGTCCTGATACTTCTTGTAAAATCAGAAAATTTTCAAACCGGAGATGAAACCAAAGGTTTGTTCCGGCGTTTTATACATCTGCTGTTACCGCAGAAAAAACTTATTATTCATATATTTATAGCTTCTCTTGTATATACATTACTGGGTATATTGGCAGCTTTCTATTTCAAGGTTCTTGTGGATGATATACTGCCGAACAGTTTAATGAAAACACTTACGACATTATCTATCGGAATAATTGCGTTGAATATATTTAAAGTTATATTAAATGCATTTAGAACACACCTTTTATTATATTTAAGCCAGAAGCTGGATATAGCATTGTTGTTAGGATATTACAGGCATGTGTTGGAATTGCCTATGAATTTCTTTGGTACAAGAAAAGTTGGAGAGATAGTTTCAAGGTTCAATGATGCATCAAAGGTCAGGGATGCCATTTCAGGGGCAACACTTACGATAATGATAGATACATTAATGGCAGTATCAGGGGCTATAATACTCTATATGCAGAACGCTCAAATGTTTGGTATAACCATTATTATGGTAGTACTGTATTTAATAATTGTATTTACATTCAATAAGTGGTATGAGCGATTAAATAGGAAGCAGATGGAAGATAATGCACAGCTTACTTCTTATCTGGTTGAATCATTGAATGGAATTCAGACGGTTAAAGCTTATAATGCAGAACGAAAAGTTAATAGGGAAACTGAAATTAAGTTTGTCAAGTTATTAAAAAGTATATTTAATTTAAGTTGGGTAAGTAACCTGCAGTCATCTCTTAAGGTTTTTGTTGAACTTGTAGGTGGAGTAGTGATTCTGTGGGTTGGAAGTGTATGTGTTATTAAAGGGCAGATTACGATAGGACAGTTAATTACTTTTAATTCATTACTTCTGTATTTTTTAGACCCTGTTAAGAATTTAATTAATCTACAGCCACAGATGCAGACAGCCGTAGTAGCAGCGGACAGATTGGGGGAAATACTTGATCTGGAAGCAGAAAAAGGCGAAGGTGAGATGAAAAAACTTCAGCCGGAATCTTTATCCGGAGATATTGTGTTTAAGGATGTAAGTTTTAGATATGGTACAAGGCAACTGGTTCTTGAGAACATTAATCTTACAATAAAAAAAGGGCAGAAAGTGGCATTTGTGGGCGAAAGTGGTTCGGGAAAAACAACGTTGTCAAAATTATTGTTGCATTTATATAAGGCGGAGAGCGGTAATATATTGATAAATGATAACAATATAGAAGATATACAAATAGAGAAATTGAGAGATAAAGTTGCGTATATTTCACAAGAAACATTTTTGTTTAGTGGGAGCATTCTGGACAATCTTTCCTTGGGACTGGATTATGCGACAATGGACGATATCATTGAGGCAACCAAGAGTGCACAGGCGCATGATTTTATTAATGAATTGCCTTTGCGTTATGAAACAAGACTTGAGGAAAATGGAGCAAACCTGTCAGGTGGACAGAGACAGCGTTTATCCATTGCGAGAGCTATGTTGAAAAAGCCTGATATACTAATATTAGATGAAGCAACAAGCAATCTGGATGCAATTACTGAAAGAGAACTTGATAAGACTATTGGTGAATATTCAGAAAATATGACAACAATATTTATTGCACACAGATTGAGTACGATAAAGAATTGTGACCAGATTTTTGTTATGGATAAAGGGAAAATCATAGAGCGGGGAACGCATGAAGAACTGAAACAGCTAGGGGGAAAGTATTCAATGTTAGCAAAACAGCAATCGTTGGATAGTGAGGAATAACAGATGAAGCCAATAATTATAGATATAAATGAAATGTCAGATAGTACTGAGGTATATGAATCAAAACCAAATAAAGTCTTTATAATATTCATTTATACATTACTTGGCATGTTGGTAACAGCATTGATATGGGCATATCTATGGAAACTTGATATTGTAGTAAAAAGTAATGGAATGTTTAAGATGGAACAGTCTGCAAATGTAATCAGTGCTCAGACCACCGGCAGGATAGAAACAGTCAGCTTTCACGAGGGGATGTATATAAATGAGGGTGACACAATTTTGACAATTGAACATAGTAAAGAAGATGAACAATTGGAATTATATACCGGCATGCTGTCTGAAACAGAGGAGCGACTTGTTATGCTTGGAGGATATCTTGACTATCTTGATGATAAAATAACAGGATTGGATTCATTTAAGGATAATCGTTATTATCAGGAGTATGTCAGTCGTGCAGGCATTATAAATGCGAACACAGATGCAAATGAGTTGAACAAAGATAATCTCGTTACGCAGTATGAACAGAATATAAAAAGTGCAGAAGAATCCTTGACATATTATCAAAATCAGAAAGAAAAATGTAATAAGGGAATTAATTGCATTAAGAACAGAAACAACACATTTAGTGAAGATGATACATATTATTATTCACTAATTGAGAATTATCTTATGTCATATAATACAATATGTGAGAATTATAAGGACAGTCAGGGTGAAATAACAGAAGATGGAAAGAAAGCTTTAAGTAGCCTTGAATTGGAACAGATAACAACATTACAACAGCAGATAACATCTTTAGAGGGAACAGAGCTGACCTTAAAGGGGAATCTTGAAACAGCACGGGTAGAACTGGCAATTGTTAAAAATGGGACAGAAAAATATTCCAAAGAAACAGCAATACTGACGGAAAGAAATGCAATAAGTACAGAAATAGCCAATTACGAAGTCAAGAGAAAAGAATATGGCGAGAGTATCAAAAGTATAATAGATAGCATTGATAAGTGTGATGTTAAAGCTGAAAGCAGCGGATATGTTAGTGTGCTGACGCAGGTTGAAGCCGGACAATATATTCAGAGCGGTACAGGAATATGTGAAATCATTCCTAGTGGAACAGGTTCTTATTATGCGGAGGTCTATGTTCCGAATCAGGACATAGGAATGATTGCTGAAGGACAGAATGTTAATTTTGAAATAGCAGCATATCCCACAAGTGAATATGGATTTGTTTCTGGAACTGTTGATATGGTAGCTAAAGATATAAAAGTAGACAGCAGTACGGGGAGTGCTTATTATCTTGTAAGGGTACGTTGTGATCAAACTGAATTGTACAATAAAGATGGAAAAGCTGTTACAGTTATGAATGGAATGGCATGTCAGGCAAAGATAATTACAGATGAACAGAGTGTATTAAGATATGTATTGAACAAAATAGATCTGATTGACTGAAAGATTTATGATATATTGCAGAAATGCTAAGCATAGCTGCTTTATATAAAAAGACTTCCGATTAAAATTCGCGATAATCATCGGAAGTCAAAGCACAAGCACTTTAGAAAAAGTACCTAGGGATGAGAATATCACTTTTTCAGATAAGTGTAAATAAAAAAATGAAAAAGGAGAATTAAAACAATGGAGATGGTTTTAAGTAATGGATTCTGCGAGATGACACAGGATGAGGTGATGGATATTGAAGCAGGTGGATTTTGGGATGATTTAGCAAGAGGTTTTGGAAATGCTTTTGGTCTTGAGAATGTGACAGCAAGTGAGGTGGTTGAAGCAACAGGAAGAACTATTGGTGACTTCTATAAGGCTATATGGGGATGGTTGTCTTAATAGTACAGATGTTGTAGAAAGATAATATTATAGTGAGATGTGCATTCTATGTTATCACAAATGCACATCTCAAATAATTTATATTATGAACAATTATAAAGTAAGGGGACAAGGTAGTGATTGATGAAAGGAAAAAAGATAAATATTCGTATATCGTTATTGGATATTTGATTTTTACGATATTTACATATTTGTATCAGATAATCCTGTATACATATGGGTATAGTGTTGAAAATATAATTAATACATACATTATAGTTGATTTCATTGGAATGACCATACTTGCAATTGCTATTATCTGCGCTTTTTATCCATATTCAATTAAAATGATAAATAAAGAAACATTTTTACGTGTGTTCAGAAATATATGGATCATTATAAGTAAGTTTATTATTACATTTTTGTTAGTACTAATATCAAGTGCAAAGCTGTTTTATATGGATTTAGTATCATATAATCAGCAAACTGTAGACTATATGATGGGTGCAAATAGAGAGCTGTCAAAAATACGTGCTATTGTGTTAGCTCCCATAGTAGAAGAGTTTATTTTTAGAGGATATATATTTAAAATACGAGAAGGAAAAAATACAATTGTAACAGTAATAGTTTCTTCGTTTATATTTGGAGGCGTGCATATAATTTCACAAGTTATGGAAACAGGTATTATGTCCATATTTGTGATGATTCCGTATGTTATATTAGGAATAGGTCTTTCTATTACTTATGTCAGAACCGGTAAGCTGTGTTGTGCTGTTTTGTTTCATGCCGCATTTAACACATTGATGATTCCAACTTATTGATAGCGTTTTGCCTGGAGGTCTTATGAGTTTTATTACATATTTTAAAAAATCGACGTTCAAGAATAATGTCACAAAAATATACCCAAGATGGTTTGGCGGCTTTGTGCTCTATGAAAATGTAAGCTTAGCCCAATAATTATTTCGATAGAACATAAATTGCAGCCAATAGCAGGTGGAGCAATGTCGACTATTTATTGTATCTACCACATTTCAATATGTTTTACATGCAATAGAAGTAGGGATTGGCAGTTGTAGAAAGGGTGAATTATGAATTTTGTTGTTTTTCTGGCAGGAATATGGGTAGCAATTCTGCCTTATATGAAATGGAATAACTGTGAAAGATTATTTTCTATAGTACATATTTTTGTAGGAATAAATATAAGTATCAGTTCTATATTAAGTTTTTATTTTGATACAGCATTTGGATTAATATTTATTGTTGTAGCATATATATTGTTATGTTTTTTAGAAATAGCAGAAATAATTAGAGTTTTTATTAATCGACATAGTATGCTTGATAAACTTTCGATTATTACTGGCTTTGTTTGACTTATATTATCAGTTATAGTGTGTGTTTCCGACGTTCATGCAGTGGGCTCTTCAATAATAATGATTGCTGGAGTTATGATAATTCTATCAATTCCTTTTGGAAGAATAAGTAAAGAAATTGATAATTACGGGGGGATAATGATGGATCACAATAGTACAATGATATTACTTTCAGGAATGTTTTTAATCACTTGGACTACTTTTAGATGGAAAATATCTAATACCATATGGGATAACAAGTTATATGTTTTGTTTTCATATATTCTGGGGAGCTACAGTATTATTTTAGCGATTATTCCTTGCTTTTTAAAAATGAAAGTAAATATGATTTTTTATATAGTGGATTTTATACTATATTTATTGCTGATGATATGTTTCGTTGTAACTAAGATGAAAAAAGCCAGAAGAGGCATTATAAAAAATTTACAACTAATCATAAGCTTATTGATTGTTGCAGGCATGTTGGTAATGGTAAGTTTTGATATTCAAGAAATTTTCTCGGGAATTATGGGGTTATGGGGTGCAATGGTGATATTGTCTACTCCATTTGAAGATATACAGTAATCTGCCGTATATGAAAGGATTAACTATGTTACGTATTATTAAGATTAGTGCATTTATTACTTTGATTAGTGCAATTATTAGTATTTTTGTAAGTATAATCACAGGTTTTTCACAGATCATGCTTTGTATTGATTTACTTTTGGTTTGTTGTTGTTCCTTAATGTGGAGTTTATATTTTATGGCAAAAAGAAAATCATAAGGGATACCGGGGATAGGAGAAAAATCGTGGTTTTTTATTCAAAGTGTGAAAATAGTATAAAAGGAGTATTATTGCTAATTCCGTTTATGCTGGCATTGGTAAATATAATTTGGTTTAAACGGGATGTTGGAGAAACCGTCATTATTTTTGTAATGAGCATTAGTATTTCTCTTTTCATTTTGTTATTTATTTTATCAACAAAATATGTCGTAGAAGCTGAATATTTACTAATTGTTAGGATTTTTGGGCGTAAGAAAATTTTATATCAAAATATAGATGGTATTTTGAAGAAAGATGGAAAAATATCTTTGGAAGCGCCATCAGTGCAACAATTGTGGTTGATGAAAGGGGATAAAGTTCTTGTACAATTATCTCCTGCAAAGATGGAAAAATGTGAAAAAAGATTAAACCAACAACTGATGACTTGGCGTTTGAAAAATCATTATATATAATCCGGTATCATTCAATAACTAGCATGCCTTATGATGGCATGCTGGTTATATAAGAATTACATAAAAAGTAAAGAGGCATAGGTAATATGCCTGGAATTTGAAAAAGAAATAGGTAAAGAACAGAAAATTGAATAGATAATACTTGAAAAGGCAGAAAGAAAGCTGGAAATTGATAATAACGGGGAAAAGATTCCGGAAAAGTAAGGGGACAAGGTAGTGATTGATGCAAGGAAAAAAGATAAATATTCGTATATCGTTATTGGATATTTGATTTTTACGATATTTACATATTTGTATCAGATAATCCTGTATACATATGGGTATAGTGTTGAAAATATAATTAATACATACATTATAGTTGATTTCATTGGAATGACCATACTTGCAATTGCTATTATCTGCGCTTTTTATCCATATTCAATTAAAATGATAAATAAAGAAACATTTTTACGTGTGTTCAGAAATATATGGATCATTATAAGTAAGTTTATTATTACATTTTTGTTAGTACTAATATCAAGTGCAAAGCTGTTTTATATGGATTTAGTATCATATAATCAGCAAACTGTAGACTATATGATGGGTGCAAATAGAGAGCTGTCAAAAATTTGGTCTGTAGGAGGTTATGGCATGAACGAAGAAGTAAAAGTGATGAATGGTTCCTAAAAGAGATGTTAAAATTTGGGGAACAACACTGAATCAGAAAGGGTCTGTCGAACCATTGTAATGGCATGAAATGCTAAACGATGCCAGACAGGAAGCCGGATGTGCCTATGTATCAGATGCACAGGATACAACAGAAGAAAATGATTTAATCAGCTTTTACAATGAAAAGCACGAAAAATTCACTAACAGTACTTACAGACAGAGATTACTGTAGAATTTGGCTTGTATTGTAAGCGCAATTCATCAGGCGTATTCCAGAACAGCTTTCTGAGTACGCCTGATATTATATAAATGCAAAAACTCTTTGTGTTTCAGTCAGAGAGGTCTGAGAATGATTCAGATAACAAATAGGAAAGATTTATGGTGTATGTTATGATTGTCATTTCCCGTGTCGGAAGGAGACGGAAGAAATGGAAGATAAAATTACAGCATATGGAAATTACCTGGCTGGCACAGAGAAAGCAGACAACACGACTGCACTTTATATAAGGGAAGCAGTAGCTTTTATACAATACATAGGGGACAAAACTGTAACCAAGACACTTGTAATGGATTACAAAGATGAGCTGATGGAAAAATACAGCAAACCTTCAACAATCAATGCAAAAATCATAGCAATAAATGCTTATCTGAAATTCATAGGGCAAGGGGCTTGTACAGTCAAGACAATCAAGCTACAATCAAGACAGTGTCTTGAAAATGTATTGTCGAGAAGAGAATATAACTGGAAGGGGATGTCCCCCTCCTCTTAGCGAAATCGTAGGTGGCGGGTAAGAGGAGGGGCCAATCCCCTTCTCAGTTATAAGCCTCCGGCGGATGGCAGAGATGCGCAGTTGAAGATGTCGCACAAATCGTGCGACGCGCATCTCGCCGTCAATAACGCTGAAAGCGTTATTGAATAAAATGCTGGAATATGCATTGGAGAGTGGCAGGAAAAAACACTACTTAATCA
>JBJEME010000004.1:0-28787 GCA_051879515.1 Lachnospira sp. | reverse complement strand
TTTTGACTTCTATATTCGTATCTCCATCATCTGTCTGATATATAAGGATTTCTCCGTATTCATCAGTTCCTATTTTATCTGACATTTTGTCTCTCCATTCTATATGATTCAAATTGTTCTTACATTCATTAACAGGAATATTCTTCATGCCATAATGGGGACCGCCCATAAAAACTACTACAGTTTTAATATATTTATTATACCTCTTTGACACTAATGTTTCCACCATTTATAATAAATAAAACTAGTCAATTTTTTAACAGTTATTTGCGCCGAAGAGTCACAAATAGCCATGATGGAGGATAAAATGATATTTCCAAAAGAATTTTTCCAGGAGGAAACACGCTGGGATTTCACCATCAGTGAAATGATGAAGCGTGCCTGGGCTGCTGAATTAGAAGTGCTTAATGTTATATCAGAGGTATGCGATAAAAACAATTTAACCTATTATGCGGACGGCGGCACTCTTCTTGGTACCGTCAGACATAAAGGCTTTATTCCATGGGATGATGACATAGATATATGTATGCTTCGCAAGGATTACAACCGCTTTATAGAAGTGGCCCCAAAAGCATTGCCTGATGGCTTTGTTCTTGCAGGAATGTATGCGAAAGAAAAGAGATTGCAGGATGCCGCACCCGTGTCACACATGCGTGTTATAGCCGATGAGGAGTATTTTAGTTTTCCTACATATTTAACAAGATTTCACGGCTTTCCATATCCAAGAATCGGGATAGATATTTTCCCATACGATTATGTGTCTAAAGATAAAATAGCTTTATCCATTCAGCTTAAACGGTTTTACATGATAACATTTACTCTCCAGAATTGGGAACTATACAAGAAAGAAGGCTTACTGGAAGCACAGCTTGATGAAATTGATAAATCCTGTGAAATGAAATTAAAAAGAGATGACGAACTGAAGCATAATTTATGGTTATTGTCAGATTCCATTGCCTCAGCAACTCCTTTAAACAATGCTGATGGCGTTACCAATATTCAGTATATCGGCGATCCGGGGGTTGACCCTCTGACTTACTTAAAGGGTAATCCTGTTGAATGGTATGGTAAGGGAACCACTCTTCCATTTGAGCATCTGACAATAAATGCACCTTTAAATTACGTTGAAGCTGTCAGAAACATGTATGGAGAGGATTACATGACTCCTGTAAAGTTCAGTTCAGGACACGATTATCCATTTTACAAAAAGCAGGAAGCCGAACTTAAGCGAATGTTTGACAGGGAAGGGATAGACACTCCTATAGACGTATTCTGCAGAAACTGGCATAATATGACCGGAGGCAATTAATCTGCCTCCGGTTAACTATCACTGATTATACTCCCTCTTGTAAATCTCCCGATACTTTCCATACGAATCCTCCGGATCCTTTCGCATGGTGGTTTCATGCATAACCCAAGGCTTTTCATCGTTTATCAGGCAAGTCCTGTAACCGGCTTTTCTGAATTCATTCACCTCAGATATATCATAATAATGCCATCCGTCAAATATATCCTCACGCCAGCTTAAATCTCTTGAAGTAGCAATAAATACTCCGTCAATCGCCAGCGCGTCTGATATGCATTCAGTAATTTCCTGCGTTCCGGGCTTTAACATTGTAAGCACTGCATCCTGATAGAGCGCCAGTCTGGAATCTTTATAGTCACTCTGATACCACAGCGCACTTTCAGGCAGTGTTACCGCGCCAAATATTCCCAGCATTCCCACATCCTCATTTTTCTTAAAAATGTTTATCAGGATATCCAGCATATCTTTTTTAATCACAAATGTATCATGGTGTATGTATAGCTTATATCTCGCATTAGAACGCTTCATTGCTTCATTATAGCCTGCCGCCATACCTTTTGCATTCCATACCGGTATAATCTCAAGTTTCATGCCTTCCGGAACATTAAGGCTCTTTATATATTTCAGACATTCCTGCTCGTAGCGTTCATCATTGGTACAAAATATAACTGCTATCTTTTTATCATCAACATCAGATTGCAGACTACACACACCCTGACTATCATTCCTTAAGTCTAGCCTGTGTATTTCTAAGGAATTCAGGCAGTCAGGTTCTGACGTGATTTTGTTGTCGTTGACACGATTTATTCCGGTTTTACCAATCGCACTAATCGGCTCTTTTCCGCCTATATTTTCCTTGTCAAACCAGCACAAATACGCCTTTAACAAGGTCACAAAGCCGTCATTATTATCAAAATTTCTAACATAATAATCTGTAATTATGCCAAACACCGTCTGCATGTAACGCTCATCCACACTATATTTAATCACTACTGCAAGCATGTCAGCAGATATGCCGAATTCAGCACACACCTTCTTTACACACTCCGGTCCCTCAATTCCGAACCACACTCTTCTTACTGCAAATTTCAGTGCCACATAAGCATTTTTAAATTTATAGACATCACAACCACAAAGAGCACAGGAATTTGACTTATAAAAATCCTTCTCATGCATATGATTTTTTTCTGCAAGCGTAGCTTCAAGCATAACTAATAACAGCATATTTTCTTCGGTCAAAGCTGTTTTGGCTGCAACCTTATTGGAATCGTATAACTGAAGGGACAAAAAATCCTTTGCCGCTTCGTACTCCCGCTTGATTGTAAGCTCTGTAATAAGCTCCTGTAATGCTTTCCCAAGCTTATATTCATCAACATCTGCATACGAAATAAGGTTGTTCAATGAAGCAGATAAAACGTGATAATCTTCACTGTCTTTTCCTAAGAAGCAGGAATATTTGTACCAGTAGTAGGCCTCCTCTGCTTTTCCTGTCTGCTCCAGACTTTCCGCATAGGAAAATGCATTCTCATAGCTGGAATCTGACAACATACACGAAAGACGGTTATCAAAATTAAATAACTTCTTTACCTTCTCATAACCTCTTTCTGCTATTTCCTGCCGTTCTTTTTCATGCTCCAGATAATACTGCACCTTCATTACAAGGTCCTTCATATCCTCATATATTACGATATCTACTCCCGGTTCGAAATAATCATAAATCTCAGGCTGGGCATTTGTTATGACAAAGCCTCCACATGCCATAATATCTAAAACTCTTAGCGGAATGCCTGATTTTATTATACTTAAGGAAATATTTAAGTTAATCTTGCTGTTTCTAAACACTCCCGGCATCTGTGAATAATAATCAATATAGCCTTTGTGATTAACCTTATCCAAAAGGGGGTCAGTGTCGCTTGAATACAGGTTAACATTACATCTGCTCTGCAAAAGATAAAGCGCCATAAATCTGTCTCTACCGGTAACCTCTGTTGCAAGAGCATACTCAAGCTCCGCTCTGCTTACACTCATATTTCCGTTGGAAGCCTTACTGTAGAAACGGTTAAGCTCCTTAAGCAGTTCGTCTGTAATAAGTTCATCCAGAATATAATTGCTTCCCATCTGCTGCTGTGTCTTTACCATCCCCTCCAGATATCCTCTGTGATACTTGTCAAGTGGTCCGCACAGATATGCAAAATCCGATTTATACAGCTGTCCCACTAAAGAAACATCGCATTGCCCATCTGTATAAGCAGAATTTGAAAACACCTCCGAGTCTGATGCCAAAGGAAGGTGTCTTGCCCCTCTCACTCCGCTCTCCAAATAACTAACCATCTGGTGTCTGTCAAAAAAATATATCTCATTACATTTATTCTTAAGTGTTTCTGTTCGTCTTATATGGATAGGAGCATCGTAAACCCAGGAAATGTAACGGATTTTATTCTTTTCACATATATCAGAGATAATCGGAACAAAATTAACCGAAAACACTGCATCATACTCTAGACTATTAAGCCTTTTTGCAAATCTTTTGGCAAACTCATCATCCTTGTCCCAGTCATTAATATGATCTTTATAGCAGTCATATCTGATATTCATTTTTTTAAGGGATTTCTCTATGCCCTTCTGCATGAATGCTTCCCATTGAAAAAATAACAAGTTATTAATCATACGTGCCTCTTATTTGGAATTTAAGCTTTCCTTTATTTTAGTTGAGCTGGTTGACTGAGTGTATGGGAAAAATACCATATCAGCACCGTGCTTTCTAAGCCACTCCTGTTCTCCAAGCCAGTATTCATCATGCTCGTAATCGCTTCCTGAAAACTGGACATCAAAATGATATTTCTTAAATACATCCTTCGTGCCTGAAGCCATCACAGGAAGAATAAATGCATCATCCACATATTTGTTTGACTTGACAATCTCAAGCCTATCTGCCTCATTTATATAAGGGCTCTTATTCTTACCCCCTGTTGCCTGCTCATCTGATACAACGCCAACCAGCAGATACTCACACTGCTCTTTTGCCCTCTTAAACATATTCAGATGACCGACGTGAAACAGGTCAAATACTCCCGCTATGTAACCCACCTTGTATTTCTTAGGCTGTTTAGCAATTTCACCTAAAGCATTATCAACACTACCAGTCAGATTATTATGCGTTAAATCATTACATATCTGTGATGTCATTGGATACTCTGCATATGGATCAAATATTCCATATGAATCAATTCCCAGCTTTCTTAACTGCAAAAGAATTGTCGCATAATATTTCACACATACAATAACCCTAAAGCTGTCTCTTTCCAAATCTTTAAGCACATTAATCCCAGTAACTTCTACTCCATCAATATACTTTCCATGGTTGTCTGGATTATTATCAATCATAGCTTTAATGTGACATTTATCACCAAATTCTGCAACGAATTTTCTTGCCCACTGTCCTGCTCCGAACACATAGATATCCCTTGTTTCACCCGGTTTTATAAGGTTCACAAAGATATCTTGATATTCCTGCATTGAGTAGCTTGACCGCTGTCTGTTGGTGTTGATAACAGTAAGATTACTGCCATGTTTACTGTACATGTCAGCTAAGCTGCCTTTATTGCGCAAATCTCTTATGTATCTATTGCCCATGTTTCTTAGTGCATTCAGCTTCTTTACAAATGCTTCGTCAATCTCCTTTAGAAAAACCTCCTCAGGCAGTGCTGCAAGCATGGTCTTATCGCCAGCATATATTATATCCAGTGCCCTTACAACAACCACTCCGATTGGATAATTTTCCTCTACGTATTCCTGATCATAGAATATAAAATCACTTCCATCATAGAAACAATTAAGAGGAACCATATCTGTGTATGCCTTCTCGTATATTGGTCCCAACTCATTACCTACCGGCTGCTCTTTAGCTGGCTTAGATGATTTCATAATCAATTGAAGAAAATGTCTTGTTTTTTCAATAAACATATCACGATTTGAGAAAAACAGCTCTCTTAAATATGTCAATGCAGTGTCACATTTCATATAAGGCATTCTAACTAAAGCATTGCCATTATCATCCTGTTCCTTATTAAGTGTAACCACACTTATTCCACGTTCATTAATAGCTTTAATATTATCGTATAGTCTATCTAGCATTACTTCGCCTTCTGAATATAAAGCTTTCTTAATTACCGTTCCATTCTTTTCAATTATTGTTGCAGTAGCCTTTTCGAATCCTCTGTCAATAGATGTTGTAACATGATTAATCTCATAAAAAAAACCATCCTTAGTGCAATCATATAGATATGCATTGGCCATCTGGTGAAACATGCCATTCTTCACAATTCCATCATACATAACTGCTTCATTAAGCAATAATGTATCCGGATTATGATAAAGACCAGAAAACCTTATATCAATTTCTTCCTCCGGAAGATAATTTCTTTCATACATCTGCTGCGGCATCTCAAGTCCGGGCAGAATACTAAGTCTCCTATTATTACCAAGTCCCGCCATATTAAGCATCTCTTCAATCTCATAAGCTGCGTACAACCTACCATCAAGAAGATTACTATCACTCTCTAAGAAATTCTTATAGCCTTCAACACCATCGAAGCATCTTCCAGAAAATGGTTCTCTATCCCCACAGAAGTAACGAAGTCCTAATCTATTCTCGCAGCCAATCAGGGCATGTCCATCCGGCTTTAATACTCTTCTTATCTCTGATAAAACTGCAACTGGATCTTTAGCTGTTTCTATAACATAAGAGCCCACGAAATAATCCACTGAGTCATCTTTAAGCATACAAAAATCAGGCATATTACCCTCCATAGCAAAGATACTAACCGCATCTTTCTTAAACGGATACCAGCAATATAGCCCTTTCTTTAGTTCATCTATTAAATTGCTATTCATAACATCATCTTTTATATTCAAACCGTTCACACTAACCTCCATGTCAGCTCGTGAGTCAGACAAAATGCCTATTCACCCCATTTGTATATATCGGAACAAACACACATACAATTAAGATATTCCAATTACATTTCCAATAAATCTTCAACATTACAACATAAAGCTCTTGCCAATTTAATAACTGTTTCAACTTGTGCTTTATTAATATCTTTTCTTCTCTGTTCATATTGTTGAATAGATTTAACCGGAATATCTGTTATTCTTGACAGTTCACTTTGACTTAAGCCTGCTAATTCCCTATACTTTTTAAGATAAGAAACCATTCTGCTTCTCTGACTTAAATCCCTCATCTTATCAACAAACTGTGTAATATCCATCTCATGAAACGGATTATATAATTCAATAATCTGCTCTAATGGAACCTCCTGTTGAATTATCTTCAAACTTTTCCCACAATACCATTGATAATAAGCAAGCGCCCATCCAGCCCAATATTCTTGGCTCTTTTTTGTATAACATCCAGAATAAACTATATCATTATTATTAATTTCCATAACCTCTATTGCAATCTCTGCCCCGGTTTTTCCTGTTAATGTCAATATGTCTCCATATGCTATTTTGTCAGAGTATGTGGACTCAAGAAACCTTTCATAAAATTCTGTTAAAGATAACTTACAATCATAAACCACATACTGGAACATTGCTCCCATAAGTCTTTGGACATTGTTAAGATAAACCTTGTCGTAAGCGTAAATCATCTACTCCCAACTCCTCGTCAATCATTCTAGAAATATAAAGCTCACCTTTGTGATATGTCTCTTTTTCCATATCTCTATACCCAGCTCTCGCATTAAATTCTCTCAATTGTTTACTTGAATACCATTCGTCACTACTTACATGCTTAGCTTGAATATATCGCAAATTGTCAAATGCATATTTGCTTTTAATGCATATCTGCATTCCTAAATCGCCTAAATATATTGCTTTGCACAACTGCTCATATGATATCGTTCCACTTATAAAGTCTCTGGCATAGGAGAAATAGCTATCATCCGCTCTATAACCTATTATTACATCCACATCATTAATTGATATAGCAAATCTTTCATCAATATACTTTAACGCTTCTCTTTCTATCGGTGTTGTAACATCAAAAACCCTATTCTTCAACAGAATTCCAAGCCAATGCATAATTATGTATTCTTTCCCGCTTAAATCAAGCACATTCATTGATTTCAAATCAAATTCATAACAATTCACATATCCATCATTATCTTTATCTACTGCCCATTCAGCTGCTAAATTCTCGTGCTCTGTGCAATAAAATCCAATACCATAATCATTATATTTCTTACCAAATCCATATATAGGTTTCTTAATAATATTATTCGAACCATGATATATAAGCATAAATACATCCTCCCACAGAAGTATATATTTATTATACTTCTGCGGGAGGATATGTCAACCATTAAGAATTTATTTCCCAAAATATCCTTATATTATTAAATTACTAAAATACGTATAATAAATCTAACATATCATTAGAACTCAATAATTCCGTATTAATATTTCTATCGCGTATTATCGAAATAACTTCATCAGATAATTTATCCGAAACACCTATTATCATCAGGTCCCCATCTTGATTTGTAAATTCATCAACGTTCTTTATCTGACAACCGAAAATATCTTTAGAATCCACACTTGATTTATCAGTCACGATAAGCATATCCAGTTTTTCTAACATCCCAAGATTCAATAGCAAAACTATTATTGTCTTAGCCCTTTCACCCGCTCCATAAATTATCAATCTTCTTGCATTATTCAACTTGATTAATATTTCACTTTTTTTAGTCAGATATCTGTCTAAATATCCTTCATCGTTTGTAACCGTTTCAAGCCACTTTTCAAGTTTATACCAAACAATTTCATCGTTAACTATTACATTATTCTTTCTTGAATTATATGTTTCCTTTACCACCTTTAAATACTCTCGTTTTAACGCATCATCTATCCTCATAAATGCCAGTTTCAATTCCTTGAATCTATAATAATTTAACAATCCTTGGATATTTTCTGTCATATGATTTCTTGAATTTAACTTTCCTTCTACAAAATCATACTCATTCATTGTAGCCATCATTTTTCCAGTATTTTTCATAGATGCAGCTGTATTGTCTTGTCTATACATATATAGCGGTTCATCTATCCACATTACATTTTTTGCATAAATCATGGTCTGCAACCAGAAGCCGTTATCTTGATATGCTGCACCCATTGACTCATTATGTAGAATTTTATTCTCATACAGAAATTCTCTTCTATATATGCCTTCCCATGAAAACATGTGAAATTTCATTCTTAATCTTAAATTGTCCTGTTTAATTATTGTATTATAATATTCTTTCAGATTCGGATTATCTATTTTTATCTTATCTTTAAAGTCATCCCAAAATTTAAATGCTTGTCCTTTAACTATATCTAATCTATTTTCTTCTGCAACCTTATATAACTTCTCATACATCTGCGGCATAATATAGTCATCCGTTTCAACTATTCCAATATATTTTCCTTTTGCTTTTTTCATGCCAATATTAACTTGATAACCATAGCTTCTTATTTCCGAACTAATTATTTGAATTCTGTCATCTTTTTGAGCATACTTTTGTATTATTTCCATAGTTCCGTCATCCGAACCAGCATCCACACATAAAATTTCAATATCTATCAATGACTGATTTAGCACACTTTCAATACATTTTCCTATATATTTTGCCACATTCAATGATGGCATTATTATTGACACCTTTATATTATCATGCATAATACTCCCCCTTACAAAAATTTATAATATTTCTAAACACTATAAATCTCTCAATATTATAGGACATTTCCACTTAATCTTATCCTCAGAAATCCCCATACCAACCAGTCTTTCAATAATATTTTCTGCTATATCTCCACTTTTAACTGCAATAATTACTATGTCAAACTCATAATCCAATAGCTTATCCACCGAATTAATTAATCCATTAGACTTTGCTATTTTCTCATCATCCTTATCCACCCAAAGTACATCCTTACAATCTGAAGTCTTGCTTAAAACTCTGTAATAATTACATCCAACCTCACCTGCGCCATATAGAGCTATCCTTTTGTTCTTCAACTCCTCATAAAACGGTGGATAAAACTTTATAGTCTTTATTCTCCAATCAAATGCCATAAAATCCGATACAAAATAGATTTGATTTGTAACAAATTTTTGTAAATTAATTTTTAAAATATTAGAATAATAATACTTTGAAAAATATTTATTTAACAGATTATAAACGCTATTTAACGTTGTCAGAAAATAATTATTTTTTGTTTTCATTACCGATGCATTATTGTATCGATAAGTATAGTGAATTTCACCAGTAATTAATACTCTCTCACATCTCTGAATATAGCATAGCACAAAAGCTCTATCCTCATATATTGGTATTGTATAATCCAATTCCATCATTTCTTCCATAACTTTTAATGCTAAATCTTTTTTAAAACATTTACCATAAATGTAAGGTAAAACACCATCCTTAATTGTGTCATTCACAAAAATCATATTATCCATTAAATAATGGAGTTCATCTGAATTTAAATATTCTCCCTCTTGAACTCCATCTTTTCTTGCAGTTGTAAGATTGTATTTTTCTTGCCTTAAAACCCCCGATGTCACTAAATCATAACTACCAGCATGTTTCATTAGGTGTGAGACATATTCCCCATCAACAAAATCATCTGCATCAACAAAAATTATGTAATCACCTTTAGCAAATTCAACACCTTTTTTTCTTGCTATAATAACTCCAGCGTTTTCTTGGTGAAATACTTTAACTCTTTTATCCTTTTTTTCATATTCTCGACAAATTTTTAGAGAATCATCCTTTGAGCCATCATCCACAAGAATAATTTCTATTTCACTATATTCTTGAATTAACAAACTTTCTAAGCAATCATTTAAATAGGCATGCACATTGTAAACCGGAATTACTATACTAACTAAGGTGTCCATAAAAATTCCCTCCTCAATTATTCTTTATACTCGATATTCATATTCTGATAAATCTGCATCATCCACTTTGCCTTCAATTAAATCGTTAATAAATAACGCTGTTCTTTCACTAGCATGTCCATCCTCATGAACACCGTATTTTTCAAGGAAATTTTTAACATCATATTCATATGTAGCTTGACAAAATGTTTTAATATTATATACCAATTCATCCTCTGTTTTTGCTATCATAAACGGTAATTCATCAGGTTGTATCAAAAGTTCTCTCTCTCTATTTATATATTTCTCATAATCTGGCCAATGCAAAAAAACAGGTTTTCTTACATATGAATATTCAAACATAATGCTTGAGTAATCTGTGATCAATGCATCACATGTCGCCAACAATTCCTGACTATCCGGATAATGACAAACATTTATTATATCGTAAGGCAGTTCCACGTCATCTAAAAATCGTGCTACAAAAGGGTGAAGTCTTACTAGTATATTACACTTACGATTATATTTGTCCTCTAAAGTTTTCTTAATAATATTTAAGTTAATACCTAAACTATTTATATCAAATTCAGCAACGCCATCTATTCTCCTCCATGTTGGAGCATATAACGCCAAGAAAGTATCTCTGTCTATATTATACTCTCTTCTAATTTTATTCTCTAATTCAAGAGATTTAAACAATACATCTGAACGACAAGAACCAATCCTTACAAATTTCCCATCATATAGAAACCCTTTTCTACATGATTCTTCATCAAATTCACTTCCACTAATTATATAATCTGTCATTCCAAAAGAATGTTTTGTTTTTGCTATCTCTGCTGGTTGTATCAATGTTTTGTCCATCATTCCAAAAGTCTTTAAAGTTACACTAGACCAATGTTTTACAACTAAAAGATATTGATCTTGTCTTTTCTTAATAAATTCATCAACATACATATCAAAAACAAGAATTTTTGCTGTCTCTATTTCTTCAATATATTTGGTAATATCAGAAGTCAAAATTTTCCTAACTCCCACTGGCAAATCAAGATCCTTTTTTAATATCCATACTATATCTAAATCTGGTCTTGTTTTCTGTAATTGTACAGATATACTTTTCCCATGTCCCGAATAGTTTCCTGTATCATAAAATACTATTTTATTCTTTTCTACAGGCTTTAACATCGACTTGTTTATCAAATATTCTATTCTCTCTTTTTCTATGTCAACATAATCAGCATGTTGCCTTCTTAAGAATTCCATCACTGCTAAAGAAAAAACATTATAAAATCCTAATTGTGTAAGTTCCAATGCTATATCATTAAAATGCACCATGGAACATATGATAATAGGTGTTTTTTTATCATACGTTATTATTTCTGCTCCCGGCTGTATTGCATCGTTATCAATTTCAGCAAAATCATCTATATTTTTTAAAATCAAACCAACTTTTGATGCATCATTATCCAAAGCACATTTTAATTTTATTTTTTTATTAGCCAAACATGAATAAATATAACATACTTGTTCATATGAATTCCCTGCTCCATAAAGAATTATTGAGGTATCATTAGATACTCTAATTAATTTATCCCAATCATTCTTTAAATTCTCTTGTAAAATCTTTTCTTTATTTTTTTCTATTAACGCATCAATCTGAATCATAACTTTCCCTCTAATAGATTTCCAACATACATTATTTTTTAAATGAATTATATAGTTCAAGTGTCTCTATCGCCGCTTTCTCAAAGGAAAATTTATTAGCTTGAATCAGAGCCTTGCTTTCCAATTCCATACGTCTCGTATTATTATTCACTACATTTTCAATAGCATGCACAATCGACTCAACATCATACGGATTACAGTATTCAACTGCTTGCCCTCCAATTTCCGGCATTGAACTTGTATTTGAACAAATCACTGTTTTGCCATAAGATAAAGACTCTAATACTGGTAAGCCAAATCCTTCATAAAAAGAAACAAAAGCAGAACAAACCGCATTGCTATACAACCACCCTAACTCTGCATCACTAACATAACCTGTAAATATAATATCAGTATTTTTCATTAAAATCTCTTCAATTTCTTTTCCGACTTTTGTTGAATTATCATTTTTCCCTGTAAGTATTAACTTTAATTCAGAATCCTTATTTCTTTTTTTATAAATATCAAATGCCCTAACTAAACCATTGATGTTTTTATATTCTCTCATCGTCGAAACAGAAATTATATATTTTTCTTCTTGAAATCTTCTCACAAATTCATTATCTACAATTGTATTTTCTTTCTTATAAACACCATTATAAATAACTCTTATTTTTTTTTCTGGAATATTATATAAATCAACTATATCCTTCTTTGTATTTTCTGATACCGCAATTATCATATCCATATTTTTTGCACATTTTCTCAATGCGTTATCAAAATAATCATATGGACCATTATATTTATTTTTTAATACTAATAAATCATGTATTGTAAGTATCTTTGCACACTTCAAATTATTAGAAAAATCAAATGCTCTATAATGAGAATGAATAATATTATAATCACAAAATTTTACTGTGTAATTTAAATTCATTATTCCTCTTGTATCTGGTATTATTTCATTATATTTTAAATTCAATCCCAACCAGTGCGTGTTACCGATAAAAGAATAATCATTAGATTTATCCAATCTAAGTAATTCATTTAAGACTTCAATAGTAACTCTATTTATTCCATCTATATTTTTTTCTTTTTTTTGAGCCAAAATTCCAATATTCATTTACCTAAATTACCTCTTCTGTTTCTTGAACAAACTCATTTATATCTTTATATAAAACTATCCCTTTATAATAATATTTGAAATTACTTATATTATATAATTTGAAATCTTTCTCCATCCCAAACACTTTAATATTATTATCAATATTTGCAGCAATGGACAAAATATTATAATTACCCAAATCGTTAATCTGTTGTGCATAAAACAAAACCGTATCAATTACATCTATCAAATTTTCTTTTCTCATAATTTCTATTATTTCTTTAGAATACGGTTTATCCCAAATAATAACTTCTATAGATTTATCTAAATAATCTTTAATTTTTTCATACATTTGATTTTGCATAACAATAATTATTCTTACACTTGAATTACCTCTTTTTAAATATGCTATTTGTCGTCTAGTTAATTCAAATGCATTAGTTCCAAATATCAATGCCACACCTGATGCTATATAATCATCTCTCCATTCTTTTATACATTTATTTAGACTATGAACCAAATAATCACAAAAATCGTTCCTCATATATCTCCTAACTAATTAAACTCCCTATCAAATTATCTCTACTCTTCCGCCTAATTTAGAGACAATTTCTTGCACATACGAAGAGACCATTCCTCTAGGATAAATTATAAATGAACTGAATCCATCATCAATGCACTTCTGAATTGTTTTAAATATTCTTTTACAATCGTTTGAATTTACCGGTACAGTTTTCATGTAAAGCCTCCTCAGACTAATGGCACTTGTTTTGCAGGTTCTACCTCTTCATTATTCTCTGGTGTAAAACCTCTGCATTTCTTACAAAAGTTTGTATATCCTTTTTCCGTATATCCTAATCGAAATTCTATCAATTCTTTTATTTTCCCCGGATTAGAAGCCAGCTCACCAAGATGTTTATTTAAGTCATAAGTCTCTTCCATATTCTGCTCACCGGCGATTCCGGCAACAGTTGCATACGCAGCGTAATTGCAGCTGTATATTTTCCCATCTCTTAATTCTTCCCATGACTGATTACACGAATCTCTATGCTCACACAGCCATTCTTCTGTCTCATTAGAATAATCTGTCTTTTCAGGAGCAAGATCTATCCATGAATCAGCTTTATTGATGTAATGCTTTATATTATATTTTTGCAATGCTTCCAACAACTGTGGAAATCTATCATTGAATCTTGGAACAGCTTCCCTATAATCATCGATCGTTATTTCAACATTACAACCACTTAACTTTTCTAAAACTTCTGTTTTAGGAACCACTGTACCATTGGTAACAGTTCTTAATGTTCCTATTTTGTGTCCATATTTTTTATCAATATAATCAATAAGTTCAGCTGTATGTTTATATAATAATGGTTCTCCACCGCTCACATGAAATAGCATTATATAATCTACGCATGAGAAGAACAAATCAACATCTTTGACTAATTGATCCCATTCCCTGACATAAAACTGTTTAGCGAATGGGTTAAAGTTGAGGCAGTTTTTACAATTCAAATTACAGATAGTACTTGGAAGGAATGAGATGCTTGAAAAATATACCTTGTTATATTTGTAAGCAAAATATACTGAGATGAATTCCTCAATAAGGTAGAAATTCTTATTCTTAACATATCCTGTCTGTTTTAACTGCTCTATAGGATTAATTCTGGCAATTTGGGACATTGTGAGGATTATGCCCTCGTCTTCTCTTAGTACTACATCATCAAATGAATAACACATAATACCATTGATTTTAGTATTTTTCTTTTGAGCACTATTATCGATATAACCTGCTATTTCTATCTCCCCATCAAACATGTTGAAGAATTGTCTTCCATAATCACCTGCCCCAAAAAGATAAAATCTTTTCTTCGATTGAATATTTTTGTACATTTCATCATATTCATGTCCCTTATTTTGCCATTTCATTTTACAGTTCTCCTTATTCTAATATGTTCAAACTTAATACCGCTCTATATTTCTCAATTCTATCCGGATATTCCAAATTACATCTTTCATACTCATTTTTATACTGATGCATAAGTTTTTTGCATTCTTCCAGAATAGTATCGTTTTTCTGTCTGAAAGCCATAATCGCTGTATTATATGAATGATACGCCAAGAATCTTTTAACATAATCCAGAATTGACTGTTTTATCTGATTCTCCTCAAATAATTTTATTACAATCTCATACGACTTTAACCATTGCTTCCTCTTTTCCAAATTTTCAGTATGACATCCCGAATTATTCCTCTGATAGTAATGATAAAATCCTTTATCGACATATATCGATTTTGTAGTGTTAAGAGCGATTTCAGCAAGAAATATTACATCACCACCTAAAGAAATATCTTCATCAAACAACATCATCTCACCGGAAGCATTTATAAGAATTTCTTTTTTGAATAATTTGTCCCACAAATATGCAAAGCCTTGATATGCATCTCTTTCATATATATATCCAAGAAGTTCATCTCTGTTTAATACTCCCTGCTTCACCGGCTTTAAATTTTTAGATATAATCTCTTCTGTATCATACGATTTAAACCATCCGCCTGCTGCCATGTCTAAATCATATTTAACAATCTCATTTACAAGAGTTTCATACATATCTAATTCAAGCCAGTCATCACAATCACAGAAAGCAACCAAATCCCCGCTTGCATTCTTTAATCCAACATTTCTTGCATTACTTTCCCCTGAGTTATTTTGATGTATTGCAATTATTCTTTCATCTGAAACAGCGTATTCATCAAGTATTGTTTCAGAGCCGTCATTTGAACCATCATCTATACAAATTATTTCGAGATTGGTATATGTCTGATTACAAACACTGTCTAAGCATCTTCTCAAATATTCAACTGTATTATAAATTGGTATTATAACAGATATCTTCAACATATCATTCGTATTCTCCTTATCTACCTGTCAAAATTAATAATACTGTCCCCTATTCTTTTGCTTGCGTTTCCTTCAAACACAAGCCCTATTGTAGTAAAAAATTCATTCAGCTTATTTTCATATACATCAGAATTATAATCGTTAATTATTCTTTCTAAATCATCATTATTTTCCGCCACTCTAAAAGGAAACCTGACATCAAAGTCAGGAGTCATCTTTTTATTATTTGATATATCATCTAATGGATCTGTGGCTATATTCCACATTAGATTTCCCCTGTCATTGGCATACTTATTTATATCATCAGCATATATAAACACCGGCATCTTTGCAAAGCCTGCTTCAAAACATGCGCTTGAATAATCTGTTATGTAAGCATCCATTCCTGCAAGAATTTCATACATATCATCAGCCTGACTCTCGTCAATTATTCTTCCGGCTAAGTCATCATTCCTATACTCACTAAATGTAGGTGCCAGCTGCGGATGAACTCTCACACATAAATACCAGTCTCCTTTGAATTTATTTTCAAGAGTCTTTAACAAACGCTTAAAATCTATAGACCATACTTCAGAGAAAACAGATCTGACTCCATTTTTTGCTCCCTCCCTGAATGTAGGCGCATACATTACAACCTTTGCGTGTTCCGGAATTCCATGTCTTTCTTTGAATTTATTCTTATATTTCGTTCTGTCTCCATATAGCACATCACATCTTGGTGCTCCTGTCTTTAGATACGTCCCTTGATAAACTAAAGCTTTAGGAGAAATATCCTCGCACCACTTTGAATCGATTACAAAATCATCAACCATATCTGAATCATTTTTGCTTACCAGATATGCCATCTTTGAAAAGCCTTCTTCCCTAAAAAGACCTGTGCACTTTATCCCAATGGTATAGTGATTTACATTAAGATAATACTGCCCTTTCCTCTTCACAGTTCCATAAGGCTTTCTGTAATTATCAATCCATATCTTTGACCTTGTAAGCCAATATGCTCTGCTCCACAAAGTGTTTGGAACCTTTCTGATATAATCGGGGAACTCCTTCTTGTCAATAATGTCTTTATTGACAAACCATACAAACTTGATATCTGGTCTTTGCTTATGTAATTCCATTACAACGTACTTTGGATTACAGCCAAATCCACCTTTGCCCTCAAAAGTGCAGACAGATACAAGATTTTTATCGATTGGAAATATTCTGCATATATAAAATGCCAGGCTATTAAAGAATGCCTTTATTTTTCTTTTTCTAATATATCTTTCCTCAGCTTTACTTTTGGCTTTAGGACATGTATTTATTTCTCTTATAGTATTTCCATCTAACATAAGATTTCCCCTATTAAAAAGACTTCACACCTAAGTGCGAAGTCCTGATCATTAATCTTTTTAATACACAGATTATATTGTAAGCAACTCCATTTGCACTTTTTCATATGGACCTAATTATCCACATCACTTGTTATATCGGCAAATAGTTACTAATAATTAACCTATACTATTCCATTTTCCTCTAATTTTGTCATATTTTTATACTACACCGCTTTGTATATTCAATATATTTTATATTTTCATATAATTACAAATACATCTCCGGAACATTTGTGATGATATCCGTCACTCCAAGCGCAGCATACTTTTCCATATGTCTTTCGTTAAGCTTTTTTTTCTGTCCGTAAAATGGCTCATCGCCGCCCCATGCCCTGATTTCAAATCCCTCGTAGGCTTTATCTTGTGCCGGGAGCTTATTTACCAAAAGTCCTGCCACACTAGGATGAAGTGCATCTGCGTTATACTTAACAGCTCCCTTAAGGCAATCCTGAATATTAACTGCAAGTATACCGGTCTTAACTGATGGTTCCAGCTTCTTCATAAGTCCCATGGATTCATGATTAAATGAAGAATAAACCACGAAACCCTTAAGTCCATTTTTCTCTACCAGCTCAAGAATCTTTTCTTCCATTCCCTCATATCGAATAACACTATTTTTCAACTCAATATTGATTAAAAGGCCATTGCTTATACAGTATGGCTTAAGAAGTTCAAACACCTCTTTCATTGTAGGAATAGATAGGGTTCCTTTGTTTTCCCAATCAGTGTGATACACATTCTCACAACCTGACCCGGTTATGGAAAATGCTTTCAATTCCTCAAGTGTATAGTCTTTTACAAACCCTTTTCCATTGGTTGTCCGGTCTATTTTCTCATCATGGATGACAACTATTTCCCCATCCTTTGTAAGTTGTATATCCAGCTCAATTCCTGTTATTCCGGTTAGCTTAGCTGCAGCCTCAAAGGCTTCTAAAGTGTTTTCAGGATATTTCATGCAACATCCTCTGTGCGCCCATACCTTAGGCTTTAAATCTACCTGTACCTTTTTCTCAGATTTGAGGGATGGTCCCATATTGACTCTGAACAATTCCATCTGATCCGCAAACCAGACACTCTCCTGAGGTGTAACACCACCATCATTTTCCAGGAAATCCCATGCCACTGACATTTTCTCTTCATAATCAGAATCCTCTGCATGTCTTTCTGCTGATGCTTCAATCGCAAGAACTCTGTTTAAAAATACTTCCAATTCGTACTGAAGTCCGCTTCCTTCCCATGGGAAATCATATATTTCAACCCTGTTTGAATCTTCATGATGAACCTCAACGTGTCTTGTCAACCACCATGGCGATGGAACAAGAATATATCCGTTAGAGCCGGAGATTACAAGCTGTCCCTCTGATTTCACGCCTAAGCCTGTCTTAGCTGTTGCACACGCCTTGTCATAAGCAATAACCAGCTTGGAATAAGAATCAACACCGGTAACTGCAGGCAAAGACCACACATAAGTCTCTTTGCTCTCAATTCCCAAAAGCTTAACAATAGGAAGGAGCGTATATGTTCCAAATTCCACAAAGCTTCCGCCATTATCCTCATCCCATATTTCTCTCACACTTGAGTTATTAAGCCTTGTAAAGCACGCTTCTACATCAGCGACATCACCTATTGCACCATCCTTTACGAGCGAAAGAATTCCGTTAAAACCCGGACTATATGCTGTCTTTACTGCCTCCATAAGAATTTTTCTGTGTTGCTTTGCAATGACAAATAGTTCCAGAGCTTCTTTACCGCTGAATGTAAGTGGCTTTTCACATAACACATGCTTATCTGCACATAAAAATCTTTTTGAATATTCATAATGCGTCTCGTGAGGTGTTGCAATATATGCAACATCTATATTTTCTGCAAATTGGTCAATGTCAGAATAAACATTCTCTGCATTTATCCCGCACTCATCTGCAAAGCTCTGAGCGCTTTCCTGATTAGGATTGTAAACTCTCACCTCTATATATTCCTCAAAATATGCACAGGCAGCATACATTCTGTGTGCTATTCTTCCCGTACCAACTATGCCAAATCTAATCTTTTTATCCATTTCAATCTCCATGCCAAAGGTTTTTCTTCGGCTTTTGTGTATGTTTAATTTGCCTCAATTTTATCCTTCAAATCTGCTCCTATTGCATATATTGTCTTTAGCACCTGCTCCTCCATGCCTTTCATAAAGCTATTCATACATGGGAAGGTCTCAAAGCTTAAGGTTCCGTCAAACTTTATCTCTTTAAGTGCCTGTGCTATTCTTTCCCAGTCAAGTCCGTCATTTCTTTCTGCGGCAAATGTGTATGGCATCTGGTGAAGATCTCCTATACCGTCATTTTCATGAAGATGAAGTATCTTAAGTCTCTTCCCCGCCTTTGTTATGTATTCATACGCGTCCCTCTTGGTGAGCTGAAGATGCCCTGTATCAAGGCACATTCCAAACAACTCTTCTCCCGCATAGTCATTCAAAGTATCAACATACCATATGGCCTCCTCAGGGTTAGAGCAAACTCCCTCCATAAGACGGTTACCAAGTCCTTCATAGAGATTCTCAACGCATACGCCCACATGACACTGCTTAAGCAGTGGAACTATCATCTTGAAAAAATCTATATTAATTCTTCTCTCTTCTTCCCTGCCCAGTGAATTAAGCACCTTTGCGGGATGAATAACAACCCACGGAACTCCCAGAGTCTCGGCAATCACTATACTCTTAGGGATAGTATTTCCCATCATATAATCATTCTGTTCCTGCTTTCCCAGAACAAACATCGGATATGGTGCATGCATCTGCGACGGTGTTATTCCATATTTATTCATAACTAATCTGTAGTTCGTAAAATACGAAATCAGATCATCCAGGGAACTGTCAAAAAATCTATTCACGTTTCCCTTGTAAAGATCTGTGTTTTTTAAAAATGTATCCAGGTTAAAATCAACTCTTGTGAAACCGGCTCTGGCAATCATTCCAAAACCGTCCTCCAAAGGCATCTCCGGAATTATTCCCTTGGTCTGCACTCCAATTTCTATCATTGTTTCCTCCACTCTAACCAAACCAGTAGAATTCATCATTGTAGCACTCGTATCTCACACCCATTGACGAAAGCTGTGTTTTTATCTCGTTATAATACTTGTTACATATAAGCACCAGTCTTTTATCTTCCGGTATTTCGAGAATCTTTTCAGGTGACTTTATCTCACAGTCAAGTAAACTGATACCCCATCTGGACTGGTTGTTATCCACAATAAATTCCGGCTTATATCTGTCGCCCCATACTTTAATGAAATTAACAGCCATTCCGCCTGAGCCAAACAGTACTATTTTCCTACCCTTAAGCACTTCCTCAAAGTTAACCTGCCACATCCATTTATCATATATGGCTTTCTGCAATTCGAGCATAGCCTTTTGCAAAGTCTGCGGTATTCTCTTAAGCAGACCTATAGAGTTAAATATAATCCATTCTGCCTTTCCGCACTTCATTACTGCTGCCCATATCTTGTTCCAGTCTGTTGACCATGCTCCCCTCCCGGTTGTAAATGTAAATGGCATCTGCATGAGATTCTTTTGTCCATCGTTGTCATTCACATGAAGAAGGTAAACATATTCCTTCAATTCCATAATCATTACAGGAATATTTTTTGCCAGCAGATTAGCTCGTCCCACATCAACTGCTACCTTAAATGGTTTATTCTCACATAATCTGTTTCCATATTCCACAAATTGTATAATTGCCTGCGCATCGGAAAAAGCGCCATACTTATATCCCTTTACATCATCTCCAATTACACCGTTCTGGATAAGAATGACAATATCCATATCTTCTATCATTTCTTTTGCATTTTCAAAAGCATCAGATAATCCATCAGAGTTAATCATATTATCTGTATTAATGAGCAGATAATCTGCAGATGCTTCTCTTACAAGCTGTAGGGCAGAAAACAGCTTATCCTCTGTAATATAAAGACCTGATATCTCAATCCCACTTATTTTGTTTTCTTTATAATCATTAGCCTTGTCTTCTGTCAGTTCAATGTAGTCAAAACCTGCATTTTGGACTGATGACACAGCAATTATATCACATATCTGAACGCCACACTTCATTTTTATTCTCCTAAAGTTACACTTTAATGTATTTATCGGCAAAATCCATGCAAAATATTAGTCTTGTATGTCACTTAATATAACAGTATACTGTTATTAATTATAAAAAAGGGTGTGTGATTACAATGATTTTTGAGGAGTCATTTTTTGAAGATGAAATACGCGAAGGTTTCTATGTTCCTTCTGTTATGAAACAGGCCTGGGCGGCGCAGTTAGAAGTGCTTGATGTTATAAAAAATATATGTGAGAAGCATAACATAATGTACTTTGCTGCCTACGGAACACTCCTTGGTGCAGTAAGACACAAAGGCTTTGTTCCATGGGATGATGACATTGACATTATTATGAAACGTGCTGATTTCGAAAGATTTATGGCGGTATGTGAGCAGGATCTTCCTAATGGGTTCAAAGTTCTCACCTACTATAACCACCCTGATTTCTGGCATTTTCTTGCAAGAGTAGTAAATTCTTCCCATGCATGCTTTGACTCTGATCATCTTGAACGTTTTCACTCATTTCCTTATATAGCCGGAGTTGATTTGTTTATCTATGATTATGTATCTGATAATCCTGACGAAGAATCATTCCGGGAAAGACTTGTGGAATTAATCCTTCACACCTGTGATTCATATCTTGAGGGAAAGCTTTCTGAAAAAGATTTAACAATTTCATTAGATAAGATTACTCAACTTACCTGTGTTCCTATTGACAGAAATCTATCAGGCAGGGAACTTGTTGTATTCTTATACAGTATCGCAGAACGTCTGATAGGTCTTTTCAAAGAAGAAAATTGCAGCAATCTTACGCTGGTTTCACCGCTTTCACTAAACGGAAACGAATATCGTATTCCCAAAAATGTTTTTGAAGAGACTACCCTGCTTCCTTTTGAGAACATGAATATTGCAGCGCCAATAGGCTATAATGAGTATCTCTTTTCAATATATGGTAATTACAAAACAGTTGTTAAAGGCGGAAGTTCTCATACTTACCCATGCTTTGCTTCTCAGGAAGATGCTCTGCTTGAGTTGATGGATTTTGAATTATCCGGTTTTATTTACAAAAAAGAGACTGCTATTAATACTCTGGAGAACAAGAAAAAGAGAGCAGTGTACGATAATTCTGAAAAAGAAATAATTACCCTGTTTGTTGTGTACAAGGCCACGCAATGGAAAAGCATTGAATCGTATTATAAAGCAGAGTCCCTTAAGTCAAATACTTATGTCTGCGTGGTTCCGTATCATCACAAGAATTTCGATGGTTCTTATCGAGATACAGTCTATGAAATCAGCGATTTTCCGTCTACACTAAATTTTATTGATTACAAAGACTTAAATATTGAAAATCTGCGTGCTGACAGAATATACATACAGAATCCATATGATGAATATAACCGGACATATACTATAGAGCCTGAGTATTATTCCGTGAATCTTTCCCGTCATACAGAGGAATTGGTATATATACCATATTTTACTGTTGACGAATTTACTTCAGAGGACTCACGCGAATATTACAATATGCGTTATTATGTCACTATTCCGGGCGTCATAGTTGCTGACAAGATTATTGTCCAGTCAGAGAATATGAAAGCTCTCTATGTGAAGAAATTATCTGAATTTCTTGGTGATAATTATTACAGTTACTATCAGAACATAATATGCGTTTAGAAATAGATTACCCTAAAAATATATTTATAATATATTTTTTATTGACATAATGTGTTATTAAAGTTATAATGATCTTACGCTATCCGTAATTAACGATTTTTAGATTAGTAGGTGATATTATGACAATAAGTGAACGCATTTTTTATCAATTAGACATCCAGCATATGTCTCAAAAAGAATTTTCTACTAAGACAGGCATAGCAACTACAACAATAAGTGATTGGCGAAAGAAAAACACCAATCCGGGATCAGATAAAATTATGTCCATTTGTGCTGCATTAAATATCTCTCCTGAATATTTATTATCCGGAATAAGTGAAGACAGTACACGTGGTCATAATTATTCCTTTACTGTTTTAGCTAAAGGTTCTGAAGAGCATACTTTAATCGAATTATTTGGTAATATGAATTTTTATGACCGCGCACACATATTAGAATATGCCAATTCCTTAGTTCGCAACAGACAAAACCAATCACAGGTTTATTCTTACTATAAAGGAAACTATCAAAAAATAGCTGAATTTTTTGATATAGAAGTATATATGGATTCTAATTTTACGGGTACTCCTAATATTGGAATTAATTATTTAGACGACAATGTTCAAGGAAATATAGAAATCGATAGCGGCATAATCAATGGCAACTTTTCTAAATATGTATTGCCGGTTCTAATGGAATGGTTTTATGAATATAGGCCTATGCTTAAGGATATGTGGAACAATAAACAGATAAAACTCTTACCAGCGTGGGAGTAACTAGATGGCGTGTATAAAGTTTAAAAAATTATTTGGCTATGAAATATGCACTCTTGAAAGAGAGGGAACTTTATTTATTTTTGACCCAATAGCAGTAATAAGAAAAGAAGGATACACTGAAATATTTAATATTGAATCTATGCAACATGAAATAGGTGATACTATCTCAAACACAAAGGTTCGCAATTCAATATATCAGTATATCCTTGATAATCGTGACAATTTATTATCTACTATCATAATTTAAATAAGCTTTAATTCCATAAACCTTTCCGTTATCTCAGCCATGGCAATTGACTCTTCCTTGGTTAGTTTATAGCCGTTTTTACTAACGCCATTGATTGATGAGATAAATTCGCTTATTTCGTATCTTAAGCCGTCTCCTTGAAAAGCAGGTGAATATGTATCAATAATTGACGGATTCTCATACCTGACAACAAATTTTTTCGTGAGCCACCAAGGTGATTCTGCCAGAATATATCCCTTTGTTCCTGACACAACGAGCTGTCCCTCCGTCTTTACACCGACACCTGTTTTTCCGGTAGCCATACCATTCTCGTATGTCATGTTTATTTTTGAGTAAACATCCACTCCCTTTTCATCATATAAGCTGTTAATTGAAAAATCCTTGTATCCTGTTCCGAGAAGCTTAATTATAGGCAGAAGTACATATGCTCCAAATTCCAGAAAACTTCCGCCATATTTAGCATCGTTTCGCTCTCTAGACTTTACATCTGCAAGTCTGGTAAAGCAGGCTTCAACATCTCTCACTTCGCCTATCTTTCCGCTCTTTACCACATTTATCAATTGTTGAAATCCCGGACAATATGCGGTCTTAATTCCTTCCAGCAGTATCACATTTTTTTCTGCTGCTATATCATATAGCTCCACTGTCTCTTTTTTTGTAAATGCAATTGGTTTCTCACTAAGCACGTGCTTTCCCGCAAGCAAGGCTTTCTTTGCATAGTCATAATGTGTCTCATTAGGAGATGCGACATATACAGCATCAACACTGTCAAGAAACTCGTTATAATCATTTGAATAAGTCTTGATATCAAACTGTTTTTCAAAATTTTTACAGCTTGCCACATCAGGATTATAGGCACTGATAATATTGATACCGCTGACGTACTTTGATTCCGCAATAAATCTTGGAACAATTCTTCCTGTTCCCACAATACCTGTATTAATAATATTATATTTACTTTTTCTTAATATTGTAGAAGATATATCAGGAGTTCTATCCAAATATACCACCTCGCAGAATTCCTTAAGATAGTCGAATGTTCCTATCCAGTCTGAACCTACTGTAAAGATATCAACCCCCAGCTTCTGTATATCTTCTATCTTCTGACCCTCATGATCCTCTATAATTATTTCATCTGCAAAGCCTGTTTTTTTTACATTTTCTATTCTTTCAAGTATAGGATCGAATACATTTACCTTACCTCTTGATTCGTCAAAATGCTCTGTAGTAACACCTACAATCAAATAATCCCCCAGTTCCTTTGCCCTTTTTAGTAGATTATAATGACCCTGATGAAACAAATCATATGTGCCGTATGTTATCACTTTCTTCATATGGTTCTTCCTCCATACTGTCTTTTCCCCAAAAATAAATATGTATTACTTATACATTTCCAAACCTTTTAACTCTTTATCAAAAAAAGGTGAGTCAGTTAAACCTGCTTGACGAAGATGGTCATTAAGTATCTCCCACTGCGATTTATAAAACGGATAATTATGTGAATCCCAGTTTTTAACCGGTGTCATATAATCTCCATATCTCATAGACATTATCCTGTCATATCCTGATGGTATAGAGATGGTTGTATTCAAAAAAGGTACCTCTATTGTTTTTTCATAACATTCCCTTGGCACACAGTAATTATTGTTTCTAAACTTGAGCATTAGAATCGGCATCCCAATGTCCATATCTTTATCTTCACGGTTGTATAATCCGCAGATTCTCTCGGCTAGTGTCATGAGCTGACGCTTCATTGGCTCTTTATCATTAAAAGTAACATTAAGTGCTTCTTTTACCTGATTAATCGCATCATCTCTTAAGACTTCAATCTCTTCATTTGTATCTTTTGATGAATATAATTGTGCTGCATAATTAACAATTTCCAGCAACGCTATCTGTAATTCTTTGTCTTCTTCATTTTGGGGAACGTAATCCAAAGGAAAAATGTCCACACCGCATGCAAAAGGACAACCATGATGTTTTTTTAAGAAATCATCATCAATTCTTATACGGTCAGTATTTACTATCCTGATAAGATAATCATCATATTCATCGTAATTATAGAAGCTTAAATATTTGTATCCATCAGGAAGCTCCGCTTCAATCACTGACAACAGTTTCATAAAATCATGACGCAGCATCCCAATATCAAGATCATCATCCCATGGAATAAAACCTTTATGCCTTACTGCGCCAAGCATGGTTCCCCATTCAGCAAAGTATGACAAATTATATTTTTTACATATTGACTTTATCAAGTCAAGTACCTCAAGCTGTGAAGCCCACGCCCTTTTCATCATAGGCTCAACATAAAAATCATCTATTGTTTCTCCGTTATAAAAATCTTCTGAAAACTGCATTTTATCCTCCTTAAGTAATCATACTAGACCAATTTACATCTCAGCAATTTCTTCCAACACTTTCTCAACATTACTGAAATAATTCCTGACACTATACCTTTCAACAGATTGTCTGCAGGTCTGTCTGTCACAAACCGGCAAGGTTCCATCATTTATATAATCAAGAATCTGTGCCAGCATAACCGCATCTTCGTATTTATAAAAATATCCGTTAACCCCTGGTTTAACATAATCCACAACCCCATCAACAGGCGGTGTAATTACCGTCATTCCCATTGACAGTGCCTCTGCTCCCGACAACATAAATCCCTCATATTCTGATGCCGCAACCAGTGCAGTTGCATCCTTGCACAGCTTCCATGGTTCACTCTGCCATCCCAAGAATTCCACTCTGTCATTTAGCTTCAACCCATCAGTAATAATCTTTAGTTCTTCTTCCTCTTCTCCACTGCCAATAATTTTTAAATTCCATCTGGATTTAACCCTGCATAGAGTCTCCAATATAATATCAACCCTTTTTATTTCTGAAAGTCTTCCTACATATACAATTGTATTATTGTATTCTGTTTTTTCAACAAAATCCTGCATATTAACCGGATTGCCAATATTATAAACTACTGTCCTAGGAAACTGCTTTTTTATTATCCTGCCTGTTGAATCATTAATAACCAGATGAGCGTCTGCATAAGATAAATGTGCCAAGCCTCCAAGACCGGCCCTGTGATATGCATCCAGCTTATTGTGAATCCATGATACTATTTTATAGTTTTTCCCCTGTTTGCTGTTTACAATTGAAGCAGCAACCGACATTAACGGCCAGTTCGTAGCAATACATATATCAGGCACACCATTTTTTCTGACAAAGCCACTATATGTATTTACATAATACTCAAGACTTTCTATCCCCTTTATTCCGTTATTACCCGGAAACGAATATGCTTTAGGATATCCCTCCAGATAACTTATTCCCGGTTCCATGTGAACAATTCTTAAATCGAATTTATTCGAATCCAGATTCTTAGTCCACTGTAATATTACATTTTCTATACCGCCATATAGTCCTCCAACCGGCGACAGAATATCAATTTTAATCATATTATCCCCAATACATTAACCACGCTAATATAATATACTAAATAAACGGTCAAAAGCAATAAAGGGCGGCACCATATGCCGCCCTGAAATTTCTTGTAATCTATTACTGAAGAAGTGACAACACACCCTGTGTCTGCTGATTTGCCTGAGCAAGCATTGACTGTCCTGCCTGTGAGAGGATGTTGTTCTTGCTGTACTCAACCATCTCTGAAGCCATATCTGTATCACGGATACGTGATTCAGCTGCCTGTGTATTCTCACTTGTTGTATCCAAATTGTTAATTGTGTGCTCAAGTCTGTTCTGAATAGCACCAAGCTTAGATCTCTGTGTAGAAACCTTATCAATAGCTGCCTGAATCTTACTCATTGCAGTACCTGCACTTGAGAATGAGCTAACCTTCAAACCTGATACACCAAGACTTGATGCATTCATGTTGCTGATTGTAAGCTCAATCTTCTGACCAGAAAGTGAACCAACCTGAAGATTCTTTCCAGAGAAAGAACCATCCAACAGGTTCATTGTGTTAAACTGTGTTGTAGACTGAATTCTATTGATTTCTGATGTTAACTGATCAACCTCTTTCTGGATAGCTGTTCTGTCTGAACTTGTATTGGTATCATTAGCAGCCTGTGTTGCCAGTTCATTCATTCTCTGAAGAATTGAATGTGTCTCATTAAGAGCACCTTCAGCTACCTGAATAAGAGAAATACCATCCTGTGCATTGTCAGATGCTTTGTTAAGGCCTCTGATCTGACTTCTCATCTTTTCTGAAATAGCAAGTCCAGCTGCATCATCTGCTGCTCTGTTGATTCTGTATCCAGATGATAACTTTTCTGTCGTATTTGATAAAGACTTTGTAACTGTTCCTAACTGTCTGTTAGTATTCATTGCTGAAAGATTGTGCTGTACTACCATAAATAATTCCTCCTTGATTTAAAAGAAAATCTCCATATTATTATTTTGTTTGTTTTTGTTTTGTAGTGATTGTCATTTTTGGTACCTTGCTTATCACTTATGTATTATTTATCGGAGGTTTTTTTAATTACTTAACCCCTAATTTATATTTTTTTAAATTTTTTTGGATTATTTTGATTTTCCTTCCTTAAGCAGAAAAAAAGCCGATGCGAGCATCGGCTTTTTCCTTATAGTAGTAGTTCGAATTATCCAAGAATTGAAAGTACACCCTGTGTTGACTGATTTGCCTGAGCAAGCATTGACTGTCCTGCCTGTGAAAGGATATTGTTCTTGCTAAACTCAACCATCTCAGAAGCCATATCTGTATCACGGATACGTGATTCAGCTGCCTG
>JBJEME010000003.1:0-6073 GCA_051879515.1 Lachnospira sp. | reverse complement strand
TATTAATATCCATATGATCACAGTCAGCTCTGCTGCATAATGGTAATGAAATATTTTTTTCAATATCATAAAAATAGAGCATATAATCTTCATTAAAACGATGATCAAAAGATGGAAATATAAAATAATACCCCTTCGAAGAACGGGATATTCCTTGAAAATCATAAAAATTACATTGACATGCATAATCATCAACATCATTTAATTTATATTGAATTGTCTGCTCTGTTTCTATGTTTTCTAAACTTTCTGTTGTTTCATCTTCTTCAAAGTAGTATTTACCGCAACCTAAAAAAAACAAAACACTAAGTATTATGGTATATATACATAATAAATTTCGTTTCATATAATATCCTCTCTACTTGTATAATAAGAATTATTATAGTTTATAATTTTAATTGGGTTTCTTTACTTATTCATAATAATTATAATTGCAAAAATTGTACTACCAATCAGTCTATATAATTATTTAGACTGATTGGTAGTAGTTACAATATGAAATAATTATTATTTAGTATTATGATTTTCTACATATGTAGTTTCTTCTGTATCACCATATATATCACATGTTATAGTTATAACACAACGGCTATATGCATTGGTCGTATTATTTTTTCTGAAATATATAGACTGATTCTGTTCTGCCACGTCGTTATATGTTATCATTGAATGTTGAGGATCATCAGAATGATAACCATCATGCACATTTAGAGAAAAGCTTAAACTAGAATTCTCAACCCAAGAACCATCAGCATAATTAAATGTACTGGTAAGTGTTAAATCTCCACCATCTGAATTAGCCGTTACAGTTTTACTTACATTAGAATAAGCAAATACAGGTGTTGTAGATAAAACAATAATTAATACCATTGTAATCATTACACTGGTCTTTTTAACTATGTTTTTCATAGCATACCTCCATAATTTAAAGTTTAATGATTTGTATATTAAATATTAATGTGTAATCTTTATTAACAGAATGACACTAAATTCACCTCCTCATTTTTTATTATTAATAACTGTACACATTTAATATTAATAATTTATAAATACTATGGATTATTAGTCTGATATCTTTATTCCACATTATAATATTAAGAATAAAATTTCAATAGCTTTGACGTGAATGGTCAAAAAACGACGTGAATGGTAAAAAATATTAAAAATATATAAAATAATGACGATAAATATAAAATATTTATTAAGAAATCTAAAGAAATATAAAAAATTTATAAAAGGAGCATCAATCGTTAGAATAATCTAACAATCAATGCTCCCAAATCATAAACCGCCTAATTTTGCAATTACTTTATCAGGCAAAAAACAGCAAAGGTTAAACAATAATTTTTCTTTATTATTTTTTAAAAGAAAAAATGGAATTGCTTTTAATTTAAATGATGGCTCAAAGCAATTCAATGCATTTATTACATCTATATTATGTATATATTTTAGATATACCTTTTTATTTTCAGATCTGCTTAAAAATTTATTATGACTTAAACGAAAAACAAGTTGTACTCCATATAACACTATTGTTCCTTGCCAGTAAGGATTAGTTTCTATTCCTTTTTTTAAGGCTATTTGATCAATTTCCTTTCTGGCTTCAATCAATTTTAGCTTGTTTTCAGTCATTAATACAGGATTTGCGTTGTTCTCATCATTAGAACTTCCTTCACGTATAGTCAGATAATACAATGTTTTTTCTAATATACCAACAGAATTTGTGTATAATAAATATGTATTTATAAATTTTGTATCTTCTCCTAGTGAAAGATTTGTATCAAATTTCAGGTTTTCATTCTTTATAATATTGCAGTCGAGCATTATTCTCCATAATGCCGTATGCTCTTTCTCATCTCTTAATCCGCATTTTCCATCCAACCATTTGATTATATCAGCATAGGAATGTCCCAAAAATGCAGGAATTATATAATCTACAATTGAATCCACCTCAAAATTCCCGTGAATATTGAACTTATGTTCATTACATATGATGTTGTTTATTTTATCTGCATAACCATAAAGAACAGATTCTACCTTATTATCGTTTGAATACTTTATGCATTCTTCTATTAAGTTCAACTCAAATGTATCATCAGAATCAAAGAAAAAAAGTTTAGTACCTCTAACTTTTTCGAGACCATAATTTCGAGCTGCAGAAACACCTTGATTAGATTGATAATAATATTCAATTCTTGAATCAATTTTTGCATAACTATAAATTATTTCTGCAGTTTCATCGGTAGATCCGTCATCAATAATAATTATCTGTAAATTCTGATATGTCTGATTAATCAAACATTGAAGCATATTATTAATAAAATTTCCTGTATTATAAGCAGGTACAATTATTGATACCAATTGTTTGTCCATTACTAAATCTCCTTATTATTATAAGTAATGCTCCCGACCATAATACCTATGGATTTTCCGTGCTTCGTGCTCTCACAATCCTACAAATTATTAGCATCTTATAACTCACTTTTATCCACTACAACTCCATCTCTCCAGATGCGTTCCAAATCATAGAACATTCTGTCTTCTGATGAGAATACATGAACTATAACATCCTTGTAATCAAGAAGAATCCACGTTGAATTATTATGACCTTCCACATTGGCATAATCAAAGCCGGCCTCAGCCATCTTTTCTTCAACATTATCAACTAAAGCTTTAACGTGGTTAATATTAGAACCGCTGGCTATAACGAAATAATCAGCAATTACCGTTACATTACTGATATTAAGAACCCGGATGTCAATTCCCTTCTTATCATCCAAGGCATCAACTATAACCTTGGTCATTTTTTTTGATGTATCTGACATAAATTCAATTCCCTTTCTTTAATACAACTTCACATAATATTCAAAAGCACTTATTGTTGTCTTATCAATCGGCTTTCCGGATCTTTCAAGATATGCTATTGTGTTTCGTAAAACAACAAACACAGCCTTATCTAAATCCTTAAATACTAATGACCTTATCTGGTCAAGATCACTTGCTTTATTGCGGTATGGCTCAATATAGTCGGCTATAAATACAATTTTTTCAAGAAGCGTCATAGCAGGCTTGCCTGTTGTATGATACATTATGGCAGAGCATATTTCTTTATCAACAATTCCATATTCAGTTCTTGCCCATAATGAACCAACCTTGGCATGGAGTAAATAAGGACTTGAATACTCAATATTGCTGATTTCGATTCCATTTTTCTCACAAATGCTGATTTTAATATCATCCGGCACACACTTTGCACAATCATGCAGAAGTCCGGCAATATAAGCCTTTTCCATATCAACATCATAACGCATGGCAAGACATGCACAGGTATCAGCCACACCTATAGTGTGTCTGAAACGCATTTTGTCGTCTTTAAGCGCATTTTTAACCCTTTTTCTTAAGTCCTCTATATAATTATTGTCCATAATAAATCCCCATAAAAAAATTCATAAATAAAGATTATTATTTAAAATATAATCAGCCACGTCTTTATGAACAGCAAATGTAATGTCCTGTCCCAGCTTCACTCTGCTTCTGATATCTGTTGAACTAAACGGATAATCCTCACACTGAATAAAATCTATAACTGCGTTATATTTATCTTCCAGGAATTTCTTTTGCTGCAATAAATTAGCATCAGAGGTTTTATCCCTGTTTGCAGCCAGAAGGTGACAATTATTACAAATAAACTCGGGCTGATACCATTTTGTTATGGCAAATAAAGAATCCGCACCAATTATAAAATAAATTTCATCATAAGTCTCTTTTAATATCCTTAATGTATCTGCGGTATAGGTATTACCCTCACGCTCTACCTCCATGGTAGACAAATGCATATATGGGTAGTCCTGTATGGCTAATTCAACCATGTTACAGCGGTCTTTAGCCGAAATAATAGCAGAATCATCTTTATATGCGGGATGCCCTGATGGCATAACCAGAATTTCATTTAGATTAAACTGATCATGCGCTGCCTTTGCAATTGCTATATGTCCCTTATGAATAGGATTAAATGTACCTCCCATAATGGTTATTGTCTGCTGCATTTAACCACCTCATAATTACTTTTTGTTTGTCTTTGGTAACTCTATTTTCTTATGCTCTTTTGATTCCTTATATAATACAATCTTTTTGCCAATAACCTGCACAACCTCTGAATGAGTTCTCTCAGCAACCATTGCTGCTATCTCATTAGGATCGTCAGCACAATTCTGCAAAACATTAATCTTAATCAATTCTCTTTTCTCTAAAGCCTCTGATATAGCCAATGTATTCTCAGGTGTCAGACTGTTTTTTCCAAACTGGAAGATTGGATCAATTGTCATAGCCAACCCCTTTAAATATGCTCTCTGTTTGCTTGTCATCATATTATCTCCTTCCATGATTTATTAGTAAGATTCGAGTGTCAAAAGCCCCTGTTATGCTTCATAATAATCAAATTCAAGATAATCGCCAACTCTTACAGTGTCACCTTCACCAATGCCCTTCTCCTTAAGTGCATCAATAACACCTGTTTTTTTCATGAATTTCTGGAAGAAATCAAAGCCTTTTTCAGATTCAAGATTAGTATAACCAAGCATTTTATCAATTCTTGGTCCCTCAACAACATATACACCGTTATCGTCAACAGAAACTGTATAAGTATCATTAGGATTATCATTAAGCATATCCATATCAAATTCAGGTTCAAAAACAGTTGGCTCGTCCTTAAAATTATCAAGCATTTCCCTTACAGCGTACAACAATTCCTTTACACCTTTTCCCGTAACTGCAGATATAGGAAATACCTTTATACCCTGAGGCTCATATTCATCCCTCAATCTCTTTAAAGAATCATTTTCGTCGTCAAATATTGCATCAATTTTGTTAGCCGCAATGACCTGTGGGCGCTTTAATAAATCTGCGTTATAGTTCTCTAACTCTGCATTTATGGTGCGGATATCCTCAATCGGGTCACGTCCTTCTGTGGAAGCAGCATCAACAATATGAATTATGACCTTAGTTCTTTCGATGTGTCGTAAAAACTCATGTCCCAATCCAACACCTTCAGAGGCACCTTCAATAAGACCCGGAATATCTGCTATAACGAATCCTTTTCCGCCATCTAAGTCAACAACACCAAGATTAGGATTAAGAGTTGTAAAATGGTAATTGGCAATCTTAGGTCTGGCATTAGTAACTCTTGATAAAAATGTTGATTTGCCTACATTAGGGAATCCGACAAGTCCAACATCGGCAATCACCTTTAATTCAAGTCTTACCCATAATTCCTGGGCATCCTGACCGGGCTGGGCATACTGCGGAGCCTGCATTGTTGCAGTTGCATAGTTCATATTACCCTTGCCGCCGCGACCACCTTTAAGGATAGTCTGCTTGCAGTTCTCACCTGACATATCTGCAATTACTTTTCCGGATTCATCATCATATATAACAGTTCCTTCAGGTACCTTTATATATAAATCTTCGCCATTCTTACCCGTACATCTTTTCTTGCCGCCCTCTTCACCACTTTGAGCAACATATTTGCTGTTGTGACGAAAATCTCCAAGAGTGTTAAGGCCTTTATCTACAACGAAGATAATATCCCCGCCATGTCCGCCGTTACCACCGTCAGGTCCGCCTGCCGGAACATAAAGCTCACGTCTGAAGCTGACATGACCGTCTCCGCCTTTTCCGGACTTTATAAAAATGCGCACGCGATCTGCAAACATACCTCTCCTCCTTATTATTGAATAGTAATTATAATCAAAAATAGCTCCAAGCAAAATATATGCTTGGAGCCTAATATCATATTAGTCGTTAGAAACTACAGGATATACAGAAACCTGCTTCTTATCTCTGCCCTTTCTCTCGAACTTAACAGTTCCATCAACCAATGCAAATAATGTATCATCGCCACCGCGACCTACATTAACACCCGGATGAATCTTTGTACCACGCTGTCTGTAAAGGATATTACCAGCAAGTACGAACTGTCCATCAGCTCTCTTAGCGCCTAATCTCTTAGACTCTGAATCTCTACCGTTCTTTGTAGAACCAACACCCTTTTTATGAGCGAAAAACTGAAGGTTCA
>JBJEME010000002.1:38870-100190 GCA_051879515.1 Lachnospira sp. | reverse complement strand
GTCTCCACATGCCCCGTGCCTGGGAACATGTCAACACAGGACACACGACTTACCTTGTAACCGTACTCCTGCAAGGCCACCAGGTCCCTTGCAAGGGAGGTTGGCTTACATGAAATGTAAACCATGTTGCGAACCTTGTAACGAAGCGCAATCTTCTCCAGAGCTTTTGGATGAATGCCGTCACGAGGCGGGTCAAGTACAATGTAATCCGGCATCTGTTCTATTCCATCCAGTGCCTTAAGCACATCATCTGCGATAAATTCGCAGTTGGAAAGACCGTTTAAGGTCGCATTTACTCTGGCAGCCTCCACTGCCTCAGGCACTATCTCAACGCCGATAACCTTCTTTGAAACAGGGGCAAGAATCTGCGCAATGGTGCCTGTTCCCGTGTACAGATCATACAGTACAGGCTTCTTACCGCCCATGAATTCGTCTCCTGACAGCACATATTCTCTCGCCTTCGAATAAAGCACCTCCGCTCCAAGTGAGTTAGTCTGAAAGAAAGAAAATGCAGATATCTTGAACCTTAGTCCCAGCAGTTCTGCCTCTATGTAATCACGTCCATATATTACTTCAGTACGCTCATTTACTATTGCATCCGCTAAACTGTCGTTAAAAGTATGTAAAAATCCGACAATTCTTCCATCAAGGCATAGATTCTGCAGTTTTTCGCTAAGCCTTGTCATGTCATGATTCATCTGGGTTGTTGTTACAATATCAACCAGAATCTCACCTGTTTTAACTGCCTTTCTTACAAGCAAATGTCTTAAATATCCTTCATGGCTTGTCTTATGTTTAAATGGAAGTTTATTTTCCAATGCATACTCATGAACACATTTTAAAATTTTTCTATAATCCTCATCAATTATCTGGCATTCTGACACTGTCACAATATCATACATACTGTTTCTTTTGTGAAGTCCCAGTGCCAGCGGGCCATCCTTATATTCGTCTCCAAATGAGAATTCCATTTTATTTCTGTACTCTGAATACTTTGGACTTCCCTGGATTCCTTCAAACACATAATCATCAGTTATCACTTCATCAAGGAGCTTTTTGACCTGCACTGCCTTTATCTTTAACTGTTCCTCGTATGAAACTGTCTGATAAATACATCCGCCGCACTGTCCGAAATGTGGGCATGCCTTATTTGTCTCAATCGGACTTGGATCAATGACCTCAAGAAATCTTCCCTCGCATTTGCCCCCTCTTTTTTTGTTAACCATAAATGAAATGCGTTGTCCGGGAATACAGTTTTTAACTGTCACATACTCTGTCTGTCCATCCTCCGAAAGCACGTTGTTTCCCTGTGCATCCTTTTCCACTCTTACCCTGCATTTATTTGGAAAATCAGCGTATTCCACAACGCCGGTATAAATTTCACCTTTTTTCATCTTACTCCTCTTTCCTACCGATTCTATTGTCAATCCATGAACTTGTTATCAGCATATTCCTTCTGCCTTAATCAGTTTCCCGATAGAACGCGCCGCTAAGCGTACAACTAAACATAGCCAGCCGAATTACTCCGACTGGCTATACATACTCAGATAAGCATATCGTTTAAAATTAACTTGTCGCCGTATTACTTCTCGTCCTCGATGCTCTCATCTTCAAATTCGTCTTCAAAATCATCATCATCGAAGTCATCATCGAAATCATCAAGATAATCAGGTGTGAAGTATCTGTAAATAGCATATGCTGCCCCGGCGATTGCTACAACTGCACCGATAATTGCCAGCACAATAATAACAACCTCACACTTCTTACACTTCTTTTCTTCTACAACAACAACGTCCTTCTTATGAAGGAGGTCGTTAAGCTTTGTTGCTGCTAAAATCTCATCAATCTTATCCTTACACATGTTGTCTCTCCTTTCAAAATCACGTATTAGACTTGTAATAATTATACCATAACTAATATATTTTGTCACTCTTTTTACACTTTTTTCAGTTTTGCAAAACCGGCAAGCATCTTTTTCGTCCCAAATTCCTCGAAGTCGACAGTTACCATATAATCTCTCGGAGCATTCTCGATTACTTTGACAACTCCCCTTCCAAATCTTGCATGTTCAACATTATCTCCCTCAGAATACCCCAATGAATTGGCATTGTCCGATTTTTTCAAATTGAACAAATCCATTGGAAATGCCTTTCCAAAGCCCGGATTGGCGCTTGGATTGGAAGTATTTGAGGATGTACCGGCACTATATACATTTTTAGCTCCGTTTATGCTATTCTTTGTTCCATAGTTTGTGTTTGTAGCAAAAGACGGTCTGGATGCGTATGGATTGGAGCTGTACCTTCCGGTACTGCCGGAATTACCATCAATCCTTGTGCGTTCAAATGTCTTGCCATATCCAACGCCTTTAAAGCTTCCGCCATTTCCTCTTCCTGCGATACTGCTTGGATTGGCAGCGCTTCCACTGCTGTATCTGTTGAGTGTCGCCTTAGCATTTGCACGAATGTTAACCGCCCCGTCCTGCAAAGACTCATCACTTCCACCAAATGCTATCTTTCTGTTATTATAACCCTGGCAGTTATTTTCTATACTAAGATATTCTTCCGGAATTTCTTTGACAAATCTTGAAACCTTATTTATCTGTGGTTCTCCCCGGACCATCCTCAGCTTGGCACTGGAAAGAATCAACTCTTTCTTAGCCCTTGTAATTCCCACATAGGCAAGTCGTCTCTCCTCCTCTACCTCAGTCGGATCATCCGAAACAATTGTCATATAGCTTGGGAAAAGACCATCCTCCATACCTGCCATGTAGACAATCGGGAATTCCAGTCCCTTTGCACTGTGGAGTGTCATAAGCATTACCTGTTTGTCGGACTCATTGAGATTATCAATATCAGCAATAAGGGCTACCTCCTCCAAAAGTCCTGAAAGTGTCGCCTCCTCGCCATTAGCTTCACATGTTTCTTCATAGCTTACAACCTTATTGATAAACTCATCTAAGTTTTCTTCCCTTGCTTCCACCTCTTCTTTTGTTTCATTTTCAAGAAGTGCTTCAAGATAATGTGTTTCCTCTATAACGCTTTCAACAAGCTCCTGCAGCGTCATATCATCTTTTCTGCTTTTAAAGCTTTCAATGAGCTTTACAAATGGTTCTATCTTTGAAGCGCCACGCTTAATACTGTCGATATTTTCTGCATCTGCAAGAGCTTCCCAGAATGTAATGTCATTGAAATCAGCATATTCCTGCACTCTTGCAATCGTTGTATCTCCGATTCCTCTTTTTGGAACATTTATTATTCTTTTAACTGCCATTCCGTCAGAACCATTATCAATCGTCTTTAGATAAGCAATTATATCCTTAATCTCTTTTCTTTGATAGAAATTAAGACCTCCGTATATTCTGTATGGAATATTTTTCATCATAAGCTTTTCTTCTAACACTCGTGACTGGGCATTAGTTCTGTAGAGAATGGCAATATCATTATAATTCCAGCCATCCCTTACATACGCGCTTATTCCGTCTGCTATTCCCTGAGCTTCATCATAGGCCGTTTCATACATGGCGAATTTAATCTTCTCTCCATCACCGTTCTCGGTCCATAACGCCTTACTTTTTCTTCCAATATTATTCTTAATAACTGCATTTGCCGCATTTAAAATAGTCTGGGTTGAACGGTAATTCTGCTCTAACTTGATAACCTTTGCTCCCGGAAATTCATGCTCAAAATTAAGGATATTGCCGATGTTAGCGCCCCTGAACTTATAAATTGACTGGTCGTCATCTCCCACAACACAAAGGTTTCCATACTTTCCTGCCAGCATGGAAATGAGCCTGAACTGGGAAGTATTGGTATCCTGATACTCATCAACGCAGATATACTGAAACTTCTCCTGGTAGTAATCAAGGACCTCTTCATCCTTCTCAAATAATTCGACAGTCTTATATATAAGATCATCAAAATCCAGAGCATTATTCAGCTTCAACGCCTTCTGATACTCCCTGTAAATACCGGCAATTCTCTTCATATTATAGTCATTTCCGGCATTAAGCTCCATTTCATCGGGAGATGTGAGTTCATCCTTTGCCTTTGAAATCACTGACAGTATTGAGCACTCTTTTAACATCTTGGTATCGATATTCATTTTTTTGCAAATGTCTTTCATAAGGCTCTTCTGATCGTCTGTATCATATATTGTAAAATTAGTAGAATATCCTATTCTATCAATGTATCTTCTAAGTATTCTCACGCATGTCGAATGGAATGTGCTTACCCACACCTCCCCTGCAAAATCGCCAACAGTCTGATTCACACGCTCACGCATCTCTCTTGCCGCTTTATTGGTAAATGTAATGGCAAGAATATTTGTTGGACTGATTCCGCATTCGCCTATCATATACGCAATTCTGTTTGTAAGCACACGTGTTTTTCCGGAACCGGCTCCGGCGATAATAAGCAATGGTCCCTCAATCTGCTTAACAGCGCGCTTTTGCGGTTCGTTTAATCCATTTAAATTCATATCTGTATCCTCAAATAAGGGTGCCGCCCAAAAGCCGCACCCTAACATCATAATATATTACTTTACGGCAAGAATTATTCTGTTATATTCCCACCTGACATTGTATTCTTAAGTGACTTTAACTCTTCTTCAACCTCACTAGTAGAACTTCTTTCCGCAGTTGCCACAGAATCTGGAACCATTGGTTGCACTTCCACAGTCTGGGCAGAACTTGGGTGTTGAACCATTAGAAGCACTCTGACCACCCATAGGAGCCATTCCGCCCTGATTCATTCCCATGTTGTTCATCATCTGCTGTCCAACCTGCATTCCCATCTGCATCTTCATCATATCTGAAGCAATGTTAGAGCCTGAACCGCCCTTCTCAAGGCCATTAGCCATTGCCATCTGAGAATACTTGTTCATATCTCCAACCATAGCCTGTGAAGCCACTTTCTGCTGCATCTTCTGGACTTCTTCAGGATAAGAAAAGCTTGAAATTGTAAAGCTTGTTATATCAATACCAATCTTTTGCATCTCCATTCCAAGATCTTCCCTGATTCCTGCTGAAATGTCATAAGCATTAGCCTGAAGGTTGAACATATCCTTACCTTCTTTAGAAATCCACTTCATAAGAAGCTGATCTAAAACTGCTACTACTCTTTCCTTAACATCATCGACTACATAACGCTGCTTAACACCAGCAACTTTGTCAATAAGAGCGATATAATCATCAACTTTAAATGTAAAATTACCAAATGAACGGATTGGCATACCACCAGGGAGTCCGTTTGCAGGAATTGCTATAGGATTCTTAGTTCCCCACTTAACAGTAAATTCCTTAGTATTAACGAATAATACCTCTGCTCTCATTCCGCTGTTAAAGCCAAATTTAAATCCTTTAAGAGTTGAAAGGAAAGGTATAATCTGTGATTCAATATCAAAGCTTCCCTCATCCTTAAATATACCTTCTATTCTGCCATTGTACATAAAAATGGCATCCTGTCCGGCACGGACAACAAGCTTACTACCCTTCTTAATCTCTCTGTTAGTCCATTTCCAGAAAATCACATCATCTCTGTATTCTTCCCACTCAACTACGTTGGCAAGCTGACCTCCAAATAATCCCATCTTATCCTCCTTAACGGTATATATTTATGAAATGCAATTATAATCCAAGCTGTGCCTTAAGTGCAGCAAGCTCATCATCTACTGCTGCTTCTGAAGGATTAGCATCATACTTTGAAGCAAGCTCATCTACGTTAGCCTCTGAAGCTGTCTTGTTAAGCTCTGACATTGCATTAGCCTGGTCAAGCATCTTGTTAGCCTTGGCTTCCATCTTGTTAAATGCATCCATACTGCTGCTTGCGCCTGCAATAGAAGCACCCATATTATTAATTCTTTCCTGAGCCTTTGCAGCCTTAACCTTAGCCTTGATAGAATCTCTCTTTGCTTCAAGAGCAGCGATATCCTTTACAAGCTTATCATGCATCTGACGCATCTTCGCTGCGTTATCTGCTGCCATATCATATGTCTGCTGAAGAGCTGCCTGTGTAGAAGTAAGCTGTGTCTTCTTCTCAAGGAATGTACGGGCATCTGCCTCATTACCTGCAAGAAGTGCCTTCTCAGCATAGCTCTGCATCTTTGCAATCTGTGCATTGCACTCATCAAGCTCTCTCTTTGCTCTTGTCTCCTCTGCCATAACAGCAGCTGTCTCTGACTTAACCTTTCCAAGATCACTTTCCATGTTTCTCATGTACTGGTCAATCATCTTCTCCGGATCCTCGCACTTGTCAAGTAACGCATTGATATTAGCACTCATGATGTCTTTAAATCTTGTTAAAATTCCCATAATAAAAATCCTCCAATCTTCTCATGTTGTTAAACAACAATTTGGTTAAATTATATAATAATATAAAGAAAAAGTCACGATAATTATATGTCATTTTTCATATATTTTTCCTAAAATTTTCTTAAACAATTTTTTAGTTTATTCTTGAAATGTATTTATAAACCTTTATAATAATATTTAATGGGATTTGATAATTATTGAGATAATACAGCCCGACTTTTGAGAACGGATTTGAGGAATTATATATGAGTAAAAACGATAAATTTTTAACCGAACTGCTGGCAAAGCTCACTAAGCTTAAATATATCAAACCGGGAGATGTTCCTAACATAAATCTTTATATGGACCAGGTTACAACATTTATGGACGAGCATTTAAGTGAGATTAAGCGCCACGAAGACGATAAGATTCTTACCAAGACCATGATTAACAATTATACCAAGAATAATTTGTTACCTCCTCCTGATAAGAAGAAGTATTCTAAAAATCATCTGTATATTCTGGCTTTTATCTATTATTACAAGAACATTCTTCCTATAAGTGATATTCAGAAGCTGCTGAATCCGCTTACAGAGAAATTCTTTGATGGTGAGGCCCAGATTGATTTAGATGAGCTTTATAATCAGATATACTCTATGGAGAAAAGGCAGATCAGCTCATTAACCCGTGATATTCTTTCCAAATCCAACATTGCCAGAGAATCATTTTCTGAAATTGAGGATGATGACGACAAAGACTTTCTTCAGTTTTTCAGTCTTATTTGTCTTTTAAGCTTTGACATATATCTGAAGAAATATGTTGTAGAAACACTTATTGATGATTATTCAAAGCAACATGCCGCTGATACAGACACCAAGGGTAAATCATCAAAATCAAAAGAAGCCAAAGTAAAAGAAGCTAAAGCAAAAGAGGCTAAAGCAAAAGAAGCCAAAGCAAAGGAAGCTAAAATCAGGGAAGCCAGAGAAGCCAAAGACGCTAAATCCAGAGAGGCAAAGGACAACCAATCTTAAAATAAGAAGTGTTAGAATTAATAGCAAATTTAAAATAATCCCAGCAGCTGCTGACATACAGTTGCTGGGATTATTTTTTCACTTATTATACTGCTTATGATAATAATTCTGATTATTCCGTTTATGATATTTTACACATCAACTATTACGCATTCTCAGCAGCTTTTTTCCTGTTCTTTCCTGAAAGTGTCTGAATACCTTCAACTACAAGCACAAGAGAAAGTAAAATGAGAAGTACTCCAAAGAAAATCTGTGCATATGGACCCCAGTCCGCACCACCTTTTGAGATGATGAGAATCTGGTTCTTAACTGTAAGGACAAGGGAACAGATAGTAACAACCATCATAAATGCCATAGGGAAAAGGAACATCTTATTGTTCTTTCCTGCATTTCCAAGCCATGTTGCAACTGCCAGAAGACCAAGTCCTGCAAGAAGCTGGTTAGCAGCACCAAACAGACCCCATATTTTTGAATATCCTGTCATACCTAATGCAATACCAAGTACAACTGTGACAATTGTAGCAAAATAAGGATTAACAAGAACCTTCTTGTATCCCTCCTTTATATCCTTTGCTGTCTGTCCAGGCTCAAGCCAGAATTCCTGGAACATAAATCTTGCAAGACGAGTTGCTGTGTCAAGGGATGTCAGACAGAATGCCGAATACGTAAGGATAAGCAATGTATAAAGCACATGCTCTGCCCCTGCAAATGCAGGCACTGTGGCAACCATGGCTGAAATACCGCCGGCAAATATATCTGTTGCACCCTTTGTGTGACCTGTCTGTCTTGCAAATGCAATAGCGCATATAGTAAGTATTGCCAGACCACACTCAAGAAGCATTCCGCCGTAAGCAATTGGCTTGGCATGTGACTCCTTATCAAGCTGTTTTGCTGTAGTTCCTGATGAAACCAGTGAATGGAAACCTGAAATAGCTCCACATGCAACTGTTGTAAACAAAACCGGGAACAGATACTGTATACCATTTCCATTATCTACTGCAAAGCCTGTAAATGCAGGAAATGTTGCAGGATCAATGTCAGGATGTGCAACAACCACACCAAATACAGCAACTGCAAGCATTGCATAGAGAAGGAATGAACTCAAATAATCTCTAGGCTGCAAAAGAATCCATACCGGCGTAACCGATGCGACTGCAATATATATACCAACAATTATCATCCACTGTGTTGTTGAAAGATATATTGGATGGAAATTCATGCCTACAATCATACATATTACAATTGCAAGAATACCAAGCAATGTAGAAACAAGCATAGGAGCATTTCTTCTATATACAAAGAATCCAAACACAATGGCAATGAGAATAAACATAATTGAAACCATGGCAACAGAAGCATTATTGGCACTTGCTGCCTTGTCAAGCTGTCCGTCTACATATGTTGAACCAAATGTTGAGGCTACAATTGAACCAAATGCAGCGACAACAAGAAGTAATGTAAGATAAGCAAAAATGATAAATAATCTCTTAGCCCTGCGGCTCATGTTGGCAGAAATAATCTCTCCAATTGACTGTCCGTTATGACGGATTGATGCAATAAGTGCGCCGAAATCATGCACACCGCCAAAGAAAATTCCTCCAATCAAAACCCATAAAGTAACAGGAACCCAGCCGAATATGGCTGCTCCTATTGGACCTGTTATAGGACCTGCACCGGCAATTGATGAAAAGTGATGTCCCATAAGTACCGGAGCCTTTGCCGGAACATAATCCACACCATCCTCAAGAGTATGAGCAGGAGTAGGTTCGTCTGTTTCGCCAACACCCCACTGTTTGCAGAGCCAGCGTCCATAAAATATGTATCCGCAAAGGAGCACTGCAACACACAGAATAACTAATAATAAAGTATTCATTTCCTTTTTCTCCCTTTCTTTTTGTACAAGACATTATTTAATACCTTGACAACACATTTTCCGCTTTTATTAGAACTTATGCTGTTATCGGCCAGATTAAACATTGCAACATGAAAATCCATCCAGCCATGAAATCCTAACTTAAAGCTTTTAGAGTGTCTGCATCGCTTTAATGCCTTTTTTGCAGAAGGCTCACAGCTGTCACACAAAAATATTGGGGTAATGTATGTATACATATGACCTGCACCAATATGAGCCCTGTTCATACCGTCCTCCAACGCATACATCTCACATTGTCTGAACAACTCCTCTGTAAGATTATCCACTGAAAAAAGGTAAATAAACTCTTCACAATTGGCAGTCCATAGCTCCGCTTTTCTGGAAATTACATACTTTTCAGAACGCTCGTAAAACTCACATACTGCCTCAAGCGGCAGATAAGACTTATCAGTTCCTGCTATTTCAATGTCCTTTGCCGGAAGAACATTGTAATAGGCCTTGAAACTATCAATAAGTGTCTCAAGTGCTGTTTTTCTTGTGTACTCCATAATGAAAACCTCATAACAAAGCACAGAATCTGTGCCTCCTGCTTTTTCGCATAAATTATAGCACTTAAACCTTAAAATTCAATATTTTATAAAGTAAATATAAAAAATTTATAATAATATTAAGCAAATTCCATAAGAACCCGAAAAAACGTGGATTTTTAGTTAACAATATTATCCTTGAGTCTTTCAAAGACCATGTCATAGCCGTCATTTCCATAATTAAGAGATCTGTTTACTCTGCTTATTGTGGCAGTAGATGCTCCAGTCTTTTCTGCAATCTCCAGATAAGTCTTATGCTCCCTAAGCATTTTTGCAACCTCAAATCTCTGGGATAAAGATAATAATTCATTTATGGTACATACGTCCTCAAAAAACTCATAACATTCATCTACATTTTCAAGACAGAGTATCGCCTTAAACAGTTGCTCAACTGCAGGTGTCTTTAATTTGTTATTCACAATAATCACCATCCTTTCGTCATGTAGAATTTTAGCACACTAAAGTGTTATAGTAAAGCATTTTTTGTAGGATTGTGGGAGTAAGAAATACGGAATAATTCGCAGGTATCCTGTTAAACAAGATATGATTCAAATAAATCAGGATCACTGTTTACTACCAGCCTCTCCGGGAAATCCACTTCCTCTAAAAGCTGCTCTGCAAGTGCAAAGTTACATATATCTTCTTTTACATGAGCATCGCTTGCAAGGGATATGCATACATTATGCTTCTTGCACAGTTCAAGCATAATCAGATCATTTTCATGAGCCCCCTGTCTTGGTCCTTCAGGCTTCAAGGAAGTATTATTAACCTCTAAAAGCTTGTGTTTGTCCTTCGCAGCCAGAACAAGAGCTTCGTAATCAACAGGATATCTCGAATCATCAGGATGACCTATTATGTTCACATAAGGATTGTCACACAACTTTATAAGACAACGGGTATTCTCTTCCTTTGTACCTGATTTGATGCAGGGCGTGTGAAAACTTGCAATTACAATATCACATTTATCAAGGCCGTATTTTTTCAAATCTATTGAGCCATCAAGATTTATGATATTTACTTCACAGCCCATGTACATTCTCACACCATATTTAATTCTTGGAACTACACCTAAATTGCCAAAGTATAATAAGCCACAGCTTCCCGGCATCATTGGAGCATGCTCTGTTATCGCCAGATGAGTTGTCCCAAGCTCAGATGCATATTTTGCCATTTCGTCTATTGTATTATAAGCGTGTCCGCTGGCTATTGTATGGGTATGTGTGTCAATTAAATATTTCACTGTAATCTCTCCGTTTTCTATACATATTTTTTATGATTCAAGAATACACTTATAGTATCATCAAATTTGCAGGGTTGCAATTTGCCCAATAAAAATTTATACTATAGTGTGAGTTTTTATTAATTTAATTAACATAATGTGAGGCTTATGGTGTACAAATTATTTTACAAAAAACTACGGATTCCCCTGGCTGTTTTATTAGCCGGGATAATCCTTTTATCAAACTTTATTGCATCAATCTGCCAGGCTGATACACGAGACGATTATAATAACAATAATGAAAAGCTCCAACAGCTGAGAAAGGAACAGCAGTCACTGTCATCCGAGCTTACCGCTTTAACAGCAACTCTGGATGCAGTTGGTGCTCAGATAGCTGAGATTGAAGGTCAGATTAGTGATAAGCAGACTGAAATAGATGATTTGCAGACTGAGATTGAAGAGCTGCAGAAGGATGTGGACAGACAATATGCTGATATGAAGTTAAGAATTCAGTATATGTATGAAAACGGAAGCACTCAGCTAATGTCAGCTCTTATCTCGTCAGAAAATATGTCAGATTTCCTTTTGAAATCCCAATACGTTCAGGCTATTTCCTCGTATGACAGGAGAATGCAGGCAGAGCTTAATGAATCCTATACTGCCCTTACCTATTGTAAAACAGTTTTAGAAGAAGATATGGATAATCTTTTAGAGCTAAAGGAACAAAGTACTTCTAAACAGGATTTGTTACAGAGAAAGGTTGCTGAATTTCAGAATAATATTGATGCAAACAGCGATAGTATTCTTGCTGCAGAAGCATTGGCAAAACAGTATGAGAATCAGTTAAAAGCCGAGAATGCTTCTTCCAGTGGAGATTCTACCGGAACTGCAATTATGTTAGACAGCTGGACTACTACTCCTTATAACTATACTGATTCTGAGCTTGCCATGATGGCAGCAATTATTGAATGCGAGGCTGGAGATCAGTCCTATGAATGTCTGATTGCCGTTGGAAGTGTTATTATGAACCGTGTTGAATGCCCGTACTGGGGAAGCACAATATCAAGTGTTTTATACTCACCGAAACAGTTTACACCGGTTGAAAGCGGAACATTTGCAATTGTACTTGCACGTGGTGCCATGAGTTCCTGCCAGGCAGCCGCAAAGGAAGTTTTGGAAGGAAGAAGAAATATAAATGCTTTATATTTTCACACATACCGCCCTGCCACTGATTCAGGCGGTATACTGATTGGTAATATGTATTTTAAATAAATGTAATAACTATAGTAGCAAACAAAAGCTGCCGATTCATAGTTTTACCCGTGAATCGGCAGCTTTTTAAATTGTCTTAAAGAATTACTTAAGCATATTCATGATTACATCAAGAAGGTTGTACTTGCTGAACAGAACTGCAGCTACAAGTGAAACTGTAGACATAATCTTGATAAGGATATCAAGTGATGGACCTACTGTATCCTTTAATGGATCACCAACTGTATCACCAACTACTGCTGCGTCATGAGCAGGCGAACCCTTGCCCTGACCTTCAACACCACCAGCCTCGATGTACTTCTTACCGTTATCCCAAGCGCCACCTGCGTTACCTGTAAAGATAGCTAACATGATAGCTGAAAGTGTAGCACCGATAAGGAGACCGCCTACGAAGTATGGTCCAAATAAGAAACCAGATACTAATGGGAAAAGGATAGCAAGGATAGCTGGAACCTTCATTTCCTTAATAGCACCCTGAGATGAAATCTCAATACATGTCTTATAATCAGGCTTAGCCTTTCCTTCAAGGATACCAGGAATCTCTTTAAACTGACGTCTAACCTCTTCTACCATCTTTCTTGCAGCCTTAGCAACAGCCTCGATAAGCATACCAGAGAAGAGGAATGGTAATGCAGCACCTACTAATGCACCTGCAAGGATAAGTGGATCTGTGAAGTTAAGAACAAGCTCAGAACCATCCTGGAATGCATAGAGGAAGCTTACCATAAGTGAAAGTGCTGCAAGTGAAGCAGAACCGATAGCGAATCCCTTACCAACAGCAGCTGTTGTGTTACCAACTGAATCGAGCTTATCTGTGATCTGACGAACCTCAGGGTCAAGCTCTGACATCTCAGCAATACCACCGGCATTATCTGAGATTGGACCATATGTATCAACTGAAACTGTTGCAGATACAAATGAAAGCATACCTACGGCAGCCATAGCTATACCAAACAAACCTGATACTGCATATGAAGCATACGTAGCAATACCAAGAACGATAAGTGGGTACATACATGACTTCATACCAACTGCAAGACCCTGTGTAATTGTAAGAGCAGGACCTTCCTTAGATGCCTGTGAAATCATCTGTGTTGGCTTATAATCATAGCTTGTATAATACTCAGCTAACATACCGATAACTACACCTGAAACTACACCGATTGATGCAGCAAGCCAAGGTGAAACATATCCGATTGCAAAGCCCATGTTCTTAAGAACATCTGTAGCTTCACCATTAAATAAGAAGTAAGCTGCAACAAAACCACCGATAATTGTGATAGCTGCTGCTGCCCATGTAGAGATATCGAGATCTCTCTTAGGATTCTCTGAATCCTTCTTAATAAGAACAAATGCAATACCAAGAATTGAAGCAATAAGACCAACTGCTGCAAATACTAATGGGAAGTACATCATTTTCATAAGCTGTTCATATGGGATATCAGACTTGCACTCAAGGTGAAGTACTAAGCTTACTGCAAGAATGATACCTGATGAAATAGCACCAACGAAAGACTCAAGAAGGTCTGAGCCAAGACCTGCAACATCACCTACGTTATCACCTACATTATCAGCGATTGTAGCTGGGTTACGTGGATCATCCTCAGGAATATGAGCCTCTGTCTTACCAACAAGGTCAGCACCCATATCAGCAGCCTTTGTATATATACCACCACCAACACGGTTGAACATAGCTACAATTGAGCATCCGAGTGCGTAGCATGAAAGACACTGTGTGAAAAGTGCGCCACCGTCAAGGAGCTTTGCTTCTGTAAGAAGGCCGAGACCTAAACCGAAAATAACATAAACTAAGAATAAACCTAAAAGAGCAAAACCGCCTACGCAAAGACCCATAACAGATCCACCCTTTAAGGCAACCTTAAGTGTCTTACCAATGCTCTTTGTCTCACGTGCTCTGTTAGAAACACGTACATTTGCATATGTGGCAATCTTCATACCAACCCATCCGGCTGATGCAGACATTACAACACCGATGATAAAGCATACTGATGGCTCCCAGCAAATGCTTCCGCCTTCGATAGAAAAGATTACGCCAAATGCAACTGCTACTATTAATGCAACAACTGCAATTATCTTGTACTCGTATCTGATGAATGCATTAGCACCAACTCTGATGGCTTCTGCGATTTCAGACATACGCTCTGTACCTTCGTCCATTTTCTTAACGCCGACGAAGTTGAAAGCTGCATAGCCAAGTGCAAGTAAAGCTGCAACAATGACTAATACTAAAAGAACTTCCATTTTTTTTCTCCCTTTTAATAAATTTTTAAGTTTGATAAACAAACCTTATCAATTCTATCAATTTTTTATTAATCAGTCAATTTGTTTTGGTATTTTTTGTCGATTTTTTGAGAATTTTTTACAATAACCCTTCTTATAATTTACAGTATTTTAGTATACAATTTCAGGGTAACAGTAAATTCTGCTTGTGGTTTTAAATACTATGTGTTAACATATCAATAACGATATTGATCTTTGAAGATTAAAATCGCATATTTATTTAATAATAATAAGGTACCTATTGATTAGGAAGAATGGAGTTTTGTATGTTTAAAGTTATAAGTGACACCTCATGTGACTGGCTTAAAGAATTTGCAGAGGAGAAGGACGTGGATCTTGTTCCTCTCTACACAACATTTGACGGACAGACCTATTATAAAGAACAGTTTGAAATCAGCTATGATGAATTTTACGATAAAATGGTTAATGAGTATGCTTTTCCAAAGTCTTCTCTTCCAAGCATTCAGGATTATGTGGATGTATTTGTTCCATACGCCAAAGCCGGAATTCCTGTTATATGCTGTTGCATAACCACTTACTTTTCGGGCTCATATAATTCAGCCTGCACAGCCAAGGACGTGGTGCTTGAGGATTATCCTGATGCCAAGATTACAGTTATCAACTCTTTACAGAACTCAGCTTCAATGGCATTGTTTATTCATGAAGCAGTATCCATGCGTGATGCAGGATATTCATACGAGGAAGCTGTTGAAAAGCTTGAATCAATACGAAACAAAGGCAGAATATATTTCACAACCGAGACTCTTGACTACTTAACTAAAGGAGGAAGGCTTGTTAAGACTGCTGCAATGATTACAGGAAAGCTTAACCTTCGTCCTATTATTCTTATGAAGGATGGCGAAATTGGTGTTGCCGGTGTCGCTCGAACACGTGCAAAAGCAAAGAAGACTGTTATTGAGTCTTTAAAAAAATATATAGATTCCAATAATATTGACCTTAGTGAGTATAATGTCACTGTCGGGTACTGTACTAACCCTGAAGAAGGTGAACAGTTCAGGAAAGAAGTTGAGGAAGCCTTTGGTGTTAAGCTGTTAGAGTCAACCACAAAATTTGACACAAGAATAGGTGTTGTTACAACATGTCATACCGGTCCTACTGCACTTGGTGTTGCCATTATGCCAAAATGTGTGAAGTAACGGTTAACCTGTCATTAAATATGTAACCTATGCATTAATCAGTAAAACGGTGTCGGGCATACATGCCTGACACCGTTTTTTTAGATAAACGCAATTCACTGTCTGATCTTTATAACCTTGTAATCCTGCGCCTCAACAGCATTTTTTAAGACTTCATCTGACACATCGGAAGACAACTTTACAACAGCCTCTTTTCTTTCATGGCTCACTATTGCTTCCTTAACACCTTCGATTGCCTCAAGGGTCTTTTTGACCCTGGATTCGCAGTGTCCACACATCATTCCTTCAATCGTCATAATCTTTTCCATTTTTAAATCCTCCATGTTGATGTTATCTTTATTATTTTTTTTAATATCACTCTTATTATCGTTTGTATTATTGTTTTGAAATCCAGTTCTGCTTCCTGTATTATTATCTTTTTTACTTACTCCTTTAGAATAAATGTTCACAAGGTTTAATCTCAATGCATTAGTTACCACACAAAAGCTTGAAAGACTCATGGCGGCAGCTCCAAACATGGGATTTAATGTCCAGCCGAATACCGGGATGAATACTCCTGCTGCCAGAGGGATACCTATGCAGTTATAAAAAAATGCCCAGAACAGGTTCTCGTGGATATTATTCAAGGTCTTCCGGCTAAGCCTTATTGCAGCAGGCACATCTGTAAGCCTGTTTTTCATAAGCACCACATCTGCGGCATCTATTGCTATATCTGTTCCCGCACCGATGGCAATTCCCATATCTGCGGCAGTCAGAGCCGGAGCATCATTTATTCCGTCGCCAACCATGAGCACTTTGCCTTTTTTCTGCAATTCGCGGATTTTACTTTCTTTGCCCTTAGGAAGCACTCCGGCAATAACCTCATCCACGCCTACCTGCCTTCCGATTGCATTTGCGCTTCTTTCATTATCACCTGTCAGCATTACAACATGCATTCCCATTGACTTCAATTCGCTGATAGCTTCATTACTGTCTTCCTTGATTGTATCTGCTACAGCCATCATACCAAGGAGTCTGCCGTTTTTCATAAAATACAGCGGAGTTTTTCCCTGTTCTGAAATAATATTTTCATTTTCTATTATATTTGCAGGAATTTCACCTGCATTTTCAGTAAATCTTCTGTTTCCTCCAAGAATCTGACAGTTATTTACCACGGCCTTCAGACCATTACCGGGAAGGGCCGCATAATCCGATATTTCCATGGACTCAAACTCATTTATAATCTGCTCAAATTCCCTATCTATTTCTTTTTTGGTCTCCACATATCTTACCACAGCCTTTGCCAGCGGATGCTCACTTCTCTTCTCCAGAATATAGGCATAGCAAAGCAAATCATTGTCGTTCTCGCTTTCAGCAAAGAAAATGTCTGTTACCTCCGGTTTACCCTCTGTTATTGTTCCCGTCTTATCCAAAGCAACAATTTGCATTTTGCCGGTCTGTTCAAGAGACACTGCTGTTTTGAAAAGCAGACCATTCCTGGCTCCGACGCCGTTTCCCACCATTATGGCGACAGGAGTTGCAAGTCCCAGCGCACAAGGGCAGCTGATTACAAGTACTGATATTCCTCTTGCCAGTGCATATCCAACATCTTTTCCAGCCAATATCCATGCAAATGTGGTAATAACAGCTATTACAATTACTGTTGGAACAAATACTCCTGATACCTTGTCAGCCACCTTTGCAATTGGTGCCTTTGTCGCAGCAGCATCGCTTACCATCCGGATTATCTGGGAAAATGTTGTATCTTCCCCGACTCTTAATGCTTCACATTTAAGGAATCCTTCTGTGTTCAGGGTTGCGGCTGATACTTCCATTCCGGGCAGCTTATCAACCGGAATACTTTCTCCTGTCAGCGCTGCTTCATTCACCGCTGAGCTGCCTTCCACAATTAAGCCATCCACCGGAATATTCTCGCCCGGCTTAACAATAAAATAATCTCCCTTTTTTACCTGCTGTATAGGCACCACTTTTTCTCTGCCGTCAACAAGAATGGTTGCCTGCTTAGACGCCAGCTTCATAAGGCTTTTGAGTGCATCGGTAGTCTTTCCCTTCGACCTTGCTTCTAACACTTTTCCCACAGTAATAAGTGTTAGTATCATTGCCGCAGATTCAAAATAAAGCTCATCCATGTAATGCATCACAAGCTCATGATTATGCACAAGCTGTGCCTCTGTCATTGCAAGCAGTGCATATGTGCTGTACACAAATGCTGCACCAGAGCCCAGGGCAACAAGAGTATCCATGTTAGGTGCGCCTTTTAAAAGACTTTTAAAGCCGCTTATGAAAAATCTCTGGTTTATCACCATAACCGCCATGGTCAGTAATAACTCTATAATTCCTATTGCAACATGGTTGTCAGCAAGCCGTTCAGGCAACGGAAATCCCCACATCATATACCCCATTGATATATACATAAGCAACGCAAGAAACAAAATTGAGGCTGTAAGTCTCTTAATTAGAATTGGCGTTGTCTTATCCGCCAACACATCCGTTTCATCTTCCACAACGACATTTACCGATGCGCTGACAAAACCCCTGCTGTCCGGATTGGATTTCTCTGCGCCTTTCCTTAACCGTGCTGTATATCCTGCATCTTCCACCGCCTTAATTATCTCGTCAGTGGAAGCAGTACCATCAACTCCCATTGAATTGGTCAGCAGGCTCACTGCACATTCTTTTACTCCCGGCACTTTGTTAACTGCCTTTTCCACACGGGCCTGACACGCCGCGCAGGTCATTCCTTCTACAATAAAATGTTCCATTTTCCTTCTCCACAAATGACTATTTACATGAATTTCTTTATAGTTTCCACCAATTCATCCACCGTTTCTTCTTTTCCGTTTTTTATATCCTTTGTGACACAGGATTTAATATGATTTTCCATCAGTTTCTTAGAAAATCCGTTCATTGCCGACCTGGCGGCAGAAACCTGGTTTAATATATCTATACAGTACGCATCCTTTTCAACCATCCTGCGTATCCCGCAAATCTGGCCTTCAATTCTGTTTAGCCTGTTAATTAAATCCTTATATTCCTTATTGTCCCGCACCTTTTTTCTACAGCAGCAATCATCTGTTATCTCTGACACTTTGCAGGTTATATTATGCTCTTTTCCAGCCAAAACTAATCACCTCATTTATATTTATGCATGAATAATATACCCCCATGGGGTATATGTCAAGTTTTATTTGTTTATAACTAGTTATCGTGTTATTATGAATAAGCAGAATAACAATAATTACAGGAGAGGAAAATGTCTCATTTATCAAAATCCACAAAAATTATATGGTGTGTGTGTCTTGGACTTTTAATAGTCATGTTGTTGACCCTCACTCTTTATATCAATAAAATACATAAGGTTAATAAAGCAGATGGAGTGGCTGACACAATTGCCGAAGAAACCGGCACAGATACTGATGCTTCGGAGGATTACACGGAACCTTCTACAGAAGCTCCTAAGGATACATCTATTGTATTTGCCGGAGACCTTTGCTTTGCATATCAGTTTCTAAACCATTATCCTACCGGAGGAATCAACTCAATCTTTTCATCGGAAATGCTAAAAGAATTAAATGATGCAGACATATTCATGGCAAATCAGGAATTTCCATTTAGCACAAGGGGCACCCCATGGCCTGAGAAGAAATACACTTTTCGCGTGGATCCAAAATATGTCAGTGCATTAAAGGAAATGGGCGTAGACATCGTTACCTTAGCCAATAACCACACTCTTGATTATGGTGCAGAAGCACTTTATGACACATTTGATGTTTTAGACGATGCAGGAATTATTTACTCCGGTGCCGGAGATTCCCTGGAGCGTGCCAGCCGGCTGGAAATAATAGAAGTAAATGGCAAGAAATTCGGTTTTCTTTCCGCTTCAAGGGTAATTCCTGTTGGAAGCTGGAACATTGAAAATAATTCCCCCGGAATGTTTTGTACCTACGACCCTTCCAAGCTGATAGCCGCAATCAAAGACGCCAAAACAAAATGTGATTTTGTGTCCGTATATGTCCACTGGGGTCTGGAATACAAAGAAACGCCTGAAAGTTACCAGGTAAGTATGGCTAAGCAGTTTGCTGAAGCAGGTGCAGATGTAATTATAGGCTCTCACTCCCACTGTCTTCAGGGAATAGAATATTTTGGAGATACTCCGGTATTTTACAGCCTTGGTAATTTTATTTTCCACGACACAATTGAAAAGACTGCTGCCGTAAAGGTAATAATAAGTCCTGAAGGCGATATCCAATTTAAAATAATCCCTGCGGCTGCCTCAAACGGTCTCACTTCAATACTTTCAGGTTCAGAGAAACAGGCACTTTACAAATATCTCGAGGACATTTCAAGTAATGTTAATATTGATGAAAATGGAATTGTAAACCCGGTAAAATAGTAAAACCTGCCAAGAAAGAATCAAAGCAGGTTTTTATCTGGGAATTTAAATTAGATTTTGTATAAGATTTTTGAAAAATAGTATTGACATACAAGTGTTATTAGTATATTATATCACTTGCGTGCGCGAGTGGCTCAGTGGTGGAGCACCTCCTTGCCAAGGAGGGGGTCGCGGGTTCGATCCCCGTCTCGCGCTTTTTTTATGTCAAAAAGGGGCCTCCGAAGGAGGACCCTTTTTACAGTTTACGAATTATTTCATCAGACACCTTAAGAATATCTTCCATTGACACATCGGCCACAGCAACAGATAAACGCTCTTCGTCCTCTATGCACGATTCAGGCAGTCTGCATTTTTCCAGTTCATTCATTACAGAATCTATTGCATCAAGGTCATAGGAATTAACTGCTTCCTTCAGGCTCTCAAGTATTTCTTTGATATATGAAGCAGGCACCTCCTTCTTGTCCTTCTCATCATTTACTGCGTATGGCTTTAATACCTCTTTATAGCTGTTAAAGAGTTCCATGAGCCTTGGAGTATGCTCCTTTAAATATTCTTCATCTTCTTTGTTTCCATGGTCTTCCATGTCTTTAAAGGAATCAGAAAGCTCGTATGCACCTATCATTCTCGCAGAATTCTTGAGAGCATGAACCTCGATTGTATAATCATGAAGCAGTCCATCCTCTAAACACTCTTTTATTTTGTGTGTTTTCGTGTCTATAAGTCTGTAGAAATCTCCAAGTAAGTTATAATATAAATCCTCTGAACCAAGATACTCTATTGCACCTTTTACATCCAAATCACCTATTTCAGGATATCCTTTCGAAGCTTTAACCACAACCTCACTCTTATCTTTTAAAATAAGTTCATCCGGAAGCCAGCGTTTAATCTTAGTGGTTATCTCCTTCAAATCTATAGGCTTTGCAATGAAATCATTCATCCCTGCTTTGATGAATTCTTCCTTTGCTTCCACAATAGCATTAGCTGTGAGAGCTATAATCGGAGCTGTTTTATAGTACTCTCCGCCCTCCTCACGTATTAACTGTGCCGTTTCAACGCCATCCATCTCCGGCATCATATGGTCCATGAAAATAATATGATATTTCTTATTCTTAATCATTCTCAATGCAGCTTTTCCACTTGTGCATGTGTCTATCTTCATCTGTAATGGCTGAAGTAGTCCTGCTGCAACCTTAAGATTTATCTCACTGTCATCGACAATAAGAATTTCTGCATCAGGTGCCACAAAATTAAAGTATTCCTCCGTCACCTCGCTGGAGCTGACTCTCTCGTGGTTAAGTGTCTTACTGAAATTGAGGCTGTACAATGGCTTATTAAGCAAAGAACAATTCTTACAGTCTCCCGCTTCAGAAAGCGGATTGCGAAGCACATTAATTTCCTTGATTTCTTTGCCAATCTTTTCCTCAAATTCGTTGCATTTCTTTTTATAAAATGCCATATCCATAAACAGAAAATCCACATTTTTGTTGTCATTAATAATCTCGTCATACTCAACTGTTTCAAGATTATATTCCATGACAAGCCTGTCAAACTCCTTCTTTGTGTAGTCATTCTCGAAGGCTCCGCACACAACTGCGCCAGCTTCAATCACGTCATCGCTGATTTTTGTTGATGGAGTTTCATCTGCAATTTTCTGGTGGATTGTGAAATAGAAATCACTTCCCTTTCCAAATTCACTCTCAAGCTTTATTTCTCCACCCATCATGTTAACCATCTGCCTTGAAATTGAAAGTCCAAGTCCCGTACCTTCCTTCTCATGATTCTTTTTGGAATTTACCTGATGGAATGATTCAAATAATTTTTCCTTATCCTCGTCCTTTATTCCCTGACCGGTATCTTTAATTGAGAAAAATAAGGTCAGGTCATCACCTGCTATTTTGTCTATTTTCACAGTTAGCTTTACAAAGCCCTTATCGGTAAACTTAATAGCATTATTTACAAGATTAATAATAATCTGTCTTATTCTTAGCGCATCTCCGTATAATACTCTCGGAATATTCTTATCAATGTCAAATAACAATTCTATATCTTTGTCACCGATTCTGGTAAGGAAAATCATACCTATATCGCTAAACAGTGACATAGGCTCATATTCCGCTTCCACCAGCTCCATTTTTCCGGATTCAATCTTGGAGAAATCAAGAATATCGTTAATTATACCAAGAAGCGCCTTTCCTGAATTCTTGATATTAAGCAGGTATTCAACATCTTCCTTCGGCAGGTCTTCTCTTAACAGAATATCTGTCATTCCAACAATAGCATTCATTGGTGTTCTGATTTCATGAGACATGTTAGACACAAATGCTGATTTTGCTTTATTTGCCGTCTCAGCCTGCTCTTTTAATGCCTTCATAATCTCTGACTGTTCAAGAAGCTGCTTTGTATGGTGGTGGTTCTCTGTGATATCCATTAACACATACATTTTACCAAAGAAAATACTATCTTTAGTAATCATCCTGCCATTTACCTTGATGTATCTAGCCTGTTTTTCCATTACAAGATTATCTACAATGCTGTTATCAAGTTCATGTATTATGTCGTTATTTACCGCGTTTCCGGTATCAATATCCGGATAAAGAAATTTGGCTTTATTGTTGTAATAAAGTATTTTGTTATCATTATTTACTACGAGAAGACCGTCGCTTAAATCATCAACTGCCAGATCCTTAGCCAGTGCCAGTGTATCAAACAGCTTATCCCTGAACATTGAAATTGAAAGGATAATTATCGCAAAGAAATAGCCTAAAAGGGTACAGTCATATCCGCGTGTAATTCCTGTAAGATACACAATGAAACCGGCAACCATAATTATTATAATTGAAAGAAGATGTAAAACCTGCTTTTTTACAACTGCCGATTTTACTTTAAAATATCTGTAAATGCAGACAAAAAGCATAGCCGCAAGATATAAATATATAAGGATTGTATAGAGCTTATATAAAATGCCATGCCCTAACACTACATGTGGAAATAGTCCGTCATAAACAAAGTCCACACTTGAGTAAAACAATGGATTTGTTTTGTATGTAAACACTGATATTGTGACAAACACTGCAATAACCTCCAAAAGAACATACACGAACTTTGGAAGCTTTATTTCACAGTACTCCATAACAAATACAAACATTGCAAACGTAATAATAGGCTTACCCACATAAATAAACTTAATTGCCTGCATGGCAAGCTCCTGATTGCCAGCCGTCATTTCCATATAATAGCCGATAAAATTTATCATTAACGCAGCATACATAATCAGGAACATTTGCTGCTGTTTTGACGGCTTCTGTTGTAAAATAAACACAATACCAATGGCAAGTACTATTATTCCGATTATCTGAATTACTAAAAATGCTGTAGCCATAGTATTCCCCCTTTTGTAATTATCATTTTTCTTTTATTCTTATGAATCTTCCTCTACCTTTAATAAAAATTCTTCAGCTGAAAGAGGCTTGGAAAAATAATATCCCTGAATCATATCACATCCTTTTGATGCCAGGAATTCGCACAACTCCTTTGTCTCAACTCCCTCAGCAACGACTTTCATATTCATTGTTTTGGCAAGATTAATAACTCCTGTTACTATTGTTTTGCTCCTCTCTTCATCTTTTTCATCAGTCAGTCTGAAGAATTCCGCATCAAGCTTAAGCACATCGCAAGGAAGCTCTTTAAGGGAATTAAGTGAGGAATACCCTGTTCCAAAGTCATCGATAGAAATAGTAAATCCGGCATTTCTCAATTTCTTAACAACTTCAATTACCACTTTTTTATCATCAAGGAACGCACTTTCCGTAATCTCAAATTCAATCATTTTTCTGTCTGCACCATAAGAATCAACAATATAACATATTTCTTTTGCAAGCTGATCCTTAACAAAATGTTCCCTTGAAATATTAACGGAAACCGGTACAATCTTCTTGCCTGCTATCTTCCATTCGGCCTGTTGCTTTGCGATTTCACGTATCATATAATCGTCAAGCTTTCTTATAAATCCGTTCTTTTCAAATATAGGAATGAATTTGTCAGGTGGTATTATTCCTTCAGCAGGAGAAAACCAGCGTACCAGTGCTTCTGCAGAAACCAGTCTGTTATCCGCAGGATTGTATTTTGGCTGGTAGTAAGCCACAAACTCATGATTAAGCAGTGCCTGCTCCATTGTTTTCTCGACCTTACGCTCCCATCTCTCATCTTCGAGCATCTCCTCTGAGAAAAATCCAATTATGCCTGAACCTGATTTTTTATTCTTAACAGCGGCCTCGCAGGCACAATTATAAAGCTGATCTATGTCAATATTCTTTCTGTCAAAGTCCTGATACATTTTATCATCTGCATCTCCAGCCGGTATGATAAACACGCCTGTTGAAAATGTTATATCCTGCTCTGCCTCCAGCCCCATAAGCTCTGCTATCATTGTCCTGATACGCATTGAAAATGAAACAGAATCCTTATATTTTAACAACAAAGCAAAATCTCCTCCGGAGTGTCGTGCATAAATTTCTCCAACATCAGTTTTAATATTAAGATATCCATTTATTGACTTAACAATACGCTCTCCTGCTTCAACTCCATAAAATGAGCAATAGTCCATATATTTATTAATATGGAGATTTACTATGGCATAAGAGCGATTCTTATTCTTTATCATATTAATGTTTTTGATGCCTGCAGCCTTAAAATAAAGCCAGTTATTATCCTCCGTTACAGGATCTTTATAAAGCAGTCTCATCATACGTCTCTGGTTAACAATTCCCATTATCATATTGACAAATAAGACTGTCATAGGTACCAGAAGAAATATAATCGCAAGAAGTGCCACCGCCGAAGCATAGAATACATCCTGTCTTTCAATACTGAACACATCTCTTATATAAACGCTGCCATTATATTCAGGTATTCTGACCTTTATCCAGAATCCCACATTGAGCATGTTGTCCTTCATCCAGTTTCCGGTTGCTCCGGAATCTTCAACACCATACATAAATACCGGGTTGCCGTCTGTTTCGGGCATTTCATTATTAACATTATTATCATCAGGGTTACTGCCAATATCATTCTGGAAGGCATTTATTAAAACCTCATATACCTGTGACATAAGCTCTTCTTCATTACTTATGGTATTGTTTCCCTTATCTTTATATATTTCAAACCTCTGATTTAAATCCAATGTTATACAGTTGTCAATATCAGGAAGATTCTCTCCTGTTTTAGCAATAATTTTACCTTTATCATCAGCAAAGCAGACCTCTTCATTAGCATTTAAATGCTTTTTCATCTCCTGGTTAGTAAGGTACACCTCACCATTTGCCTGATACACTCTCTGTATATCCATTGCTATACTGTTACCGTTAGCCTTAATATTTTCAAACTTGCTGCTAACCATATAGTACATAAACAGACTCACAAATGTTACTACAAGTGTCACGGTGACAAAAACCATAACACAGAACATCAGAATTGCCGGCCATATGCTCTTTTTGATAATTTTCCCATACTTCTTATTTCTCTTATTAGTACTCATACACCTCACCACTGCTCCAGAAGTTCCTTAAATACGTTGAGTGCATCGCTTACCACCTGTGGAGTAGTCATGTCAATTCCACACAATTTCAAAAGTTCTATCGGATGCATACTGCTGCCTCCTGACAGGAATTTCTTATATCCGTCTGCTACCTGTTTATCACCTTCAAGCAGTTTTGCCGCAATCGCAACGGCAGCTGAATAACCAGTCGCATACTGATATACATAGAACGGAGTATAAAAATGCGGTATTCTCGCCCACTCATACGCTATTTCATCATCTATTACCATATCTTTACCAAAATATTTCACATTAAGCTCACGATACATTTTCGATAAATTATCCGCTGATAAAACTTCTCCTCTTTCGGCCATGGCATGGGCTTCCATTTCAAATTCCGCGAACATTGTCTGTCTGAAAAGTGTGCCCTTAAACTGCTCAAAGTAGTGATTTAACAGATATTTTCTCTGCTTATCATCTGTGCATTTACCAAGCAGATAATTCATAAGCAGGGCTTCATTGCAGGTGGATGCCACCTCTGCCACAAATATTTTATATCCTGCATAAACATAAGGCTGTGTGTTGCCGGAATAAAATGTATGCATGGCATGACCCATTTCATGAACTAATGTAAACAAATCGTCCAGAGTGTTGGAATAATTTAAGAATACATAAGGGTGCGTTCCGTAGGCGCCCCATGAAAAAGCACCACTTCTTTTTCCGACATTCTCATATACATCCACCCAGCCATTATTAAATCCCGCTTTAACATTTGAAATATATTCTTCTCCAAGAGGTGCAAGAGCTTTTATGGCAATATCCTTTGCCTCTTCATAGCTGATTGTCCACTCATAATCTTCCACCATAGGGGCATAAATATCATAAAAATGTAATTCCTCCAGTTTCAGGGCTTTTTTCCTGATTGAAACATATTTGTGCATTAAGTCCAGATTATCATTTACTGTCTTAATGAGGTTCTTATATACATTTTCAGGAATAAATGAGCCTGACAGATACATTTCCAGGGTAGAATTGTATCCTCTGGCCTGTGCATAGAAAATTGCCTGCTTCACATTCCCATAAAATGCCGCCGCAATAGTATTTAAATATGCCTTGTACTGACTGTATAACCCATAAAACGCCTCTTTTCTTACACGTCTGTCATTGCTTTGCATATACAGACCAAATTTGCCATTGCTAAGCTCAGTCTCGTTTCCATTCTCATCTTTAATAAAGCCAAACTTTACGTCTGCATTGTTAAATTTGGAAAACACTTCATTGGGTATGGTAGAAATGGCTGCTGCCCGGGCAAGAAGTGCTTCCTCTTTTTTAGACAGGGTGTGCGCTTTCTGTGAAATACAGTCATCTATAAATTGCTTATACAATTGCAAATTCCCGTTTTCTTCAATAAAACCTTTAAGAGCTGCTTCATCCATATCCATTAGTTCCGGCTCAAAAAAAGCATATTTTGAGGAGAGCTTCATTGTAAGATTCTGAGCTTTCCCGGACATCTCCTGGTACTTTGCATTTGTTGTATCCTCATAATACCTCATAAATGCATATACATAAATCCGCTCTGCAATCAGCTCCTCGTTATTCATTTCTTCCAACGACCCAAGAAGACATTCTGACGATTCTGATAACCTGCCCTCATATAAAGAATTCTGTTCTATAATTGACGAGAGTTTCTCGTAGTCTGCCTCCCATGCCTCATCTGATGAATACAAATCGCTTACCTTCCATTTGTCCTTATCAGAAATCTCATTTCGTAATGGTGTCCTTTTCATAGCTGGTCTCCTCTCCTTATATAATTTCTCTGGCTATATAAAGCTTTTAGATGTATGAGGTATGAATAGAACCATTTCGATTGCAGGCACTTTGGAATCCTCGGTACTTAGTCGCTGTACTTTAGCGCCTTATGTACCGCTAGGATGACAAGTAGCGAGAGCGTGCCTGCCATTGAAATGATTCTAATTCATACCGTATTACCTTACTTATGCTTTATAACTGCCCTGTCAGATTTAATAAGGCAGGGTTCCCCAGTCTTGAAACCCTGCCCTCATATATATTATTATTCCAGTTCCGGTAAATATGCAGATGCTGCAATTGCAACAGCACCCTGTCCTATATGACAGGCAACACTTAGCGATAACGGATCCATATGAAAATCATACTGTGGGAATGTCTCTTTAATCAACTCTGCCCACTCATCCGCTTCTTCTTTATTTCCAGTATATGCCGCCTCGATGTGCATCCTGCCCTTTTTGGAATACTGAACGAAGCGACCGTCTAAGTCATCCTGCATAGCTTTAAGCATTATCTTTTTAGCTGCTGCCTTGCCGCGTGTCTTTGCAAAAGCGTCCAGCTTCTCGCCCTGAATCTGTAGAACAGGCTTAAGATTCAGCACTGTTCCTATAGCAGCTGCCGCCGGGGTTATTCTTCCACCTTTTTTCAGGTACTTCAAAGTTTCAAGCGTTATGTAAATACTTGATTCCATCTTATGCTCTTCCAGAATATTCTTAATCTGTTCTGCATTCTTACCAATCTTTACCAGCTCGAGTGCATCTAACACCGCCTGACGCATTGTCACTGAAATTCTCTGATTATTTACAACCTGAACCTTGCCGTCATAATCCGCTGCAATCATGGTTGCTGTCTGGCATGTTCCGCTAAGACCACTTGACATTGGAATGAATACAACCTCATCAAATTCCTTCAAAAGCCTGTCGTAACATTCCTGAATCTCTCCGATGGATGGTTGAGATGTGGAAATGTCAGCATCTTCTAACAATTTTTTGTAGAATTCCTCCTGAGTAAGATCAACATCCTCATAATATTGTTTACCGTCAATAAAGAATGGCATTGGAAGAACTGTTACACCCAGTTCCTTTGCCTGCGACTGTGTAATTCCACTGTTACTGTCTGTCATTATTGCGACTTTTCCCATAACGTTTCCCCTTTATTCCATAACCTGATTGTTCAAATTATCATCTTCTGTTATACTTTAACAAGTATGTATATGATAAAGCATTTTTTACATTTTGTAAATAAGCCAAAATAAAAACAAAAGGGAGAAGCCATGAATACAGGTGATTATACTATTGAAAGAATCCATAAATTAAGCGGCAACGATTCCAAAGCCCTTGAAAAGCTTTGCCGTGAATGTGATGATTACGAGCCTTTTTTTGATGATGAAGGCAATTGCGACATTTATATGCTGGCAGCAAGATATAATTCCCGCTTAATTGGCTTTTTATCGCTTCTTCGTCTTGACAGCAGTGATCCCTATGAATTGACGGCGCTTGTTTCTCCTGCTCACAGAAACCATGGCGTATTCAGTGATTTGTTAAGTGAAGCTAAGAAATATATGAGTGAAAGTACTCCTGACACAAGCATAATCTGTGCTGTTCCTAAAGAATACTCGGCCACAAAATGTGTTGGAGACATTTTATTTGAAGAATATCTTATGACACTTTCCTCATTCATTACAGAGCCATGTGAGACGCTTCACCACGAAACAGAACAATCTGCCAAAGATCTTCTTCCCGGCAGGGAGTATTGTTTCACCGACGATTTCACATCATTTCTTGTTTATAAGGATGAGTCTGCCCCTGAACCCTGTGCATTACTAAATCTGGATTACCAGCAGAGCTTTACCGGTATCTATGGTGTATTTGTGGACGAAGATATTCGCCACCAAGGGATTGGCACACTCCTGATGCATGATTTTATAGATGAGTATAGTAAGACCAATTCCTTGCCCCTTGTGCTTAACGTTAGAAGCACCAACACTGCCGCAGTGGCACTATATAAAAAATGTGGCTTTACCATAGAAAGCCACATTCCTTATTACAATATTATTTAATAGGATGATACCATGGTCAAAAAGGTCCAAACCCGCATGAGCCTGCTACTTTGTAGCAATTACATCACCCATATCATACATACCTGCCGGCTTTCCTGCAAGGAAAAGTGCTGCCTCAACAGCACCCTTTGCAAATACTGCCTTAGAGTAGGCTGTGTGCTTGAACTCGATAACCTCATCTTCGCCTGCAAATATTATTTCATGCTCACCAACAATTGTGCCACCTCTTACTGCACTGATTCCTATTTCCTTTGGATCTCTTTTCTGTCTTAACTGACTTCTGTCATATCTGTAGAAGTAATCATCATCAAGAACCTCCTTCATTGAATCAGCAAGTGCCAGTGCTGTCCCGCTTGGAGCATCGAGCTTCTGGTTGTGGTGCTTCTCAACTATCTCAATGTCATAACCTGCTGATGCAAATACCTTTGTTGCGTCCTGCAAAAGCTTGAATAATGTGTTAATACCAAGTGACATATTAGCCGAACGGAGTATTGCAACATTTTCAGAAACCTTGCTTATTCTGTCAATCTGCTCCTGTGAAAGACCTGTCGTGCACACAACTGCGGGAATCTTTTTAATCTCACAGTAATCCATAAGAGCATTCTCTGCTTTTGCTGAGGCAAAGTCAATGATTACATCTGCCTCAACATCGCATTCTGCAATTGAAGAAAAAACCGGATAATCGTTGTGTCCATCGTCGAACGGATCAATACCTGCTACAATCTTAGCAGTGTCAAGCTTAGCCACAATACCGGTGATAACACGTCCCATATGGCCATTGCAGCCATGCATTATAATTCTTACCATCTATATTCTCCTAATATTATCTGATTTCAATATATAAAATGTAATTATTCCATTCCGGATAAGATTAAATAAGCCCGTATCCTGCCATAGCTTTCTTAAGCTTCTCAAGGTTAGCAGGCTCCATCTCGCAAAGTGGTGCACGAAGCGGTCCCACATCCCATCCCATAAGATTTAACGCATGCTTAACAGGGATTGGATTTACCTCACAGAATAATGCATCAACAAGCTCTAATGCTTCAAACTGAAGTCTCGCTGCTTCCTCAACCTTTCCCTCTGCAAATGTAGCGCAGATATCATGTGTCTTTTGTGGTGCAACATTTGATAACACTGAAATAACACCCTTGGCACCAATAGACATCAAAGGAACAATCAGTCCATCCTCCCCTGAGTACATATCAAGACAGCCTTCTGCTAATGCCATTGTCTTGGTCTCCTGAGCAATATTTCCAGTTGCAGCTTTAATTCCTACGATATTGTCAACTTCCCTGGCAAGCTTAACAGCTGTCTCAGGTAAAATGTTGCAGCCTGTACGTCCGGGAACATTATACATAATAATAGGTAAATCAACAGATTTAGCAACTGCTGTAAAGTGAGCAATAAGTCCCTTCTGTGTTGCTTTGTTATAATATGGTGTAACTACAAGACATCCGTCCACACCAGCTTTTTCGGCCTCCTTTGAAAGATAAATCGCTGTTTCTGTGCAGTTGGAGCCGGTTCCTGCAATTACAGGCACTCTCTTTTTTACATAATCAGCTGTAAATCTGATTGCCTCAATATGCTCCTCATGTGATAAAGTAGATGCCTCACCAGTTGTACCGCAAATAATGATTGCATCTGTAGAGTTGTTAATCTGAAAATCAATAAATTCTCCTAATTTTTCATAATTAACTTCACCATTTTGTTTCATTGGTGTAATAATTGCAACACCTGCACCTGTAAATACTGCCATAACATACCTTCTTTCCTTTATTAAATTAAAAATGACCGTTCATAATGAACGGCCTTAAAGAATCTAATTAAATATAGTCTTTAAGTAGCCCTCCATCAAAAACGATGACAGTCGCAAGGCTGTTAACCTTACGCCCAGCAAAAGTGTTCCGACTTCACTTTCACTTCGGCACATCACCCTTTCACAATCCTTCACCTGCCTTCGGAACATCCGGACTGCTACTATTGTTCTGTGCGACCTCTACCAAATCCAAGAATCTCTCTCAGATAACATGACTATATCACTTGTTAAATGCTATGTCAACAACTGAATCTATACATCCTCCACATCATCCACAAGGTCAATCTTGCTTACAGACACTTCGTATGCAACACGCTTCTCAACTTCCTCCTCATCAATCTTCTTAGTGTATTCACGACTCTGAACTCTTCCGTTAACCTGAAGATGTGAGCCAACTGCCAATCCTCCTGCAAATCTTGCATTGCGTCCCCATGCTATGCATGGTATGTAATCAGACTTTCCGTAAGGTCGGTTAACTGCTATGAGAATATCAGCAATCTCTCTACCAAGCGGTGTCTTTCTATAAATTGGAGGTTTACAAATATAACCATCAAGGAATATCGAGTTAGACTTAGACTGTTCTTCAGGCATCTCGTCGTCTTCAATAAACTTAAGTTCTCTTACAAATATAGAAAGAACCAGTTTATTCTTGTTGCCCTCATGTCTGTTGTAAGATCTGAACTGACCTGTAACCTCAAGATTCATTCCTCTATAATCTTTTGAAACGTCAATCAGTCTCTCAGAAATCATAAGAGGAATTATATCCACCATGTCACTTAGTCTGTTTACAGATACATTGCAAATGTAGAAGCCTTCCCCAAAAACCTCATGGCTGAATGTGAATTCTGAAACAATTTCTCCTGTAATAATAACTCTGTTGTTTTCAATTACCTTATCAAGCATTTAGTATTTCTCCCTTCTTCTCCCGGTTTGCCCGGTGATGTGCTTTATTATTGTTCTTCATAAATATATGAGACAATAATTCCAATTATTCCTAATTTTGTAAAAAAATAACTGTCCGGGCAAATTATCGTATTATTTTGTTGTCTTCATGTTTATTAGCATATTCCATAAATTTGTCCAAACTGTGTACAAACAATAAAAACTTTCTATCTTTACTCTGAATAAATTTTATAAAAATTTTTATAATTTAAACTATATTTATACTTGTGTTTTTAAAATATTGTGATAGAATATAAAAGTTGCTAAAAATATTCGGATTTATAAATCCGATAAAGAAAGGACCTGAATAATGAATACGAAACGTGAAGATATTCGTAATATCGCAATTATTGCCCACGTTGACCACGGTAAAACAACTCTTGTTGATGAATTACTAAAGCAAAGCGGCACTTTCCGTGCTAACCAGGAGGTTGCTGAACGTGTGATGGACAGCAATGATATTGAGCGTGAAAGAGGAATTACCATTCTTTCCAAGAACACTGCCATCACATATAAAAACACCAAAATCAACATTATTGATACCCCGGGGCATGCCGATTTCGGTGGTGAGGTTGAGCGTGTACTTAAGATGGTTAATGGTGTTATACTTGTTGTTGACGCATTTGAAGGAGTAATGCCACAGACTAAATTTGTTCTTCAGAAGGCACTTGACCTGGATTTATCTGTTATTGTATGCATCAATAAGATTGACCGTCCTGAGGCAAGACCTACTGAAGTTATAGATGAGATTCTTGAATTATTCATAGATCTCGATGCCAGTGATGACCAGCTTGACTGTCCATTTATTTTTGCCTCAGCTAAATCTGGTTATGCAATTGCTGATCTTAATGATGAAAAGGTTAATATGGAGCCTCTTTTTGAGTGTATTGTTAATAATATTCCTGCACCTGAGGGTGATCCTGATGCAGATACGCAGATGCTTATTTCTACTATTGATTACAACGAATTCGTCGGCAGAATCGGTGTCGGTAAGATTGATAACGGTTCGTTGAGAGTTAACCAGGAAGTCATGATTGTAAACCATCATGATCCAAGCGTTAGAAAAAGAGTAAAAGTAACTAAGCTCTATACTTTTAGCGGATTGAATAAGGTAGAAGTTGAGAAGGCTGGAATTGGTGAAATCGTTGCCGTTTCAGGTATTGCAGACATTCATATTGGTGATACTCTCTGCTCCGTAGATAATCCGGTTGCAATTCCTTTCCAGAAGATTTCCGAACCAACTCTTTCTATGGATTTTTGTGTTAATGACAGTCCTCTCGCAGGTAAGGACGGAAAGTATGTTACTTCAAGACATATTCGCGACAGACTTTTCAGGGAGCTGAACACAGATGTAAGTCTCCGTGTTGAAGAAACTCCGGGATCAGAGAATTCTTTCAAGGTTTCCGGTCGTGGCGAGCTTCATTTGTCTGTTCTTATTGAGAATATGCGTCGTGAAGGCTACGAATTTGCTGTAAGCAAGGCAGAGGTCCTTTATCACACGGATGAGCGTGGTAAGAAGCTTGAGCCGATTGAACTTGCTTATATAGATGTGCCTGATGAGTTCTCAGGTTCAGTAATCCAGAAGTTAAGTCAGAGAAAGGGCGAACTTCTTGGGATGACACCGATTAATGGTGGTTACACAAGACTTCAGTTTTCTATTCCATCAAGAGGTCTTATCGGATATCGTGGAGAATTCCTGACGGATACTAAGGGAAACGGTATTATCAACACCTCATTTGAAGGTTACGAAGAATACAAGGGTGATATTTCTTACAGAAAGACCGGTTCTCTTATAGCATACGAAGATGGTGAAGCTGTAACATATGGTCTTTTTAATGCTCAGGAGCGTGGTACTTTATTTATCTCTCCGGGTGAGCGTGTGTATGCAGGTATGATTGTAGGTGAGAATCCACGAACAGAGGATATCGAGGTAAATGTATGTAAGACAAAGCATTTGACTAACACAAGATCCTCAAGTGCTGATGAAGCGCTTCGCCTTATCCCACCTAGAGTTCTCAGTCTTGAACAGGCTCTTGATTATATTGACACAGACGAGCTTTTGGAGGTTACTCCTACTCATTTAAGAATTCGTAAAAAGATTCTTGATTCTACCGCAAGATACAGAGCTAATAAGAAATAACATGATATAATTTAAGAAGTAACAGGTAAACATTTTAACAGAATAAGGAGGAATAAATTATTATGGATAACGATTTAGGAGCAAAAGTTAAAAAGTTAAGAATTTCCCACGGTTTAACACAGGAAGATGTAGCCAAGGCACTTGATGTTACCCCTGGTTATATCAGTAACGTAGAGAACGGCCGTAATCTTATGACGCTAAGAATGCTTTCATACTACGCTGAGCTAACAGGCGTTTCTCTTGACTACCTTGCAGGAAGTGTTGACAAGCAGTATCAGAACACTGCACTTGACAATGAGATTATGCAGATTGTACAGAATATGGATGTTGAGACAAAGGAAAAGCTTATTTCAACATTGAGAATCTGGACTAAGTAAAATAGTTATTGCAATTGATATATTGTAGAATTGGGGTGTCAAAAGTCAATAATATAAAACTGGATTGGCAAAATGAGCAAAAATACATTGTTTAAATGACTTTTGCGCTGTGGAATGCAAACAATGTTTTTTGTGAATTTTGCCAAGGCGAGAATTTTTATTGGACTTTTGACACCCTGATTTACATAAATTTCTGCTGTATATACATTTCAGCTCTGTATTGCTTTCATCTGGTAGAACTCACCCTTAAGTTCCATCAGTTCATCGTATGTTCCATACTCTACACAATGTCCGTCAGCAATCACGGCAATCTTATCAGCTCCCTTTATTGTAGATAATCTGTGTGCAACAATAAAGGTTGTTCTGTCCTTTGTAAGATTATCTAAGGCTTCCTGAATGAGTCGTTCCGAGATGCTGTCCAGGGCAGATGTGGCCTCATCAAGCACTATTACCTTTGGATCTCTAATTAATGCTCTGGCAATTGATATTCTCTGCCTTTGTCCGCCTGATAATTTTCCACCATGCTCTCCTACCATTGTATCAAGTCCATCCGGAAGCGATTTCACAAGTTCAGACAAATTGGCAGCCTCAACTACCTCATTAAGTGTCTCCTCACTTACGTCTTCCATTCCATACACTATATTATCTCTGATTGTTCCCGAGAACAGTATTGACGTCTGCGGCACAACAGCAAGATGTTTCCTGTATGTTCGCAAATCTATCTCACTCATGTCGTTTCCGTCCACTGTCACCGTTCCACCTGTAGCAAAATTAAATCCGATAACCAGATTCAGAATTGTTGATTTTCCCGCACCTGACTCGCCAACCAAAGCGATTGTCTCGCCTTTGGAAACATGTAGGTTTAACCCGCGCAGAACGTCTTCATTTTGATTATTATATCTAAATTTAACATTGTTAAAATCAAATACACCTGTAACATCATCCAGTTTTTTCTTGCCTTCATTGTGTTCAACATCTTCCTCAAGCAATACCTCTCCAATAGAATTAACTGATTCCACGCCTTTAGCAATTGTTGGGATAAGCGACATTAAAGATGATACCTGACTTACTATCGTTGCAAAATAACTTTGGTACAACGTGATATCTCCCGGCTTTACTCCATTGCCGGTCAAGGCAAGATAGCCCGTAAAGGCAAGGCAGATTACCTGGAACACCTGAAATATAGCCCAGCCTACTGAGCCAAACAGAGACTGTATTATATCAAGCTTATACCCCTTTTCTGCCACTGCAAGCAGCTGTCCGCTCATTTTATGGACTTCTTCCTCCTCCAGTGCATGTGCTCTCGTAACAGGAATAAGTTCCACCATTTCCATAACGCGTGCAGAAGTTTCTTCCATTTCTTTTCTGAATTCCGTATTTCTCCTACGCATTATGTTGCGGAAAAATACCATTGTCAACGCAGCAAGAGGTGTCGTAAGCAGAAAGAATATAAATACAATAAGACTCTTTGAAACTGTAACAACCAAAGCAATTGTAATATTCAGTCCAATGTTTAATATACTCAGAAACATTTGTGTTGAGAGTGTTTCTACCGCTTCAACATCCCTCATTATTTTAGACTGCAGTCTTCCCGACTGAGTTTCAGTATGGTATGTAATTGACAACTGCTGAAGTTTTCTTACCAGTGCTTTTCTTAATCCCGTCTCACAGTATCTTGTAGCAAGAGATTTATATCTTACATACATGTAATTGGTTGGAATATTCATTGCAATAAGAATAATCATTATTACAGCCTGAATCAAGATATTCCTGAATGTGTCTTGCGAACCGCTTGTTATATCATTGATTATATTGGCAGTCACAATAGGAAGCACCCATACCGGACAGTGTTTTATAAAGAAAAACAGAATTGCAAGAAAAAATTTGTTATAGTTACCTTTATAGAGGCCAACCAATATTTTTATCGGATGGCCTTTATACTTTCTATAACACTCAATAAACCAGTTCTCAACATCAATTCCTTTTGGTGCATGTAAATTCATTTCAAGTACACTTTCGTTTTAAAAAAATATATTTATAACCTTTCGATTACATCAACATTGTCGGCTATAACCGCCTCTCCGTCACAGCCATTTATATTGACATTTTTAAGAATAAGCTTTTCAATATTGCTAACCACAAGTCCCTGTTTACATCCTTCATCACAGCCGAGCATCATTGCAGCAACTCCACTCTTTGCATTTTCAGCATAAGAAAAGTTGATATTCTCAAAAGTAAGACAGTTAATCTTACTCTCCGGCAGACCGCAGATATAGGCTCCGGCTACATGACAGTTCTTTGCATTTATATCCTTAAATGTCAGATTCTTGATAGATGGCGTTCTGTCATCTACAGGTAACGGACTCTTTGAACCAACATACTCCGTCTTTCCATCAGGATCACAAAAATAAAAGCTGTTTACAACAAATGGAGTCATTACGTTATCCATATCAATATTCTCAAATGAAATATCATCAAGAACTGATAACTTTCCACGTCCACGTCTTGTCTTAACTCTTAATCCTCTGTCTGTATTCATGAATAAGCAGTCCTTAATATGCACGTCTTTTACACCTGCCGCAATTTCACTACCTACCGTTACTGCTCCGTGTCCATCACGCATACAGCATTGTCTTACAGTCATATCAGATGTAGGAGTTTTTAGTCTTTCTGCCATATATATCTTTCCGGATTTAATCGCAATGCAGTCATCTCCAACTGAAATATAAGTACCAAGTACAAGTACGTCAGAACAGCTTTCAGGGTCCAGACCATCAGTATTATGAGAATCTGCCGGTGCTTTTATTTTTACATCAATAAATTTAAGATGATTACTAAAATATGGATGTATTGTCCACGATGGCGAATTCTTTACTGTAATTCCATGCATTGTAACATTATTACAGTGATTTATAAAGAATAATCTTGGTCTCCAGGCAATATTTCTTATCTTGCAGTTTTTCCACCAATTATCATGTGTTGTACATCCGTCAATTGTTCCTTCGCCTGTTATATAAACATTTTCGCAATTAATTCCACACACTATTGCCGAAAATGTATCCAGTGGATTGCCTTCCCATGAACCAAGATTATAGTAATCTGTTTCATCATATGACTCAATCATACCAGGAAGAATAGGGAATTTTTCCCTCTCTGTAAATGCTGATAAAACAGCATCCTTCGCAAGTTCCAGATTCAAATCACTCTTTAAGAAAATGCTGGAAATCTTATAAACTCCTGCTGGCACTAAAACTCTTGAATTCTTTGGTGCTGCCATAATTGCACACTGGATAGCATTGGTATCATCATGTTCTCCATCACCATATGCGCCAAAATCACGAACATTAAGAGTAATAAATTCATAATTAGTATGGAGTTTAACAGGAGCGATTGTCTCACCCTCGTATATAACCGAAATCTCGTAATCTGTATCCGGCTTAAGATTATACACTGTTGTTATAACCTTTTCACCTTCCATATATTCACAGCCATCAACAAGGATAGTATACTTTTTCTTTGTGTAGTACTTTCCTCCGTCGTCCAGCTCAATAACTGCATTTCTTGATGTATTGGTAACTAATTTCAGCTCCATAATACGCCTCCTTTGGCTCTTCCATATTCCTGATACTCTCTATTCTTAATACTTTCGCTATAAGCGTATGTATATGCCGCGAGATATAAAACCGGAGCATCAGAAAGCCTGTCACTGTCAACAACAGCTTTCTGTACAATATTTTCAGCAAATGCCTCATAACGCTCAGTTAAAAGAACTTTCATCCTGCATCCCTTCAATACTGCATAAGCAAATAACAAATCGTACTCTGTGACAGTCGTAATATCATCATATTTCTTAGATTCCAGCACTTTCTTTACTGTCTCTTTGAAATATTCCCTCACCTTTCCAAATATCTCATATAATGCCTGATCCATGACCTCAAGCACATCAATAAGTCCCGCTGCATAATATATTAATGCATTTAGAGCCTCCTCATCACTTGCTGCTTTTTCAGCCCTCTCATAGAATGACTCTGCATGAAGCTTCTTTATCTGGCCTATTATGTCGTTGTATCTTTCTTTTCCACCATTTTTTGTTTCATACATCATATAAAATGGATATACTGCATAAGCATTGCATACACATACATGCCCATTGTTCTCTGTAAATATTCCTGATTCTGATTTACCCTGTGTTGCAAGCTGTCCAGCTATTTCAACAGCTCTGTCCACATGCTCTGAATCCTTATAACATGCCTTTCCAATCATGTAATTCACAAATGAATCATTCTTAATATTACCATTTATCTTACAGATAATGTCTTTATAAAGATTCTTAACCTCCGGCTCATCTGTAGCTCTTAACAACTCTGCCTCTGCGTCTGCAAGCATGGCCAAATCCCAGCCATCTCCGCTACTTAAATCTGCATTTAATAACGCTGCAATCAAGTTATCAAGTGTCTTTTTGTCCTTAAATACTTCTTTCAATCTTTTTTCCTCCTTTTACAATTACTATCAGGTTTTTGCACAACATCAGATTTCAATTACAGAATTGTGCAAATGCCTGGGATTTCTATCATTCTGATTCATAATTAAAGTAATCGAATTCCGCATATAACGGTAGCCCTCCGCCGTAAGCATACATTCCAACCATTGCGCCCGTGAATCTTTTCCCTTTTTTTAATCCTTCATCACACAAGTAATAAACATTTGACAATGCAGAAACCTTTAAATACTCTTTTCCATCGTGGCTATAGTAGAAACTTCTCTGAAGATAATTAGTCTGGATTTTAAAGAAAATGAACCTCTCTGTCTGCTTAATTTCTATCTGTTCATGATCTATATTCTCATCGCCGATATGCTCCGTAACGGACAATATTATCTTCAAATCATTATCCCGATTTACACAAAATAACCCAAACTTTAAATATGTATTCTCATCATAATAACAGGTTATTCCGCAATTCTGACCTTCATACAACTGTGGAATCCTCATTTTAGATTCAACAGTAAACTTAAAATCTGCCTGCCGTCTTAAAAGAATATTCTTGGCATGCATATTATTCAGATCATAATAACTCCCCTTGATTCTTACATATGAATTCTTAATCTCAATTCCATCCATTTCAGGGACCCGTGGAAACCACCATTCACTTGATAAATACTGTTTATTAAAATCATCCTTATAATCAGTCTCATAGATTGTTTCCGGCAGGTCCGGTTTAATCTGAAGAGCACTTGGACCATTCAAATTGTTGACAATAGGCCATCCATCCTGTGTCCATGTAATAGGGTCCAACGCTGTTTCTCTCCCTAGCATGCTATAACCGTCACCGATTTTACGTCCGCAAAGATAAACCATATACCATTGACCATTCTGGGTCTGAACCGGCTTTCCATGGCCACATCGCTGAATTATTGCGCCCTCGTCACTCTGCCTCATAATAGGATTGTATGGACATGGCTCATATATTCCTTTTAATTCCCGGCTCCTTGACACTGTCACCCTGTGTCCCGGTCCTGTTCCACCCTCAGCTTCAAACAGATAATAATACCCATCTTTTTTTATCAAATGAGGCCCTTCCGGAGCTCTTTTATAATCTCCATAATACAACAACTCTGCCTTGGAAATCTGCTTTGTAGCATCTTCATTAATCTGAAAAATCCTTGCGCCTCTGTTTAGAAGCATATATCTTTTACCATCATCATCATTAAAAATCGATGGGTCAATTCCATCCTCATCAATTATTGCAGGCTTACCATATGGGCCTTCCGGTCTTTCAGAGCTTACTACAATCTGCTTTCTATATATATTCCCATCATCATTCAGTCTATATGTGGCGCAAATATAAAATCTGCCCTTATAGTAAGAAATATCCGGAGCCCAGTATCCCCTGCCACCTTCCAAATCCTCCAGATAAGTCCATTCAGGATTAGTGATTGCATGACCAATTATCTCCCAGTGAACTAAATCTTTTGAATGAGAGATGGGAATACAAGGATAATACACAAATGAAGAATTAACCATGTAATAATCTTCTCCAACTCTTACGATTGAAGGATCCGGATACATTCCCGTTCTTATCGGATTGCGATACATTTTTTCTATAGGAGCTCCAACAATACTTTGGAAATACTCTTCCAAATCATAAAATCTGTTAATATGGGCAATATCATACGGTGTCTGCAAATATAAATCTCCTTCCACAGGTGATAATCCGACACGCTCTGTTAAATATCTGCATGTATCAACATTACCTGACATTGCTGCATAATGAAGAATGCTTCTATGATTATTATCATATATATTCATGCTTGCCATTGAATACTCAACTATATATTTTACAAGATTCAAATTACCTGTTTTGGCAGCAAGAAGAGCCATAGGGACACCGTCTTTATCCGTTTCATTTATCAGGCCGGGTTCATTTTTCAATATTCTTTTTACCTCATCAACTCTTTCTATATAAATGGCATCCTGAATATTCATTACTACCTGCCCCCTGCTGTTTATAATATAAATTTGAATATTAATTTTCCGATATATTTATTTAATTTTATCATATCAACTTATTATTTTCCACTTATTATTCTGTTTTAAAGTATGATTTACAGATTTTTATTTTTGTATAACTAAAAATAGCGGTGCAATAAATGCACCGCCTGAAAATTCAAATATATAATTTGAAATATTACTCCTTAACAGCACCTACGTTAACGCCCTGTACAAAGTACTTCTGGCAGAAAGGATAGATGATCATGAAAGGAAGAATCGCTACGATAGTTGCCGCAGATGAAATAGTATTCGGATCTACCGAGTCATCATTAGGAATATTACTATCGGCTACCATGTTACGAAGTTTCATCTGGAAGTTGAATAACTTATCCTTTGTAATATACAACTTGAAGTTAGTATAATCATTCCAATATGCAACGGCAAACATCAAACCAATTGATGCAAGAGCTGCCTTTGAAAGAGGAAGTACGATTCTGAAGAATATTCCCAGTGGAGAACATCCATCGATCTGTGCAGCCTCAAATAATGACTCCGGAATACCTTCAAAGAAGTTTCTCATCAATACCAGATTATATACGTTAATAGCCATTGGCAAAATAACCGCCCACAGTGTATTCATAATTCCAATCTGCTTGATAACCAAGTACTTAGGAATCATACCACCATCGAAAATCATTGTAAATAACAACATGTAAGCGAAGAAGTTTCTACCTGGCATCTCCCACTGAATAAGTACGTAGCCACCAAGAGTTACAACTAACAAACCTACAAATGTACCAACAAGTGTTGTTATAATTGATATAATGAATGGACGATAAAGAACTGAACGTGTAACAATAGCTCTATATCCACCTATAGAAAATTCTGTAGGAATCCAGTTGTAACCATATGATGATCTGGCATCAAAGGAATCAACAATAACCTTCCACATTGGTAAAATAATTATCAATGAAATAACAATAAAGAGAATAGCATTAATAACCGGGAAGAGTTTAAATTTCTTTTTCTTCTTTTTATATACTAGTGTTGTTTCTTTTTCACTCATTATTTACTCCTCCTTATACAATACCACGGCCACGAACTTTTTTACTAGCCCAGTTACATCCTAATACAAGGATCATACCAACAAACGACTTGAACAAACCAACGGCTGTTGAATAACCATAATCCGAGTTACCACTACCCTGGAAAGTCTTGTAGTATACGTATGTCTGAAGAACCTGAGCAACGTCTGTTACTGAATCTGACATAGTTACGAATACTGACTCGTAAAGGTTCATAACCTTAGCAAGGTTCAAAATAAATACTGTGATGATTGTGTTAGCAAGAGCAGGGAATGTGATATAAATCAATCTCTTAAATCTGTTAGCACCATCAATCTGAGCTGCTTCATAAAGGTCTGGGCTGATACCTGATAATGTTGCAAGGAATAATACTGTTCCCCAACCTGTATCCTTCCAGATGTTCATTACATAATATGTTCCTCTCCAGTAACGTGAATCAGCGAGGAAAGGAATTGGGTCATTAGTCAAACCAATGTTAATAAGGAAACCATTGATAACACCTGTTGTGTTAACTGAAAGTAACATCTTAAATACTGAGTAAACTACAACCCATGACATAAAGTGTGGAAGATATACAATTGTCTGTACTGTCTTCTTGAAAAGCATGTTAACAATCTCATTCAAAAGAAGAGAAATGATAACGGCAAATCCTGTATTCAATATCAACTTGATAATTGAAAGGATTAATGTGTTTCTAAATGATGACCAGAAGAATGTATCATTTGTAAACATGGCAACAAAGTGATACAAACCTGCATAGTAAGGATTAGCAACGATATATCTCGTAAATGCATATCTACATCCAAGCATTGGCAGATAATTAAAGATAATTATCATTATAAATACTGGAAGGAACATTATATAGAATCCTCTATAATAATAAATCTTCTGAGATATGCTCTGATTAATCGAATTTGATAAATATTTAGCATCTACGCCAAGATCTTTCTTGAAATATTTCATAATATCAATGAAAGAACCTGCAACTACAAACACTAAACCTATAGCAATAACGAACAAACCAATTCCTACTGAATAATTAGCTGTTTCTGTTATAACTGATGTTGAATGATCTATTACACTTGTAGTCTCCTTTGAGGCTGTATATCCATTATTCAAAAGATCAGTCAACTTAACATTTGCTGTTCTGTAACCGGCAGTGGCATACTTATTCTTTCCCACTGTAACTACATAATCAAAACCAAAAAATGTAACAACTGTATCAACTGCTGCAAGAATTCCACATACAATTGCGAATATCTCTTTTCTTGCAACTAAAAATAAAATACCAGCAACAATCAACGCGATAAATAAATACCACATTACAGGTACACTTACATTCATGAAACCAAATGAATATGCTTCCAGGACATCATTAATCTCGATGACTTTATCTGCCTGGATAAATGGTAATAAGCTACCAACAAGCATGATAACAAATCCGGCTACTGCAAGCACCTTCAAATTAGTCTTTGGCTTACCATTCATCGTACCGCATCTTGGACAAATCTTGGCTTTCTTAGGAAGTTCTGCTTGACAAGACTTACACTGCATCTTCATACCTTCTTTCCCAAATTTATTGTATTACTACTTACCCTTTTACCGATAAGTTAAAATTAGAACCCACATCAGGTGGTGGTCAGCCACCTGATATGAATTCTGTAACGTGGTAAAACATTACCCGCTTAATGCTTATGCATTAAAATTACTTTAATAAATCATTTAATGACTTAAGTGATTCCTCAACCTTGTCACCAACAACCTTCTTGTATTCAGCCATACCATCAGCAACTGACATCTGACCTGTTGCAACGTTAGCGATTACAGTATTTCTCTCTGCGTTAATATCAGAAATATTGTTAGCAAGAGCTGTTGTCATTGGAAGTGGAGTAGCAACTTCTGAATGAGCTGAGAACATCTCGAAGTTAGCAGCTACGTTATCAGAAACACCCTTACTTGCAGCACCAAGTGTACCATCCTTGAAGTTAGCAAGTGAAAGCACTGGATCAATGTGGTTCTTCTTAACCTGAGCTGTTGGAGTCTCTGGTGAAGGAAGCATTACAAGCTTACCAGCTGTAGCCTTAACTGTCTTAACATTACCCTTAGAATCAGCAGCTAATGTAAACTCTGTATCCTTGTCATATACATCCCAGTGTGTTCCCTTAGCACCGTATGTCCAAAGCATCTGTACAGCATCACCATCAAGCATTGTGTCGATGAAGTACTTGAAGATACCCTCTGCATTGCCGTTCTCATAAGCATGGATTGTAATAGCCCAAGCTGTTGAAAGACGCTCTGTGTATGCACCAAGCTCCTTGATTGGATAAATAGCAATCAAGTTGTCATCAAGACCCTTGCTAGAAAGGTTAGACTTTAATGTATCAGCCCATGTACCAGCCCAGTATGTGAATACACCTGACTCTGTCTTAGGATTTGTAGAGAAGAACTTGTTACGAGCATCTGATGTACCCTGTCCGTTAGACTCTTTATCAATGATACCATCCTTAACAGCATCCTGGATTCTCTGAAGAGCATCCTGCATAGCCTGCTCAGAGAAACCATCAACGAACTGACCATCCTTTAAGTAGAATGTGTAGTTAGCCTTCTGGTAGAACTCTGGAAGATAGTTTGTATATGGAGCCTCTGCTGAAATCCAGCCTGGAGCTGAAATTACATAATCGCTTGATGAAGCTGCCTTTAACTTCTTAAGGAGATCATAGTACTCTGAGAATGTCATCTCCTTCTTCTCATAGTCAGATGCCTTAAGACCAGCTGCCTCAAGCCAAGCTGTCTTAACGTATGTACAGCATCCATTACCACGGAATGGAGAGAAACCATAAATACCATACTCGCCATCAGCACCAAGTACTGAGTTAGCATTCATAATCTTATCAGCTGAAGAAATAAGTCTTCCTGAATTCTTTGTTGCTGAGTTCTCCCAAGCATCTGTCATATCCCAAAGGTAACCTGAGTTAGCATATAATGCAAGGTAATCAGAAGAAAGAAGTACTACATCAGGAGCATCACCTGTTGCGAAGTAGTTCTGTACTGACTCATAGTAAGACTTATGATCAGGACGTACCCACTCGATGTCCAATCCTGTTGCTTCCTTAAGTGCATCATAGAATGCATTACCGCCATTAGCCTCAGTAACAACTGTGTTATCAACACATACTGTGAACTTACCTGGCTTCTCAACCTTTGACCAGTCTACTGCCTTGTCGCCATCGTCACCCTTGTTGTCAGATCCCTTTTTGCCTGAGCCACAAGCTACGAGGCTCATTACTGAAGTAAGTGTTAAACCTACAGCAGCAATTTTCTTAAATGTCTTTTTCATAAACCTTTAAAACCCTCCTTTTTGGTTTTGACGGGGAAATCCCCCTTATGTCATATTTTGTGACATTGATATATTATCATTTTTGTACTATTTTAACAAGTATATTTTTAACAAAACTTGTATTTTTTTTGAATTTTTTATGAAAATACAGATTTTATGCACTTTTACAGAGAAAAATAATTTAAAATTTCTCTGATAATTTGATATTTTTTATCTAAAAAACCATTAAATAAATTCTGTTACTATATTTTTTTATATATAAATTGCACTATAAATCATCAAAAATCATAACCTTTTTTTGGTTATTTTAGTATGATTTTTAAAAATTATGTAAATTTTAAACATCTTATTGTGCTTTTTTCCTACTGTTAATTATTTGTTCATAATTTAATTGTCTAAAGTAAATATTTCTCCATCTTCATTTTTACATATTCTTATAACTGCAGTCTCATAAACTTCCACTGTTCCGGAAAATGCATCTGCAAGCTTTGCCAGAAATCTCCCATGTATGTCCTTAGTCATTATCATAAAATTTTTCACGTTATCTTCATACAATGTATCTGTAATACGTATTCCCAGTTCTCTGCATATATATTGCAATTTACCAAGAAAATTGTAATCCACGTCCACTCTTAAGCTTATGCCTTCCACAACTTCAACCACATTTGCAGTTTCAAGACCTGCCCTTGTTGCGCCCTGATATGCTCTTACAAGTCCTCCGGTTCCTAAAAGCACACCTCCAAAATACCGTGTTACCACCACAAGGCAGTCGGTAAGATTGCTATTCTCAAGCACATCAAGCATAGGCTTACCCGCCGTTCCTGCCGGTTCACCATCATCTGAGAATTTCTTAATCTCCTGCTTCTCTCCTAATATATATGCATAACAGTTATGCCTGGCATCCCAATACTTCTTTCTTAATGCATTTATAATGCCCACTGCCTGTTCTTCGCTTTCAATTCTATATAAATTCGCTATAAATCTTGATTTTTTCTCTACTATTTCTGCTTCACAACCACTGTTTAAAATTATTTTCATACCCAACCTCAAGTCACAATAATAAAGTAGGCTCTGCAAAGACAACGTATTTGCCCACAATCATCTTTTATGATATAATAACATGACTCAAACAAGGAGGGCAATATATGAATTATGGTGGAAATGGCATAAAACAGAAGAAAAAGCTCCTCAATTCTGCAACAAGCAAATTTGGAAATAAACTACGTGTATTTATAGTAAAGGTACTGTTGATAGGTGCAGTCACAATTGTGGTATCCGGAGCATGTCTTGCATTCGGATGCTTTCAGGGAATAGTGGAATGTGCACCTGATATTGAGAATATCAGTGTTGCGCCTGACGGATATGCAACTAAAATATACGACTGCAACGGAAATGAAATTCAATCTCTGGCTGCCACGGGAGCCAACAGAATTTCGGTGGATATCAATCAGATACCCGTAGATTTACAGCATGCTTTTGTCGCAATAGAGGACGAAAGATTTTATGAGCACAATGGGATTGATTTAAAAGGTATCATAAGAGCTGCCACAGTTACCGTTAAGAATATGGAGCTTTCGCAGGGAGCGAGTACCATTACACAACAGTTGATTAAGAACAATGTTTTCAACGCATACAACGAAACTACAATAGAAAAGATTCGGCGTAAAATTCAGGAACAATATCTGGCAGTTGAACTGGAAACAGTTATGTCCAAGAGTGAGATTCTTGAGAACTACCTGAACACCATCAATCTTGGAAATGGTTATTATGGTGTGCAGGCTGCCGCTAACGGTTACTTTAATAAAGATGTTTCTGAGCTTACCTTAAGTGAATGCGCAGTTATTGCTTCAATTACCAAGAATCCTTCCGGGCTTAACCCATTGAGGAATCCTGAGAGAAACCGCGCACGTCAGCTGACAGTACTTGAGAACATGAAAGATCAGGGATACATCTCACAGGAGGAATATCAGAATGCCATCGACGATGATGTTTATGCAAGACTCGAAGGTCTTGATGTCGACGAAAGCTCATCTTCTTATTCCTATTTCGTGGACGAAGTAATTGACCAGTTAATTGATGATCTCATGACAAGAAAAGGCTATACGGAGACCCAGGCTACCAACCTCATTTATAAGGGTGGTCTTAAGGTGTATACCACACAGGATATGACTATGCAGGAGATTGCAGAAAGCATAGTAAACAATCCCGAATATTATGACGGAGATGATTTTTCAATAAATTATTCTCTTACAATTAAAGATGCCGACGGGAAGAATCATTACTTTTCTCACATCACCATGCAAAACTGGTACCGCGCCAACACCGAATTAACATCATTTATATTAACCTTCAATGATGTAGATGCAGCCAACAGTTATGTGGAAAGATATAGCAAAGCAATGCAGGAAGATTATCCGGGAGGCAAAGTAACATACGAGAATACAACATTTACTATCCAGCCTCAGGTTTCATTTTCTCTTATTGAACAATCCACAGGCTATGTCAAGGTTTTAATTGGTGGGCGTGGTGATAAGACCTCCAGTCGTTCCTTCAACAGAGCAACAAGTTCGGCAAGACAGCCGGGTTCATCAATTAAACCGCTCGCTGTTTATGGCCCTGCGTTGGATACCGGAGATTACTCACTGGCATCTGTATTTGATGATGCCCCTTATTTCTACGCAAACGGAAAACTTGTGCAAAATGTTCATAAGACATATTTAGGATATATGGATATGCGTACTGCTATTCAGCAGTCAGAAAACATTCCTGCAGTTAAGACTCTTACTGCTATCACTCCTTCGTATGGTTTTAGTTATCTTGAAAAAATGAAATTTGGCTCCATTGTTTCACCAAGCAATGCAATTAACGGTGTTCATGATGTGGTTCAGTCACTTGCATTGGGTGGTATGAGTAAAGGTGTCTATAACATTGATATGTGTACCGGATATGCTACTCTTGCTAACGGTGGTGTTTATAACGAGCCACTTTTCTATACCAGGGTTGAAGATAACTCCGGAAATGTAATTATTGATAAGGAAAGCAGTCAGGAATCTTTCCGTGTATATGAAGAAACTACTGCATGGCTGATGACTTCTGCCCTTCGTTCCGTTGTGACATCCAGCACGGTAAGTACTGCTTATGATGCTGATTTTGAAGGACAGACTGTTGTTGGTAAGACAGGTACTACACAGGAAGGTGTTGACCGATGGTTCTGTGGTTATACTCCATATTACACCGCTGCAATCTGGGTTGGTTATGACGATAACTCAACACCGGTTAACAACGCAAACCACATTAAAATGTATGGAAAAATAATGGAGGCAGTTCACAAAGGTCTTCCGGAGGGACATTTCACGCAACCTTCTGATATAGTCGAAGTAGAGGTATGTTCACAGTCCGGACTTTTACCGGTAGAAGGTCTCTGTGATAAAGACCCAAGAGGTTCATGCATAAAGACAGAATATTTTTCTGAGGATAATGTTCCTACAGAGTATTGCAATGTTCATGTTAAGGTAACCACCTGCAATGAATCACATTCAATTGCAACAGCAAAATGTCCTGGATATACAACTGCAATAAAGATATTAAAAGATGATTTGGAACTTCCTGAAGAATATTCTAATCTGACAACAATGGATGCTCCTTATGCAATAACCAGGAGTGAATATGCGACACTTTGTCCTGTTCATGGAGGAACAACCGCGTTAAAGCCTAGTATATCCGGTTCAAACTCCACGACGACAAAACCTGCCGTACCAGGCGAAACAGAGCCTGATTCCACAGAAAACGATATTGGGCTTCCTGAAACCACAAATCAGGGAACCACCTCATCAAGTTCATCAGGCTCGAGCACTTCCGGTTCCACAAAACCCGGCACTGCCTCAACAGGCTCATCAAGTTCGTCAGGCTCGTCGGGCTCATCAGGCTCTAATAGTCACGACACGGATGATGACTAAATACAAATATGTAAACAAAGCGGCGCATGAATAATGTGCCGCTTTGTTATACAATAGGATGATACCAGGGTCAAATCGCCATCATTTATTTTTTCTTCATCTTAGGATCAAATATCCATGACGCAATATAGCCGAAAACTAATGCAGCACTTACTCCAACAGCGCAGGATTTGAAGCCTCCCTGAAACAGGCCGATAAACCCATTCTGATCAACTGCTTCCTTCATTCCCTTCCACAGCACATTTCCGAAGCCTGTAAGCGGTACAGAAGCCCCTGCCCCTGCGAAATTAAGAAATGGCTCATATATACCAATGGCTCCAAGAATAATTCCTGTTGTAACCAGTATAACCATAATTCTTCCCGGCATAAGCTTGGTCTTTTCCATAAGAATCTGTGTAAGGACACATATAATTCCTCCACACACAAAAGCTTTAATATAATCCATCACAACCTCCATAATACATACTAATAGTCCTCACTGTGCTTCCAGCACAACTCCGTGGGCAATACCCGGAACACTTCTGCCTTCGTTATAACTTACTGTTGACAGCAGGGCTCCTGTTGGAACAAACAAAACTCTTTTATACTCACCACTTCTTAGCTTAGGCAGAATCAGTGCATTCAGAGTCACCGCACTGCAGCCGCATCCGCTTCCCCCGGATTTGGTAGACTGTGTTTCCCTGTCAAATATTTCTATTCCACAGTCCGTGTGAACTGACGCAATATCAATATTCTTCTCCTTTAATAAATCAAACAGGATCTTCTGGCCTGTGTATCCAAGATCACCGGTCACAATGCAGTCATAATAACTTTCATCAATTTCAAAATCCTTAAAATTCATCTCAATTAAATCTGCTGCCGCTGGAGCCATACACGCCCCCATATTCATTGAATCCTTAACTCCGTAATCCACTATTTTACCCGTGGTTATCCCCTTTATGAGAATATTTTTCTTTCCGCTGTTTACCTCATTTTTGCTTACAACATATGCTCCGCATCCGCACACAGTCCAGGTTGACGCCTCCGGCCTTTGATTTCCGTATTCCAGAGGAAACCTGAATTGTTTCTCAGCACTTGCAAAGTGGCTTGATGACAAGGCAATAACATTATCCGCATACCCTGCATTTACCGACATTGCAGCCAGTGATATGGCCTCTCCCATGGTTGAGCAGGCACCATACAGTCCAAACAGCGGGAGCTCATATTCTGACAATCCGTAGGACGTGGCAATAAGCTGACTTAATAAATCTCCTCCGAAAATGTAGCGGATATCCTTACTGCTAAGACCACTCTTCATAAACAGCTTATCAACTGCCATATGCTGAAACTCGCTTTCCGCTTCCTCCCAGTTATTTTTGCCGCACATATCATCCTCTACTGCAACATCAAAGCATTTACCCAGCGGTCCTTCTGACTCCTTTTTTCCGACAATCGTTGCCCCGCAGCTGATATATACATTTTCATTAAAACAAATGCTCTGTCGCCCTTTCTGTATCTGACTGCAGGTCTTATTCTTACCCTCTGTTATATTATCGTTTAAAGACTTGCTCTTCCCTGATGCCTGATTGTTTCCACAAACGCAATTACCCATACTACTCTTCCTCATCTTTCTAATTCTGATTCTAAGAGTAGTATGGGCAAATATTGTAATTAAATGCATTTTATTTAGTTATTTATTTTCTTAAAATATCAACAGTATGAGCGGCAGCGCCGATTAAATCTCCACGCTCGCAGGTTGACAGATGATATTTTATAAATTCAGCAAATTCCTCATCATCCAGCTGATTTAAGTACTGCCTCATATAGTTGGCAGGACCGTCAGGGGTGATAATCTTGATTCTTTCCAGACCACACTCCCTGTCCAGACTGTCAATATCCTCAATCCTCATATAATCATAAAGGTCCTTCTCCCCTGAGATTGTCTTATAATCCGCTGTGAGCCTGTTTAAGGAAATGCATTCCTTAATATGCCTTTCCTTAAACCCGTAGGTAATGACTCCATATTCGTTCATAAGATATGCCACAAGAATTACCCCTCCGGGTCTGGTCACTCTCTTAGCCTCCATAAGCGCTTTTATCTTGTCCTCTCTCGTAAACAAGTGGTACATCGGGCCAAAAAGAAGTGTAACGTCAAATGAATCATTGTCAAACCGTTTCAATTTCATGGCATTTCCCTGATATGCTTTAACTGTGCTGTTTTTAGCCTTCAAAAGTCCCAGATTATGCTTTACCAGTTCCACCGCAGTAACGTCGAAGCCCTCCTCTGCCAGAGCAACGGAATATCTGCCGGTTCCTGCACCAATATCAAGAATCCTGCACGAACTCTTTTCCATTCCAAGCCCGTCAATACACTCATGGATATATTTCATGGAGGTTATAAACTCCACCTGCCCATGCCTTGAATCAAGTCTTTTTTCCTCATTGAATTTATTATAATGCTGCTCCAGCTCCGTCATCGCCATACACTATCACCTGTAATCCTTTAATTCTTATAAAATCTTTCTGATTAAGTGTATCAGAAAAAATCATTTGAAGCAATTTTTGATTCAGGCGTGGTATATACTGGTATTATTCTTTCAAAATCGCATTTTCCAACAAAAGATATCAAATTATTCCTGTCATTTTCGCTACAAAGTAAATAAGTCCTGCGCACCAGCCAAAAAATATTCCATAAAGAATAACAGGGCCTGCAATGGTAAATATCTTGCATCCTATTCCGAATACCTGTCCCTCTTTTTTAAATTCAATGGCAGGAGCAGCAACACTGTTTGCAAAACCTGTAATTGGTACAAGACTTCCTGCTCCGCCAAATGTAGTTATAAGGGGATATATTCCCAATCCGGTCAGCAGGGCACTTAAAAACACTAAAGAAATTGTGGTGGCTAAGGCTGCATTATCTTTATCCAGACCTAAATAAATATAGAAATTAAGCAATGCCTGACCAACAACACAAATAATTCCTCCTGTGATAAATGCCTTCAGGCAGTTTTTCACACAGCTTGCCTTTGGTGTAACATTCTCTACATAAGCATTATAGCTTTCATTTCTTTTCTGAATATCATTTGTGATTTCTTTTTTTGATTTGTCATCCATTCCCAACTCGATTTCATCAATTTTTTCCATTATTTCCGTCCCTCCTTCTTTATTTATACAGATAAATATAGTACACAAGCTCACCAACCATTTTTCCTGCCGCAATGCATAGAATCAGGAATCCTAAGCAGTCCTTCAGTCTTAACCTATGGGCAAATACAGGTATACCCTTTATATTTTCCGCAAGACACACAAGGAATGTGCCTACATAAATTCCGGATATAACACCAAATATCATGCAGCCGATTAGTCCTACAGGCACACTGATATCAAATACATACATCAGATTTCCTGCCGTAGCTCCCAGAATAATCATCTCCTCATAAAGCATGATGCGGTCTGTGGATTCTGTGACATAAGCGTACCTGTTAATTAGTCCGATAGAAGATATCAGTGCAAACAGTCCTGCCGATGTGACAACTCCGGCGCCAAGCCCGAACAATACATACAAAGCTATCATTACGTCTCCTTTTTACCATCAGTGACTCTTGCAGCTATGGCATTATCCAGGTCCTCATTGTACTGGTCCATAGCAACCTCAATAGGCGTTGGAGCCTTGGAAATCCTGTGTCCTGCAAAATGGTCGTAAAATATTACAATTCCAAGAAACAGTCCCACTGCATAGCACACCTCAATAAGCCTGGAATCCGCCTGAGCTTCCGCTCCTGAAAGCTCATACACCTTTGAAAATATTTCCGCCATCCCCACATCATTGTTGTATGCGATAATTGCATATGAGCTTCCCACAAATGTGATAATACACACTGCCACTATTTTCATAATCTTTAGAAATCTCTTCTCATCCGTTTTCCCGGAACTGTATTTTATAAGTACATCCGATGACCCAAAGTTTTCTATCTGAATATCCGGATTTTCTTCCTGTATCAGCCTTATGATCTCTATAACAGACACCACACGGGACTTCTTTTCTTTATTGTTCTTAAGCGGCGAAAAATTCATTACTCGAAGATTATTTATTCTCTCAGCAAGCTCCTTATCAGAACATGCAATATCTGCCACATCCTTAACCTTAACCTCAGTTTTACTGATATTTACCCCTGAACTTAGCTTAATATAAATAATATCCGCCATAAAGCCACTCCTACTACCGATTGTTACAGCATGCGGGTATTCTGCCAGAATCCTGAGTTGTAAAGCAGGCAACACAGTGTGTTTAAATGACTTTTGCGCTGTGGAGATGAGACTCTAAAAAAGTAAGTAGCAGAGCCATTAGTCTCCGGACTGCGTTTGGATGGGCTCTGATACTTACTAGTTTAGAGGCTCATCGAAACGTTCAGCGCAACGGAATGCAAACACCCTGTGTTGAATGTTTTACAACTCAGGATTAGTAGAATATACCACGTTTCACTAATAGAATTGCCTTTTTGGCGGATATTATGCATATTTCTAAAATTCATTGGAGCTGCGTCCGCATTTTCTTAAGAATACGCTTCTCCATTCTTGATACCTGAACCTGGGAAATTCCCATTTTTACTGCTATTTCTGTCTGGGTAAGCTCATCAAAGTATCTGTATTTTATAAGATCTGCTTCATCACCTCTTAAACTTTCAAGTAGCTGTTTTACTGTTATTTTGTTCAGTACCTCCTCACCAAAATTCTTTTTTTCTTCAAGTTTATCCACCAGACACACCTCGTTTCCGTCACTCTGGTAAATTGTTTTATAAATTGATTCAACTTCTGCTGCTGCCTCATAGGAAAGTACCAGATCCTCCACCGGGACATTACATTTTTCCGAAATTTCCTCAATTGTAGGCTCCCTTTTATATTCAACCCTGAATTCCTCTGCTGTTCTTGCTGCTTTTGCCACATTTTCCTTAAGACTGCGGCTCACCTTCAGCATACCGTCATCTCTTAAAAATCTTTTAATCTCACCTGTAATCATGGGAACCGCATATGTTGAAAATTTCACATTGAAACTCACATCAAAATTATCAATGGCCTTTATAAGCCCTATACAGCCTATCTGGAACAGGTCTTCCTGCTCCACACCCCTTCCTGCAAATCTTTTGACTATGCTCCATATAAGTCCCAGATTATCAGTCACCAGCTTCTCTCTGGCTTTTTTATCGAAATGTGCTTGCTCAATCAACTCTTTCGTATGATTAGTAAGCCTCATTTCATCCATTAATCTTCTTCACCTATTTTCTTAGCCATATATACAGTTGTTCCTTTTCCCTTTTCTGACACCACCTTTAAATCGTCCATAAACGCTTCCATAAAGGAGAATCCCATTCCGGACCGTTCCAGCTCCGGCTTCGTTGTAAACAGAGGTTCCATTGCTCTATGTATATCAGGAATTCCCACACCGTCATCATGGATTTCCAGAGAAAATATTCTGTCAGAAATCCCCATTTTCATTGAAATTTTCCCCGGTTTTCCCTCATAGCCGTGCACAATGCAGTTGGTTACAGCCTCCGACACCGCAGTCTTTATATCTGCAATCTCCTCGATGGTAGGGTCTAGCGGTGTCACAAAGCTCGCCGCCACAACTCTGGCAAAGCTTTCATTTTCTGAAATTGCATCAAATACTATTTCTGCTGTGTTGATTAAATTCTTATTTTTCATTTACCAAATCCCCCTAAATTATATCTGCCCAATCTGCGACAATGATTCACACACATTTACAATCTTGTGAAGTCCTGAAATAAGTAAAATACGCTGTATACTTTCATTGGCACCAACAACGGTAATCTTTCCGATATCCCTGATTTTTTTGAAACGCCCCATTATAAGGCCGATACCTGCACTGTCCATAAAACCGATTTTCGTAAAATCGAATATAATGTTTTTTACACCTCTTGTGTCAATTATCTCATCAATTACCGCTCTCATCTCATCGGCCAGGTGATGATCCAGTTCAGCATTTAAGCTAATTACCAGCACATCCTTTGAAACCATGTAAATGTAATCTGTCTTAGTGCCTTCCTCCTTTGTACCAAGAACATCAAGATTCTGCACATTTGCCTGCATACACTGCCTCCTCATTCTTTTTATTCACTGCGCTTAAGTCACCGTATCCTAAACAACGTATCCTGTCACTGCATAACTGCATGTGGTCACATACGCAAAAATCCCCACCGGTTATCTCCGGCGGGGTTATCATACGCAATTCATCAAATTATCTTACGCAGTTAATAATTCATAATCAGAATCAGTGTGTATCCACATATTCTTTAGCTTCTGCGAAGTATGTGCTGTCTGCAAAATCAGCAACGATATACTGATAGTACTTCTTTGCTTCGTCAGTATTCTTTAATGCAACATAACACTTTGCTGCATAGTAAGGTGCATTGGCATCATCCTTTTTGCATTGGTAAGATTTTACGAAATAATCTGCTGCCTTCTCATAATCTGATTTCCCGTATTCAGTCATTCCTGAATCATAGAAATATCCGGCTGCATCTGACATTACATCCTCTGACAAAGTATTATATAATGTTTTGGAATTATCTGAAGGAAGTGCTGTAACATCTATCTCAAGCAGGTACTGTGCACACTCTGTCTTTTTGTCATCAAGATAGGAATTAGCTGCATCAATAAGCAGCACTAAATGTTTGTTAGTTCCATCCGTACTGCTTACGCGGCTTAACTGCTCTTCAAGTGCTTCCTTCTCAGTCTGGATTTCCTTAACCTTTCTTTCCAGTTCATTTAATTCAACATTTCCTGATGAAAGCTGTTCACTGTATTCAGCAAGAGTCCTGTTATACTCTGCTGTAAGTCCCTTATATCTGGCAGGTGTAATAAGGAACCAGATGAGTGCGGCTCCAATAACTACACCAATCAGAACATATATTATCGTTACTGCTCCGTGGCTTGGCTCCTTATATGAACTCCTTGGAACAATAACATCATTGCCATTAAGAGGTGCCGTTTCGACTTTCCTTGTCTGTTTCTCAGGAAGGAACTGTGCCTGAGCATCCTTCTTTCTTGCCTGAAGTGTGAGATTAATCTCTCTCAAATATCTGTGCGCCAGAGTATTGTTATGATCGTTTTTCAGCACTTCATTAAGAAGCTTTTTTGCTCTCACATACTCTTTCTCATTGATGTAGAGCAAAGAAAGAAGCAGCTGGGCGCGGATATATTTCGGACTCTGTACAATAATCTTTTTAAGCTGTATAACAGCCAGATCCGTGCTTCCTTCCTGTGCATACTTAAGACTGAGATTATATTTTTTTATCTGTCCTGCCATCATCTCAAATTTATTCTGGTTAGACTGAACCTTCTTAATATAGTAATCTGCAACCTTATCCTCAGGCGCAAAATTCTTGCTTAAGACCCACTGTCCCAACGCCTCCGCAACTTCTCCCATCTCGTAATAAACAAGACCCAGAAGGTTTCTCGCAGAAATATTATATTTATTAATCATTATACTAATCTTCAGACTCTCAATCGCGCCTGTAAGATCACGTATTCTTGCCTTTTCAAGACCAGCGTTATAATAAACATTGGATACACTTGCAGTTCGTTTATACACGCTTACATCACAGCCACACTTAGGACACACATTATTTGCCGTAAGATGGCAACCACATTTATAACATCTCATTTATCCTACCGCCTTACTTTTCGCTATCTTTACCGATTAGTGTATTAACCAGTTCAGTGATATCAGGTACATCATTGCTGTAAACTGCATCCTCGATATTCTCAACCTCAAGGCTTGGCTGAAATTTCTGTATTTCTTCATCAAAATTAATCATTTACTTATACTCCTTTTTATTAAGCTCGCGCTTTAAATCTGACACCAGATAAAGTGAGCCGGTCACAAATATTGGTCTAAAACAGCCTTCATTCCTATTGATGTCCGCATATCCAAACGCATCCTCAACCGATTCAAAAGCAATTACCTGCCTGTCAGTTTTCCCCTTAAACTCCTCAACAATAACTTCCTTATTCAACGCTCTGCTTCCACCTGTGACAGTTACAAAAAACCTCTCAAAATGAGGGCAGTTACACAGTGCAGAAACCATCTGTGAATAGTTCTTGTCGCTTACAACAGAAAAAATGAGAGTTGCCGGGTCCATGTTCCCGTATTCATACATGGAGTTCACTGATTGGACAAATGCATTAATTCCCTGTGGATTATGAGCTCCGTCTACATATATTCCGGGTGCAATCTGCTCCATTCTTCCCGGCCATTTCATGTTCTTAACAGCCAAATGAAGCTTGTCCATGTTAATCTTAATAACCCCCGCTTCAGACAGCACTCCACATGCGGTTAGTGCCAGAGTGGCATTCTGAACCTGATATACCCCACAGCTTCCCAGTTGAAAGCAATCATCTAAATAATAACTATTATGTACCAAAAAATCAATATGACCATTTAAGTTTTTAACTATTTTATAATCTTTGTCAGAAACAGGTACACTTTTACTGCCCACTGTACAGGCAGCCTCTTTAATAACATGATCCGCAGCGGTATCTGATGCATAAACTACAGGCACCCCCGCCTTTATTATTCCTGCTTTTTCTGTGGCTATTTTTTCAACGGTATCGCCAAGAAGCGCCGTGTGCTCCAGACTAATTGTTGTTATTATTGAAATAATCGGACATTCAATTGCGTTAGTCGCATCCAGTCTTCCACCAAGTCCCGTTTCCATTACAACATAATCCACATTATTTTTTTTGAAATAATCCATCGCTACCCCAAAAAAGTAGTCAAAATATGCAAGTGGCTGTTTCCCTTCTCTATATTCCTGTTCATACAGACTCCATACGAGTTCCACGCCCTTAGCGAATTCTTCCTCAGCAATCATCCTGCGGTTAATCTGTATGCGCTCCCTGATACAAAGCAGATGAGGAGAAGTAAACAGTCCTACACGATACCCGTTTGCCATAAGTATTTCAGACAAATACGCACACACAGACCCTTTTCCGTTAGTGCCGGCAACATGAATTATCTTCAGACTATTTTCAGGATTATTTAGTTTTCCAAGGAGTTCCCTTCCCCTTTCTACACCTGTACCTTCAACGTATTGTCCGATTTTTTCAAGATAAATCTCTGCTTCTTTATATGTCATCTAATCCCTCGTTATATTAGAAATATTCCACGCTTCGAATGTGATTCTGGCAGGTTTTCTGTTTCCTGTGTACGCATAAACAATGCTGTCTTCATCTGAGAACTGGCTTAAGTCATGTGTATCATGAATTTCTTTTAACATCTCCTCAATGCAGAGAATTTCATTTCTTCCAAATTCCTCAACAACCTGTTCATACACTTCACCACTGAATTGGAATCTGAAAAAATATGCTGACCAGTTTTTCTTTAATTCAAGAGCCCGCTGTCTCACCTCGTTTTCTTTTGCTTTCGTAATATTTTTCTCTTCTTCCCGCGCTTTGTCCAGTGCATCGCTTGCAGCTGTTACATTTTCTTTGGCAGTTTCAAGCTTCTTACTAAGCTTATCCAGACTTTCCTTTGTGCGGTCTAATCTCCTTTTGCCTTCATTGACCTGATTATAGAACGATTTTGTTTCTGATTCAGGTCGAAGATTATTGATATAATCATCCTTTTTATTCTCAAGAGAATCGAAAATTCCTTCTGCTTCCGTATACTCCTTTAACGCAGCATCATATTTTTCCTCAATCTGCTCAAGCTGCTTTTTCTTATTATCAAGACTTTCTGTACATTTTACGGTTAACTCTGCCGCAGCTTTGTATTGTTTCAAAAGTACGGTATACTCCTTATCCATATTATCCAGTTCCGGCTTGTCCTTTGGCGAAACATACCCGGGAAGCAAGTCAGGCTCCACAAAAAATTTCCTTCCATAGGCATTCCGTGCAACCCACACTAATCTTGCCAGATGCATACTCCCCATACTTCTGAAGCTTTTTAACGCTCCAAATATCATTCTTATCTCAGCGTTGATACATGGCAAAGAATCATATCCCAATATCTCAATTGTTGTCTTTAACTTTCCTGTATTGTGCTGTTTCTTTAGCATTTCTATCATTCCTGCTCCGTTAAAACGTGCCGGCATAACAGCCTGCTGGACACTCCTTTTAACATCAATTGAAACCATGCCTATTGCCGCTTCCATCGTTTTAGCAGCTTCTGCCTCTTCTGCAGGTGTCATCTTCTTTAAATACTGTTGCAGAGTGTCTAAAAATGCATTGTTATATTTTATGCTTATTTCTTCGATTTTATGAGCGGGAGTCATATACTTATTAATATTAAAGCTGTCTGCCGCAATATTGATTATCGCTCTGGAAAGCTTATCTTCACTCATCTCCTCAGAAGAGGATTTACCCATAATCCCCTTTGCAGCTGCTTCCAGCTTATCCAAAAGAAGCTCCATAAGCCTGTCACGGTCATACAGCTTCATCTTAATATAGCTGTCACCCACCATTTCATTCATTTTCTTATACTCATATTCAAAAGGATTCTTACTTCCAATCAGTTCGGCAAATGCATTTGCCACATCTGTAACTGTGGAAATCAGCCGACCACCTGTTTCCTTTGCTGCATTTGTAAAATTCACAGTTTCAAGAAATGCCAGCTCCTGACGCAGCTGCTCATCAGACATTTTCTTAATTCCTTCGTACAAATATGCCATTGGAAGACCTCCTTTCATAAATTTCAGGCTGTAGAATTCAGCTTATCTCTTCGCTTCCCGCGGGGTACAAATCGCTATTTTTACTTTTCTGTACCCCGCGGGAAGCAGAAGCAACATCATCATAATATAATAAATCACTTTATTAATCTACTGTTCTGCCAATTTCCTTTAGCATATTTATATCTTTTCTGATTGTGGCGCAGGCTGCGGTTGTAAGCATGTTTCCGGTTATAGTAGCTGACGCCCCCGATTTAAATGCATTTTCACCATCGTTGGTAAGAAGCGCCCTTCCTGCAGCAAGCCTTATCTGTGCCTTTGGATTTATATATCTGAAAAATGCTATTGCTCTTAGTATCTCTTCTTCTGAAAGTGGCTCTTTATCTTCGAGAGGTGTTCCTTTAATTGGCATAAGGACATTGATTGGGATGGAGTCAACGCCGACTTTGGCAAGACTCAGCGCCATATCCAGTCTGTCCTCCCATGTTTCTCCCATTCCGATTATACCACCGGAACACACATACATCCCTTCTTTTTTTACCATTTCCAAAGTTTCCTGCCGTCACAATGGAAAATCTGTGTACTCCTTCATTTGCATTTGTTTCACAAAGCTCAATAATCTGCTCCTTTGGCAGAAAATCGTACACCTCGCAGTCTGTATGGTTATGTGCCGACTGCGCACAGTATTTACAATCTTCCGGACAATTTCCACTTCTTCCGTTGATTATTGAACATAAATCCACATGATTTCCAACAAAATGTTCACGAATTCTGTCAGCGCCCTCACAAAGCTTAGCCAAGTCGCAGTCCAAAAACACTGACAAATCATCATCCCTCGTGATTCTCCGTCCATCTATTATTTCCTGTGCCAATTTTATAATATCCATAATTATTTCCTCCGTGATATGAGCAATTTAGGTAATTGCGAAACGCTGTAAATTATACCGAACGCTGTGCAATTTACTACTCATGATATCACAGAGCAAAAGGAATTGT
>JBJEME010000002.1:0-38770 GCA_051879515.1 Lachnospira sp. | reverse complement strand
ATTGTCAAAACTATTTCAGAATTGGAGGCGCACGAGTAAATGAATATAATATTTACGCCTCTAGTACCGTTATTTTTTCAGTTTTATTTCACACCATAAATTCTCTAAAGCAATCGTATTACCCTTCATCTTTGATAACATACTCTTCTGTATCTATTGTTGGTTTACGGTAATCTTTTACAGCCAGTTTTATTTTATGAAGATCCTGTCCTAATTGGAATGCCCGGAATAATTCTATTTTTCTTTCATATCCTTCTCCAATTTGACTAATTCTTTTCTCATCTATTTGTGAATCAAGACTATATATTTCTTCAACAAAAGAACGTGATGGCAGTTTTGTAACATCCAACAGACTTCTATCAGATACTAAATCCAAAAGTTTCAATTCATCACCGGCAAAGCTTTCTGTCTTTATGCTAAGAAGACCCTTATCACTTAATGGCACACTATCCTGTACAAATAAGCATTTCCCACTGTCGTAAATTGGAGCCGGCATCACAAATTGTAAGGTCTTTGCATCTCTTAAAATAGAAACATTGCTTAAATGGCGGTCTCTTCCTGACAAAACAAAATCTGACAAAATCATATAGTCCATGAAACTTCTTAGTATATTTTCATCTAATCCATGCTGTGTACATACCCGAATAAAATGTTCAAAATAAGATACATCATTAGTTTTCTTTTCAGAACATACAACATCATAAGCAGATATAAGTTCTAATTCCTGAGAAGTAAACAGTTTTGAATAACACCCGTAATCGTAGCTTCGACCATTAATCTTTATAAGCTTGTATTCTGTGTGATTCTTAAAACCCTGCATTTCATGAAGCTTAGAAGCGATAACCTCATTAATACTTTCAGAAGACAGATTATCTTTGTTGCCTTTTATTAAACCTCGCTCTCCATTCAATATTGTCCAGCTTTTCTCCAGTGTTCCCTGTAACGAACCATTAGGAGTATAGTGTGGCAAACCGTCATCATTTTCTTCATCAGCTTCACTTAGCAATATATTTCCATGAAAATCGTTGTCAAACAGATTAACGTCCTTCCATGTCATGCCGGAATCCAAGGGCGAAATCCAATAATAATCTGTCAGAGATAATCCCAAATTCTTTAACAGATAATCTTCCGGTCCAAGTAGTCCTTTCTTTTCAAGCATCTGTCTGATATTTCCCTGGCTTATAGGAATTGACCTTCTCTTCCACCATTGTTTTAACCAGTCATAATTATTTACATCATGCAATGGAGCCAGCTCCGGATTAACTAATTCCTGATGAAATTTATAAACACTACCATCATCAGCAAAATCTATAATTGTTATGATTTCATCTTTTCTCTTTAATACATAATTCATAGATTTCCTCCATTTCATAATCGGATATCATTTTTTCCATTTGCCATCGTGCTATACTTTCAATAAACATTGTTGCTTCCTTCTTTACAGGGCACAGCTCATCCGTAAATTCCCTGTTTTTATAGTGAAAGTCCAGCACATATTTTTTATTCTTTATACTAACTGTTCCTTTAGCAGAATAATCTTCTAAATAAATTGTTATCCGGTTTGTACATAGTTGGTATAGTTCATCCATAGGTATATCCAATATATTAGCTAATTTGTATACTATTCCGGCTCTGATATTGGCTATATCTACTTTGTGATTAACAATATCATTTAATGTACTGTAAGGAATTCCGCTTATTACGGCTAATTTATATATTGAAATATTCTTTTGATGCAAAAATTCTTTTAACATACTATCACTCCCTGTGTGAATATTATACCGCTGTATCGGTATAATATTCAAGAGGTAATATATACTCAAATCTGATACTTAGCATCGCAAAAGTCGATAGTAATATCGCGGTGTGCCACTATCAATGCTGTTTTTTTGTTAATCAGCTTTTTAATCGCAGCCTGAATTTCTGTTTCATTGTTATTATCAAGGGCTGACGTAGCCTCATCCATAAGAAGTATTGGAGCATCTTTTATAAATGCCCTGGCAAGTGCAATTCTTTGTCTTTCACCGCCTGACAAATTTTTCCCTCCATCTGAAAGAACCGTATCATATCCATCAGGTAAACCTAAGATAAAATCATGAGCATTTGCTAACCTTGCAGCCTCACAAACATCTGCGTCATTAGCCGACAAATTGCCATAACGAATATTTTCTTTTATTGTATCTTGAAAAAGATAAACATCTTGTGGAACATAAGCCATGTTGTCTCTTAATGATTTTACATCTATAGAATTTATGTCCCTCCCTCCGATGCAAATCATTTTATCAGGTACAGGATATAATCGCATAAGCAATTTAATCAGAGTACTTTTACCACATCCCGTCTGTCCAATAATAGCGGTGCTTTTATTTTCATCAAACTCTGCGCTTAGATTATTTATTACTTCTTTTCCATTATATCCGAAAGAAACCTTTCTAAGCTCAATCCTTCCCGGCAAAAACTCTGAATCTCCCTGCATTTGCTCTTCATTTTCTTCCATATAATCGAATACTATCTGTGCTCTGGCAATACAGTTTATCAATTCCGGTATATATCGTCCGAGCTCTAAAAAGTTGTAACTGAATGTTCCATACAAGGTATATATTCCGGCTACCTCTCCAACACTACACCATCCTCTTTCAACAAATAAAACAGCAATTAATAGAAATCCTAATGCAAATACCATGTCAAAAAATGTGTTAAAGCAATTTAATTTTGCGATATTATTCCAATATTTTTTCGCCACATCTGCACTTTTTTTATTCTCTTCGCTGTACTGTTCCAATAAACGGCTTGCACCCGGGTAGATTTTAATGTAATCCCGCCCATTAACTGCGTCCAAAAATTTTTGAGCTAATTTACTCTTTGAGATTGAAGTATCTTTGGCAACTGTTTTCATTTTCGGGATATATCTGTTATTAATAATCAATGATACTATGTTTATTATTACCATACAGCCTGCTAATGCCGGACACATAATTATCATCGGGATAATATAAAAAATTACTGACATCAGTGGTGTTGTTACTCTTCTTAACCTTGAAGTAAATATCTGGCTTGCCGTGTCTGCGTCATTCATAAGCTTAGATACAATCTCACCTGTATGATGCTTATCAAAGTAATCCATAGGAAGCTTCAACAACTTCTCAATCATCATTTTTTGTACTATGGCATTTCCCCTTTTGGCATAAATATCATACAGGGCTCCGAATACAAAAAATATAACTAACGCTGTTACATTTGCGGCGATACAGGTAATTAGTAATTCAGGCAAGCCGTCCATGCTTCCCATTTGCGCCATATCAATAAGGTTGTTTACAAAATAAGATAAGGTAAGATATAAAAAGTTATCTCCAACCATATGTATTATCATTGCAAATAGAAAAAGTGGCAGAGCCTTACCCATCAATTTCAAAAAACGAAAAAATATTTTGCTATACCTCATCACACACCTCCATATTCCATAACTTCCTGTACACACCACCTAATTCAACAAGATCATTATGCTTGCCCTGCTCTATAATTCTTCCGCCATCTATGACAAAAATTGTGTCAACATTTTTTATCAGTGAAAGTTTGTGTGATATTATTATAATTGTTTTCTTTCCTCTCAACTGTTCAAGAGTATTTGATATGATCTTCTCGGTTTTTGCATCTACAGATGCGGTCGGTTCATCAAATAACAATACTTCTGCACCGGATACCAAAGCTCTGGCAATACATATTCGTTGTTTCTCTCCTCCGGATAATCCAACACCATTTTCCCCAACAATAGTATTATACTTGTAGCAATAAAAATAGCCGGTACCACAATATAAATAGTCTTATATATATTTGTGGCAGAAGCAGTTGTCAACATATCAATTTGCTCTGCTACCACACCGGTACCCAAAACTACGCTGCATGAAATAATGACGGAACACAGGCTGCCTGCAATAAGCCAGAAAATATTTTTTCTTAATATGTCCTTTACTTTCATCTTTCTCCTCCTTTTTTATAGACAAATTATCACATTTATCATCCCTATTCTTGCAATTATTTGATAAAATGATATTATATCTATAAAAATATGCTCAAAAGAGGAGTTGTACTATGCCACTTCCATTAAAACCAGGATATAATTTTTATATAGACCGAAAATGCAAGCCTTCCGACTATGAAATGAAACAATTGGAGGTTTATAGAGACTATTATGGAATCAGCTATACTGTGAGCGGACATCGTAAATTCATTATGCCTCATATGATAGGCTTTCTAAACGGTGGAAGTGTAGGTATTACGCCCAAAAACGTATACCATCGCACATCCTTTGTTGATAACACTCCTTATGAACGATTTGTTCTCAAATTCACTGATGACGCCATAAATCCACTTTTAGATATTATAGGTGTTGAACAATTTGAAGAACTGTACCGCTATCCTGTGTATAATTTTGATCAGGATGTACAAATGAAAATTTATGGAATTTTTTGTGATATGCTTTATGAATATGAACATTACCAGAATGAATCTGATCTGATTTTGAGAGGGATGCTGTATAACCTAATCATGACTGTAATAAGATTTCATCAACCATCCAATCCAACCGATATTGAGCTGTCCAATGCGGATACATCAATCCTGAAAGCAATAAAGTTTATGGAAAATAATTTTATAAGTAATCCATCACTGACAGAAACTGCTGCATATGTAAATTTTTCACCTGCTCATTTCTCAAGACAGTTTAAAAAAGTAATTGGCGTTTCCTATTCTGAGTATTTGAACTATATAAGAATCGAGATGGGACGTAACCTATTATTAACTACCAATCTGTCAATTGGTGAAATTGCGCAGCTATCCGGTTTTGATAACAGCAATTATTTTTGCAATGTTATGAAAAAAATACTTGGCGATAATCCAAGTAATATTCGAAGGAAGAAATAAAAAACGTGGATGAAAAGCGCGCTATATAACCTCTGATTCATTTTCTTTTTTCTGTTCAGCAGAATAATTTGGATGTTGATATATCGTAATTCTATTTCCAGAAATAATCTTATCTTTTAACATCCAATACAGATTCTGCCCTCCATATGCCGTATTTTTCTTGACACCAAAAGATACAATGCAACAAGGCGACTCCACTCCTCTTCTATGCTTTAAAAAGATATACACAACTTTACGAGAATGTTTTAATTTGCTCTCAATTATATAATCACATCGAATCATGGAATTATTTCGAGGTCCGTCTTTGGGTGAATATATTCGAATAAAATTATCTACATCCAAATATTGTTCTATATGTCTAAATTCAGAAATACGTTCCTCGATATCCTTCTCATCATTATCTTTGCCCTTATAATGTTCACTGCCAGCCAAATACGCATCCGTAATAGGATGTTTTTCTGAAAGAATCCAATCAATCGTTTTCTTCTTATTTTTCGGAATATTTATATCATCTAAATATTGCAAATCCAGCCAAATGATGAAAATCTTGCAAATCAAAATCCAGTGTAAAAACTTTAACACCACGTTTTGCAACATGAAATACATATTTAGTTGTAGAAACCAAGTGAAGGAAATTTTGTGCACACTGTTGAATCTTATCCATTCGTATCCTCACTACATCCATATAGTAAAAGCCTTGCAAGAATGCAAGGCTTAAAAATCAAATATACAACTTTCTTTCGCTTTCGCTAGATGGCTTATGGTAAGTTGACACCTTTGTGAGCCTCCATGTTCACCGCTTCCCATCACGGCTTGCACTTCACAGACGAAAACATTTTTACGAGTCTGCTTCTCGAGAAGTTACCTTCTAATAGTATAATATACACTTCTATTGCAATTATCAATCTGGAATTTTTTTCAAATTTGAAACAATCCCTTTTATCATGATAATTCTCATATATTATATTGCTTTATTCTCGTGCTTGTTTTCTTCCTAGCTATAGATTAGCTGTTACTCGCAGATTAGCACACACCCTGAGCTAACATTGCATCAACAACCTTCTCGAATCCGGCAATGTTAGCACCGGCAACATAATCATCCTTGCCACCAACAGTCATGTTGTATCTCTTAGCAGCGTCGCTGATGTTAGCGTAGATTGTCTCCATGATTCCCTTGAGCTTGCTGTCAACTTCCTCGAATGACCAGCTGAGTCTCTCTGAGTTCTGGCTCATCTCAAGAGCAGATGTAGCAACACCACCAGCGTTGGCAGCCTTACCACCTACGAAGAGAACACCATTCTCCTGAAGGTACTTTGTAGCATCCAATGTTGTAGGCATGTTAGCACCCTCTGTTACAGAAACAACGCCATTTGCTACGAGCATCTTAGCATCCTCAAGATTTAACTCATTCTGAGTAGCACATGGAAGAGCAAAATCTACCTTGTACTGCCATACACCGTGCTCACCGTTCTGCTTAGCATGGTACTCTGCAGATGGTCTTGCAGCAGCATATTCTGTAAGACGTGCACGCTTAACTTCCTTAACTTCCTTAAGAAGCTCAACATCAATTCCCTCTGGATCATAAATCCAGCCTGTAGAATCTGAACATGTAACAACCTTAGCGCCTAACTGATGAGCCTTCTCGATAGCATAGATTGCAACGTTACCTGAACCAGAAACAGCTGCTGTCTTGCCCTCAAGTGACATGCCGTGATCCTTCCATAATGCGTTTGTAAGATATAATAAACCATAACCTGTAGCCTGTGTACGAGCAAGTGAACCACCCCATGTAAGGCCCTTACCTGTAAGTACGCCCTCAAATGAGTTTCTGATTCTCTTGTACTGACCGAACATGAAACCGATCTCTCTTGCGCCTGTACCGATATCACCGGCAGGAACATCGATATCAGCTCCGATATACTTAGAAAGCTCTGTCATAAAGCTCTGGCAGAATGCCATAATCTCTCTATCTGATTTGCCCTTAGGATCGAAATCAGAACCACCCTTACCACCGCCGATTGGAAGTGTTGTAAGAGAATTCTTGAAAATCTGCTCAAATCCTAAGAACTTAATAATACTTAAGTTAACTGAAGGATGAAGTCTTAAACCTCCCTTGTATGGTCCAATAGCATTGTTAAACTGTACACGGAAACCTCTGTTTACCTGAACCTGTCCGTTATCATCTACCCATGGAACACGGAACATAATCTGACGATCAGGCTCTGTAATTCTCTCCAAAATTGCGTTCTTTCTGTAAACTTCCTCGTTTGCATCAACAACAGGTCTCAAAGACTCAAGCACCTCTGTTACAGCCTGTAAGAATTCTGGCTGGTCTGCATTTTTCTTCTTAACTACTTCTAAAACTTCATCAACATAACCCATAACCTTTTATACTCCTTCTCATTTTCTTATGTTGCGCCCTTCACAAAGTCCGTCGTGCGCATACATTTGTTTAATAACAAAACATATTATATAAAACAGGATTAATTTATGCAAGTTTTTTATGCATTTTACCTAAATAAGCATAGTGTTTTCTAAAAATATAAACAAGAATAAAGCAGATGACAAAATAATCTTCATCATCTGCTTAACATTATTAACCATATTGATATTTCAAGTGAATTAATAAAAGTAAATAATTATAAACTATCCATATCCAATATAAATTTATTGATGACATCTGACACTCCGTTATCGTCATTGGATGGCGCGATATAGTCAGCATAACGTTTCACTTCTGGATAGGCATTTTCCATAACTGCAGCAAGACCGGCTATCTTGAGCATTGGAATATCATTCATACCATCTCCGCAGGCAATCATCTCCTCCGGTGTAATCCCAAGCTTTTCCAATAAAATTTCAAGGGAAGCATCCTTTGCCACTCCAAAAGGCACAACCTCCAGGAAATAATCCTCTGAAAAAAATGCATTTATAGTGCCGGAATGCTTATCTAATAAGGCTTTCTGTACAGGAAGAAGCTTTTCATGCTCACCAACCACGAGAAATTTGGCAACAGGGTAATCCACGTATTTCTCCAGATTCTCAACCTTTTTAATTGTTGTGCTGTTGCAGACAGCCTCCTTAATTACATATTCATCAGTATCACTTTCCGCAGCTATCTTCGTATCTGCATATGTAAGCGCATATACATTATTCTCCCTTGCCAGCCTGCAGATATCACTTATACACTCTTTTGGCAAAATACAGCTGCGCATCAGACTTCCGTCTGCACAGTTAACAATATTTCCACCATTATACGCAAGTATATATCCGCCTCTCGACTGCAGTTCCAGCATTTCCGCAATTGGAGTGATACCAAACAGAGGTCTTCCTGACGCAAGAATAATATTTACACCCTTATCAATAGCCTTCCACACTGCCTCTTTATTTATATCAGACAGCTTCTTTTTGCTGTCTGTCAATGTGCCGTCTAAATCTAATGCCAACGCCTTGTATTTCACAACATCCTCTTTCCGTAAAAATATCCCATTAGAACATGGGATATATATCAAATTTATTTCTAGTCACACATCAATATTTCCATAATTTCCATAACTACACAACGTCTCAAATAATCAATATGACCGCGCAACACATAATTTATCATATAATCCTGCCGGCTGCAACTAAACGAGTGCATTGCACGAGTTTAGTACCGCTGCGGCTACAACTAAGCGCAAGCGGTCCCGGAATGAACCCTTCGTATGGTAGTAATCATTGAAATTATTCCTATATACAGCTGACGCATTCTGTAATGGTCTTCATGCAGGGACATTTGCAACCGCCGGCACTTAACGAGTGCTTTGCACGAGTTTAGTACCGCTGCGGCTGCAACTAAGCGCAAGCGGTCCCGGAATGAACCCTTCGTATGGTAGTAATCATTGAAATTATTCCTATATACAGCTGACGCATTCTGTAATGGTCTTCATGCAGGGACATTTGCAACCGCCGGCACTTAACGAGTGCTTTGCACGAGTTTAGTACCGCTGCGGCTGCAACTAAGCGCAAGCGGTCCCGGAATGAACCCATTACATAATGCGTCAGCGTCCGTATATCAATAATTCCCAATCATTACGAAATCCTCATCTGATTAAAACTCTCCAGAATATCCAGCCTTCCATACCCCTGAATTCGATTTGGATATATAATGTTAGGCGAGCGGTATGCACCACGGATTAGCATGGCCTTCACCTCGCTGTTACCAATAAACGGTCTGTTTTTCTTAGTCACTCCCCAGTCAAGCAGCAAGGCAGCCGCCCCCGCCACATGGGCAGCACCCACACAGGCACCACTTCTTCGCGTATATCCACTTCCAGTGTCTGGTCCATACACCTCCACTCCCGGAGCAACTAAATCTGGTTTAATCTTCTGGTCTGTTGTGTATCCCCTTCCGCTGTTAACATCATCTGTATCTGTGTAGTGATTATACGAACCAACGCTTATAATCCTCTGCCCTGACGAGGGCTCCGTTATTGTTGTATCAGCGTCTGACCTTATAAATGCCACCTCTCCGGTCATAAACTGTTTCAGTGGAAGCCAGGCATTAAAGCGACCTAAAAGATTGGTGAGACTGTATGCATAGATAGTCCATATTCCATCTGCAGGATTTACAAAACGCATAGTCACAAGTTCCAACCCTGCCAGTGCTTCCGCCCTTGAATAATCCACCACAAGAGTTGTCTGCTCAAACAAAAAAGAATAAGTGCTGCTCACTCCTATTCTTACCGGAATTCTTGGAATAACTTCTCCGGATGGTGACACAACAGAAATTGCCAGTACATCCGGTCCCTCTGCCCAGAGCTCCAGCATAAAGCCTTTATTCTCACCAGTCACACTAATCTCCACCTGCTGCGGTTCCTCGTAAGAAACTGCCAGTCCGCTAAAATGTGTTCTTGACATCGCCTCATTACCCACCGGAACCACAACAACTGTATTTTGCCTCTTAGCCACGTTATCCAGCACATCTGCCAGGGGAGAGCCTCCATTTCGTGCCCCCTGTGCGCTTGAAAGTCCCACCAGAATAACAAGTGGTTTTCCCTGTGCCACGGCATAATCCCGCAGAAAACTTACTCCAAGCATAATATCTGCTTCCGAGTATGCGTCTGCTCCATCTTTTACAAAATAGTAATCTCTCAGATACTGTTTTGCCTGTTTTAACTTGACAACAGCAAGTTCCGCCATAGGTGCCACGCCAAAATAACCGTCAGTCTGTGATGATGCGCACACTCCTGCCATAAACGTACCGTGCCCCACTTCATCCACTGATGCTACATAATCATACGGATTTCGTCCGTCGTTATACGCCCTTATTGCCTGATTAATCTCATTATTTGTGTATACTCTTCCAAAAGCAGGACTATTCATGCTGTAGTTTTCAGCATAAAATATTTCTTCACCATTTATACCTGATTCATTAATGGGAATCTGTCCGGATGATGCATCATTCGTTCTTCCTGATTCTATTGTCTGATCCCATATAACACCGATACGGGATGAACCGGCACTGTCGATAAAATTATCTTTAAGGTAATCTATCCCCGTATCTATTATTCCTATAATTACGCCCTCTCCGTTTACCGAAAGCAGCGGAATATTTAACACCTGTGTCGCCCCGCTCTTATCCATGCTTGTCGTGTCAGAAAGACCATATACCTTCGGTATCCTGAAATACCCCAACGAACTTACTGATAAACTCTTTCCCGGTCTTAATGGACCATACGCAATCAGCCAGTGGCTGTCCACTGGCTGATAACACTCGAAATCCTGATTTTCAAAATCCTCTAATGAGGCAGTTATATTTTCAATTATATAGTCAATTATATCCTCTGAATATATATTCTTTTCGCACATGTCCATGAATAACCATCCTGCCCTTCCTTCAACGGCCTTATCAGATTATTATATTCATATATGACAAATGTGCTACTGTATTACAACAACAACCTTTTATGCAGTTTAATCTTTAAATTCCACGTACTTCAATTAAAGGACCACCCTTTTTATTCACATAATCTCCTGTAATTGTCACAGTTCCAATATTATTGTCCTTTGGAATTTCAAACATAATATCAAGCATAAACTCCTCAATAATTGAACGGAGTGCTCTGGCACCGGTCTTCTTTTCAAACGCCTTCTTGGCAATAGCTTCAAGGGCATCATCAGAGAACTGTAGTTTCACCTCATCCATCTCAAGAAGCCTCTCATACTGCTTTAGAATAGCATTCTTAGGTTCCTTCATAATCCGGATTAACATATCCTCTGACAGATTCTCAAGGGCAAATACAACCGGTAGTCTCCCCAGAAACTCAGGTATCATTCCAAACTCTCTTAAATCTTCTGATGTTACCTTTGAAAGAATGTCCGGATCATCGTCATATTTGTCCTTCAATTCAGCATTAAAGCCAATTGATGACTGCTTATTAAGTCTTGTCTTTACTATTTCATCCAGATCAGGGAAAGCACCGCCACAAATAAAGAGAATATTCTTTGTATTTACCGTAACCTGTGGAACCATTGCATTCTTGCTTGTTGAGCCCACAGGAACCTCAACCTCACTTCCCTCTAAAAGCTTGAGCATACCCTGCTGGACTGATTCACCACTCACATCCCTTGAGCGTGTTTCCTTTTTCTTTGCAATTTTGTCAATCTCATCAATAAAAATAATGCCATGCTCTGCCTTTTCAACATCATTATCTGCCGCCTGCAAAAGCTTAGATACTACGCTTTCAATATCATCACCGATATATCCAGCCTCTGTAAGTGATGTAGCATCTGAAATGGCAAGAGGTACCTGTAATAACCTTGCCAGAGTCTTAACCAGATATGTCTTACCTGAGCCTGTAGGTCCAAGCATTAACATATTAGACTTTTCAATCTCAACTTCACCTGACGTGTCCGACACTCTCTTATAATGGTTATACACAGCCACAGAAATAACCTTCTTGGCATGCTCCTGCCCCACTACATATTCGTCAAGCATCTTTTTGATTTCATGTGGTGCAGGCATTTTCTTAATATCTATATCAGCATACTCTTTCTTATTTTCTTTTTTCTTTTTCTTGATTTTCTGTTTTTCAGGTATATCAGAAGGCATGACAAAGTTGCCAAACATGCCCATGCCAGGCATGTTTGACATCTTCATAATATCATCCATATTAATCGAACTGTTATTTAACTGGTCAAACGTTTTCTGCATACAGTCAGGACACACATATAAATTGTCTGCCATACTGATCATTTTTCCTGCTCTGGATTCCGGTCTTCTGCAAATATAGCAGATCTTCTCATATTCATCTTCTGACGAATCCGTGCTTTCCTTACTTATCGCCTCTTCATCCTTGTACTCGTCATTGGTATTATCTAACATATTAACAAACCTCATTTCTAGGAAAATAATTGTGAAGAGAGTAAATAAGCGTTTTCCTTCGCATATACATCGGTTCGTAAATAGTTCAACCAGAAACGAATGGTTATATTCTAAGACGTTCTGCTTCCTAAAGTAACCTCGACCGTTTTTAAATTATACTCTCCATTTTCAAGATGATAATAACCCAGCTGAATCTTCTCACCTGACTCATAATACTGTAAAAGTGTAGATAATTCATCAAATGATTTAATATCCTCATCATCAATAGATACTATTATATCATATTGCTCAAGTCCTGCTATATCTGCAGCAGAATTTTCCTGAACCGTTCTTATAAGCACTCCCACAGGATAATTATACATTTTAGAATATGTGCTTGTAATGTCAAGTCCTGAAACGCCAAGATATCCTCTTTTTTCTTCGCTGACTTTAACTCTTGTCTCCTTATTCATCAAGGAATCAATAATATCTCTTACATTTGATACAGGAATTGTATATCCCATACCCTCAACACCTGTTGAAGATGTTTTAGCAAAATTTATTCCAATTACTTTTCCCTGTGCATTTATCATTGCACCGCCTGAATTTCCTGAATTAATAGCTGCATCAGTCATAATCAGACCTTCAAATAAAATATCATCTACAGTAATTGAACGGTCAACTGCACTTATAATTCCCTGTGTTACAGACTGTCCGTTTCCAAGTGCATTTCCAATTACCACAACCTGCTCACCTACTGAATAAACATCTGAATCTGCCAGTTCAGCAATTGCTATTTCTGAAAATGTACTGCTTGGTATGTCGTTAAGTGATACTGCAACAACAGCAATATCCTTATCGCTCTTAGAGCCCTTCACCACACCGTTTACAGATTCTCCATCAATAAATACACAACTTAAATTATTAACATCTTCTACTACATGGGCATTGGTAAGCACAAGTAACTCTGTATCACTCTTTCCAACAATTATACCCGTACCGCTGACTCCTGATTCATATGACTGTCCAAATCCTGGATAATACGAGTTTGAAACTGTCACTGTACCTTTAATTTCAACCATAGCAGGAAGCGCTGCTGCCGCAATAGCCTGAGCGTTGATAGTTTCTGTCATATATACTGTGCCATCGACATTGGCTGAATTAATAAAAGAATTGAGATTATCCATAGTTTCACTTACAGATTGGATATCATAATTCTTTTCTTCCTCCTCAGGGTTAAGTTTATCATAAGCATAATTAATGCCAAGCATTGTACCGCCGGCAACTGCTCCAAATAAAAGACCTAATGCAACTGTACACAGAATCTTTGATATAACTCCCCTGCTTTTTTTATTCTTTTTATTATTGTTATTATTCCTGTTATTATCTGAATCATTAGTAACTTGAGCATAACTGTAATTGATGTTACAGCCTGCCTGTTCGTTGCCGCTATTATTATAATCTGTATAAGCGGCTGATGTCTGCTGATTGTCATTACTCATAAACTGCTGACTAAAATTACCTTCTTCGTTATACATTCTTACATCTCCTTTTGACTTCCTCAAACAATTCCTTGCGGAGTGTTTTTGTTAATAATAAGATCCGGTAGAATCTCGTATTAAACAAAACAACACATTTCGTTGTTGATAATGCAGAGTATACTAACGAAATGTGTTTATATTGTGTTTAAGTTGTAAACAAAATCTGAAATCTGTATAATCCTATCCTATTCAGCAGCAAAAACTTCCATTACTGCGTTTTTCAGTTCATTAAGAGTTGCATCTGCATCCTCAAGATTATTCCCCTTGGCTCCCATGTAGAACTTAATCTTTGGCTCTGTTCCTGATGGTCTTACACAACACCATGCGTTGTCACTAAGGTCGAAGTACAGAACATTAGATGCGGGAAGTCCTGTTGGTCTTTTAGTACCTGTAGCAATATCAGTACACTCATCCTTCTTATAATCCCTGAATTCAATAACAGACCATTTGCCGAAGCTCTTTGGCGGATTATTTCTTATATCCTCCATCATCTTAGCAATAAGTGCAGCCCCCTTGGAACCCTTCTTTGTAATGGAAACCTGTGTCTCCTTGAAATAACCGTATTTATTGAAAATGTTAATCATCTGATCCCACAGAGTGAGCCCGATTGACTTATAATATGCTGCAGCTTCACAAAGGGACATAACTGCAACAATAGCATCCTTATCCCTTGCATGAGTTCCTACAAGACAGCCATAACTCTCCTCAAAGCCAAATTCATATTCGTAAGAATTATTCTGTTCAAAGAACTTAATCTGCTCTCCGATAAACTTAAAGCCTGTAAGAACCTCAATAAGCTTAAGATTATATTCTGCAGCAATCTTGTCAGCCAGATTAGTTGAAACAATAGTCTTAACAAGGGCACCATTCTCGTGGAGCAGTCCCTTTTCTTTTCTCTGTGAAAGAAGATACTCAGCGATAAGCATACCTGACATATTACCGGTAAATGACTGGTATTCTCCTGATTTACTGTCCTTTGCATACACTCCCAATCTGTCCGCATCAGGGTCTGTTGCAAGAATAATATCAGCATCCACCTTCTTTGCAAGTTCTAATGCATATGTAAATGCCTTTGGATCCTCCGGATTAGGATACTCAAGCGTAGTGAAGTCAGGATCCGGCTTCTCCTGTTCAGGAACAACGTAAACCTTCTTAAAGCCTAATTCCTTAAGTATTCTTCTGACCGGAACATTACCTGTTCCATTAAATGGAGAATAAACTATGGTAATATCATCTGCAACCTGCTTAATTATATCACCATTAATACACTGGGTCTTTAATGCCGCCATATACTTATCATCCATCTCATAACCGATGACATTATATAACCCGCAGGCTCTGGCTTCTTCCTCATCAATGGACTTAACTGAATTATAGTCTGTTACTGCGTTAACCTCGCTTATAATCTGCTTATCCTTTGGTGCAGTAATCTGCGCACCATCCTCCCAATAAACCTTATAGCCATTATATTCAGGAGGATTGTGGCTTGCTGTAATCATAACACCTGCTGTACAGTGAAGTTCCCTCACCGCAAATGAAAGCTCAGGTGTTGGTCTTAAAGATGGGAAAATGTATGTCTTAATACCATTGGCATTAAGGCATAACGCTGTAGCTTCTGCAAATTCCCTTGACATCCTTCTGTTATCATGGGATATCGCAACTCCTTTTTCTGCCGTGCCCTCCTTAAGAATAAAATTAGCAAGTCCCTGTGTTGCCTTTCTTACAATGTAGATATTCATTCTGTTTGTTCCATAGCCGATTACGCCTCTCAATCCACCTGTACCAAACTCCAGATCTCTGTAAAATCTGTCTTCAATCTCCTTCTCATCCCCGGCAATCGCCTTAAGCTCCTCATGAACATCCTCTGCGAAATATGGATTCTCACACCAATCCTTATACGCCTCCATGTAACCCATTTTTATATCTCCTTAATTTTATAGATATTTAGCATAATTAATCGTCCTGCAATGACGCACGGAATTTCTCAGAAACGGCTTTAATAGCTTCCTCCTCATCCGGTCCTTCTGCTGTGAGAACAATCTCATCACCGCATTTTACACCCGCTGCAAGGATAGAAATAACGCTCTTTGCATTGGCAGTCTTTCCTGCACCGTACTCAAATGTCATCTTTGATTCATACTTCACTGCAGTATCGCACATTGCCCCTGCCGGGCGTAAATGAATCCCCAATGCGCTTGTAATAATAATTCTTTCACTAACCATAAAACCTCCTGCTGTGACTAATTTAACTACATTAGCTGCTTACCTTACTATATTTCATCCACATTTGGTTCTTTTATCTCATCCGGTGATTCCAGTGTCACTGTAATCATATATCCGTTTGAAATCATACAATTATCCGGAATGTCAAAATCAATCTTCACCGTGTAAGTTCCGACATTTTTACCTGAAAGATCTATAGTCATTTTAATATCTTCAGGTTTAACCGCATCAATAGCCGCCTGACTTCCCTCAATCTTTACGCTGATGGTGTTTATATCACCATAATCAACAATCAGATCATTAGACAGCCCCTTTTCCTGGATATTATTCGTGTCAAGTGTCAAATCAATTGTCACTGTAGGCTCAATCGTTACCTCCAGCGTGAAACTTCCATCCGAAATAATCTTTACATCATTCGGAAGGTAATCTGCAAGATTAATATTAAATGTCGTGCTCTTTTCATGATCTGCTATACTTAACTTCTCGGAAGGTATAATAATATCGCTTATAGAATCAAGCACATCGCTTTCGCCTGCAATAACCACAGATTCCATGTTCCTTGAAACCTTTGTACAGACATAACCTTTTTTCACATCTCCGGAAATATCTGAAATAATACCTACACTCTTTACCTTACTTACCTTGACCGTGTACTCCACCGCTATTCTGGAAAGCTCATAGGCATCATCAACTATTTCATTGCCATCAGCATCATAAAGCTTAACATCTGAATCACCCGTGAAATCGCCTGTAGCTCCTGATATATCTGCAAATGCCTTTATCTGGGCCACTCTATCCATGGCTGAAGAAGCACATGTCACCTTAATTGTGGCAGGATTTGTAATCTTATCCACAACAGTATAGCCATTTGGCACATTTCCCGTAGTTTCAAGCGCCACTTCGAATTCCTTAGTTGCCCTGTTCTCAATGTTTAATTTCAGCGCAGTTGTCTTAGGCGTGACAATTATATCTGACATAGTCTGTCCGTCTTTTACAATTGATACATCGATATCAACATAATCAGCATACGCCGTTATCTTACTCAAATCCGCTGTAGCAACAATATCACTGGTTTTAAGATTAGTCACCTTACTTTTTGGTCCGCTTACATATACAGAAATCTTGCTTCCATCCACTACCTCATAGGTATAATTCTTGTCTGTAAGGCTCTCCTGATTTATCAGCTGTACAGTTACATTACTGAACGTTACACTTGTTGTAGGATCATATATGTTAACAATAATCGTCCAGAGTACAACTGCCAGAACTGCTGAAAGAACCTTAAGGCCAAAATTGTTAAATATTTTTTCCCGCATTCTTCAACCTGCCTCTCCATTTTGTAAATGACTTGACGTCTATTGTTTTTCTTCTGATATACTCAAGCTTATTGCGAAGAGAGCTTTCATCGATATCATGAATAAGTTCTCCACCAACAGCAATTGAAACCTTGCCTGTTTCCTCTGAAACGACGATTGTTAAACTGTCTGTAACCTCGCTTATTCCCACAGCGGCACGGTGTCGTGTACCCAGTGCCTTGCTCAGATTAACATTATCTGTAAGCGGAAGATAACAGGTTGCCGCTACGATTCTGTTCCCCCTGATAATAACTGCTCCATCATGAAGCGGTGTATTATGTTCAAATATATTTATTAAAAGCTGGCTTGTGACAATACCGTCAACAGCTATTCCTGTGTGCTCATACTCATCAAGAAGCATATCCTGCTCCACTATAATAAGCGCTCCGGTCTTTACGGCTCCCATTGCATAACACGCAACAACAATTTCCTCCACTGTCTTGGAACTGAACCGCTCGCCCTTGTTGTCATCTCCAAAGCTGAATAAACCGCCAAAAAATATTTTCTTTCTTCCCAGCTGTTCAAGCGCTCTTCTAAGTTCAGGCTGAAATATAATTACCAGAGCAATAATGCCTACGCTGATGGTCTTGCCTGCTATCCAAAGAATAGTTCTAAGATTAAGTATATATGCAACCAGGGCAAATGCGCCAACTACAACAATACCTTTTAACAGAACCCATGCTTTAGTATTCTTAATCCATACAAAAACATTGTACAAAACAACTGCAATAATAATGATCTCAATTGCATCTGTCCATGTAAGCCTTGGAATATACAGGTTGGAAAGATAATTTTGTACAAAATTGTTTATAGTTGTCACACAATCACCTCTTTAAACTTAACTTAATCATACTATGATACCTGCGGATTGTTTTGTACTTCGTACTCCCACAATCCTACAAAATATTCGGGTATCAAAAGAACATATCATCGTCATCTTCATTCGACTGGGCATTCTGCTCCCTGTGTCTTGTGGCTCTCACATCGCTTATATCAGATGCTTTCTTTGTTTTTCTTGCATTAATCTGCTTAACCTTCACATCAGAGCCTGCAACAATTATCTTAGGAACGGCCTTAACATAGTAGTAGTATTCATCATCCTCGTACTGTACATACTCTGTACGCTTATAATCAAGTGCGAAGAAAAGTACATTGCATAAATATCCCACTGCCGCCCCCAACAATACTCCTACAATCACCAGGATAATATTAAACTTTGCGTTAAATGCAAACTGTCCGATAACAAGAATTAAAAACTGAACCACTGTCCCTGAAATAATAGCATATATCCATGAATAATCCAGCTTTAACCGCCTGATAAAATAAACCACAACTATCGTCACAGCAAATGCCACAATTGTGAGAATCATCTGAGGATTCTTAAATAAGCTCTCCACCAGATATGTAATCTCCTGCATGCTCTCTGACATTGATTCATCAGCAAGTGCAGCCTGATACTCGCTTGCAATACTGACAATATAATAAATCACAATACCAAAGCTTACCGGAATTACCGACAGTGCTGAGAAGCAAAGTCCCACTGCCACCGGTATGATAAATGGAATCTTAAGCCAGCACACCATTGCCGTAACAATAAGAATATATCCTGTCTTTGGGGTAAATCTGAAATATAAAAGGTACATAAGTACCACTATTCCCAAAGAAAGAATCGCAAATTCCGCAGAAATACTGAACAAATGTCCCAACATAAACAGGGACAGGAAAATGATTGTTCCTCCCACCGGGAGAAATGCACAAAACACAGACAATACAACTGCAATCAGCGGATTCTTGAGGGTATTATTATATCCAATACTTACATTCAACATAATAAAAGAAAGTAATGCCACAATGAACTTCACTGCAGGAACAATATACTGGTTATATCTGTTGTAAAACCTATTGAATTTCTCTTTTAATTCCAATATAGCAGCCATTTAATCCTCCAATTTACTTATTATTCTTTTTCTGTCGATTATAAAATCTCTCAAGTTTATTAAGTCTCGAAAAGTACCTCTTTAAACCTTCCCGTGTATTTACAAATTCTGCCCTGTACACCAGTATAGCTATACATGTCATAATAATCATAAAAAATACATACACGAAAGCTACTGTTGTGGCAAAATCAGCATATCCCATTCTGCTTACAGCCTTAACCATTCCCTCCGCATCACATAATACATAAAGTCCTATTATGATAATAAATGCAATAGTTGTGGTTATCAGTGTCTTTAGCACTCCAAATGTAATGTAATCGCCTTTGAAATACTTGGCGGTTTTAATCATTCTCTTTCCTTTGTTCTTTTCATAGATTGCCATTTTAGTCATCATCTTTACTTTGTTCTCATTAAGCATCCACTCACCTCATTCTATGAAAAATTGCCTGCACAAAAAATGCAATATATTTAAATATATCACATTTTCAATCAGTTGTATATTACAATTTGTGAATGTCCACCGCCGCGGGCGGCAACAATTCTTACCATTCTTCCTTCAACGGTAAATGTTCTGTCTGATGTGGCTGACACATAGTTATTCCACACCTGCCCGCTCTCAGTTGCAAACATTTTTGATAACACTGATTTTATTCTGGAATCAAATGAATCTGTTCTCTGCTTTATATAAATAATAACCACATTTGGTTCAGTTATAATCTCTCCGTAGTATTCCCCATTCTCTGTGTATACATAGACATTGGAAATCTCCTGTTTGAAGCCTTCTTCCGGAAGGACACTGCCAATTTCCGTACTTCCAAGCGGGCTTTCTAAGCTGCTGCCTGAACCGGAACTGCCGCTTCCTGAGCCGCTGCTGCTGCCCGAACCGGAACTGCCACTTCCTGAGCCGCTGCTGCTGCTAGAGCCCGAACTGCCACTTCCTGAGCCGCTGCTGCTACTAGAGCCCGAACTGCCACTTCCTGAGCCGCTGCTGCTACTAGAGCCCGAACTGCCACTTCCTGAGCCGCTGCTGCTGCTCGAGCCCGAACTGCCGCTTCCTGAACTTCCGGTGTTGCTACCCGAACTGCCGCTGTCTCCTGAACCGCTGCTGCTACCTGAGCCCGAACTGCCGCTGTCTCCTGAACCGTTGCTGCTGCCCGAACCGGAACTGCTGCTTCCTGAACCGCTGCTGCCCGAGCCCGAACTGCCGCTTCCTCCTGTACCGGGACTGTTTCCACCCGTGCCGCCACTGCTGTTACCATTCCCGGGAGCAGGGTTTACAAATATCTCGTACCCATTTTCAGAACCTGACGCCACAGAAGCAATACCCTCAATAATAACTGCATCTGTCACTGTTCCCACCGTTGCAGTAAGAGCTGCCGTACCTGTTCCCACAACCTTTACTGTACCATCATCATCAACAGTAAACACATTTTCATTGCCGCTGCTCCAGCCAACACTCTTATCTGTCTGTGCAGGCGTCACCAGCGCTGCCACCTTAAATGTTGTTCCAACCAACACTGCACAGTCATCTATGAGAATTTCCACTGTGGTCTTTTCAACATTATACACAGTTTCTATCTCCTGTGGAGTATGATTAGTGTCTGAAAGACTGACATCAGCTTTTTTAGCCTCCTCATCCTTCTTTTTTTCATTTTCCGACGCAACAAATATACCTGCGCCCAGGCCAATAACAGCCAGACAGGTAATTATGAGAATCAATATTTTCTTTTTATCTGTCCCAGTGCCATTTCCTGTTGCCATCATAATCCTCCCATACGGTTATTCACCATGCAGCGAGATAATCTCTGCTCCCAGTCTGTCTGCATCCTCTTCTCTATGGGTAACAAGAACCATAGTTTTATCCGTTGTATATTCTCTTATATACGAAATAACTGATTTATAAGTCAATTCATCCATTCCTGTAAATGGTTCATCTAATATTAGACAATCAGCTCCCGAAAGAACTGCTCTAACAATAGCCACCCGTCTTCTCATTCCGCCACTTAAATCCTTCACTGGCTTTGTCAGGTCTCTATCAGCCTCAAGTCCAACCTCATGAAGATGTCTGACTGCATCATCTGTGGTAAAATGCCTGTTATCTGCTGTTATCCAGACATTTTTAACTGCATTGAAATCTTCGCACAGCCTGTCCTCCTGAAATACGGCGGCCATTTTTTCATATCTTCCTTTCACTGTTCCCAAATCCGGCTTTTCAAGTCCCAGCATTATCCTGAGCAAGGTTGTTTTACCGCAGCCTGATGGTCCCATCACAGCATATTTCTTACCTTTCTCTATATTAATGTTTAAATCTTCAAGCACATGTCTGTCACCAAAGCTTTTACTAATATTACTAAGCTGCATACAACCTAAACCGCCTTTCCGGCATTTAAAATCCGTTCTAATGCAAATATAAATATTTTTTCGGAAATAATGCTTAAAACCACAATAATCACAGTCCAGGAAAGACATCCCGCCGTGTCCAGATATATTTTGGACAGATACAGCATTCTTCCCATGGAACCATTTGGCGTGCCGATTATTTCTGCTGCAACCCCTGCTTTCCAGGATAATCCCACTGCGGTTCTGCATGCAGAGATAATGTAAGGTGATAACTGTGGAATAACCACATATCTGATTCGCTTAAACACCGGCATATGAAACACGTCTGCCATCTCGTTAAGCTGTACGTTCTGCTGCTTAAGTCCGGTTAATATATTGTTGTATACGATTGGCAGCACTACCAGAAAAGAAATAAAAACAGACAAATTGGCGGCTGTAAGCCATATAAGGCATATTACAACAAATGATGCCACAGGCACAGCCTTAACTGTTGCCATCCATGGCCACAGCAAATCCTCAAATCCAGGAACCATGTATGCCAGTACTGCCAGAACCGTACCAATAACCAATCCAATCAGAAATCCCATTGTAATATGTTCAAAGGTAAAAAGAACTGAATCAATAAAGCCCTTTTCCCGCCATATCACGGTAAGCCTTAGCGCTACTTCAACCGGCGACGCAATCAGTATTCTCTCGTTAATTATCATTGCCGCAAGCTGCCACACAGACAGTGCAATTATTATTGCAATAATCCTTTTTACTGTTTTATTAACGTCCATAGTAGAAATCATCTCCAGGCAGCTTTCCACCCACTGCCTTACTATTCTGTTTGTAGAGTATCTCTAAAAATCCTGCCAATTTATCTTTGCATTCCAAGCCTGTGTAGCACACAATATGACATTGTGGTAATGCCTTCTTTGCAACAGGCACGGCGCCAAGAATTCCGAAGTCCACCACCAGCTGCGCTCCCTCATCTGTATTCTCCTGAATATATGCCACGCTTTCTGAATATTCCTTTATAAAGCGTTCAACAGTTTCAGGATATTCATTTAAAAATTCTGTTCTTACAACAATAACACCTGTTACTATGCTGCAGTCTCCTTCCAGCTTGTCCCATGCATCATTAAGATCCATTACAACCCTAAGGTCCGGAACCTGCGCTAATGCTGCAGTTACAAATGGCTGAGGAAGAACAGCTATTGCTCCTTCCATTTTCTTCACATAAGAAAGTGCCTCAGTTGTATCTGCGCACCACTGGATTGTAACATCTTTATCTGAATCAAGTCCATTCTGTTCGAGCAGATATCTTATAGTATATTCAGGAACTGCACCCTGCCCTGTAGCATATATCGTTTTGCCTTTGAGGTCACCAATGCTTCTCAAACTTTCTCCTCTCTCCACAAGATTCAAAACTCCGAGAACATTCACGGCGATAACCTTAACGCCTCCATCAGTGTTATTATAAATACTCGCCGCAAGATTTGATGGAACTGCAGCTATATCAATCTTACCGGTAGTAAGCGGCGCCACAAATGCTGACGCATCGGTAGACAGCTCTGCAAAGCTGTAATCATTCTCTGTCTTACCGTCATCTGCATCCTTCATAAGCTTAACCATACCCATCGCAGTAGGTCCTGACATGGCTCCTACCCTTACGGTAACATTCTCCTCCACTTTCTTTTCTGTGGAATCTTCGTTACTCTTATTAGTCTTGCAGGCTGGTAAAATGCTGCACATCAACGTCATAATCATCAACAGGACAAATAATTTCTTCTTCATATCAGTCTCCTCTTTTGGGTCTTTGTCAATATTCGTTATAATAATACCACATAATTGCAATTCTTTATCACTTTTTGTCAAAATATTTATTGCATCTTACGATTTATTGTAGGTGATAGCAGAAAAGCAACTTTTAAATCAGTTCCATGATTTAAAAGTCGCTCTCCGTAGCTTTTATATCCATGTCATATGTATCGGATTATTATATACCTGCACCCTTAAAACAGCTCTAATAATACTTAATCAGAGTCAGTATATTCTGCTTATCCTTATACTCATATATCATGTCATCCATGCTTTTCTTGACCATAAAAATGCCAAGACCTCCTATATCACGTTCCTCTGCTGACAAGGTAACGTCAGGATCCTTCTTCTTTAACGGATTGTAAGGTGTTCCACCATCTTTAAATGTGATTATTATTTTATTCATCTTATCAGGAATATCTGATACGCTTACAATATCAAGCTCTACCACAATATCTTTCCTGATATTACCTGCATTGTCAACCTGTTCCCTGTAAGCATAATAAGCAATATTACTGGCTATTTCATCAATAGCAATATCCATCTGCATCTGAACCTTTACAGGACAGTTATGACTTTCGAGCTCTTCGTCAACGAACTGTGTAATTGCCGGGATATTACTGATTAATGCATCGACTCTTATTTCCTTCATACTTCCTCCTGAAAGATAATCATATGGTTCTCTCCATATAGGACAGTATCTCACTTTATCATACAATTATACACTTGCAGCATGCTCTGAATTCATCTGACTAACATGATAATGTGCCGTCACATTTATGTCCAAAGATTTTATAATATTTCTTTCCGCATTTCTTACATGTTGTCTGTCCAATTCTCAATGGACCTGTTATCGGCAAAGAACCTCCGTTTACATTCTCCATATCGTCAAGATCAATTTCCTTTGATTCCAAATCCTTATCATTCATATCCATAATGATAAACCTCCCTTAGTTAATTATTCTTAAGTGTATCTCTTTTTATATTCATGCATATATACATAGCTAAACACAAATCAGCTGTCAACGCAAGTATCCAGATAAAAAATCCTGATGAGTCTCCTGTAGCAGGCGATTCAATAGACTGGCCATTGTCACTGTCCAATTCAGAACCCGTATCAGGACCCGCTATCTGAACACTTTTTACAGGTGTTCCGTCAGCCGAAACAAATACGTAAAAACTCATATTATTCCATGTCAATCCCGTTTCATTTCCTGCTTCTACCGGTTTCAACTGTGCAAATGTATTATAATCAGCATTTCCATTCATAGATACCTTGTCAGAGAATACAGGTGCTTCACGGAATCCTACAGCATAATCCTTTCCTGTTGCATTCAGTTTTCCGTCATTAATTACTAATCCGCTTTCTGCGTAATTAGCAATAACACCAACTGATATACAATCTGAACCTGCCCGTCCTGCCTCAGCATTAAGAATACCTCCGTTTAATATCAGCTTTCCAGTAGCAACTGCTATTGAATGTCCGGAGCCTTCTCTTTTATCTTTCACAACTGCATTTATCTTTCCTGAAGGCTCTAAATCAATATTCAGTTCATTCTCGCAGCTTATTGCATATGAAGAGTATGTATCTGCCGTTTCTGTTTTTATTAGATTTAATGTTCCGTCACCGGTAAATGTGGCAGACTTATATATCCTTACTACTGCCTGAACATAATCGCTTCCCATACTTTCTGAGCACTGTTCTATATCAACTGTTCCTTCCACCTTTACCTTAGCGTCTCTTCCGTTAATTATAAAGGCATTATCAGCTGTGGTAGTAAATTTAAAACCATCCTTTAGTATCAAAGTTCCATTTTCATCAATGACCCACTTATCAGTCTGTTCATCATATGGTATTGATTTACCGGCAGAATTTTTAAGCAGCAGTTCCTGTCCTTTTGAATCAAAATACAGTGAGCGGTCTTCTTTCTCACGTACATATGGACTCTCAATCAATATAGTTTTCACTTTTTCCTCACCGATAAAATATTTATAATAAACGTCTCCGGTATAACTTTCTACACCGACAGCGGTTACTTCCTGTAAATCCGAATAATCATCAAAGCTTATGCCTCCGGAAACCTTCATAGTCTCATCAAACGGTTGCTTCAACATTGCGGCGGTTGAATTTCCTGCAACATAAATAGATCCGTCTGAGTAATTAACATTTCCCGCATACATACCAATATAATTACTCTTTATATTAACTGTTCCAAACAACATATTTAAATTACCGTTATATACACCGAGTCCCGTACCATATTCGGAGCCTGTAATAATATCAATTCTTCCCAGCTTGTCAAGATCAACAGTTACATCCCCATTACTTTCTATTCCTGAGATAAGATAATTCTCATCTTCTGCACCGGTAATTATAAGATGCCCGTCCCCTGTAAAAGTAACATCAGTCCCAGTGCATATTCCATAAGCATAATCATCATCAACATTTGTTATCCTTACAGGACTGCCATCATCTGAGGAATTAATCCTGATTACAACACTATCCATAACATACACACTTACTCTTGCGGATGTCTCAAATGTAAATCCGCCATCAAGCTGTAACTCATTGCCCCTGACGTGCCAGAGATCAGTCTGCTCAGTATATGGTATTGTACACCTGATATCATCGGTTGCAAATAATCCTATTCTCAACGGCTCACCCGCTCCTTCAATAAAGAGAGTCATTTTACCCAGTTCAGGAAGAATGCGTACCGTCTTTGCTGCCAGTTCGTCAGAAGAAGTCACCAGTTCTCCACTACTATTGTACTTTAACATTACCAGTTCTTCATAATTATCAAATAACGATGAGCCATATACAGTGACATCATCACCGGTTATTGTACCTCCTTCTAACATAAGCAGAGCTTCCACATTGCCATGCGCATCTAACACACCCGGACTATATTCTCCCGGTTGATAATTTATATCCTTTGTTACAATTCCGTACAGTCCGCCCTGCACATTTATATAGCCTTCTGTCAGACTCAATCCCTCTTCCGCATATATTCCCACACTTGTGTTTGAAAAATCACAACTTATTAAACCAGCATTAACATCCACCTCGCCAAGGTATACATCTACACTCAATGTTTTGAAACACCAGATTCCAAAAGAAAATCTATCAGCTTCATCTGATATAGCGTCAATTTCAGGTCCCTGTATTATCAGGTTACCAAATCCTTCGATACTAAGATTGCCCGTAGCAAGTATACCTACCATATTTCCGGCACATACATTTACGGTTTTATCAGCGGCTCCATATTCCAGCTTCATATTTCCGCCACGCTGGTTTAACAGTATTTCAGTTGCTTCTCCATCACTGCGCTCATGTATATACAATCCGACAGGTGCAGTCGTTTTAAAGTAAAAATCATCTTCCAGAACAAGCTTCCCATCAGAATCTATTGACCATAAATCAGTCTGTTCAGAATATACCTGAGCTGTATCCAGAGTGCTGCAATCATCATAATCTGCACAATAGAGCTGTCCATCCTTGAACACAAGCACCTGATTGCTTATCTTATGCGTAAACCTTACAAATTTTAATGGTTCAGAAGACTCTTCTGCTGTAAATGTCATTACATCCCCCAGCAAATCATCGTAATATAATTTAAATAAACACTCACCAGGATCATCTTCGCAGTTCTGTGCTCCCACAAACTGTGTATTGTCTTTTATGCCATCTGATTGTTTCAGGCAGGCTCCATATCCTGAAATTACCTGTCGCGTGTAAGAATTAATGGTACCTTCAATTACACTTATTTTTCCTGAAGAATACAATCCAATGGATAAGTTATCTATTCCATCTGCACTACTGCCTCCCACTGCATTTAAAGTTCCTCTTTTTACAGTGATATCACCTCTACAAATAAGTCCGGCTGATAAGCAATCTGCAATATCCATGTCTCCGCCATAAGCATTTATTTTTCCATCTTTCTCTAAGTCTACAGTTAAATTTTTACACATAATTCCTGCTGTATATTTCATAGGCTCTGTGGAATCCTGAATAGCTGATATTTCAAGAGATCCATATCCTGAAACATAAAGATTTTTCCCTGAACAGTCTATTCCAATACCTGCTTTATCTCTGCACCCATATCTGATTGTGGCATCACCCTGAATGTCCAGATAATTATTCGTCGAGCTTCCAAAACGCAAAGCACAATCGGCTGTTGTATTAAATTCAAATCCATCCTTTAATATAAGCTGTCCATACCTCAGCTCCCACTTATCAGTCTGCTCCGTATACGGTACTACCCCACCTTCTTCAGCGCTCATATACTCTGCACCGTTTCCGTAATCAATAAAAAGACCGTTGCTTTCCACAACAAGCGTTCCTGTTTCCTGCTTCACCGCTTTCGGCGGATTCAAATCACGCTGTTCAGGTTCATCTGCATGAACACACACAATAAAGCTGTTCATCAGAATAAGTACAGTCATCATTATAGCATAGATTTTCTTTTTACTTCCGGATATTTTCTTCATATTGTTTCCATCCTTTCGTAGTTTATAATCTATAATACCTTTCGCCCCGCAGCATATTTGGCTACAATTCCCTGTGAATCAGGCGATAAATATGCGAACCTTTCTAGTCTCTGAACAAGTGAAAGCTCCTGCGGATGTGGCAGTCCGGAATCATCCAGCACCAAAGCATCCATTTCATATCCTTCTTCAAAGCTTCCAACTTTTCCAAAGAATCTGCCTCCCCCTTTAGTTGCCATAAAAAATGCTTCTGAGAACACCAGTGGTTTTTTAGTATCGTCCACCATGCGCCAGTATAATTTTGAAACCTGAATGGCATCGGTCATTGCACGAAATATTGATTCACTCTGACCTCCGGCCACATCGCTTCCCAAGCCCACCTTTAATCCTAGTTCCATATACCGTCGTATCGGTGCTATTCCAGACGCAAGATTCATATTAGATGATGGGCAATGAGCTATAAAAACATCATTTTTCTTCATAAGCTCTATCTCAGGCTCTGTTGAATATACACAATGCGCCATAACAGTTTCTCCTGTGAAATCAGAACCCTGCTTTTTTCCAAAAAGGTCATATTTATCATAACACTCACCATAAAAATGTGATTCCGGAAAAAGCTGTTTTACCAGTTCAATTTCCCCGGGATTCTCCGAAAGATGTGACTGTACCGGAAGGTCGTACGCCATGCGGACTTCTCTTAATTCCTCAAGCAGCTTCTTTGAACAGCTTGGAATGAATCTTGGTGTCAGTATAGGCTTTGTGCGCCTGTATTTGCCTGTAATCCTATTAATCCAACCAAACGTGTTATATGCAGACATATCTGCACTTTCTTCAATCAGATCTTCCGGCGCATCCTGATCCATATTTATCTTGCCAATGTATGTGATCAGTCCTGTTTCTTCCATAAAATCCATAAGAATTTCAGTTGATTTTCTGTGCTGTGTTGCAAATATCACAGCCCTTGTGGTTGCACTTTTTTTCATCTGCGTTGCAAATATGTTGTATGCTTTTTTAGCGTACTCTTCATCTGAATACTTTGCCTCTTCAGGAAAAGCCTGCTGCTTAAGCCAGTCCATAAGCTCCAGGTCCATACCCATGCCACGGTATGCATACTGAGGGGCATGTATATGCAGATCCACGAGTCCCGGAATAATCAGGCAGTCTTTATAATCATATACACACAATCCATCATATTTCTCGGGGATTTCCTTGAATACACCCCTGCACACTCCATTGTCACAGACGATATAACTGTTTGGGAATGTTTCTATTTTCTGCAGATTTCTGCAGAATAAAATATTACCTTTTAATATATATTCTTTTTTATTACGTTCTTTAACACAAGTTTTACTGCTCATAGACACCTCCGGGTATAATAGTAGTTTACTGCTCCTGTTCCAGCTTCTGTCTTTCTACAAGTTCTGTGAAGAAACCTTTCTTCTCCATGAGTTCTGAGTATGTACCATCTTCTATTATTTTACCATGATCAATCACAACAATTCTGTCACAGTTTTTTATTGTTGAAAGTCTGTGAGCTATGACAATCCTTGTACATTTAAGATTATCAAGAGATTCTGACACCTTCTTCTGAGTAAGGTTATCAAGTGCAGAGGTTGCCTCGTCAAACATGAGAATCTTAGGCTTTGGTGCAATCGCCCTTGCAATCATTAACCTCTGTCTTTGTCCTCCTGAAATACCTCCGTTTCCTTCTGAAATCATGGTAAGCATCCCCATGGGCATGGAGCGTATATCATCCGCAACACCCGCAATCTCTGCTGCTTCCCACGCATCATCCAGTGTAAGATATGGTGCTGATATCACTATATTGGAGTATATATCTCCCTGAAATAATTTGCCGTCCTGCATTACAGCACCGATTTTTCTTCTGAGAGATTTAAGGTCTATTGTGGAGATATCTTTCCCGTCATAATAAACCGCTCCTTTCTGTGGTCTTTCAAATCCCAGAAGGATACGCATCAATGTCGATTTACCGCAGCCTGTCGCCCCTACTATTGCAACATATTGACCCGGTCGTATCTTCAAAGACAAATCGTCAATTACAAGCGGCATATTATCATCATATCTGAAAGAAACATTATTCAGTTCAATTCCACCTGACAATCTTGAAATAACATGTTTTTCTTCAGATATCTCAGGAACTGTCTGAAGCATCGGCTTTGCCATATCCAAAATCGGCTTAATATTAGCTACTGTCGTTGCAACTGATGCAAGTGCTGAAAATGCTCCTGATACCATTCCATAAGCAACAGTAAATGCATAATAATCGGCCACCGACACTCCGCTTATCACGGCTTCATAATAAATCACAATCAATCCTATAAGAGATACTGCAGTTATCAGCACCGTATTCACCCTCAGAAAAAGCGGATTATCGTATAACGCTTTTGCTTCTTCTGAGTATAATTTTCCCCATCTTGCAAATGCCCGCTTTTCTGCACCCGCCAGTTTGATTTTCTGGATTCCGGTAATAAGAGCATAACACATTCCATTTTCCTTTGATGAAAGAAGCATCTGATACTTTGATACATTTACCTGAGATACAGTTATTATCACTGACAAAATCAGCGTAGCCAGAACAACTGTAACTGCCGGAATAACTAATGCAGGTGTATACAGAAAAATCTGATAAATATATATAAGCGAGAACAATGATGTGAAACTTGTGGAAAGTATTGATGACACAAGCATATCACAAAGGGAATTAACATACGCTGCCCGGCTTGCAAGTTCCCCGGCACTGTATTGTTTAAAAAAGTCGGCTGGAAGAGAAAGGACCCTCATCATTGTTGCCGCTTCCACCGACACATCCATTTTAGTCTTGATTCTTGCCATTAACATATCCTTTATCGTGCCAATAAACAGTACACTGATGGAAACTGACAGCATAAATACCGTCATTGCAACAACAGTCCGAATATTTCCGTCAGGTACAATTTCTGAGAAAATAATTCTGTTAAGCTTTGGTGTAAGCATCCCTACAAGTGTTGCTGCAAGTATTGCTGCCGCAATCATTATAATATCTGACACAGACAAAGTTCCTGCAATGTATTTTATCAAATCCTTTATTCCAATTGCCTTCATTGGGAATGGTTCATAAAAGCAGATTGCCTCCGGCTGAATCATTTTTTCCGTTTTTTTATTTAATTTTACATTATTGCCACTGCTGCGGTCAAAAAATCTATATCCGCTTATTCCATCAGGAATTAACGCAACAACACTTCCGTCATCTGCTCGAATTCCAAGCATCGGGCCTACTGCATCCTTATACCATCCCTTTTCGAGTTTCACACTCCTTCGCATGATTCCATACGGACGAAGAAGAAATTCCAGCTGTTCATTCATATCTTTTATATCATCAGGAATTTCCCTTGTCTTCAAATGATAGAATTTCAGTATTTCGTCTATTGCATTTTTGGTGATCATTCTGTCATCATTCAGAGCTCTTGTTACCTTTGAGCCCATGATGGCGCCTGCTATCTGGATAAATGAGTCTGCAAATACATCGTCATCGCTTTGTTTACGCTGTTTTATCTGTTCGTCAAACCATCCCATCAGACTTGTACCTCCCTCTTCTATTCATTGCTGACAAGCTGACGATAGTAGCCATCCATCTGATACAACTGTTCATGTGTACCACGCTCAACAACCTTGCCATGGTCCAGTACCAGTATTTCATCACAATCCCTGATGGTAGAGAGCCTGTGCGCCACAACGATACATGTGATTCCACGGTTCTTAATGGATTTGACAACATCATATTCTGTCTTGGCATCCAAAGCACTCGTAGCTTCATCCATTATAATAATTGTCGGATCCTGTGCAAGAACCCTGGCGATTTCGAGGCGCTGTCTCTGACCACCTGAAAAGTCTCTTCCGCCCTCAGTAATTCTATATTGATAACCGCCATTTCTTTTCATAATATCTTCATGGAGCTGCGCATCTCTGGCTGCCATAATCATCTCAAAATCTTCTATCGATGAATCCCACATTTTTATATTATTGGCGATTGTGTCCTCGAACAAAATAATATCCTGGTCCACCACTGCCAATGAACCCGTAAATACGCTTCTATCTATTTCATTTATTGATTTCCCGTCAAACAATATTTCACCGCTCCATGGCTGATATAATCCTGATACCAGCTTTGCAATGGTAGATTTGCCACAGCCCGATGTCCCCACAAGTGCAATCCTGCTGCCTCTTTTAAGTGTGAGATTCAGATCCTCAATCAGCGGCTTGGCAAGCCTGGAATATCCGAATGTTACATTTTTAATTTCTATGTTGCCGGATAATTTGTCATATTCCTTATCTTCTTCTAAAGCTTCATTAACTTCGTTCTCAAAATTAACATCTTCAGGATAATCCATAACATCTTCTATACGCTCCATCTGTGTGCGCATCTCCTGAATTGTCTGCCCTGCAGTTATAATTGTCGTTGCCGGTTCTGTAAATGATGCAAGAAAACCCTGGAATGCCATAATCATACCAACAGTAAACTTTCCATTAATTGTGAGCCACACACCCGTCATAAGTACCACTGTTCCTGAAATCGCAGAAACTATAGACGGAAGGGTTCCCAGATAGTGATTTAATCTGGCATATTTTATATTAGCTGAATTAACCCCGGCCTGATACCCGGACCATTTTTCAAAATACCCATTCTCTGCACCACTTGCCTTAATGGTTTCTATCATGTCAATTCCATTAACGGTTGCTCCTGCCAGCTTTCCTTCATCCCTCATCTGCACACGTGTAATATTGATTCTCATTGCAGAAATAATGTTGGAAAGTACAAGATTAACAACTATCGACGTGACACCTATTAACGTGAGCACCACGCTGTATCGAATCATAACCAGAAAATATACTGCCATCATGCATGTATTAATTAATAATGGAGCCAGCGTGTCTGTCAGCGTTTCAGCAATCTCCGCATTATCCTCTTTCCTGCTGAGCACATCTCCTGCCATCCTCTGTGAGAAAAAATCCATCGGCAGGCGAAGCAGCTTCCACATATATGATGTATTTCCGACTATAGCCATCTTACCGTTTATGCGTATTGAGTACACCGTCTGTATCCATGCAACCACTATCTGCAGCAGACAGAAAAACACAAAAGCAATCATAAACGGTCCGAACCAGTCTGCATTTACTCCCGGCAACAGCCTGTCTATAAAAATCCTTTGAAAGCCCGGATAAATAATTCCGAACAGGGAACTGATAACAGTTGTAAGAACCACAAAAAATACTGCTGTAGTCGTTCCCTTTAATCTTTTCTTTGCAAAGGACAGAACACTTTTAGGCTTGCCATCCGGTGTGAAATCATCACCTGGTTTAAACTGGAGACAGATTCCTGTGTATGCTTCATCAAATGCCTCCATGGACACTGTATATTTCCCTTTTGCCGGATCATTTATAACAGCTTTATTTCCTTTAAACCCATCCAACACTACAAAATGATTAAAATTCCAATGAATGATGCACGGAAAACATGCATACTTCTTCAACTCTTCAGGTTCAAGGCGATATCCCTTTGCCATAAGTCCATAGCTTTGGGCTACACGCAAGATATTCTTTGCATTCGAGCCATCTCTTGAAACACCGCAATCCAAACGAATCTGCTCAAGAGGAAGCCATTTGCCATAGTATGCAAGTACCATTGTTAATGCAGCTGCTCCGCATTCCACAGCCTCCATCTGCATTACAACAGGGACTTTCGCGCAACCGGAAGTACAAGGCTGTTTAATTTTTCTCTTATTCATACCAGCCACATTCTTCTCCGTAACCATATACACATTCTCCCTACTCTAACCTCTTCTGTCTTAAATCAATTCAAGTTTTAACATATTAGTTCCGTGGTTATAATAATAGCTGACATTACCGGTAATCTGACGGATAAGAAGCATTGAAATAATGTCCTCTTTCTCAGTATCATAGGGATTAAACTGTTCCCCTCCATAAGAAAATGTCATCTCAATCTTGTTATCAACCTCAAAATGTCCCACCTGTATCGCTATATGTGGCGTCTGTTTAATAATGTGATTTACAACCAGCTCCTCTATGACTAGCTGGATATTATTAATCTGTCGTGAACTAAGGTACTGCTTTCTTCCAAACTCTTCCACACTTGAATTCATTGCATATAAATCGAAAAATTCTGAATTAATATAATATTCCCATGTGCGAAGTCTCTTAACAAACGCTCTGGTCTTTTCATGTTTTGGATGATCAAAAACCTCCTCTGGAGTTCCTTCCTCGTAAACAACACCCTCATCCATATAGAATATTCTGTTAGCAATTTCTTTTGAAAATTTCATATCGTGAGTCACTACCATCATTGTAAGGCCTTCCTCTGCAAGCTTTCTGATAACTGCCTGTACCTCTCCAACCATGGTAGGATCAAGCGCAGATGTAGGCTCATCAAACAGAATTATTTCAGGATTCATCGCTAAGCATCTGGCAATTGCCACCCTCTGTTTCTGTCCGCCTGACAATTCATCAGGATAGGCATAAAGTTTCTGTCTGAGACCTACCATCTCAAGATAGTGTACTCCTCTGTCAAATGCTTCCTGTTTGCTTACGCCTAACAAATCCATAGGTCCCATCATAATATTCTCTATAACCATCTTATGACTAAACAGATTAAAGGATTGAAAAACCATTCCAATCTTCAGACGCATTTTTCGCAAATCTGTGTTCTTATCCATGATGTTAACGCCATCTATTTCAATACTGCCTGCAGTAGGCACTTCAAGAAGATTAATACAGCGCAGCAATGTGCTCTTTCCTGTTCCTGACGGCCCGATAACTGAAATCACATCTCCCTTGTTTATTTCTGCATTTACGTCCTTAAGAGGTGTCACATTCTCATATGCTTTCTCAAGATTATGAATTGATATCATTAATGCTTACCCCCTTTACTTCTCGTTTTCTTTTCTTAGGCTCAAACTTGCGTTCCGCAAGCTGAAGAATAAATACGATAAGATATGATAATGCAAAATATATAATTGCTGTCACGATCAATGGAAAGAATGCTTCGTATGTACGGCTTCGTATTATATCTCCTGCTTTCGTCAAATCCTGAACGGTAATATATCCAACAATAGACGTTCCTTTTATCATTCCCACAACAGCACCGTTATACTGTCCCCTCATCTGTTCTGCTGCCTGAGGAAAAGTAATCTTTGTAAATACCTGCCATTTACTGTATCCCATGGCTTCCGCTGCTTCCTGCTGCCCATGGTCAACTGCCTGTATACCCGTATTAAGAAGTCCGGCCACAGTATTGGCAAAATCAATTGAAAAAGCTATAATTCCTACAACTACAGCAGGAAACAGTGTTTTACTAAACACAATATAGTACAGAACCATAAGGATAACAAGAATCGGAAGACCATTCAAAACAGTACTGATACCATTACACAGCTTCTTAACAAATCTGTTTTTGCTTCTAAGCGGAAAGCTGTATAGAAAGCCTGCTATTGTTCCGGCAATAAGTGATGCGATAGAAAGCTCAATAGTAACCTTCAAGCCGTTTAAAATAATCTTCCAACGGTTTTCTGTAATAAATGTTCTTATAAAGCTCTTTTTAATTTTTTCAAAGAAGCCTGTATCTGCAGTACCTGACTTATCCTGTACAATGGCAACCGTTCCACTGTTATAGACCGCATCTGTAAATAGCACAGATTCAGCTCTTTCTTCGGTAACTGTTATACATCCAATGGCAACATCACATTTACCTGTTGTAACATCTGTCATAATACTATTAAACTCAGTATCCGCTATCTCCACCTGATAACCCAGTTTTTCTGCGATTCTATAAATAAGCTCCACATCATATCCTACTAATTCGTTATCACTTATATAACTGAATGGCTCCAGTGTCGCTGAAGTTATTACACGGAGAGTACCTCTGGATGTATCAGCAGATGGGTTCCTATCAACACTCTTCGTTCCTTTTCCTTCCACCCACTCTTCTTTTAATTCTCCAAGTACTCCTTCTGCCTTAAGTTCAGCCAATGCCTGATTTATTTCATCCCGTAGCGTCGTGTTATTCTTCGCCAGGACAAATGCATAGTCATCACGTGTAAGCATTTCGTCAATCACTCTGATTCCCTCTGTCTGAAGAACCTGGAACCTTGCCACCGGTTCATCAGTGATATATGCATCAATCTTCCCATTCTGGAGTTCTGCAATTGAACTTGCATAGGATGGTGTACTGATAAGCTGGCATCCTTTAATCTTGTCCTTGATTGCCTGCTCATATGAAGACCCCTGGAGAATGCCTATCTTTTTTCCTTCCAATTGTGAAACAGATGTTATTGAACTGCTATAATCATCTGACAAACTGCTTTTTTTAACTACCACAACCGTCTCAGTTACAAGATATGGATCAGACATAAGCATAACTTCTTTTCGTTCTTCTGTCACATTTAAATCCGATACAACCATATCAAGCTTACCTGTTTCCAACGATGCCACAAGCGCGTCAAATGACATGGCTTCAAGATGGATATCCATATTCAGATACAGTGCCAGCCTTTTAATCATCTCCACATCAAATCCCGTTAACTGCTGATTGGAGGCATAGTAATTCATAGGAGCCACAAGACCTGATGTTCCAACATTCAGTGTCCTCGTAGGATTCGTCGGTTTGTCAATCTCCGGCATTGCTTCATCTGCATCCGTAACCCAGCGGTTATACATATCCTCAAGCGTTCCGTCACTCTTTATCTGTGCAATAAATGCATTAACACTGTCCAGAAGTTCTTCCTCGCCTAGTGCTATTCCTACAACAATTTCCGCTGTATCCAGCACCTCATTCATAATAACAAGATCATCCAGCGTTTCTGATGCAAGCGCATATTCCACCTGGAGCCTGTCAAATACAAACGCATCAGATTTTCCCTGCTGTACAGACATATATGCATCAGGAAGAGAATTCCCATACACCAGCTTTGCATCACTGAAAAGCTCTGTAGCGGTATTAGCTGAAGCTGAACCTGCCTCAACTCTTATAACACGTCCCTTTTCGTTTAGTTGTTCCACAGATTCTATTTTTTTATCAGATTTGCCGCAGCCTGTGACTGTAAAAAATGCAACCATCAACAAAAAGCCGCACAAAATAGTCTTTCTGCAGTTATAACAAAACTTATGTTTCATCCTCTCACTCCCCTATAGGTTTAATTGTGATTGATTTCTGTTGTATTTCATAAGGAGTCCTTTTATCCACAACATCAATACAGTATTGAAGTGTTGAATCCAGCTTTCCTCCTAATGTCTTAACTCCTTCATAAACATCGGCATCACTGGCATCTACATGCATCATGAATGAGTCCTCATTAATATCAAGATGCCTTATCGCCTCATGCTTTTTAAATTCCATTCTGCTGATTTCATTATCAATCTTATTAATATCATAAATAAACTGGAGGTTACGGTCTGCCGCTATATCAAGCTCATCTGCCAGACGAATAAGGGCTGCCAGATATGGAAGACAAACTGTATTACCGTTAGGAAGCTTATACTCTGCCGGATATTCCTTCTCATCATACAAATCAGTCTTTCTGTGACCTCTTGATACCTGAGCAATAGAAAATACATGCTCCTGTGATGGAATATCAAAAAAATCTGCATATTTCTTAATATATAATCCGCTGAATTCATGATGGAAATCACGAATCAGATCCGGTGTTGTCACGTCCTTATGAGTCTCAAAATAATTGCCGAAATCTATCTTCTGTCTGAACAACTCAAAGTCTGATTCTGTGATACCCATACCGCTGTCATGGAGATAACAGCTCATGAGGAGTATATAGATTTCATCTGCATTTAATTTATCAATATTTTCTTCTCCAATAAGTGCATTGCAGAAATCAACTACTTCCAGGGAATGCAATGCCGTATGGTCTGTATATGTAGGGAAAATATTCTTATATCTTGTCAATAGCTGCTGCAGGCTGAATACCGAGTCCTTAAATAACTGATGCAGCTTTGGGTCTAATTTCTGTAATCTGTGTTCACATAAATAATCTGTTTTCATATTATTTCTCCTTAAACAATCTGTTTATCATATTAGCTCTTGTATAAACTAATTCGTACTTCGCCTCTTCATATTAACTCATAAAGTCTATTTGATAATTATACCAATTATCGACAATGTTTACTAGCATAAAAATAGAAAAGCTATGGGTCATATCAGACATTGCCCATAGCTGTAAATCTTTTACTCAATTGTAAGGATATCAACAAACCCTGTTACTTCAAATACTTCCATAACTTCCTCATTGACATTCTTAATAACCATGCTGCCCTGCTTATTCATCACCTTCTGCGCAGCTAGAAGAACTCTGAGTCCCGCTGATGAAATATATTCCAACTCCTTAATATCGAACTCTAATTCCTTTGTGTCATTCAATGACTGCTTTAATTCTGCTTCCAACTCCGGAGCAGTGTTTGTATCAAGTCTTCCTACAAGGGTAAGAACTAATTTATCGCCTTCCTGATTCTTAGTGATCTGCATATATTATTCCTCCTAAAGTCATTGCTACACACTATTATAAATGTGTCAAACCAGTAATGCAAGTTTTTTAATTAATTATTGAATCCAATTATTAAATCCAAGATGGAAACTTTTCGTCAATCTGATCACGTAATGAAATCTTCCCTGATTCCGGTAAGAATGAAGCAACAACGCCATTTAAGACAATCTGTTTCATTTCATCATATGACAGACCAAATTGTTTCTCGGAAGTTTGACACCCAAAATCGTTACAGACCAGTAATGGTCTTATTTTTTTG
>JBJEME010000001.1:0-6145 GCA_051879515.1 Lachnospira sp. | reverse complement strand
CGTGATAGCTTCGCTCTACATACTCCGGCATTTCTTCTCTTGAATTTGCAGTCTTACGCCACTTCATTTTACAATTACGCTTGATGAATGCCTCTCCATTCTCAATAAGGGAAATAACACTACCTGAATACTCCGCATCATCTAACGCATCAACTGCGCCACCGCTTTTATTTAATCCATTCCACCTTGTGCAAAATAATCTTGAACAACGAATCGGACTTTCATCCGCAAGTAATGCCCCTGCATTCGTTAAATCGCCCTGCTCATTTACCAGTCCAAATGAAATCAAATCTTTATCATCAAAGCTATTCCCAGTCCATTTTTTATATCTTTCTTTAAGCTTTGAAAATGCATAATCATCCACCTTATAGGTAGAATTCTGCGAATCATATGATGTATTTTTTCCTCTAAGAACAAGACGCTTCAATTCAGTCGCAGTTGCCTTTACACTTTCATTTCCAACACGAACATAAGCTTCCAGTACTCCATCTCCTGAATAATAATATGGTGTCTCGTCACCTTTATACACATCAAGTATGACCAAAACCTTCCCATCTTCGGTTTTATGGAATCTAAGCTTAAACTCCGGTATTGGATCAAGTCTTGTCTTAATTACTTCACTAATCTTTTCTGCATCACCTTCCGGATCTTCAAGTCCGACAACCATCCCCTCATTAGAAATACCAAAAATCAATGCTCCACCAAATGTATTTGCAAACGCACTTACACTTTTACACCAGCTTTTTGGTTTCTTTTCCTCCAGTGCAAGCTTTTTATCATATTCAGTTGCTTCACCAATTAAATCTTTTATATTCATACAAAACATTCACATCCTTTCATATCAAGTCTCTACTTTATGCTCTATTTTCATCTATCATAAATTTAATATTCCAGATTATGAATAAATAAATTCCATTACAATAAATATTTCGCTTTTTCACACAGTTCTTCAACATACTCTTTCTGCACTATCTCATCTAACCAGTCTTTCGGTATAGCATCTACGCCATAATACAGTCCAGCAAGTCCACCTGCAACTGCAGCCACCGTATCTGTATCATATCCCATATTTACTACTTTCAATAAACACTCTTTCAAGGAATCTGTGGTAATCAGACACCACACCGCTGCCTCTATCGTTTCAATCACGTAACCGCCGCTTCTCATATCCCTTTCCTCTGTCTGTTGCAATTCATCCAAATGAAACATCCTTGTAAAATGTGTCATTTCATAATAATTATCCTTGTCCATTCCGTAAAACTTTAATCCTTTATCAATACCCGTTTGCAAAATGTTCTTCAAAGATGATTTACCTTTGGAATGAAGCATTGCATCAACCATTGCATAATATAATCCGCATGCCATTTTACTTCTAAGATGATTATGTGTTAATCCGGACACTTTATGAATAAGAGCCATCTTATCCTCTTCCGAAGTCTCCTGAGCTAATGCCAGAAATATACACGCTGGGAGAATCCTCATTAAAGAACCATTACCATTAGAGTTTTCGCCTGTGCATCCGCAGGTATCTATATTCTTGTCCTTTATATAACGATAAATGGCTTCCGTGCAGGTATTTCCCTGATCAAAGGCTTCCCCATACTGCGTATATTTTCCTTCTAATTCCCACTTGCAGAAGCATTCCATAATGTCTTGCAAATCAATCCGTTTTTTATTCACAATGCTGTCAAGGGTAGCAAGTGCCATACTTCCATCGTCCGACCATGTACCTGCCGGCATATTATATGCACCACCGGATTCCATGCCCTTTACCGGTCCGACTTTCCTTGTGATAATTTCTTCTTTCTCCATAAACTGTACCGGAACACCCAAAGCGTCCCCTACAATAAGTCCCATCATACCGTCGAGCCAAATATTTCTGTCCACATCAAGACCTCCTTCACATTCATCAAGAAGTAAATACCATAACCTTCCAAAACCGACACTATCCCATCCATATCTTAGTACTTCTTACCAGTGATTTTCCTCGTATATCTGCATCTTGGATAATTACTACACCCGATAAATGAACCAAACTTTCCACTCTTTTCCTTCAGCTGTCCACCACAATCAGGACAGACATTCGGATCATATGCCCTTTTCTTTATTGCCACCGGATGATTTATCTTTTCATGTATAACTGATGTATTCTTTGAGCAATCATAACAGGTTCCAAGATTAACTCTGCCAGCTCCGCCATAGGAACTGAACTCTTTTTCCATAGCAATTTTACCGCAGAACTCACATTTTACCCATCTATTTCCATCGGCATCTCGTATTTGAGTTTCTTGATTCTCGAAGTTATTAGAAACCGCAGCCTTAAATGCATCCTCTTTTTCCTTTCGGTCTCTTTCCTTTCGTTCAGCTTCTAATCGCTGTTTTTCTGCAAGCTCTGCTCTACGTCTTTCTGCCTCCTCCTTCTGACGAATCATTTCTTTATTCTTTTCTTCCTGACGTTTAGCGTTCTCCTCAATAATCTTCTTAAGATATTCCTCTCGCTCTATCCTTTCACGCTCACGCTTCTGTCTGATAGACTCTTGTTCCCAGGCAAATTTATCCTTTGCAATTTCTAACAATTCTTTGAGAGCCTTTCCAAAATAGAAAATATCTCCGAATTCACTTATATCAAACTAACTAAGCAATCCCGATGCAAAAGTTATTTCTTGCCATAATCCATCAATATCCTGTTCAAAATAGACAGCTTTGAGTTTAGCCTTGTAATAGTCAATATCATCAATGGAAAGATACAAGCAATACCCTTGTCTTGTCTGTATTTTCATCAGACTTTCCGGATACTGTCCGTTCACACCTCCATTAAGTGCATCAACAATATAAATAATACGAATACCTTTGCTGTTGCTTTCTAAGATATCAAACTTTTCATCTGATAAATTAACACGCTCATGTGAATAACTCACCGCTATTGATTTTGTTCTAGACAATAGTGTAAATTCATATTTACGTTCGTGGTTCTCTACTGCTGATATCGGAACTCTGGATTCAATATTGGCATCTTGTAACTTATCATCCAGCCAGCATTTAAGAACAATTTTTGAATCGACAGAACATTTTCCTTCTGTTACCAGGTGGCAATCCTTTTCATGTTCCCCTTCTTTAAGTCTAAAATGCTGTTCTCGTAAATTTCGATCACCCGCTACCAATGTAAGAATCGCCCCGCAGCCACATGGACAGGTAAGCTGATTGCGACGACTTTTTTCTCTAAGTGCCTCAACCTTTTCGGGAATATTTATTTGTCTTCCATTCACAACGGTAAATATCGATTCAATTCCGATGTATTTACCCTCACATAGACACATAGTTCTTTGAGCCATCTACAATCACCACCTTCACTATATATAATAAATTCGTTCATCATCCAAACGAATACATGCAAGCTTAGCACCAGCTCTTTTGCCCTTTGCAGAGCAGCCACAATCAATATCATAAAATGTGCAATCTAAATCCTCATCATAAGACTTATACACATCTCCATTATTAAATGGCAGTTCTTCCTCCAGAGTTGTCGGTGTATGTCCTGCAACAACTACTCCATGTTCAATACCTCCATAAATATATGCATCATCTCTTGCATATAAATAAAATTCATCAATTGATTCATAGGCACGTTCGGTATCAACACCTTCTAGAGTATCAATGTACCCAGCATGTACTATTACATAATTCCTACCACTTACCTCCAATAAATAAAACAAAGGAAAATCCTCAAACATGTTCGCATAATGTGATAATTCACTTAATGTACAGCCGTGAATCTCTATCAAATTTTGAATAGTCCCATAATAATCAAATACGCCCTGTGAGGCTTGTTTTATAAGTGCAAATACAATTCTTGTATCTTCCAAGGATTCTTCTGACCACTCATTTTTTTTACACATTTCCAGCATCAGGCTGATACCATAAGCAAATTCAACTTCGTGATTTCCTTTTAAGAAAATCGCATTGTTCAGATTCTTCTCAATCCACTTAATCATCTCATAACTCTTTGGTCCTCTGTCTATATAATCACCTGCAAAAACCAAAACATCCTCATCGGACAATTTAATTTTTTCTATCATCATAAGCATGTCATCATAACAACCATGGATATCTGACATAACATATGTACTCATTAGAAGCACCACCTTTCTTTTCTTACTATTCTATAAAAAAGATAGTTCTTCATGGTCGCATGGCAGACGACATCTATCTACCGGCTAACCTCCCTGTCTTTTTACCTGTTTTCGCCAATATAAGTGCATCATCATAGCTACAATTATTTTCCCTTGCATATTGCATAATTGCACGATCCAGATATGGATATTTACGAGGATTGACAAATCCATAATTTGCTTCAACCAATGCCCTATGGTAAAATGCTTGAAGTTTTTCGTCATTAATATCAAATAATCCCATAATGTTTTCTTCCTTTGCTTTTTCCTACAAATCTGTATATAGTTTATCTACTTCACCTTCGTAAATTCTTGCTGTCTCATTGTCAAATAGAACCCACTCAACAAATTCGAAGCTATCAGGATTATCATCCAAGAATCTGCTCACTGTTTTTACTGCAATCTTTGATGCAAGCTCCACCGGAAAGCAATATACTCCTGTAGAAATAGAAGGAAATGCGATACTTCTTATCCTATGTTCAAGTGCAACCTGCATAGAATGAAAATAGCAACTTGCTAGAAGTTCCTCTTCCTTACTTCTGCCACCATTCCAAATCGGACCCACAGTATGTATCACATAATCACATGGCAGATTATATGCTTTTGTAATCTTAGCCTGACCTGTCTCACAACCATGAAGAGTCCTACACTCTGCTAAAAGTTCTGGTCCTGCTGCCCTGTGAATGGCACCATCAACTCCACCGCCTCCTAAAAGAGAATTGTTTGCAGCATTTACGATTGCCTGAACATCTGTAATTTTCGTAATATCACCTTTTACCGTCTTGATTAAATACATTTTTCCACCTGCCTAATTCTTATATTACTATTCCATTGCAATGGTCAATCTCATGCTGAATAATCTGAACTGTCCACCCTGAATACTTTCCATGCTGTTTCTTACCTCGCATAAATGCTCGGTGACCGCGGCGTTCGTCAAATGTCTGCTCGTTCAAGCACGTCAGCCACTTTCCTCATTGCTCGTGCAAGTTCTGATCAAGATAGTCCACTTCTATTTCCTGATATCTCGTGCATGGTCTTACATCTTTCAGCGAAAGACATCCTTCCTCAGTCTGATACGCTCCAGATTTCTTTGTAATTATCGGATTTATCATTGCAAATTGAAATGGTCCGGCTGCTACTACAATGATATTCTTTTTTACCCCAATCATATTGGCAGCCATACCAACACAGTGTTCTAAATTTGCCCTAAGTGTATCAAGCAAATCAGTCACAATCTGTTTATCTGCCTCTGTTGCATCCACTGACTTCTGTGCCAGAAACAGCGGATCATGCATTATCTTCTTTACCATTAATTCCATCCCTTCCATACATCAGGCTGATATCCAAGTGTAGATTGCTTTCCATTTCTAACTACTGGTGTTTTAATTACCTGCGGATTCTCAAGTACCTTTTCCAGTTTATCTTCATCTGCAATATACTTAATAAGAGCAAGTATATCCTGGTCTGTCTCCGCTCCGCTTCGGTCCGCGCAAGACCGAAGTCCACTGGACTTCGTGCGCCCTTCCCAGTTAATCATATTTTCAAGACCGCCATTAGCCTGTGCAACAGAAGTAAACTCTCCCTTGCTCTGTCTCGCCTGCCGGCTCGGTCGGTTCGTAGCATGTCGTCCACTGGACGACACTCACCCTTTTTCTTTCATATCAATGAACTGATACTTTATGCCTCGTTCCTTGAAGAAGCGTTCTGCTTTCCTTGTATCATTACATTTCTTTGTTCCAAATATCTGTATATTCATATCAATATTCCTTTGTTATTTCTTCATTTATTCCATACATGGTCTTAAATTTTTCAAGATCTGACGGGCTCTTTATCAGCATTACCTCTTCTATCTTCCCTGTATGGATATCTTTAAAACCTGCAACTTGCTCACCATTACAGATACTTGCTTTGATTACCGGTTCCATCAATACAAGCTTTTCAAATGACTGTGCAAAGCGTTTATCATCTTCTTCCGT